>OZ245896.1:0-637500 GCA_965229665.1 Erythrobacter sp. | reverse complement strand
GTTCTCCGCGAAATCTATTGAGGTAGAGCGTCAGATTTATGCCGATGGGGGTAGAGCACTGGATGGGCTAGGGCTGCGCGAGCGGTACCAAACCTAACCAAACTCCGAATACCATCGAGTCTTGTCTGGCAGACAGACGGCGGGTGCTAAGGTCCGTCGTCAAAAGGGAAACAGCCCTAACCTACAGCTAAGGTCCCCAAGTCATATCTAAGTGGGAAAGCATGTGGGAATCCCAAAACAACCAGGAGGTTGGCTTAGAAGCAGCCATCCTTTAAAGAAAGCGTAACAGCTCACTGGTCTAAATAAGGGTTCCTGCGGCGAAGATGTACCGGGGCTAAAGATATGCACCGAAGCTTAGGGTTGCAGTTTACTGCAGCGGTAGCGGAGCGTTCCGTAAGCGAGTGAAGGCGAAGGGTAACCGACGCTGGACGTATCGGAAGTGCGAATGCTGACATGAGTAGCGATAAAGAGGGTGAGATGCCCTCTCGCCGAAAGACCAAGGGTTCCTGCGCAACGCTAATCGGCGCAGGGTAAGCCGGCCCCTAAGACGAGCCCGAAGGGGGTAGTCGATGGGAACCACGTTAATATTCGTGGGCCTGGAGATGTGTGACGGATCATGGAAGTTGTTCATCCTTATTGGATTGGGTGGGCAGCCAAGTGGTTCCAGGAAATAGCCTCTCCGTATAGACCGTACCCGAAACCGACACAGGTGGTCAGGTAGAGTATACCAAGGCGCTTGAGAGAAGTATCCTGAAGGAACTCGGCAAATTGCCTCCGTACCTTCGGAAGAAGGAGGCCCCGTTAGAAGGCAACTTTTAGCGGGGGGCACAGGCCAGGGGGTAGCGACTGTTTATCAAAAACACAGGACTCTGCTAAGTCGGCTTCAAGACGACGTATAGGGTCTGACGCCTGCCCGGTGCTCGAAGGTTAAGAGGAGGAGTGCAAGCTCCGAATTGAAGCCCGAGTAAACGGCGGCCGTAACTATAACGGTCCTAAGGTAGCGAAATTCCTTGTCGGGTAAGTTCCGACCTGCACGAATGGCGTAACGACTTCCCCACTGTCTCCAGGATATGCTCAGCGAAATTGAATTCTCCGTGAAGATGCGGAGTACCCGCGGTTAGACGGAAAGACCCCGTGCACCTTTACTGCAGCTTCAGAGTGGCATTAGGAAAGAGTTGTGTAGCATAGGTGGGAGGCTTTGAAACTTGGGCGCCAGTCCGAGTGGAGCCATAGGTGAAATACCACCCTGCTGTTTTCTGATGTCTAACCAACTACCGTTATCCGGTAGTGGGACCCTCTGTGGCGGGTAGTTTGACTGGGGCGGTCGCCTCCTAAAGAGTAACGGAGGCGCGCGATGGTAGGCTCAGGCCGGTTGGAAACCGGCTGCGAGAGTGCAATGGCATAAGCCTGCCTGACTGCGAGACTGACGAGTCGAGCAGAGACGAAAGTCGGTCATAGTGATCCGGTGGTCCCTCGTGGAAGGGCCATCGCTCAACGGATAAAAGGTACGCCGGGGATAACAGGCTGATGATTCCCAAGAGCTCATATCGACGGAATCGTTTGGCACCTCGATGTCGGCTCATCACATCCTGGGGCTGGAGCAGGTCCCAAGGGTTTGGCTGTTCGCCAATTAAAGTGGTACGTGAGCTGGGTTCAGAACGTCGCGAGACAGTTTGGTCCCTATCTGCCGTGGGCGTCGATACTTGATAGGAGTTGCCCCTAGTACGAGAGGACCGGGGTGAACATGCCTCTGGTGTACCAGTCATCCTGCCAAGGGTGCCGCTGGGTAGCTATGCATGGACGGGATAACCGCTGAAAGCATCTAAGCGGGAAGCCTCCCTAAAGATAAGGTATCTTCGAACCGTCATAGACCATGACGTTGATAGGCCAGGTGTGGAAGCGCAGTAATGTGTGGAGCTAACTGGTCCTAATAGTTCTGATCGCGCTTGAGAGTTCGCACTGTCAACGACAGTCCTGCCCAATGGGCCGGCTGTCTGCGGTGGAGGAGTTCTCCAGCCAGATACGCCCTTTACCAACCGCTTGAATTTCAAGTGGTTCATCGATTTAATCCCGCATCCGCTGGCTCCATTGCTTGGTGGCCATAGCGTCTGTGACCCACCCGATCCCATCTCGAACTCGGCCGTGAAACCAGACTGCGCCGATGGTACTATGTCTTAAGGCATGGAAGAGTAGGTCGTCGCCAGGCATTGCAGCCAGCGGATTGCGCGGTAAAAAACCCATTCACTTGTCAAAGGGCTTGCCTCCGGGTTGGCCCTTTTGGCGTCTCTAGGCTTTGCGCTTTGGATGCCACGCTCGGTACCGCGGGATGGAGCAGTCCGGTAGCTCGTCAGGCTCATAACCTGAAGGTCGTTGGTTCAAATCCAACTCCCGCAACCAGCCTTTTCATACACCACCAGATATTCAAGCGCCTGTGCAATTCCACCCGGTGTCTGGCTCTTCTTGTTCCCAAGAGAGATCTACCCGCTCGGCAGTCAGCTGCGCCATAAGACGCTCAGACTCTCTTCAGTTCGCAACAACAATCACTTCACCGCAGCGCTCTGGCCGGTTGAGGCGATTGTGCTCGACCAAGCGGACAAGCGAACCGAGCTCTGTTTCGGTATTCTGGATCATACTTGATGACAGGAGATCTTCGAACAACACAGTTCCGGCGGTCGATTGCCAGACCAAGCGGATATCGCCACCGCCTTCTGCCATCTGGAGAAAGCGATCGCGATCTACGCTGACCGCGAGGTAACGCTCGTCATGGCGATTGTGATAATGTGGGCCTGAGGAAACACCGTTGCCGTTCAGTGTGAGCCAAGCCCCTTCGTTCGGAATATCAAGCAGTGTTGAGATGGTCATCAAATCATTCAGTCCTGCGGTCGAAGACTGCGACAAATAGGCATCGGTATCAGCTTTGCTTTCCAACCATAGACTGGCGCCAATGAAAGTCTGCTGGTCGGTGCTCAGGCTCCAACTCGCACGGAGATAGCCGATCTCGCGAACAGCCCATACCTTTTCGCCATCGTGCCGCTCGATGCTGCAATCGTATCGCGTTGGATCGGTCCCATGGCTTTGCGCGGGAAATCCGAGCCCGACGACCAGCCCAAGTGAAACCAGTAGTGCATTTCGTCTGCCCATATCTGGAATGCTAATGCCAAGGCCTCTTCCAGTCTAACCCCATGTTTGAGCAGTCAGTCATCCGCTTTGCCTTGCAGCTTGCTCAGATTACTCGATAAGGCCGTTACCGAAGAGAAATCGTGAGGTGACGTTTTGAGGTTTGCATGTGTTTTGGGCTCTCTTGCGTTGCTCGTGTCCTGTGCCGAGCCAGACATCGATCCTGATCACTCCGCCGAAGGCGCGATCACTGCGACAGGGGAAAGCATGACCGTCGAAGACCGTTTCGCTCGATTGGCATTGGACTGCGTGCATCGCGAATATCCCAACAAGATCGCGCATGTGCTGAACTCCGATGGTGACGTCCGCCCTCCGCGAGAGCTGACCCCGGCGTTTTATGGTTGTTACGACTGGCACTCTTCGGTCCATGGCCACTGGTTGCTCACTCGTATGCTGACCACGCGTCCCGCAACGCCGCTGGCCGATGACATCCGGGCCGCACTTGCGCAAAGCTTCACAGAGCAGAACCTCGCCGCCGAACTCTCCTATTATCAAGGCGAAGGTCGCGGCTCATTTGAGCGGCCCTATGGCATCGCATGGTATCTCCAACTGGTGCTCGAACTGGAGGAAAACCAGGATCCGCAACTGACCGAATGGCGCGCCATCTTGCGACCCCTGGAAGATGCGATCGTCGGTGAAGTCCTCGATTGGCTGCCCAAGCTCTCCTATCCCGTCCGCCTTGGCACACACAATCAGACCGCCTTCGCGTTCGGGCTGATGCTCGATTATGCGCGGGGCGTCGGTAACGAAGAGCTCGAGCAAGCGCTGGTCGCCAAGACTCTGAAGTTCCACGCGAATGACGTGAATTGCCCGCTCGCTTATGAGCCCTCCGGCGAGGACTTTCTCTCCCCCTGCCTGATGGAAGCTGACCTGATGCGCCGGGTCCTGCCAGAGGCCGAATTCGCAACTTGGCTTGAGGCTTTCATGCCGCAAATCCCAACCGATGGCAGCGATGACTGGCTTGAACCTGGCGTCGTGCTCGATGCCAGCGACGGTAAGCTGGTGCATCTCGATGGGGTCAACCTCAGCCGAGCCTGGGCAATGGAAGGCATCGCCAGCGCTTTGCCTGCAAGCGACCCTCGGGTAGCCGCGCTCGAGGCTTCGGCAGAGCTCCACAAGCGGATCGGGATCGCTGCCGTATCAGACGAGCATTATGCCGGCAGCCATTGGCTGGCGAGCTTTGCAACCTATCTCACCACCCGGCGTGGTATTGCGACACTCCCTCAAGACTAGCGCGCGCTCTTATCATTATTGAAGCTTTCAGCTCCGCGGTCCGCGGCCTATTCCGAGCGCGCATTTGCAATACAACACGCTGGAATAGGACCAAGCCCGCTCATGACTGCCATCTCGCAAGCCGCCATCGAACTCGCCGACCGGGTTGAGGCCTTCGTTCGGACCGACGTTGCCCCTTTCGAGAGCGATCCGCGCTGCGACAGCCATGGCCCCTCGGACGAACTGGCCAGTGAATTGCGCGAGCTTGCTCGCTCCAAAGGGCTGCTTACTCCGCATATTCGCGAGGATGGCTCCCACTTCAGCCACGCAGAAACCGCGCTGATCTTGCGCAAATCCGGACTCTCTCCGCTCGGTCCGATCGCTTGCCATGTGATGGCGCCTGATGAGGGCAATATGTATCTGCTTGGCAAGGTAGGAAGCGACGAGATCAAGCAGCGTTTTCTCAAACCATTGGTGGCGGGTGAAGGGCGCTCAGCCTTCTTCATGACTGAGCCGGCAGAGGACGGCGGGGCTGGATCTGATCCTTCGCTGATGCAGACAACTTGCCGCCGCGATGGCAATCACTGGGTTATCAACGGCCGCAAGGCTTTCATCACTGGTGCCGAAGGGGCGATGGTCGGGATCGTCATGGCGAAGTCAACCGAGCCCGACAGCGAAGGCGGGGCTTGCCTGTTCCTGGTCGATTTGCCCGATCCGGCGATTACAACCGAGCGGGTGCTTGAGACAATCGACAGCTCAATGCCGGGCGGTCATGCCGTGATCTCGATCGACAATCTCCGCGTTCCAGCTGATCAAATGCTTGGGGAAGCGGGGGAAGGCTTCAAATACGCCCAGATCCGCTTGGCTCCTGCCCGCCTGACCCATTGTATGCGTTGGCTCGGCATGGCCGAGCGCGCGCAAGAAATTGCTACCGATTATTCCTGCAAACGCACGGCGTTCGGCAAGCAGCTGATCGATCACGAGGGCGTCGGCTTCATGCTTGCGCAGAACAAGATCGACTTGCAGGCCTGCCGCCTGATGATCGATTGGTGCGCCGGAGTGCTCGACACGGGCGATCTCGGCACAACCGAAAGCTCTATGGCCAAAACCTTCGTTTCGGAGACGCTGTTTCAGGTGGCTGATCGCTGTGTGCAAGCGATGGGAGGCACTGGGGTCACCGGAGATACAATCGTCGAACAATTGTTCCGCGAAGTTCGTGCCTTCCGGATTTACGATGGTCCGACCGAAGTGCACAAATGGAGCTTGGCCAAGAAGATCAAGCGCGATTGGCGTGAGCAGCAGGCCTAGCCAGCGCGCACACGCTTGAGGAAGGCGCCAGCCTGCTCGCTCAGCACTGCGGCTTGTTGCTCTAGCTGATTGGCGCTTTCGACCACTTGGGTTGCAGCTGAGCCGGTCGAAAGCGAGAGCGCGCGAACATCCTCAAGGTGCTCAGCCACTTTCTCCGTGCCCTGAGCCGCAAGGTCAATGCTGTGCGCCAGATCTTGGCCAGCGACCGATTGCTGGTCGACCGCGCTCGCAATCGAAATCGAGGTCGATTCGAGTTCGCTGACCTGCTTCGCGATCGACCGCAGAGCGCCTACGCTAGCGCCGGTCGTGTCTTGCATAGCTTGGATCTGCTCAGCGACCTGATCGGTCGCGCGACTGGTTTGCATCGCCAGCTCTTTGACCTCGCTGGCGACAACCGCAAACCCCCGCCCGGCTTCACCGCCCCGAGCAGCCTCGATCGATGCGTTCAATGCCAACAAATTGGTGCGCTGAGCGATCGACTGTATCAGTTCGACAATCTCGCCGACCTGCTCGGCTGAAGCAGAGAGCTCTGAGATGGTTGTGTCCGCTTGGAGGGTTGCGTCATTGGCGACGCGGGCCAATTCGCTTGAAGAGGAAGCCTGACGGCTGATCTCGCCGATCGACATGGCGAACTCATCGCTTGCCGCTGCCGCTGCGGTCGCGCCCGAATTGGCTTGCCGCATATCTTGCGCGACCTCGTCTGTGCGAGCGCTCGACTGTTCGGCGGTCTCCGCCATCTTCGAGGCGGTCGATTGCAATTCGCTTGAGGCTGTGGCGACCCCCCGCACGACTTCGCCGACAGTATGCTCGAATTGCGCTGCGAGCTCCTCGACCAGCTTGGCCTTGTGGGCCTCGTGTTCTTCGCGTTCACGCTGCCGTTCTTGCTGGAGCTCAATCTCGGCTTCCGCACGGTCGGAGCGCTCGCGCGCCCATTCTTCCAATTTGCGATTGGCGCTTTTGAACTGGTCCAGGGCCTTGGCCATCTCGCCAATCTCATCTTTGCGTTCATGACCCTGTACCGAAAACCGCCGATCGCCAGAGGCTAAGCGGCTCATGCCGTCAGTAATCTCGGTGATGCTGTGCGAGTAATCGCGCGAAAGGTAGCGCAAGCCAAGAAACAGGATCACGCTGGCCAATGCGACCAGCACGACCGACAGGGCCACAACCGAAAGAAAGAAACTTGTTGTTGCATCCAAGGCCGCTTGCCTGACCTTCCCGAGGTCATCAGTCAGCTTCCGGGCATCTCTGATAAGTCCATCGCCCATCTCCGAGATGGAATAGGCGAGCTCGACTGCGCGTGCGCTTCGCCCGTTTTGCTCCCTCTCCAGTCGAACCTGATTGAATGTCCGGTCATAGGCCTCAACATCAGCACGCAGGCGCGCGACAGTGGGGAGAAACGGGCGCAAGTCATCGGCAGCTATCGCTTCGACAGCATCGAGATGACCAATCGCGCGTTGGACTGCCTCGCGCTGGCGATCAAGAATCGCCGGCTCGCCTTCAAAGATGTAGCGCGCCGTGTTGTACCGTATGTCGCCGGCAACCGTCCGTAGCTCGACAGCTTCCAGCATAGCCGAATTGTTTTGAACGATGATCATCGAGCGGGAATAGGTTTGGGCGAGGCCCAGACCGAGAATGAGCGCGATGGCAAAGATGATTCCGAAGAAAGTGCCAAAGATCGTCTGGATTTTGCCACTCAGTTTTAGGTTGCGAAACCATTGTGATCGATCGAACAGGCTGCGCTGCCGTGCACTGGCACGCTCGGGTTGACCGCCGAACTCCTCAAACTCGTCGAAAAACAAGTCAGTTTCAGTCTCGGGAATGGCCCGATCCTCGAACTGGTCCTGGTGCACTGGCTTGGTCATGTCCGGGCTTTCCCCAAGGGCGTTGATGACCAAAAAATAGGCTAGAGTGGTTAAGGTAACCTTCCCAACGACAACAGTTGGGTGCGGCCAGTCTAAGTGTTGCGGACCTCGCTCAGGAAGCCATTGACTTGTTGGCGCAGACTCGATGCCTGGAGATCAAGCTCTGTCGCGCTGTCGAGAACCTGGCGTGCTGCCGCCCCGGTTGAAAGCGATAGCTCGCGGACATCAACGATGTGACCGGCGACCTTTTCTGTCCCACGGGCGGCAAGGTCGATACTCCGAGCAAGATCTTGTCCTGCCACAGATTGTTGGTCAACGGCGCTCGCGATCGAGACGGCTGTTGTCTCCAATTGTTGCACCTGGTCAGCGATTGCCCGTAGTGCATTGACGCTTGCCCCGGTGCGATCCTGCATCGAGCGAATTTGCTCCGCGACCCGCTCAGTGGCGCGGCTCGTTTGCATGGCAAGCTCTTTCACTTCGCTGGCGACAACCGCAAAGCCACGGCCTGCCTCGCCACCGCGGGCTGCTTCGATAGAGGCATTGAGAGCGAGCAAATTGGTGCGTTGAGCAATGGTCTGAATTAGTTCGACGATCTCGCCGACTTGGTCGGCCGATGCGCTCAATTGTGAGATGGTCGCGTCCGCCTCCGATGTGGCTTCGGTGGCTTGGCGAGCAAGCTCGGCCGAACTGGCAGCCTGACGGCTAATCTCACCGATCGACATCGCAAACTCGTCGCTAGCGGCGGCTGCGGCGGTTGCACCGGTGTTAGCTTCCTCCATTGACGTGGAGACTTCGGTCGTACGAGAGCTCGATTTCTCGGCGGTGACGGCCATGGTGCGGGAGGTCGTCTCAAGCTCGCTCGACGCAGCGGCGACCCCGCTAACCACATCACCAATCGTGCGCTCAAATTGATCTGCTACTCGTGCCAGAACCCGCTGCCGTTCTAGTCGGGCTTCTTCTGCCGCCAATTGCAGCTTGGTCTGTTCTTCGAGTTCGGCCTTGGCACGATCAGCCCGGTCGCGGCTCATCCGCTCCAACCGCAGCCCTGCGCGATGGAAGATCTCCATCGCCCGCGCCATCGAGCCGATCTCATCAGAGCGGTCTTGACCGGTGATTTGGACATCCTTTTTGCCGCTGGCCAATTGCGTCATTTGTTCAGTCTTATCCGCGATCGCGGTGCCGACTGTGCGGTCAAAGTAGCGCTGGGCAGTGAGCGTTAAGATCGTGAGGAAGGCAGCAAGGCCGACGAACATCAGCAGCAGGGTCGTGATATAGCTCGACCCTTCTTGTGACATGAGATCTGCGTCGGCTTCGAGCAGCAGGGCCATTTCGCGACCCGACTCAAGAACTGCGGCCCCGACGGCCTCAACTTCTCGGGCCTGGCTAGCTTGCCGCACGCTATCGCCTGCGTTTTGATCAAAGCTCGTGATTTGGCGACGGAAGTCGGCAATGCCCTCTTCTATCATGGCAATTCGTTCGAAGGCTTGAACATTGGTCTCGCTCACGACCGCACGCAGCGTAGAGGTCTTTTCGGTTGCCGCCGTCAGTTCAAGAATCGCGGCCTCAGCGCGTTCAGACTCGCCGGTTGCAATCAGCATCTCTGAATGGCGCTGCGCTTCGCTCAGCTCAATCACCAATTGCTCTGCCGCAAGCGCATGATCATGCCGCTCGGCAATCAGCTCTGCCCGGTCCGCTAATTGGACATAACCCACGACCACAAACAGCCCCGCCAGCAATGCGAAGGCCAAATTGCCAAAGAAGACGACCTGGATCTTGCGACCGATCGAGAGCCTTTGGAACCAAGCCAAGGGATTGCCAGGCTGCGAGTTCATCCCCGCAGGTTTGGCAGTGTGTGAAACTTCAGCATCCAAATCGACAGCAATCTCTTGCAGGCTGGTCATGCGGCGGCCCCATCGTTTGATGATCGTGTATCCGGAAGAAGTGATTGGTCATGCGCCCGCTGTTGCGCGATCAACGTGTTCACCTCGGCGAATGGCATGGCCTTGAAGTACAGCCAGCCCTGCAATTGATCGCAGCCAGCGCTGCGCATGAAATCGGCCTGCGCATTGGTTTCGACACCTTCTGCCGTGACATCCATCTTGAGTGCGCGCGCCATAGCTATGCTGGAAAGCATCATGGCTCGGCTGCCATCATTCTCGCTCGCTTCGCTAACCAGGCTGCGGTCAAGTTTGAGCTTTTCAAACCGGAACTGTCGGAGGAAACCGATCGAGGCATAGCCTGTCCCGAAATCGTCGAGCGAGATGTTGACGCCAAAGCCACGGATCACGCCGAGGCTGCGCTCTGCGACCACGGGATCGAGGACCAGGCAAGTCTCGGTGATCTCCAGCTCCAACCGCTCGGGCGGGAAGCCGCTTTCTTCGAGAATGTGCCCAAGCTGGATCGGGAATTCCGGGTTGCGCAATTGCGCGGCTGAAATGTTCACCGAGAGCGTAATGTCATCCCACTTGAGCGCATCGCGCACGGCCTGGCGCAGGACCCAATTCCCGATCGCATTAATCAGGCCGGATTCCTCAGCAACTGGCACGAACACAGCTGGGCTGATCTGCTCGCCATCTGCACGCGTCCAACGCAGCAGAGATTCGACAGCGACCACGCGCCCGCTGTCGGCATCGACCAGCGGCTGGTAGGCCAGTTCGAATTCCTGGTTAGCCAGGGCGTCACGCAATTCATCATCAAGTTCGCGAACCGCCTCGCGGCGACGGTCAAAGTTTTCGGTGTACCAGGTGCAGCGCATCTTGCCGCCACGCTTGGACATGGACATGGCGATATCGCTGCGACGCAGCAGTTCCGAAGAACTAAGTGTTTCGCCTTCCGAGCTTCGCGACAGGCCAACGCTGGCGCCGATTGAAAGTCGGCGATCACCAATTGCGATGGGTTTGGTCAGGCGATCGATGATCGATCGGCACATACCTTCAAGGATGGTGCCACTGACAGGCCCTACCATGACAGCCGCGAACTCATCACCACCCAGACGATAACAGCGCGCTTCTGGCTCGCAGTGCTGCTTCAAAATATCAGCGGCTGCCTTGATCAGCTTGTCGCCGACAAAATGCCCATAATGGTCATTCACCGCTTTGAAACCGTCGAGGTCGATCAGCGCAATCGCCACCTCGTCGCCTGGATGACGAATACGTTCAATATCCTGGTGCAGCGCGCGCCGGTTAGGCAAATCGCAAAGACTGTCCGTAATGCCATGCGATTCCAGTTCACGCACTTCAGCAATGCTGTTGCGACTGAGCAGGAAGACTGTCGCGCCGTAGATCGTAAAGCCGGCGATCAGCAGGGCAGACGGCGACACCATATCGATGCGATCGCTGGCCGCGACGACCAATGTGATCAAGGCGAAGACGATCGACAGCACAGCCATCGGCACGAGCACCACCTTTACGGGTGTCTGGCTCCTGGTTGTGCTCATTTTCGACACAGATTGTCCCCGATTGCGATTGGCATTGCGCACGCCTTGCGAGGGGCGAGAAGTAAACGGATTTGCCTAAGCAAATGTAAACCCGGCCCGCTGCAGAGCGCTAATCCCGGAGGAGTGGTCGCCCTCGGCACGTGCTAGCTAGCGACTGCGAGCGGTGCTCGCCTCCCGATCGAGATGGGCTGGTGCATGCTGGGGCGGCCTTCTGACGGAGTGAATGCCAGAGTTTGACCGACCACCGTCTCGCCAGCGCCCAACATCAGAAATCCGTCGGGCGCGAGTGCGGAGTGCAGATTTTCGAACGCTGCCTCGCGGGTCAGTGGATCAAAATAGAGCAGCACGTTTCGGCACAATATCAGATCAAATTTCAAGCGGCTGGGTGGAGCCGACAGAACATTATGCTGCTGGAATCGAACGAAGCTCCGCGCATCGCACGACACCTCCCAGCCTCCCGTCGTTTCAGTGAAGTGCCTCAGCATTTGCCTGACACTCAGCCCACGCTGGACCTCGAACTGGCTGTAGATTCCGGTTCTGGCTGCTGCGATTGCGCGATGCGAGATGTCCGTCCCTAGCAGGTCGATCGACCAGTCTGCCCACTTTTCCGGACGTTCGGCGAACATCATCGCTAGCGAGTAGACCTCTTGACCGGTCGAACAGCCGGCGCACCAGATGGAGAGCCTCTTTGAGGCTACTCGCTTGTGAGCGAGGGTCGGAATAATGTCTTCGGGCAATTGGTCGAAGGTTGGCTTGTCGCGAAAGAAATAGGTTTCGTTGTTGAGCAGCGCTTCGACCACGTCGACCGCTAGATCCGACTTCTGCGACTGCGCCAGCAAGCAAACCAATTGGTCGACATTGCTGATGCCATGCTGTCGAAACACGCCTGATAGAGCCGTGCTGATCCGCCATCTCCGGCTCTCCGTAAGGGTTTGTCCGGTATGGGAGGCCAGCAAGTCGGCAATAATCTGGTGGGAGGCTTCGCTTACTTCCACGCCGGCGCACCAGTCTGTGCATGGATTGCGGCGCTGAGTTCTTCCGGGTCGGCGATAAGGCTGGTCAAATTGGCTTTGGCGACGGCGCCCGGCATGCCCCAGACTGCGCTCGATTCTGCATCTTGTGCAAATACGGTACCGCCAAGCTCGACCACTTCGGTCGCGCCTTCCAGACCATCGCGGCCCATGCCGGACAGAATGACAGCGAGCACATGGCCATCGCAGGTCTTGGCAAGGCTGCTGAGCATCGGGTCAACCGATGGGAGGCAACCGCTGACTGACGGACGATTTGTGGTCTTGGCGATCAAACGATCACCGACCCGCCGGACTTCCAGATGGCCCTGACCAGAAGCGATCGCGATTTCGCCACCGCGAATTTGTGTGCCATCGTCAGCAATATAGGCGCGCCGACCACTAACCATTTCAACTTGGCGAGCGAAGACCGGAATGAACGAGCTGGGCAAGTGCTGGGTCACCAGGATCGGGAGATCGAAGTCTTCCGGTAAAGCGGTCAAAAGCTGATTGAGCGCATGAATCCCGCCGGTCGACGCGCCAATTGCAACGACCTCGGGGCGTTTGGCGCACGGGTTCTTGGCGGCCGTGGCTCGTGCCACTCCGGAGCTCGCCGGGGCATCATCGCCGGTGCTCAGTGTGCTTGGCTTGACGCCTAGCGCCGCAATCTTGTCGAGCAAAAGAGTGCGATACTCATCATTGAATCCGCCGGGGCGCGGCTTCAGCATGGTGTCGGCGGCGCCCATCGCAAGCGCGGACACTGTGTGTTCAGCGCCATCTTCGGTTAGCGAGGAGACGACCAAGACTTGAGCGTTTCCGCCTTCTTCAAGGATCTTCGGAAGCGCTTCGAGCCCACCCATGCCTGGCATTTCCAGATCAAGCAAAACAACGTCTGTTTCGACGCTTTGCAATTGCACGATCGCGTTCTCGGCGCTGCTGGCGGTGCCCACAATCTCCATGCCATTGTGGCCTTCGACCATGCGCTTGAAGATCGTACGGACGGTCAAGGAGTCGTCCACGATCATGACACGGATAGCTGACACTTCAGCTTGGGGCGGGGCCTTGTCTTGCGACCGATATTCGGGCCGTAGCAGAGGGCGCGAATGGCGGAGTGGCGCCGTCATGAAAATCCGACCAATTGCAGTTTAATTTGTAGGGTCTCATGGTCGAATGGCTTCATGACGTATTCGTCGGCGCCGGCACTGATAGCCTCACGGATATGGGCCACGTCATTTTCGGTCGTGCAGAACACGACTTTGGGGGCATCTCCGCCGGGTCGTCTGCGCAACTGGGTGAGGAACTCGATCCCCGTCATGACTGGCATATTCCAGTCCAGCAAAACCACATCGGGCATCTGCTCGGTGCAGACATCAAGCCCCACTTTGCCATTCTCGGCTTCATGCACGGCAAATCCGAGAGACTCGAGAATATGTCTCGAGACCTTTCTGATTACTCTTGAATCATCGACGATTAGGCACGTTTTCATGGAAACCCCTGCTTTGAACGCCCTCGGCATAATCAAAAGCGGTAACTTTTGCCTTAAGCGGCATGGGAGGAAACCTCGGGACCGCAGATTAACGATTCAATATCGATTAGCAGAGCGGGCCCGTTCGAGGTCTCGACCATTCCGGTTGCCACCCGCGCCCAATTCTCGCCAAAGCCGCCAACCACTTGCGTCGGCTCAGCGACGGCAGTGGCTATGTCCTCAATGTGATCAACCATCAGCGCATAGGCGTGGCCGCCCTGATTGATCGCTGCCGCGCGGGTGTCAGTGGGAAAACCATCGGGATCAAATCCAAGCGCCCGGCGGCAGTCTATTACCGTGAGTGTTTGGCTCCGTAGGGCTGTGAGGCCTGCAATGTAGTCGGCTGTCTCAGGCACCGGTGTAATCGCGCCCAATTCGATAACCGACTGGACATCGCGCGCATTGAGCGCACAACGGCGGCCTGCAATTACGGCCATGACGAGCAAATCGCTCATGATTGTCCTCCTGCTCGTGCATTGCGGAGGGCTGCGATCAGTGCGTCACGATCATAGCGATAGATCGACCCGTCATTGTCCGCTGCATCGGGTTGGCTCCGTAGCCGGATCACCTTGGTTGCCTGGTCATAGCTCTCGCCCTGATCGTCCAGCACAATGGTGATGTCGCTTGCTGCCGCATGACTTTCATCGCCGCTCACAAGGTCGTACCCAGCCGCTTGGATCAAGGGAGCGAGAATGGTCTGAGCCCACTCGCTGTCCGGGACGTAGCACAGCGGCCTTGCGGTCAGCTCGGGCGGATCACCGAATGTCGCGAAGAGTTCGTGCCCATCGACCAGCACCACGCTTTGCCCGTCAACCAGAGTCACCGCCTCGATCAGCGGATCATCAGCGACTGGTTTGAGTTGGTTCTGCAGAGCTACTGCGTCGTCGATTTCCTTGACCGCATAGAGCAATTCGCAAGCCCCATCCGATAGCCGCAGGAGGCGTATCCGGCCACTGGCTTCGAACGGATCTGGCAGGCCGATCAACGGCAAGATAACGCCGTCGAGCACGGCGCGATACTTGCCAGTGCTTGCACCCGTAGCAGTGTCGATTGCAGCGCTATCGATTGTTTCAATCCGCTGGACCAATTCAAGACGGATTGCGCATCGCCGTCCGTCATAATCGGTGAACATCATCGCGTGAGCAATGTCTTCTTCCTTGGCCGATGTGAGGGTCTGATCGGCCCGGAGCACGCGGTTGCGAGCGTCAGAGATCAGCTCGTACTGCGAAGCAATATTGGTGACGTCCAGCAACAGCACTGGTTGCCCGTCGTCGAGGAGGGTCGAGCCGGCATAGAGCCCACTGCGCATCACCGCTGGTGCAAGTGGCTTTACCACCAGATCTCCATGCGCATGAATGCGGTCTACCGCGATCGCGAACAGATCTCCGCTGGCCAGTCTCAGCATTATCAAAGTGTGATCAGCTTCGGCCAAAGCGCTGTCTGGAAGTCCCAGGACCTCGGTCAAGCGCAGACATGGAGTCCGCTCACCCCGGAAAGTGACAAGCGCAGTCTCGCCCACTCTCGTCAGATCGAGAGCTTTGGCCGATGCATGGACAATCTCTTCGACATAGCTTTGCGGAATGGCAAAGCGCTGATCGTGAACCTCGACTGTTAGGCCAGCAATGATGCTGAGCGTCAGAGGGATTTGCAGCGTGAACAGCGAGCCGACGCCAGGGGTGCTGGAGACCTTGATGGAGCCTCCAACCTTCTCCAGATTGTCGCGCACCACATCGAGGCCAACTCCGCGCCCGGAGACATTGCTGACCGCTTCAGCTGTCGAGAAACCTGGCTGAAAGATCAATTGCAGCGTCTTCTCGCGCGACATCTGGCCCCGCTCTGCTGGGCTGAGAAGACCCATCTCGATCGCCTTTTCGGCAATCCGGGCTTCATCCAGGCCGCGACCGTCATCGCTGACGACTATCGAGATCGTGTTGCCCGACTGGCGTGCTGCGATCGACAAAAGGCCAATTTCGCGCTTCCCCGATTTGAGCCGGTCGGTCGGACGCTCAATGCCGTGATCAATCGCATTGCGAATGATGTGAGTGAGCGGGTCGCGCACCATCTCGATCATCTCGCGATCGAGTTCGACGTCGCCACCCTCAAGATCGATCATCACCTGCTTGCCGAGCTCGCCTGATAGATCCCGGACAAGCCTAGGCAGCGCGCTAAACAGCGTCTCAATCCGCTGCATCCGCATGCGAGTGATTGCGTCGCGGACATCTGAGAGGATTGTGGTGAGACGTTCGAACGGGCCGTCAATGGTTGGCTGCGTTCCAGCCTGACGTAGGCGGTGCGCCAGATCATTGCGGGCTAGGACCATGTCCGAGACCCCGCTCATAACGCGATCGAGCAATTCTACCGGTAGGCGGATGGTCCGTTGGGCTGTGTGTGAGTCCGGCTTTCTGGCTGCTGTCGTGTTTTCGCCAGGGCGAGCCATCTCTTCAGCATCAAGCACCGCCGCTAGAGATTCTGGCTCCGAGGGGGCTTCCACCACCAGATCGTTGGCTTCGTTGGCCTGGAGCGCTTCGATCAAATCTTCATCGCCGCCCTCAGTAAAATCCTCACCTGCCTCGATCGCATCAATCATCAGCACGATCCGGTCGATCACTGCGAGCACTGCCGAAACCAGATCACTGTCAGGCGACCGTCGTCCTGAGCGGACGTCGCCCAGCGCGTCTTCCGCGGCATGGCTAAGGCTGGCGAGCCGCGGGAAATCAAAGAAACCGCAATTGCCTTTGACCGTATGGACAAAACGAAAGATGGAATCGAGCCGCGCGCGATCGCTTGGATCGGCTTCCCAGGCGATGATTTCGCCTTCGCTGGCCTCCAGCATTTCGCGAGTTTCTGCGACGAAATCCGCCAGCAGGTCATCCATGGCGCACGAGCCCCCAATTGCAATTGGGGACTACCTATGCGCGATGATGGTTAACGAATGGTCACCGGCCGGAGGGGTTCGCGCGATCGCGGCCAAGGATCCAATAGACCAGCAGCAGTGCGCTCAACCCGCCAAACAGGTTCGCGGCCAGTTCAGCCGTGTACATCCCCGCCGATCCCCAGGCCGCGCCGAGAAACCACGCGACGGGCAGCATGACCAGGAAGACACGGACAAAGGACTGGATCAGAGCCAATGTCGCCTTGCCGACTGCATTGAGAATACCGTTCGCGACGATCAGCAGGCCAAAGCCGGCATAGCCCCAAGCGGCAATCTCAAGGTATAGCGCGAATTGATCGATCACACCGGGTTCTTCGGTGAAGAAATCAGCAAACCACTCACCGGCGGCGACCATCGCGATGGCTATGGTAAGGCCCCAGAGGATGCAGAAGCCGAAGGCATAGAGGGCGGCCTCACGGGCGCGCCCGAATTCCTTGGCGCCCCAATTCTGTCCGACGATCGCGCCAATCGCTCCCGACAACGCTAACAGCGGGACAACCGCAAAGCTCTGCAAGCGGCCGGCCGCGCCGAAGCCAGCAACTGCGTCTTGTCCCTCCAGTGCGACAAGCGCGGTCAGCACCGAGAGGCCGATGGGATTGATCGAGTTCGACAGCGCTGCGGGGATACCAACCCGCAGGATCGCGCCCATGGGCTCGAGAATTTTGCCTCTGGTGATGAGCGAAAGATCGAAAGGAAGCGAGGTGCCTCGCATAAGGTAGAAACCCATCCCGATCCCAAACGCCCAGCCGATGATTGTAGCGAGGGCAGCACCGTAGATTCCCAGCCCGGGGTAGCCAAAGGCTCCTGTGATCAAAATCGGATCCAGCACCCAATTGGCTGCTGCGTAGGTCAGTGAGATATAGCTGGTCTTGCGTGCCTCGCCCTGGCCGCGCAGCACGCCATTCAGGCCCATGATCACCAGGATCAGCGGGAAGCCAAGCGCAAAGGGCTGCATGTAAGTCCGGATGATCGGTAGCAGCATCGGATCGGCATTCATCAGCGCGAAGATTGGATCGAGCGCGAGCAACAAGATCAATCCCATGATCACACCGCTCACAAGTGCGAAGACGATCCCGAGATTGGCGCGCCGCGCTGCCTTTTCGTGGTCGCCTTCGCCCAAAGCACGCGCGACCACGGAATTGATTCCGACCATGACGCCGACCCCAAGGCTGGTTAGCGCGACTGAGATCGGGAAGATGAAAGCAATCGCCGCAAGTTCAGCGCTGCCTAATTGTCCGATGAAATAGGCGTCAACCAGTCCAATCGACATGATCGCGGCGACCCCGATAATCATCGGCAGTGTCTGTGAAACCAGATGCCCGGGAATGCTCCCACGGATCAGCTTGGCATGGCTGGTGTCCGTTTTGGTGTCTGGGGATTTGGCGGGGTCGCTCATCACCTAGCGCGCCTAGCCGTGAGCTGGGCTCATGGCAAAGCGAAATGCTTGAATGGTGCTCTGGAATTATGCGATACGGCGGTGGACTGAGATTCACACCCATGGAGGGGCGTAATGGCTACCCAACTCAAACCGACTATCGAATGCAGCAAAGAAGAATGGCAAGCACGACTGGATCTGGCCGCCTGCTATCGCATCTTTGACCACCTCGGCTGGTCGGAATCGATCTACAATCACATTTCGCTCAAGGTGCCGGGAGAGGAAGACACCTTCCTTATCAACCCGTTTGGTCTGCTCTATGACGAAGTGACCGCTTCGAACCTCGTCAAGATCGATGTCGAAGGCAACAATGTCGGCGGATCACCTTACATGGTGAACAAGGCTGGCTTCACCCAGCACGCTTACTTCCACAAGCACCTTGGTGAGCGCGCGAACGCGATCTGCCACGTCCATACCACGGCCACCATGGCAGTTTGCAGCCACAAAGAAGGCCTGATGCCGACCAATTTCTATGCCTGCAATTTCCAGGATCAGATCGGTTATCACGATTTTGAAGGCGTGACGGTTCGCGCCGAAGAGGGCGAACGCCTTGTCGAAAACCTCGGCGATCACACGATCCTGATGCTGCGCAATCACGGCCCGGTCGTGATGGACAAGGGCATTCAGGGCATGTTCGTGAAGATGTGGGCGCTGCAACGCGCTTGTGAAATCCAGGTGGCAACGCTTGGCATGGGCAACCCGACGGTGGTTCCGCAAGAAGTGGTCGATGTTCACCAGCGCGATCTCTCGGTCATGCAGAGCCAGGGCGGTGCAGGCGTGTTCGATTTCGAAGCGTGGAAGCGTCGGGTCGACAAGATCGACGACAGCTGGCGGACGTAACTCCGGGCCGGCGATAAGCTTCCGCGTGGGGAAGGCTCTGCATAAATGCCGCGATTGACGGTCAATGAGCGTCCGGTCGAATTCGATATGGATGCAGAGACCCCATTGCTGTGGGCGTTGCGCGATGCCGCCAATCTGACCGGCACCAAATATGGCTGTGACGACGGCAGTTGCGGCGCTTGCATGGTGCTGGTCGATGGGGCCGCTTTGCGTTCTTGCCTGATCACTCTGGCAGAGGCTGAAGGCCGGTTCGTTACGACGATTGAAGGTCTGAGCCGGGATCGGTCGCATCCGGTTCAGCAAGCCTTGGTTGCCGAGCAAGCGATCCAATGTGGCTATTGCACGCCGGGCATAGCCATCGCTGCGGCGGCTCTGATCGCCAACAATCCCTCGCCGTCTCAAGAGGACATTGAGGCCGCCATTCCCAATCTGTGCCGCTGCGGGGTCTATCCACGCCTAGTCGAAGCGATCCAACGCGCTGGTCGAGTGGCACGGCGGGTCGAAACCATAAGCGCCGCGCCAGCGCCTGGTATCAGCAATGCCGATGCCGTTCAGAGCGTGCCTGCACTGCGTGATACCAATACGGATAGGCCCCCACAAAGCGAAACGGGCGCTGACGACTAGTCGCCAACGCCCGAGTGCGTCTCAGCTGGGGGGGAGGTGCTGAGAGTGGGTTAGAACCGTCCCGTCACAGCGAAGCGAGCGTTGAGCGGTGCACCGACACTTGCTTGGTGGGTCGCATGCGAGTTCGGGAAATAGAGCTCGTCAGTGACATTCTCGACATTGACTTGCAGCCGGAGATTTTCGCTCACATCGAAATAGGCTGCGGCATCAATCCGGGTATAGGCGGGCAAGATCGCAGTATTGCCGTTGTTGATGAAGCTCTCACCCTGGTGGGTCAGGCCGACGCCAAGACCAAAGCGGTCGCTGACCTCGAAGTCATTCCAGATTGAGAACATGTTCTCAGGCAATTCGCGCGGGCGTAGACCGGTTGGACCGGTGCGGCTGACCTGCTCCCCGTCGAGATAGCTGTAGCCTGCGGAGACCGACCAGAAATCAGTAACGGCACCAGTCAGCTGAATCTCGAACCCCTGGATCGTGGAGTCGATTACGTCGAGCGTCGAAGGGGCGTTGTCGTTCGGCTGAGGCGAGCTCTGCTCGATCTCAAACACAGCAGCGGTCAGACTCAATCCCTGTTCGAAGTCAACTTTGATCCCGGCCTCCAGATTGGTGAAGGTGTTGGGGTCGAGCGCATTGTTATTGCCATTGATGTTGGCGAATTGCTCGCCTGAGCGCGGAAGGAAACTCTCGCTGTAGCTGGCGTAGATCGAGATGTTCTCTTGCGGCTTGAGGATCACACCCAGTCGAGGAGAGAACTCCTCATCCTTGCGGGTGCGGGTTTCTGCCGCGGGAACATTGAACACGGTGATGTCGAAGCTATCGAACCTGACGCCGAGCACGACATTAAGCCATTCGGCCAGTTCGATCTCGTCTTGGATGAAGGCCGAGAAAACATCGATATCAACCTGGGTGAAGTCGTTCAGGGCAGTGGTCAGATCCACCGTGGTCGTCGCGCCCGAAGAGTTGACACCGACACCGCCGCGCAGGTTGAGAGGCCGCGCGATCGTGAAGATCTCATTGTCGTCATTGGTCTGGTCCCAGACCGGGTTGAAACGATCCTGATCTGATGAGGTGTTGATGTATTCCGCGCCGACGATGAGCGTGTGGTTGATGTCGCCGGTCTTGAAGTCACCGACGATGTTACCTGCGAGGATCAGATTCTGACGCTGCGTCGTATCGACATAGCCATCGGTGGTAACGACGGTGGGCGTGTTCGCCTGATCGTAGCCTGAGGCGTAGAAGTTTGAGTAGACCTTGTCGTAATCGCCGTAGAAGGCGCTGAAATTGCCTTTGACGTTTTCGGAGAATTCATGCTGCAGATTGGCTCGCAGCAGGTGGGCTTCGAGCTTGTCGAAATTGAGCTCCGGATCGCCGAATACAATATCCTGGAAGGCCTCTACCGGGCGCCCGTCGGTCCCGGTCGGGATGCCGCGATCAATGAACCGCTCGTGGTCGGCGAATTCATAGGAGAGGTCGAGAGTGGTGGCTTCCCCGAGTCCAAAGCGGACGGTCGGATTGAAGCCGATCCGATCGCCATCGTAAAAGTCGCGATGGTTTTTGAGGCTTTCATAGGCAGCGTTGACGCGCACAGCGACATTTTCGCCAGCGGCAATATTGATATCGCCCTGGACGCTGAACTCACCAAAGGTATCAACCGCGACCTGGCCACCACCAAAGGTGGTTCCGATTGTGCCCTTCTTGGTCACGCGGTTGAGGATGCCGCCGGTCCCACCGCGCCCGAACAGCAGAGCGTTGGGGCCGCGCAGGATCTCGATCTGCTCAAGATTGTAAAGCGAACGATAGTATTGAACATCGTCGCGCATGCCGTCGATGAAGAAGTCAGCGGTTGACCGAACGCCGCGGAATACGATTGCGTCGCGGTGGCCTTCGCCCTGCGACATATTCACGCCGGGTGTGTAGTCGACGATCTGTGCGATGCTGGTGAAGCCGCGCTCAAGGATCTCATCCTCGGTTGTGATGCTCAAGCTTTGGGGAACGTCGAGGATGCGGGTTGGGGTCTTCAGCGCGTTGACCTGGTCGCTGTAGAGCACCTTGCCTTCGACGATGATCCGCTCTCCCGGCCGACCCTCGCCCGCGTCGTCTTCAACCACCTCAGCCGCAGCTGGCATCGCCACTAAAGCTGCGCTTGCAAAGAGCGCTACGCGGCACAACCGAAAACCCATAAACTGTCCTTTATTCAATGCGGCGCGAGTCGCTATTGCAAGTTACTCGCAAACACAAGAGATTGAGAATAATTCTCACTTGCGGATGCAGAGGTGTGTCTTTTGTGTTGCGGATTCTTGGAAACAAGAATTGCGGGGTACGCCCGACCCGGGAGCGCCGAGAGAGGAAAGCAGCCGGGTCGGGCGGGGGATTAACCGCCCGATTGGGTGGTTGCTTCCTCGATCAAAGCCAGAGCAGAGTTTGTGGCTTCTTCCGGGCTCGTTTCGTCCTTCTTGATCTTGTCGGCCAGCTGCAAAAGCTCGCCGGCGATTGAGGTGCCGACATTGGCTTCCTGCTCGATTCGGATGCCATCATTGGCCTCGGCGACCGCGTCCCATTTGTCGCGGATCGCTGCCCAATAGGCCTCAGTTTTGGCCCAATAGGCTTCAGCTGCATCGACCCGGTAATCGTCAAATCTTTCGTAGGTGTTGAGGACGTATTCTTGCACCACGGGAGTGTGCTCACCCGGATTGTCGGCGTCGGGCATCATCTTGGTGTTATCCTGCCAGTGGATCCAGCCATTGGGTGTGATCTGGTGGCGATTGATCCCGACATAATGGTCATAGATCGGATCGCGCACGGCATCGCGGCGCGCCAGCGGTCGAGCGGTCCAGTTGGATCGCCAACGCTTGACTCCATTGGTCATCTCCCACTGACCCCAACCAGCGTAGCGCGGGCTATCATCGACCTGGTAAACCGTCTGCGACCAACGCCCTGCACGCATGGCTTCGGGCACATCGGTCAGCTCCCAGCTGTCACCCCCTTCGTAGGTGAGGATTTTTGCGGGCTCATATTGCCAATCCTGCCGCCAATGCTTGACGACATAGGGATTCGCTTCGTCGCCGACGACTAAGAGATGCTGAAGCACGATCTTGGTACCGGTGTCTTCAACGACCCGGACCGATTCATGACCACCAGAGATCTTGCGATCGAGTGGCTCATATCCTTCCATCCAGGCAGTGGATTCCTGCATGTCAAAAGTCACTTTGAAGTCGCCTGCCAAAGCCAGGATTGTTGCGCGGTCTAGCTCGAATGTGGCCTGTTCGGCCACCGCATCGCGCTGGATCGGATCGTCAGCCAAGGCGGGGCTCGGGATGGTAATCAGGGCGAGGGCGGCAAGTCCCCCGGCCAAGATCGCTTTACTGTGCTTGATCATCTCTTCTCTCTTCTGCTTGGATGGGTGGTTAGAATTGGAAACTGGCTGAGACGCTGAAATTGGTCCCTGGTCTTGTGAAAGCGTCCAGAATTCCGGCGTCGCCGACGCTCAGTCCACGGACATCGGACCAATAAGCGTAGATCTCGTCGAGCAGGTTGAAGATGCCCGCGCGCAGCTTGAGGCTGTCGGTCACCTCTATGAACGCGGTGATGTCGAGGATCGCGAACTCTTCGGGGCGGATGAAAAGCTCGCTCCCATCCGCGGCGCGTTCGACTTCATTGGCTTCTTTGCGAGCGTTGTAAGTCAGGATCGCTTCAAGCCCGAACCGGCCTTCTGGGTCGCGATAGCCAAGCCCTGCGACCACATTGAAAGGATCAATCGTATCGAGCGGGGTCGTGGTGCCGTCGGGCGCGATGATATCGCCATTCGCATAGGCCAAAGCCAAACGGGCATGCACGCCGCTGTCGAGTTTCATCGTCGCCTTGGCTTCGAAGCCTTCAATATCGACGGCGTCGAAGTTGACGAATTGAAACACGGCGGGATCCATCGGCGTGAACGAGCCACCGATCACCTGCTGGCTGATGAAGTCCTCATACTCGGCTTTGAACCCAACCAACTGCAGCGAGAAGATGTCGCCGGTGTAGCGCGCGCCGATCTCGACACTCTCGCTACGTTCCGGTCCGAGATCCGGATTGGGTTCGGAGGTGTATCCAAAAGCAAGGTTCTCGAAGAAATTGTTGACCTGGCTTGGTGTCGGGGCGCGGAACCCTTGAGCGTAATTGCCGAACAGATTCACATTGTCCGCCAGTTTCAAAGTCACGCCAAGCTTGGGGGACAGGCGGCTGTCGCTTTGTCCCGATTCCTGAAATGTCGGCAGCAGTGGATCATCGGTCGGATTAAGATCGTAAAAGTCGAACCGCAGAGCGGGAAAGATCGTCAGCGCTCCGTCAAACAGCGCAATCTCGTTCGCGAGGAAAAGGCCGCCAAGCGTGAAGTCGGTGACCGGGAAGGCTCTGCTTGGGAAAACCTCTGCGGTTGGAGGAACCGTGCCATCGCGCAAACCTTCTTGCTGCGTCCAACTGACATCCCCGCCGAAGGCCAAGGTGCTGCGTGCCGCCCCGATAGAGAAGACGCTGCGAGCCTCTGCAACCAGTCCATAGACTTCGTTCTCAAAGGTGTTGAGGCGGGTGCGGTCAGGCGCAGGAATGAAGGAGAGTTGAGTGCGGTCTTCCTCGGCGAACTGCACATCCTCGCCGTCCTGATAATAGGCGGCGAGATGAGCGTAATCGATTACCGCGCTGTCTTCATCGCTCGCGGTGTAGGTCCAATCGATCGATCCGCGAACCCGCTCGGTGGTGTCGCTCGCGTCAAGCCGATCAACCGTCCAAACCGGGGCGGCACCGAATAGAGCTACGGGACCCAGCCCGGAGAGGACATTGGTATCGACCTGAGTTTCAAGCCACTCGCCGGTCAGCCGCAGGCGGTGCTCGCCATTCGACCAGACGAGCTTGCCCAATAGAGCATTGGATTCGCCGTCCTGCGGGTTGGGCAGCGTGCGGGTCTCCCCGACGCCGCCAATATCGGCTTGGTTCTCAAGTTCGCTGAAGTCACGACGCGTATAGGCGATCAGACCGGAAAGATTGGACCCTTGCGCCGCCAAGGTGACGGTCTCTGCGAATTCCTCATCCTCACTCGAATACTGCGCGCGGACAAAGCCTCCAAAACTGTCTGAGCCGAGCAAGTCGACCGGATCGCTGGTAGTGAAGCTGATCGCTCCGGCCAGTCCATCGCTGCCATAAAGGGCCGAGGCGGGGCCGCGCAGGATCTCAACCGACTTAACCAGCGAGACATCGGTGAACCCGCCGCGCCCGGCATCCTGAGCGCCAAAGGTGAAGCCTTGCGGTGAGCGAATGCCGTCGACCTGGATCAACACTCGGTTGCCGCCAATCCCGCGAATGACGAAGTCTTCATTGCGCGCGCGGCCGGTTGTTCCCAAGGCTGCCCCGAAGCGCGCTGGAGCGCGGCGCACGGTCACGCCAGGCTCGAACCGGACGAGGTCCTTGATGTCGCTCGCGAGTTGATCAGCGATCTCCTCGTCAGTGATCACTGTCACAGTCGCGGGAGCCTCAGTCTCAAGCACCGGTGTACGGGTTGCTGAAACCACGATCATCGGATCACGCAGCTGCTCTGCAGCGGCGTCTGCGGCGGTCTCGGCCATCGCAGGGGCCGCATAAAGAATGGTCGAAGCGACCAGCGCTGCTTTGGTCAGGGAGTTGCTCATTTCCGTCCTTATTGGCTGGGCCAAGATCCCTCGGTGGCCCGTATTGAGAATCACTCTTAATTGCATTGCGAATGATTCTCAATACCAATAATGACTTTTGTGGCGTGCTTGTGCGGCATATTGTAGCGCCGCGTGAAAGCGCCGCTTGATTCGTCAGCGGGCAGGCAGAGCAGGGAGCAGAACGATGAAGGCAACGATCTGGCACAACCCCAAATGTGGGACGTCGCGCAAAACGCTGGCGATCCTGGAGAACCTCAGCAAGGTTGATGTGACGGTGGTGGAGTATCTCAAGGATCCTCCGACGCGCGACAAGCTCGAACAGCTCTACGCCAGTGCGGGGATCACCCCGCAAGAGGGCCTGAGGCTGCGCGGCACCGATGCTGAAGAAAGGGGTTTGCCCGAGGCGGATGCGGCCACTGTGCTTGAGGCGATGGCGGCTGATCCGATCCTGATCAACCGCCCTTTGGTTGAGACCGAGAAGGGTGTGCGCCTGTGTCGGCCTCAGGATAGCGTGCTTGAGATATTGTAAGGCTTTGCCGTACCCGAGCCGCCCGCGCCCTGGCCTCTAAGCTCGCGAACTCACGCGAGCGAAGATACACTCAATTCCGGTCCCGGGTCAGCTCGCTGTCCGCCTGCAAGGTGCGCCAGCCGGTCGCAAGCACCGCAAGGCACAGCACAATAATCAGGCCAAACCCCAGCCAGTCTGAGAAGTTGTAAAGCAAGACCCCAAGCGCAGGGGCATAGATAAAGCTCGCTCCGGCAACAGACGCGACGATGCCGGATGCCTGGCCTTGTTCGGCGCGCGTCACGGCTAGCGACGTGCCAGCGGTCGTGCCCGGTCGAAACAGACCGAAGCCGAGCGAGGCGATGGAATAGCCCAGAGCAATGGTGTGCAATTGCTGCGCCGACCCAAGGATAACGACGCCAAAAGCCGCGGTCGCGATCCCTGAAAGCGTGGCCGCTCGAGGACCAAGATTGAAACGTGGGATAAGGCCCCATTGCGCAAGCAAGGTCGCCAGCGCGCCGCACATCAGCACTATTCCAACTGGACCTGCACCCAGCTCTGGCGTGTCACGCATCCCCAAGCGGTCGAGCACCAAAAAGCCCGAGATTCCAAGCACCATGGCTTGCGCGTGACCGCCGACCAGACCCGCAATGACCCAATGCCGCAGACGCGGCTCAAACCAGCGCAACTTGGCAGGTTCCTCATCGACATCGTGGTCATCATCATGCCCGACAACATTGTCCGCCGGAGCACCCGAACCGCTTGCATCGAACGCGCGACCCCGCGCAGGATATTGGGGTTCGTCATTGGGAAGCCGCCACCTGAGCAGGATCAGAGCCAATAGGCCAATCAGCGCGAAGCAAAGGAACGGGCCGGTCAGTCCAATGTCCATGAACGGCAGCACCATCAAAGGAGCCAAGGCTGGCCCTATAACGGTGCCGACCCCGAAGCTCGACGCGATCAGCGATAGGGCCTTGGTTCGCTCAGAGCGCGGTGTCCTCGATGCGACATAGGCTTGAACCGCGGGCGGCGCAGCGCTGCCAAAGCCCCCGAAAAGGCTGCGTGCTGCTGCAAACAGCAGGAGCGTCCAGAAGGCGGTCAAGGCACCGAAAAGGCCCGCCCACAAGACGATCCCACACAGCGCCATCGAAACGACAAAACCGGTCAGGCCCAGCGCCATCATCGCCTTACGTCCGCGTCGGTCAGAGCGGCGCGCCCAGATTGGGGCGCAGAACACCCACAACAGCGCCGACCAGCTGTAGGCGAGGCTGATCCAGACATCATCAACCTCAAGCGCCGTACCGATCGAAGGCATGACCGATTGCATGGCGGTATTACCCGCGGCGGTGACCAGCATCACCGTGAACAACAGCGCCATCCGACCGTTCGGGATAGCTTGCGTTCCTCGACCGCCGCTCGGCGCGGCAGCTGGCGCCTCAAGATCGTGATTGCCTTCGGTCATAGCCCCAGCGGGCTAGGCTAGCCCCGCTGAGCTTTCAATCATGCTTTCAGCAAAAGGCTGAGAAAAATACTCAGATTACTCAAAGGTCTCACTGACATCCGCCCCGTCAGGACCAGCCAATTGCCGGTGCACGGCCGCGATCGCTCCAAGCAAAACCACCGCCACACTCGCGCTGACCAGGCTTTCGATAAAACCGCCACCGATTTGCTGCACGGTCGCGCCCATGGCGGCGAAAATGACGTCGAAGACCAAGACGACCAGAATGCTGATTACCATGGCGGCGAGGGTCAATAAGAACAGAAAGAAGAACAGCCGCAAGCTGTTGCCCTTGGTCAGTTTCCACGATCTCTTGATTGCCGCAATCGGGTTCATTTCCTGCTCAATCGCAATCACCGCCGGGACCAGCGTGAACTTCACAAAGACATAGATCATGAGCGGGATTGCAATCAGAATGAGCACGGCGCCGAGAATTCCGCCTCCTACCGCAGCCAAGATCCCAAGCGGCACGCCCAGACCAATGCTGATGCCAAGGACCAGAAGAATCTGAGCAATCAGATAGGGGATCAATCCCCGCCCACCGACTCCCATCGCGTCGCCGACGGTCGGACGTCCCCTATCGGTCAGCAGAGCCATCAGTGCCAGCAATCCGAACCATTGCGCAAAGGTGATGATCAGGGTGACCCACCAATAGTTTGCGAGTTGTTCAGCCATCTGCGCCTGCATAGCTTCCATCAGCACGCCGAAATCTGCGCTATCGGGTGGAGGAGCCTCTTGCGGGACCATCGCTTCAGGTAGCAACAGATAGAACGCGAAGCTGGGCAAAAAGAAAAACAGGCCGGCCACGGCCAGCACCGCGTCACGATTGTTCGAAATCAACCCAACGGCGTCCGTCCACGCCTTGCCAGTGTCCAGTTTCAAAGCAGATCCCCTCATGCGCCCGCAGGCTCAGTGCGTTTGCCCCTTGATAAGCGCGATAAATGTCCCCACGCAATGTCCTATGGCAAGCAATGCTCACATCCATGATCTCGACGCTCCGCTCGAATGGCAGCGAGAGACCCGCCAAGTGCCATACACCGAGGCGCTGGAAGCGATGGAGCTGCGCAATCGTGCGATTGCAGCGGGCGAAGCGGATGAGCTGATCTGGATGCTCGAGCACCCGCCGGTCTATACCGCCGGCACCAGCGCGGCGGAGGATGAATTGCTCGATCCGCGCTTCGAAGTGGTCAAAGCGGGCAGAGGTGGACGCTATACCTATCATGGGCCCGGTCAAAGGGTCGGCTATGTCATGCTCAACCTCAACCATCGCGGCAAAGATGTGCGGTGCTTCGTCCATGCGATCGAAGGTTGGGTGATTGCCGCCCTTTCCGATTTCGGCGTCGAGAGCTGGCGCGCCGAAGGCCGTGTCGGCATTTGGACCAAGGACATCGACGGCCGCGAAGCCAAAATCGGCGCGATCGGCGTTCGGGTCCGGCGCTGGGTCACGATGCACGGCTTTTCAATCAATGTGGATCCCGACCTGTCGCATTTCACTGGGATCGTTCCGTGCGGGATCGAGGAGTTTGGCGTCACCAGCCTCAAGCGCCTTGGCCTTGACGTCACCAATGAGCAATTGGATCAGGCCTTGATCGCTCATTCGGCCGAATTCCTTGCCACATTGGATGCAGCCGCGCAAAGAGCGTGCCGATGAAGACACTCCTGTTTCCTGTGCTGGCCAGCGCCAGCCTCCTGCTTCTTTCGGCCTGCAGCGAAGAAGTCGAGGTTCCAGAAGAGAGCGATGACAGCGCGACCGCGACTGGTGATGTCCTTGGCGGTTCGATTAGCGATGCGATGCTCCCACTGGGTGAGCTCCGCTCGCAATCGCCTGCGGCGCCGCGGCGGGTCACCGCCCCGGCCTCAGCGGGCAGCGAAGAGGCAGAACCTGCCGCTGAAACGCCAGAGGCCGAAGCCGCACCCGCTGCTCCGGCCCCTGAAATTCCTCCTCCGCCGCCGTCGGCGGAGTGATCCGATGATCAGGCTGCGTTAGCGGCAGCCTGCTCTTCCTCCAGCGTCGGGTAATCGACATAGCCTTCGGGGATCGGGAAGTACCAGCTCTTGGGCACATCCTTGTTCGGGTTGAACGGAGCGCCAGCGGCGATCCGCTTTTCG
This sequence comes from Erythrobacter sp., assembly GCA_965229665.1. Lineage (GTDB taxonomy): Bacteria > Pseudomonadota > Alphaproteobacteria > Sphingomonadales > Sphingomonadaceae > Erythrobacter. Next base: position 608,373 of record OZ245896.1, on the reverse strand, counting down.
AGATCCGGGTTGGAGATATACGGACGACCAAAGCTGATCGCATCGGCGCGCCCGCTTTCGACATCAGCCGCAGCCTCTTCAGCGCCATAATCGGAATTCAGGATCAGCGCGCCTGAGTAAATCGAGCGGATCAGCGCATCCTGCTTGGGCACATCGGTCTGGCCAAAGGTGCCGTCCGGTCCGGGCTGGCGCAGCTCAAGATAGGCCAGGCCCATCTCCTCAATCACTTTGGCGGCGGCGCCGAAGGTGGCCGGAGGATTGCTGTCATCGGTGCCCTGGCTGTCGCCATTGGGAGACAAGCGGATACCGACCTTGTCAGCGCCCCAGACGTCGACAATCGCTTCGAGCACTTCGCGCATAAAGCGGGTCCGGTTCTCAGGTGAGCCACCATAATCATCTTCGCGCAGATTTGTGCCATCGCGCAGGAATTGGTCGACCAGATAGCCATTGGCGCCGTGCAGTTGCACGCTGTCAAAACCGGCCTTCTTGGCGTTCTCCGCAGCGCGCCGATAATCATCGATAGTGCGGTTGATGTCGTCCTGCGTCATCGCGCGAGCGACAGCGTAATCCTGACGGCCTTCGGGAGTGTGGGCTTCACCCGGGGCCTTGGTCTCACTGGCTGAGAACGGACGCTCGCCGCCAAGGAAGTAAGGCGCAACGATCCGACCCATGTGCCACAGCTGCATGGCGATCATCCCGCCCGCTTCATGGACGCCTTCAACGATCGGCTTCCAAGCCTCAGTCTGCTCGTCGCTCCAGATCCCGGGAGCGGACGGCCAGCCGAGGCCTTCGGTGCTGATCCCGGTCGCTTCGGTCAGGATCATGCCCGCGCCGGCGCGTTGCTTGTAGTAAGTGCCCATTAGCGCGTTCGGAACGAACATCGGTTTGGCGGCGCGGCCCCGCGTGAGCGGCGCCATAAAAATCCGGTTCTTGGCTTCGAGCGCGCCCATCTTGAGCGGCTGGAACAGAGCATCATGCATTTGTGCATTTCCCTTTGCAGTTTGTGATTGGGCAAGTGGCCTTTTCGAAGCTAGGGCGCAAGCATGGAAAATGTTGAGGCCCGAGAAGAAAACGCTGGCGGCGGCTTGAAACAGCCGCATGCCTGGCTGCTGATTGCGGCGCTTCTAGGCGGCAATATTGCACTGGCGACCGGGCCCCTGTTCGTGCGGATGGCTGACACCGGCCCGGTCAGCGCGGCCTTCTGGCGGCTGTTTCTGGCGCTGCCCTTCGTGATCCTGTTCGCGCGAATGGCGGGCCAGCGGATCATGGGCATGCCGCGCAAGACTCTGGTGCTGGTCGCGATTGGCGCGCTCGCCTTCGCCAGTGATCTGGCGAGTTGGCATGTCGGGATCGAGCTGACGCGGCTCTCCAATGCGACTTTGTTCGGCAATGCCGGATCGATCATCCTGCTGTTCTGGGGCTTTATCGTCGCGCGCATGCTGCCCAAGGGGTTTGAGTGGCTGGCGATTGTCTGTGCGCTCGGCGGCGCAGCGATCCTGCTTGGCCGCAGCCTCGAGATTTCGACCGAGACCTTCATCGGAGATCTGTTCTGCCTCACCGCAGGCGTACTCTACGCGGTCTATCTGCTGACCCTGCAAGGCGCGCGGGGAGCGTTTGGCTCATGGAGCCTGTTGGTCTGGGTCAGCCTTTTCGCCTGTCCGGCGCTGTTGGCCTTGGCGCTGGCGCTGGGTGAGCCGGTGTGGCCAACCGACTGGACCCCGATCCTGGTGCTGTTCGTGTCCAGCCAGCTGATCGGGCAGGGCCTGCTGGTCTATTCGCTAGGGCATTTCCCGCCGCTGATCATCGGGCTCGCATTGCTGACCCAGCCGGCGGTTGCGGCGGTGATCGGCTATTCGGTGTTCGGCGAAGTGCTCACGCCGCTCGATCTGCTGGGGATGGTGCTGCTGGGCTCAGCGCTGGTAGTGGCTAGGGCGAGCCGGGGAGCGGGTTGAATGGTATGGCTCCGAACAGAGTAAACAAGAAAAGAAGTGCCCACAGGATCACAAAAAGGATCGCAAATGCGGATGGGGCCAAGAAGCCAAAGGACTTGCTATCATAGTCGCCAAATGGCCTCGGAAAATCTGTTTCGCCGAAAAGTGCAGAGTCTATCTTGGCTTTGTCATAGTCCTCAAATTTGCTTTCAATAAACTTCTTGAGGTAGCTGAATTGTCTGTTTGCCGATCGGATTGCATACGCTGATATTCCTGAGACCACCGCGCCCATAACAGAACCGACGTAGAAGACTGCTTCTGCAAGTTCACGGTCGGAAATGCCTTCGTAAACAAGGAAAAGAGATGCGAGCAGGGCTAGATTGACTTGTAGCGCCCAGCTCAACCGTTGGTGCCTCAGGTTGTCTTCGCGGGTTATGCAGCGAACCGTGACATCCAATTGCTTGTGCAATCGATCAAATGCTTCCGGATCAGATAGCTTTTTGCCTTCTTTTGCCAAAGCAAGTCTCCATCAATCCGCCGAGAACGCCACCTTGCCTAAGTCGCCCATGCCGACCGTGCCGCCAGCCATGCCGAGCATCCGGTCCAGGCTCCTTTTGGCCTTCAGCCGCAGCTCTTCCTCGATCACGATTTGCGGCTCGAGATCGCGCAGGGCGACATAAAGCTTCTCCATCGTGTTGAGCGCCATGTACGGGCAGATATTGCACGCGCAATTGCCGTCCGCACCGGGCGCACCGATGAAGTTCTTTTCGGGCAGGGCCTTTTCCATCTGGTGGATGATGTGCGGCTCGGTCGCGACGATCAGAGTGTCGCCGGTGAATTCCTGCGCATATTTCAGGATGCCGCTGGTCGAGCCGACATAATCGGCGTGATCGATGATGGTGGGCGGGCATTCCGGGTGCGCAGCGATCGGTGCATCGGGGTGCTGCTCCTTGAGCTTGAGCAGCTCGGTCTCGCTGAACGCCTCGTGCACGATGCACACGCCGGGCCACAGCAGCATTTCACGGTCGAACTTGCGCGCGAGATAGCCGCCCAGGTGGCGGTCAGGCCCGAAGATGATCTTCTGATCCTTGGGGATCTGCTCCAGGATCGTTTCCGCGCTCGAGCTGGTGACGATCACGTCTGACAGCGCTTTCACTTCGGTCGAGCAATTGATGTAAGTCAGCGCGATGTGATCGGGGTGGGCCTCACGGAAAGCCTTGAACTTCTCCGGCGGGCAGGAATCTTCGAGCGAGCAGCCAGCGTCCATATCGGGCAGGACAACGATCTTCTCGGGTGAGAGGATCTTGGCCGTGTCGGCCATGAATTTGACCCCGCAGAAGGCGATCACATCGGCGTCGGTGTCCGCCGCCAATTGCGAGAGCTGGAGCGAATCCCCGATGAAATCGGCAATGTCCTGGATATCCGGCGTCTGGTAATAATGCGCCAGGATAACAGCGTTGCGCTCCTTACGGAGCCGGTCGATTTCGGCGAGCAGATCGTCGCCAGAGGGGATTTTGGTCTCAATGCTCATGCTTGGGATCCCTTGGTCTGAATTGGCGGGGGCATGGTGTGCGGTGGATATAGGGTTTTTCGTGCGATTTGCGAGCGATTTGGCTAGGATAGCGGCAAGGGAGAGACAAGCATGTATGAGTTGGACCTGAAAGAAGCCTACTGCCCGGCCCAAGCGGACACCGAATACGAAGAACGCACGATTGCGGCCGTATTGCGTGAGCAAGCCAAGGTGCGGCCTGATGCCTTGGCTTTGCGCGAATTGGTGGCTGACGGCAGCGCGGGTCGCGAATGGACTTATGCTGAGCTGTTGGCAGATTCGGAACGCGCCGGTCGGGCGCTCGCTTCGCGTCACCCTGTGGGTACGCGGATCGCGATCATGGGCGGCAATTGCCCCGAATGGGTGCTGACCCAGCTGGGTGCGGCCATGGCCGGGCTAACGATCGTAACGGTCAATCCCAGCTTCATCCCGCGTGAGGTTCGCTATGTCCTCGAACAATCAGGTTCCGGCGCGGTGTATTACCAGCCCAATGTCCGGGGAAGCGCCTTGCGTCCCATTGTCGACGAGGCGGCAGCTGGCCTCCCGGCGCATGACCATGTGATCGACATCACCGATCATGGAGAGCTGTTCGCAGGTGAGAACGATGGTGAGCTGCGGGACAGCGAGCCACGCGACATCGTGATGATCCAATACACATCAGGCACGACAGGTTTTCCGAAGGGCGTTTTGCTCCACCAGCATGGTCTGGTTCAATCGAACAAGGATGTGTTCGCGCGGTGGGAGATCACCGCTGGCAAGAAGGTGATGTGTCCATTCCCGCTGTTCCACACCGCTGGCAGCGCCGTGAATGTCCTCGGCACCTTCTCGCAAGGCGGCAGCCTGTTGCTGGTATCGGTGTTCGACCCGGTGGCGGTGGCCAAGGCGATCGAGCGCGAGCAACCCGAAGTGCTGGGCGGCGTTGCGACAATGATCTTCGCCATCATCGAGGCGGCCAAGGCGACCGGCACCGACGTCTCAAGTGTGCAGACTGTCCTCAGCGGCGGTGCCATGGTCCCGCCCGAGCTCAACCGCGCGGCGCAAGCGATCTTCGGCGTGCCGATCCTGATCGTTTACGGCCAGACCGAAACCTCGCCAGCGATCACCGCTGCCTGGCCGACTGATACCGGTGAAGAGCTGATGGAGACTATCGGCCAGCCGTGCTCGCATATGGAAGTGTCGATCCGCAATCCGCAGGACAACAGCGTGTGTGCGATTGATGAACAGGGTGAGATCTGCATGCGCGGCTTCAACATGATGGTCGGTTACAACGACAACCCCGAAGCCACTGCCGAAACGATCGACCAAGATGGCTGGCTCCACACGGGCGACCTCGGCAGCATCAGCGCGCGCGGCTATGTCAAGATCACCGGGCGCGTGAAAGAGATGATCATCCGCGGCGGTGAGAACCTGTTCCCGGCAGAGATCGAAGCCGCCATGCTGGAACATCCGGCGATTGCCGAGGTGGCGGTCGCTGGGGTGCCGGACGAGAAATGGGGTGAGATTGTCGCGTGTTTCATGCGCTTGGCTGAGGGAGCGGAGCGCCCGTCTGATGATGATCTGAAGGCCTTCGTACGCGAGCGGTTGTCCCCGCAAAAGACCCCGGCTCACTGGGTCTGGATGCAGGAATTCCCGCTCACCGGTTCGGGCAAGATCCAGAAGTTCCAGCTCGCCGAAAGCTTTGCCAAGGGTGAGTTGGCTTAGCGTCACGCGATGCCGAGCCGCTTGCGAATTGTGCTTCGCTACGCGAGGTCGCTGTTGATTCTCCCATTCTTGCTCACGGGGGTGGTCGCCTACGCAATCTTCGCACCCCACAATGCAAAGGAAGACGTTTCTCCGGTTCTCCTGTGCCTGTTGGGAGCAGCGATCCTGTTGATTGGCGCTTCGGTCGGGTTCGCAATGATCTGGATACTCGCAGGAAGCCTATCGTCGCTCTGATGGGCGAACGGCGCGCTCGCTGTAGCCTACATGCTAAAACCGGGTGGCAAGAAAGGCTCCATCGGACGCTCCGCGCCAGGAGTCCCTTCGACCACCCATTCGGTCACGGATAGGCCGAACTCGCTGTAACCGATAACTCCGCCGGCAATGAAGGTCAGAACATAGGCGCCGAGGCCCCACCAATAGGCTGGGTGCACACTGCCACGGGTGCGCCAGTCGACGATCATCCCGATCACCGGCCAGATCATTGTCGTAAGCGTGATGATCACCCAGGCGTTGGGAATGAACAAGGGCGCAGGCAGCAATCTGCCGAGCCCGGGCCCGGTCAGGATCGCCATGGCGCACAGCATCAGCCGACGGTGCGTGCCGGTGTAACGCCGTGCCTGCAGCGCGGCGAAGATGAGGCCACCGGAGCACCACAGCACCATGATGTTGCTCCACAGGAATTCGCTCATATGAAAGAAGAACGGCCCGCCATTCCGTTGAGCGACGACAATCGCAATGTAGGTGCCCGCGACCAGCATGGCCGGGACGAATAGGTACGCCAAGACACCAAGGCGGGCATGCAAGGCGCGATTGCCGGTATGGATCGTGAAGTGCTGGGCCATGTAGAGCCCAACCCAACCCATGAAAATGATCCCATGGACATGGTAGGGCCAAGGAGCGTCAAAGCTCGATCGACCAACGCCCAGTTGGAGGGTGAAGCCTCCGACAATTGAAAGGCACATCGCGCAGGCCATGATGAAAAAAAAGCGCGTGCTTTCGCCGCCTGATGCGCGATCCGGCGGCGTATCAGCCAAACTTGCCATGCTTCTGTCTCCCCCAAAACAGAGCTGTGAATGTGCAGCCCAGCGCCTGGTGTGTAAAGGCAAGGCCAAATCGGCGAGGGAGAGGGTCTCTATCGAAAGACTAGGATTGCTCAAACAAGGGGGCCGAACCGGGACGCTGGACAAGCGCTGCGAGACTCCGTTCGGCGCCTTGAACTGATGTCCGGGCATGGTCGGCACCGACATGTTCGGCGGTAACCAACGATTCCGCGAACAGCCGACCACCGACCGAAACAACCAGCGGCTTGTCCGACATTGCCCGGCGGCATTGCTTGATCGTTTCGCGCAGGTGCTTGACCTTATCTTGCCTCGTCAGCGCATCCGACAGCGAGAGATCAATCACATCAGGCTGCTGCTCGCCAACCTGCCTTGCTAGCTCATCAGCGTTGGCAGGGAAGGCAATCTCCACCGCCCAGCCAGCGTCGGCAAACTGATCAGCCAGCATTGATGGACCGAGATTGTGGGTCTCGCCCGGAGCCGGTGCGAGGATAATACTGCGGTTGGCAAAGCACTGCTGCTCAGTGTCTCTGTCAAACCGCAGCGCATGGCTTGAGGTTTGCAGCATACTCAACGCCAAAGTCATATCGAACTCGCTGCAATCGTCGGCCAGCCAGGCATCACCCAAAGCGCGGGCGGCGGGCTCAATCAGATGCTTGGCGATATCGCTACCGGTCCAACCTCGCACTCCAAGCCGCTCAAACAGATCGACCATATCCTGCTCGCGTGCATCAACCGCCCATTCGACAGTCTGTTTGAGGTACTGAGCAAGGGGATGCTTGCGCCGCAGCTTCTCAAGCAGCGACTTCGGGGTTTGCTCAAGCTTTCTGTAAAGCAGCAAATCCCAGTCCGAGAACAGCCGCGCCGCGACCAGATGCTTGGTCAGAATCTCGATATCGGCATGGCGATCGTCCTGGCGGATGGAACCCCAGATCGCATCCAATCCCTCGGTCGGACCTTCCAGCGTTTGCAGAAACCGACCGCGCTCATACAGCAGCATACCGGTCACGCCGACGCTGTGGTTTCTCACCCTGGCCTTGGCGACGAGCGTGTCCAATTCGGAATTCGACGGCGGGCTGGCCGCACGGCTTTGATAGGTGAGGCAGCCGATACTGGCGCCGGTGGCTCCACCGTCATCGTCAAATCCCATGGCCATCGCCGTCCTCCCTCGCTGGAGCGGAGGAACACACAGTCATTGAGAGAGCCCTACTGGCTTCTGATCCCTCAACAGGCTGCGGAAACCACCGTCCGCGGATCCCAAATCTCGGGCGCCCTGAAGCCTTGAGGTCTTCGCGGTCGTCCGAACCTTCCCAGCCCGATCCAAGCCAGTGGTCCGTGTCAAAAACCGCTCTCCGCAGGCAATTGCGGCGCAGAATTGGTTCAAGCTTGTCCAATCGCTGTTCGAACCAAGTCGTTAAAATCTCACAGAGACTCGCGACTCCATGAAACCGAGACATATGTAATATCTGTTAGATATTCCTGCCCGTCAAGTTGAGTTGACGCCCGTGTCCCAAGGCCGACCAGCGCGGCGCCTTCTGGACTGGTCAAGAGGCGGGATTGCACCTCGACGCTTAACAGACTCACTCGTCGGCGAAGGTCACACTGATCCGAGCGTTCTCATAGCCTGCGACTTGCAACGGCACGGCCAGATTTTGCTCGATGGCGTCTTTTGCCGCCACTCTCGCAAGACCAAGCACTTCGGGGTTTTTGGCAAAGGTCTGCGCTTTGCGTTCTGCCTGGACCGAATTCTTGGCCGCGAGATCGCGCGCAGCCTCGCGCGTGACCCACACGCCTTCAGTGAAAATTCGTGCCTGCGCCTCGTCGAGATTGGGGCGCGAGATCTGCAGTTGCGGCAATGTGACCTCAAGGGTCTCGCTCGCCGCGTCCCAGCGAAATTTGTCAGAGGTCATCTGAGACAGATCGAGCCGATATTCGACGCTGGCGGGAATGATCGCGGCCTGGCGCGATTCGAGCAAATCGAGATTGAGGATCCCGCGCGTGTCGATGCTTTCCGCTACCACTTCAAACCGAGATGAGAACACGATCAGGGAGTTCTGCTTTTCAAACGCCAGCATGGCGCTGGCGACCGGATCGCCTTCCTCCTGATAATAGAAGGCGCGCCAGCCGAGCCAGGCACTGGCCACTACCAGAACCGCGACGAGCAGCCATAACAGGCGCTCGCCCTTGGATGATAGCGAGCCGCCGTCGTGTGCGGCATTGCTCGTGACAGGCGGCAGAAATTCTGCCTCGACTTGCGCCTGATCGAGGCTTTCAGCGGGCTTCAGATCGTCCGCCATGTCTCACCATCTTTGGCCGCAAGACCGCGCTTTTCGAGATCGATCAAATGCGCAGTCACGCTCATCTCGGCGGCTGGGATCAGCCGTTCATCCAAGCCCTTGTACATGTCTGGAATGAAGGCAGAGACAGGACGGGCACCTTCGCCCAGTAAGCGGATAATCTGGTTCTCGCGCTGGCGGCGATGGCCGATCATGCCGCGGACCAATTGCTGTGGCTTGGTAATCGCTTCGCCGTGGGCGGAATGGTAAACAGTGTCCCCGCGCTGCATCAGCTTTTCGAGGCTGGCCAAGTAATCTCCCATGTCGCCATCGGGTGGGATCACGACGCTGGTGGACCAGCCCATGACATGATCGCCGGTGAACAGCGCGCCGCTTTCTTCGAGCGCGAAACAAAGGTGGTTGGATGTATGGCCTGGGGTGGCAACGGCAGTTAGCGTCCAGCCTTCGCCCCGCATCTGCTCGCCATCTTCGAGCACACGATCAGGCTCATAAGTCGTATCAAAAGCCTCGTCGGCGCGCGGCAAATCGCTTTTTAGGACCAGCGGCGCACAGCCGACAACCGGTGCGCCCGTCAGCTCCGCGAGCGGGGCTGCTGCTGGCGAATGATCGCGGTGGGTGTGAGTGCACATGATCGCAACCACTTTGGCATCACCAATCGCCGCCATGATCGCTTCGATATGCGCTGGCTCGTTGGGGCCGGGGTCGATCACCGCCACGTCCGACTCTGCACCGACCACATAGGTCTGGGTGCCGGTGTAGGTGTAAGGTGAAGGGTTGGGCGCGAGCACGCGCCTGACCAAGGGTTCGACGAGTTCAGCCTGGCCCGTGGGCCAAGGTTTGGGAGGAATGCCAGCCATCGCTTGCATATGCGATGATACCGTGCACATGTCACGCGGAACTGGAGAGGATCACTGATGGCCGACTATATTCTCGTTCTCGATGAAGGAACCACGTCCACCCGCGCAATGCTGTTTGCGAGCGATGGCGTGCTGACCGCCAGCGCGCAGCAAGAGCTCACGCAGCACTATCCAAAAGCTGGCTGGGTAGAGCATGACGCGCAGGAGATTTGGGAGAAAACTCTCGCCTGCGCGCTCGAGGTCATACCCAAGGCTGGCGGGGCGGCATCAATCGCGGCGCTTGGAATTACCAATCAACGCGAGACTGTGGTTGCGTGGGACAAGAACACCGGTGAGCCACTGACCCGGGCGATCGTTTGGCAGGATCGTCGGACTTCTGATTTCTGCGCCCAATTGCGCGCTGGAGGACACGAAGAGGATGTGCAGCGCCGCACCGGCCTGCTGCTCGATCCCTATTTCTCCGGAACCAAGATGCGCTGGATGCTCGACAATGTGCCGGAGGTGAAGGCCGCAGCCGAGGCGGGAACGCTGGCCCTTGGCACGATCGAGAGCTGGCTGGTCTACAAGCTGACTGGCGGCGACCATGTGTCCGATGCCAGCAATGCCAGTCGAACCTTGCTGCTGGAGCTGGCGGGTACGGGGTTCGATGAGGGCCTTTGCGATCTGTTCGGCGTGCCGCATGCGGCTCTCCCTTCGGTAATCGACATGTCGGGCGAATTGGGCGTCACTGCGACTGAGCTTTTTGGTCGCGCTATCCCGATTGCCGGTCTGGCGGGCGACCAGCAGTCGGCCACGATTGGCCAAGCTTGTCTTGCTCCCGGCCAAACCAAATCAACCTATGGGACCGGCGCATTCGTCCTGACCAATCAGGGTGATGGTATTCCAGTTTCGACCAATAGGTTGCTCAGCACGGTTCTGATGCAGATCGGCGGACAGCGGACTTATGCGATTGAAGGGTCGGTGTTTGTCGCTGGCAGCCTGGTGCAATGGTTGCGCGACTCGCTGGGGATTGTCGACGTCGCTAGCCAGACCGAAGAGCTCGCTCGCTCCATACCGGACACCGGCGGGGTGACAATTGTCCCGGCGCTTGCCGGCCTGGGCGCTCCGCATTGGCGGGCCGATGCCCGCGGCGTGATCTCGGGCCTCAGTTTCGCCAGCGGAAAGGCAGAGCTGGCGCGGGCTGCGCTCGAAGCCATGGCGCATCAGACCTATGATTTGGCCGAGGCGTTTGCTGCCGATGGCACCGCTTGGGAAAGCTTGAGGATCGATGGCGGAATGTCAGCCAACAATTGGATGGCGCAGGATCTTGCGAATATGCTCAACATTCCAGTTGAGCGCCCAGATTTTGTCGAAACAACTGCTTTGGGCGCGGCCATTCTGGCTGCGGCAGGCGCGGGTCTCTATAAGGATGTTAGGCAAGCAGCCGATGCGATGCAGGGCAAGCTGCATCGGTTCGAGCCCGATATGGATGAAGCGGTTCGCGAAGAGCGCTTGTCGCGCTGGCGCAAGGCGTTGGATGCGGCTTAGCGCGGCGCGCTAGCGCAGATCGCGGACGTTCTTGCCAATTCTGTCGAGCTTGGCGAACTCGCGTCCAATTCTATCCTGAAAAGCCCGAGCCGGCGAGACGACCTCAAACCCTTCGCGCCAGGCACGATCCAATCGTGCAATGCGCTCATGCATGCGCTCGGTCTCATCAATCAGGGCGCAGGTTTCTGGCTCAAGCAAAGCCAATTGGCGCGGGTCTGACGGTCGATCATCAGGCAGATCGCCGTGGAGGCGGACCTGATTTTCAGTGAGCTCGCCCGAGAAGTACGCGCGTTGGTTGAGCAACCAGGCAAGCACGTGCATCATTCTCGTGGTTGTCTTGAGCCCTTCGGTCGAAAGCGCCAATCGCACGCTGGAGCTTTCGCCCAGTTCCGGCTCCTTGGTGCCGAGGGCGAAAACCGACCGTACCTCATCCGCAAGGACAAGGGCTTCGGTGTAGAGTGCCTCGATTATTGGGCGTGACAGATTGTTGGCTCGAACCATAAGTTGGCCACGGCGCTACGCCCCCAATCGATGAAACGAAAGTTACATGATGGGTTTTTCCCTGCCAAACTGTCGCAACGTCCCAGCGTGGTACAGAAGAGCGCCGATCTAAATCGCAATGCAGCCTGTTAGGCGATAATGTCCGGCAGCAAGGTGTCTTCGATCACGGCAATCTGGTCCTTGAGCCGCAATTTGCGCTTCTTTAGACGAGCGATTTGCAGTTGATCAGCAAAGCCGGATTGTTGAGCAGCATCGGTCAGCGCCGCAATCGCAGCGTCTAGATCGCGGTGTTCGGTTTTGAGCAGCTCCAATCGCTTGCGAAGCTCTTGCTCGTTCATACGTGCGGTGATCCCTTGGCTCATGATCGGCGCGGACGTCCGGTCACTCAGTCTTTAGCGCGTTTCATCGCGACTTCCTATGCAAACATCGATTCATTCAATCGCAGGACTTTGCAAGTTAGCTTTGTTGTGATTTTATATGAATCTGCGGCTCGCCCGCGCCAGGTCGAGTCGCCTTCCCGGGGGCATACCCCCACGTTATAGGAGACCGACTTATGGCATCGACCGCAGGCTCAACTTCCAGCTCCACTCACATCAGCGCCTTGGAAAGCAAACACGCTGGTTTAGAAGCTCAGCTTCGTATTGAGATGGCGCGCCCTGTTCCTGATGCTGCAACAGTCCAATCGCTAAAGAAGCAAAAACTGCGATTGAAAGAAGAGATTTCTCGCCAATAACAACACAAAGGTAAGCAGACAGTCGCGCTTTTTTGAGCGCTGCCTTTTTGCTTTTGTGTTCCAGCTTCTCTAACCGGGTAGAATATGTCTGCCGCCGCTTCCGCTCGTCAAATCCTGACCCGCCTGCATGAAGTCATGGCTTCGCGCCTGCATGCGCAGGGGAAGCTCGATCAGGTTGTCGATACGATCGGCGAGAGTCTCGATAGCGAGGTCTGCTCGATTTACCTGCTGCGCGAGGGCATGCTTGAGCTGTTTGCGACCCGCGGGCTCAACAAGGCGGCTGTTCACGTCACTCGGATGGCTATTGGGGAGGGTCTGACAGGCACCATTGCCGACAATGTCGAAACCCTCAACCTGGCCGAAGCCAAAGCCCATCCAGACTTCCAATATCGGCCTGAAACCGGCGAAGAGAAGTTCCACTCATTCGCCGGTGTTCCGATTGTCTATCGCGAACGCGCCGTCGGCGTGTTGTGCGTCCAGCATGTCGATCCGCGGCGCTACGAAGACATCGAGATCGAAGCTTTGCAGACCACGGCGATGGTTTTGTCCGAGCTGATCGCAAACGCTGAATTGGTCGATGAGGAAGAGGCGCTTGGCCTGAATGGGGGACAGACCGGGACTCAGAAGGTCGCGGGGCTGACTTTGGTCAAAGGCCTGGCGCTTGGACAGGCTGTCTATCACCAACCTCGAGTGCAGATCACCCAGGTGATGGCGGATGACATCGAGGCTGAGCGTCAACGGGTCTACCGCGCCTTCGACAAGATGCGTGAGCAGATCGACAATCTCTCTAATCAAGCGGAATTTGGCGTTGGCGGCGAGCATGAGGAGGTCCTCGCGACCTACAAGATGTTTGCCTATGACGAAGGCTGGTCCCGCCGGATCAACGAGGCGATTGACTCAGGACTGACGGCAGAGGCCGCGATTGAGCGGGTTCAGCAACGCACCCGGATGCGGATGCGAGAGATCGATGATCCGCTGTTGGCCGATCGGATGCACGATCTGGAGGATCTGGCGAACCGTTTGCTTCGGATTGTTTCCGGGCAATTGGGGACGGCGGCGAGTCAGGGGCTGAGGCGGGACACAATCCTGATCGCGCGCAATCTCGGTCCGGCCGAACTTTTGGAATACGACCGTCGGCGCCTCAAAGGTGTGATCCTGGAGGAGGGCTCGCTCACGGCCCATGTCGTGATCGTCGCTCGCGCCATGGGGGTTCCCGTTCTCGGCCGAGCTCAAGGTATTCGCGGGCTTGTGCGCGATGGCGACGAGATTCTGCTCGACGCTGATAATGGCCAGGCAACGATCCGGCCCAGCGCGCAGATTGCCGAGGCATTTGATGCGCGTTTCGCCAAGAGCCGTGAGCGCCAGGCCGCCTATGCCGAACTCCGCGATGTGGAGCCCTTCACGCGTTGCGGCACCAGGATTCAGGTGATGATGAATGCCGGCCTGCGCGACGATATGAGCGCATTGGCAATGACCGGTGCTGACGGCGTTGGCTTGTTCCGGACCGAGTTCCAGTTCCTGGTGTCGGCAACCTTACCACAGCGTGAGCGGCAGACGCGGCTCTACCGCGACGTGCTCGAGGCCGCGGGTGACAAGCCGGTGATCTTCCGCACGGTCGATATCGGCGGCGACAAGGCAGTTCCCTATCTGGCTTCTGAAGAAGCGGCCAATGACGAAAACCCCGCGATGGGGTGGCGCGCCTTGCGCTTGGCGTTGGAGCGCGAGGGCTTGCTCAAAGCCCAAGCGCGGTCTTTGCTGGAAGCCTCCGCCGGGCGCGTGCTCAATGTGATGTTCCCGATGGTGTCGGAGCCGTGGGAGTTCGAAGCGGCCAAGAGTGTCTTCGACGAGCAGCTCGCATTCCTTCACGGCAAGAAGCGGCCGATGCCCGAAGCGATCAATTTTGGCGCTATGTTGGAAGTGCCGGCTTTGGCGGAAGTGCTCGACATTTTGATGCCCAAGCTCAGCTTCCTGTCGGTTGGCACGAATGATCTCACACAGTTCCTGTTCGCAGCGGACCGAGCCAACCCCAAACTGGCGCAGCGCTATGACTGGCTAAGCCCTTCGATTCTGAGGTTCCTCAGACGCGTTTGCTTGGCGACGAATGGATCCGGCGTGGATCTTGGGGTCTGCGGCGAGATGGGTGGGCGACGCTTGGAGGCCCTGGCGCTGCTGGGGATCGGGTTCCGCCGCTTGTCGATCACACCCGCAGCGGTCGGCCCGATCAAGGAATTGGTTCGCAAAGTTGATCTTGCCGAGCTGAGCGAGGCGGTAAATGGCTGGCTCGCCGATCCTTCGGCCAATGTGCGGGCGGAGCTGTCAGCTTGGGCGGCAGAACGCAAAATTGATGTCGATTGATCGATAGTCTTAGGCCAATTGACCAATGCCGCCAATTTGCACAGCCTCTCCAAGCGCTTCCATTCACCGCGCGGGATGGGCGCTCCGCAATTGATTGCTTGACAGCGAGCCTCTCAAATGGACTGTTAGCGCAAACAACAAACGGGGACGTCAGCAGCCTCGACAACCGGTGTCCTACCGACGGATCGCATGCATGACAGACGAAGATACAGTCGATCAGCAAGAACTGGCCCTTCAAACGGCTGGCGATCAATTGCGCCAGGCCCGTGAAGAACAGAGCATGACGCTCGCCACTGTTGCGGGTGAGACGCGCATTCCCATCCGGCATTTGGAAGCGATCGAGGCCGGCGACTTCGCGTCATTGCCCGCCCGGACCTATGCAATAGGGTTCTCACGGACTTACGCGCGTTTGGTTGGTCTGGATGAGGAAGAGATCATCGCCCTGGTTCGAGATGAATTGGGTGAGGGAGGGCACAACCCCGCTGTGATGAGTGGGGCAATGGAACCAGGCGATTCCGCAAAACTGGCGTCGTCCGGTCTGGCATGGTTTGGCGCGATTGGCGCTCTCTTGCTGGTCGCTGGCCTGATGGCTTTCTATGCGACCTATTATTCGGCTGGCACGGGCCCGGCATCCCTGCTTGAAGGGCTCGACCAGGCTGAGGTCGAGCCAGAGCTTGAGACCGCTACAGCTCAGGCTGAAGCCTCTGCCGGTCAGATTGATCCGGCAGGAGCTGTCGTCTTCACGGCTCTGGAGGATGGGGTTTGGGCGCGGTTCTATGACGTAGGTGGAGAGCGGCTGTTCGAAAAACAGATGGCTCGCGGAGAGCAATTCCAGATCCCTGGAGACGCGGAGGAACCCCGTATCAACACCGGGCGCCCAGATGCTTTTGAAATCACAATTGGGGGCCGCAACGTTCCGAAGCTAGCGGAAGAGCCGATTACACTCGGCGACGCGGTGGTTTCGGCCGAGGCTTTGCTGGCGCGGGCCGCGACCCCATCCGAGGCGTCTGGCACCTAACGTCGCTTCGGAATTGCTCGGTTTCCCACGGATTTCCGACCCCCTGACCCTCGACTTGAGCGCTGACGCGCTGCACAGATTCGGCTTGTGTTCATGCGCTGTCGTGCACGGATGGAAATGATCGAGGCGGAAGCAAGACTATCCGACCCTCGCCTTTCTAGAACAGCGCCAGAATAGGGAGCCCGGAGATATGCGCGGAGTGATGGCAAAAACGACTCTCAAACTGGTTTCGATCGGCCTTGCGGGCGCTGTTATGGTGACCAGCCCGGTCCCAAGTCTGGCTCAAGATGGCAATGCCGAGGCGCGTCTGCGCAAGATCGAGTCAGAGATCCGCGCGCTGCAACGGACGGTTTTCCCGGGTGGCGACGGGCGTTTCTTTGAACCGCAGGTTTCGCCTGGTGAGCGGGTGGTGACCACCAGCGGTGTGCCTTCGACCACCGCAGTGACTGACATCCTCGCGCGGCTCGACGCACTTGAGCTGCAGATGCAGCGGATCACGGCGTTAAGCGAGGAGAACACCAACGCGCTCAATCAGATGGAGGTGCGTTTGGCTGCGCTGGAAGCACTGCCGCAGACGCAGGGCCCAACTCAGTCCGAGGAGAGCGGCGGCCCTGAGGCGGTCGAGCTGGGTGGAGCAAACACCGACAATCTCGACGCGATGATGAATGCTCAAGCTGGAGAGCAAGAGACCGACACCACGCCGACAGTGGCCGGACCAACAGCGGAACGGTTGGAGGCAGTGCAGGCCATCACCAAGCCGCAAACCGATGATCCTGCCGATGATGAGTATTCCTATGGCTTCCGCTTGTGGAACGCCGGTTTCTATCCCGAAGCGCGCCAACAATTGTCGAGCTTTGTCGAAGATTATCCGTCGCACTGGCGGACGACCTATGGCCGAAACCTACTGGGCCGCGCCTATCTTGACGATGGTCTGCCAGAGCAGGCCGCGCGGTGGTTCCTGACCAATTATCGCACCGATCGTCAGGCAGCCCGCGCACCTGACAGCCTATTGTACCTGGCGGAATCGATGATCGCTCTGGACGATGTCAGCCGGGCTTGCATCGCCCTGTCAGAATTCGCCGATACCTATCCAGCGGTTGCAACCGGCCGCTTGGCAGATCAGTATGAGTCCAACCGGCAGAAAGTGACTTGCAACGGCTGATACGGCCATTGCTGCCGGTCGGAGGCGCTGATTGATACGGCACTTGATCCTGAACTGACGGCCCGCTTCGCTGCAGAGCTGGATCGGTTGTGGCCGGTCGAGGAACGCACCGGACCTTTGGGGCTCGCAGTATCGGGCGGTCCCGATAGCCTAGCCTTGCTGTTGCTGGCTCATGCCGCAGCGCCCGACCTGATCTCCGTCGCCAGCGTCAACCACGGCCTGCGTGCCGAAGCGAGCGAAGAGGTCGCTATTGTGGAGCAAATCTGCGCGGATCTGGGGGCACCGTTCCGAGCGCTTACAGTCGAGGTTCAACCCGGCAATCTGCAAGCGCGGGCGCGTGAGGCGCGCTATGCAGCTCTGGCCAAATGGGCCGACGAGGTGGGGCTTGGCGCCGTCGCAACCGCCCATCACGCTGACGATCAGGCGGAAACTCTCCTGATGCGCTTGGCGCGCGGAAGCGGCCTGGCTGGGCTCGCTGGTGTGCGTGCATCTACTCATGTGCCTAACAGCGAAATGCCTTTGCTGCGCCCCTTGTTGAGCTGGACTAAGGTCGAGCTCGAAGAGGTGGTTGCCGCTGGCGGTATCACCGCAGTGCAAGATCCTTCCAATCGCGATGAGAGATTTGAGCGGGTTCGGGTTCGCAATCACTTGGCTGAGAATGATTGGCTTGATCCCGTCGCGCTGTCCTCAAGCGCGGGTCATCTGGCCGATGCCTGGCGAGCGATCGAGTGGTATGCTCAAATCGATTGGGAAGAGATGGTCCACAAGGAGGATAGCGGCGCAGCTTACCGCTATTATGCCAATGTGCCGCGAGCGATTGCGATTGAGACGATCGTCCGGATCATCAAGGAGCTGGGCGGCGCTGTCACTCGCGGGGAGGCCGGACGCGCGTTTGATCGTCTTTGGCAAGAGCAAAACGCTTCGCTCGGCGGTGTGCTAATTGTTCCGGGAACTGAGACTATCGCGCGCGCTGGCGTGACCATGCGCGTTTGGAGCTTCGTTCCGGAACCCCCACGCGCTCCGCATTGAACGCTGGCTTAGAGCAGCTTGGCGCCCATTCCGACGATCCTGCCGCGCGTGATCACGACTTTGTCGCCGCGCTTGGCAATCTCAAACAGACGCTCCGCAAAGGGATCGGGTACGCCGACACACCCATGGCTGGCATAGCCGTTGATCACGGGCGAGCCATGGATCGCGATACCGTCCCATGTCAGTCGCAGGGTCCAGGGCATCGGTGCGTTGTTGTATTTCTCGGAGATGTTGTCCTTTTCCTTGGTCAGGATCGGGAAGGTTCCGAGCGGGGTCGGGTGCTTTTGCGTTCCGAGCAGGGCGACAGCGGTCCCGATCTCATGCCCATCGCGGAAAACGCTGATGACCCGCGCATCAAGATCGACCGTGATGACCAGCTTGCCGGAGGCCGGCGCGCGGCTTTCATCCCAGAACCAGTCGCCATAACGAATGGTGCCCTCGATCGGCAGGATGCTCTTGATGACGAAGGGATCGTCGTTGACTGGGATAGCCTGCTGGGCTGGAGCCTGTGAAGGCGCCGGCAGCGACTGCACCACGGGAGCCGATACCGTCGGCGCGTCGCGGACCACCACCGGCGGGGGCGGCAATTGCGTGGAGGGCTGTACCAGATCTGAGTCGATCGGCATTTCCTGCGTCACGATACGCCGGGTGGGCGTTGGCTCGGGAATGCGGCTTGGCACGGCCTGGACCACGGGATCAGCAATCTGCCTCGAAGCGCGGCGGCCATAGAGTGGATCAACGGCCGGAGCAGAGCCCAAAGTGGCGACGTCGTCTTCTGCCGCAGGTTGGTCGATCAGTGGGGGCAGACCCGGCTCAAACGGTTCAAGCGCCATTGGCTCGACCGTGATGCCATAAGGGCTGGGAAGGCTGGGATCGACGACCAGAGAATCTTTGCCGGTGGTCGGATCAATCCGTTCGATCGTGTCTTCGACCGCATCGCCCATTTGATTGGCGGTGGTCGCGGTGGATTGCGAGTAGGCAGGCAAAGCGGTGCCCGCAAGCGCGGCGAGCGCCAGCGTCGCCGCATGACGAAACAGGAAGATCGGCCGATTCATGCGCGTAGTATGATGCAAAACCATCTGAACAACCAGTGACTAACAGGACTCCGTCTCACTGAGGGACGGGGCCTTCTTTTTGGTTAACCGCTGTAAGAGAGCGCTAACCATACCAGCTCACGTCACGGCGCGGTCCGAACGCCAGCCTGGCTGCTATCCATGCGCCCCGAATTGGTTGGCAATGGTCACTGACAATCGCAGCATCAATTTGTAAGCGCGCTCAATCGGATCGATCAGATCACGGCCGATCTCGGCATACCCGAGGCTGCCCTTTTCGGGATAGTCGGCCGGCGCATTGATCGCGAAATCCGACGTCTCCGGGAAATGGGTCGGGAACGCTCGCCGCATTTGCGCCAAAGCGTCGTCGACCCGCAGGCTGAACACCATTTCAAGCACGTCTTCACGGCTGATGTCGTTAGCGCGGCTAAAGACCGGGACCGAGACCGCTTTGAGGAAGATATGCTGCATCAGGGTAAGGCGTAGTGCCTGGGCCGCTCCGATAAACCGGCGGGTCTCTTCCCGCTCCGGCGGGGGAGCCTCATCGGGGATCAAATCAAGCAAGCGATAGAGTTTGAGCGCGTCGACCCGCAGTCGCGAGGCGAGACGCCTGAACACCCCGGTGCGGTCATCCTTGGTGAGATATTCTGCCAAGGTCTCGCAGGCTGCCGAAAGGTGGGTTTCGGTCCCACGATAGGGGCGACTGGCCCAATAGGCAGAGTTGAACAGCTCACCATGCGCTGCGACCGTCTTGATGCTCGCCAGCGCGTTGGAAGCGCGCGCAAGTCGGATCAGCTGACGCCCGCGATCGCTTTCGCTGAGCAGGGCAGCGACTTCTTCGTAATTGCCGTCTGCCGCGGTGCCGATCCCGCTGATGACATTCACCGGATAGCCCAATTGCTGAAGGATCGAATTGTGCGGGATCGCGCGGATCTGCCGCAGCGACATGTCGCGATCAGCTGAGATGTCTGACTGCCGTCGAGAGACGCGGCTGCCGGTCGAATTGAGCAGGCCCAGTCCGAACGCGGTCACAGCACGCGAGTAGGTCGCGCTGCGCAAATGCTGGCGCTGGTGCGCACGGATCGCGCGATAGAAGTCGAGGCTGACATCGGTCCGTGTGTAGAGCGGGTCTTCCGCAGCTTGTGCGTTCGATTGCGGCTGGGCCGCAATCCGGGTGAGCGTCCCGCGCGCCAACTCGGGCGTAGCGAAAAACAGATAGCCATCGCCGCCTTGAAAGCTAACTTCAGGCTCGAGCACGATCCCTTCGCTGTCGAATCGATTGCGCGCCCACGGGCTAAGCGGCCAGGCCAGTCGATCGTCAAACCCGCCAGGATGCGCGCCGCGGCCCATGCTCTCGCCATGGGTGTTGAAGATCAGCGCCGAGACATCGGTCAACCCGTGCTTGGCCATCGCTCCGGCCAAGCGACCCTGAAGCCGCTCGATTGCGAGGCTGGCGGGGATTTGACCGACAAACCGTCCGGCATCCGAAAAACCGGTCTGGATGCAGACCCGCCCGCGTGTGCGGGCATAGGCTTGGTATTCACGTTCAGCGCATAGAGCATCGAGGAAACGGCCGCCGTGCTCCAGGGCGCTCTCAGTCTCAAACAGCGGCGAGACGTCGACCCGGTCTTCGATCCCGAACAATTTCGCGAAATAGAGCGCTGCGAGGATGGTCGAAGGCTGCTCGCATTCGGCGATCAGCATGCGGATCGGCGTGTCCGCATCAACGTGTCCAAGGATCTGCGCCATCGCCAGGAACTGCCGGATCGCGGTCGAGCTTTCGATCGCCAGGCTGGCGAAGTTTGACCGGAGCGGCTGGACCTCACGCAGGAGCTTGCGCAGTGTGGAGATCGCGCTCTTGCTCGACAGGTCGAGTGCGCTGCCACCTTCGATCCGGCTGCGGATCGCATTGTGCAGCTGCTTGGCGTTCACCCGGAAATGGATGTGGCCCATGCCAAGACCGTCGGCGCGCATCGCGGCGGCAACTGTCTTGAGCCCGATCGCCAACTCGCGATCTTCCGCGGCCTTGGCCTCGCTCTCCAATTGCTCAATCAATGGTTTAAGCGAAAGCAGCTTGGCGGGATCATCCGCCGTCAGACGATTGGCGGCCAGTGAAAGCGCTTCAGGCGAGGATAGGTCCGACCCAAAGTCGCGCGCGGCTGATTGTGCATGCCGCTGGGCTGAACGGAGCGTCGTCACCAATTCGTGATCGGGCGCAACCGCCTTTAGCTCATGCGCATAGCGGCCAAGCCGCTCGGCCTTTTCCGCCAGGCGGAACCCGATCGACGTATGCCACTTGATGTCAGTCCGCCCGTCCATGTCATAGCCGACCCAAGTCGCAAACCGGAACGGAGTGGGCTGCAGATCGAACCACTTGCTGGGCCAGGCCTCTGCCGCGTGACCCAGCAGCTGGCGGACAATCTCGCTGCGGGCGTCTTGCGCATGCGCCAGCGCGCGCAGGGCTCTGCCGTGTTCGTATTCGAGCGTAATGTCGGGCCGCTCAGCCGTACCGCTGGATATCTGCGGGCCAATCTCACCGTCGCGGCTGGCGGCCTGCGCCACCGCTTCCGATTGTGCTGGCGTGAGCAAAAAGGTCGGATGAGCGGTGAACACCGCATGCAGCGATGGATTTTCCCATTGCGCGCGATAGCTGTCGAAATCCTGGGCAGCGGCGAGCTGATCCTTCAGCGCATTGGCATTGGCAGCAGGGTCGACTGGTTCAACCAGACGCCGCAAGCGCTTGGCGCGCGATTGCAGGCTGGCGCTTTCAAGCTCTTCGACCAGGGTCTCCAAAGCGTCGAGGTCGATCTCATTGCTTTCCAGAAGCCGGGAAAGATCGAGCCCCAGCTGAAACACTGGGTTGAACAAAGGGGTTTCTTGGGTTCGCTGATGCAGTTCCTGCAGGCGCTCGAGCAGATCGTCGACATGCTGCATCGGGTCTAGCTCCGCCCCAGGGCCGCGGCTTGGCGTGCCATTGCTTCAACTTCGGCTTGGTCGATCGGGCCGCGTGGAGCGACCCAGCTGCCGCCAACACAAAGCACTGAGTCATGCGCGAGCCATTCCGCCGCGTTGTCGGCGCTCACCCCGCCAGTTGGGCAAAAGCGGATATTACCGAATGGACCGGCCAGAGCCTTGAGCGCTGGCAACCCGCCGGCAGCCATCGCCGGGAAGAACTTGAAATGGCGCAGGCCCAAGTCGAGCCCGCGCATGATGTCGCCAGCATTGGCTACTCCAGGGAGGAATGGAACCTGATGGCGGATCGCCTGTCGTGCGAGAGGCTCAGTTAATCCCGGCGACACGACGAATTCGGCTCCGGCTTCGAGCACATCCTCAAGCTGTTCCTGATCCACGACAGTCCCGGCCCCAACAATCGCGCCTTTGACCTGTTTCATCGCAGCAATTGCGGGCAGTGCCGCAGCTGTGCGTAGGGTTACTTCGAGTGTGCGCAAGCCGCCCGCCACCAATGCTTCGGCCAGAGGGACGGCGTGGTCGAGCTCATCCACCACAATCACTGCCATCACCGGGGAGGCGCGCATAATGCTCTCGATATCGCTCATGACAAATGTTCCCTTGCAAAGGCGGTGGCCGCGCCGAGCAGGCCCGGTTGTGGATGGCTGACGATCTTGACCGGGATGCTCGCCATCAATTGTTGATAGCGACCCTTGTTGCGGAACCGGCCGGCAAAGCCGGAAGCGGCGAGTGTTTCACGGATCCGATAGCCGAGCCCGCCCGCGATCACGACGCCGCCAAAGCCGCCCTGAGCCAAAGCGATATCGCCTGCGACGCTTCCCAGAGCCATGCAAAACCGATCGACCGCGGCGCTTGCCAAACTGTCTTCGCCGCTGGTCCCGAGGGTCCAAATCTCGACGTCGGTGAGCTCCTCGACCGCGCGTTTCTCAAGCGCAGCGAGCGTGTGATAAATATCGACAATCCCGGGGCCGGAGACGATCCGCTCGGCGGAGACTCTGGTGTGGAGGCGGCGCAGCCGAGCGAGCACGGCGTCGTCGATCGTATCGACCGGTGCAAAGTCTACATGCCCGCCTTCGGTGGCTTGCACTCGAAACGAGCCGTCTTCGCCGCGCCATAAATGCGCGACACCCAGGCCGGTGCCCGGACCGATTACGCTGATCGTGCCTGTCGCAGCGATCGGTTCCTCTGGGCCTGACAGATGGATGAAATACTCTTCAGGCAGTTTGGCAATCGCATAGGCTACCGCCTCGAAGTCATTGACGATGGTGTAGCGGCTAGTGCCGAGCTTTTCATTGATCAGCGCCGGACGGATGATCCAGGGGTTGTTGGTAAAGCGGATGACCTCGCCAGTGATCGGTCCCGCGATGGCCAGCGAGACGTTCTCAGGCAGGGTTCCACCAGAGAGGCGGGCATATTCCTCCCACGCTGTTTGAAAGCTGACGTGGTCCTTGGACCGCAGCGTCGTCGGCTCGCCCAGTTCAAACGCGCCATCGTCGGCTACATGCGCTATCGCAAAGCGAGCATGCGTCCCGCCCAGATCGACCGCGACAATGTCGGTTCCCCCTGCCATATTTCAGAGCCCCGCGCTGGCGAGCATGGCTGAGGCGCCTTGCTCGGCCCCATCGGCCTGGTTCTGGAGCATGCGGAACAGCTCGCGCCCGACACCCCATTGGTCGGCCGGATCAGGAGCGGGTTCGCGAGCGCTGAGATCGGCTGTGGTTGAGAGCTCACCGGTCTCGGCGCAAACCTTGACCACATCGCCATCGCGCAGCTTGGCCAGCGGACCGTCGCATTTCGCTTCGGGCGTGATGTGGATCGCCGCTGGCACTTTCCCTGACGCACCGGACATCCGCCCGTCGGTCACGAGTGCTACGCGATAGCCGCGCTCTTGCAGCACCGCCAGTGCCGGGGTGAGGGCGTGCAATTCGGGCATGCCATTGGCGCGTGGACCCTGGAACCGGACGACCACCACGACATCGCGGTCTAGTTCGCCTGCCTTGAACGCTGCCGTCACGTCCTTCTGATCTTCGAACACAAGGCATGGCGCTTCGACCGTCCAACGCTCCTTTGCCACCGCCGAGGATTTGAAGCAGGCGCGGCCGAGATTGCCGGTCAGCAGTTTCATCCCGCCATCGGGCTGGAACGGATCGCTCGCCGGGCGAAGCATTTCGGTGTCGCGACTTGCGGTCAGCGGTGCCCAGTCGAGCGCATCCTCGGCGTCCAGCACCGGCTCGCTGGTATAGGCTTCGAGACCACCCTCAACCACTGTTAGAATATCACCATGGGCCAGGCCCTCGTCGAGCAAGGTGCGGATGACATAGGCCATGCCGCCGGCCTGGTGGAAATGGTTCACGTCGCCGGAGCCATTGGGATAGACCCGCGCGAGCAGCGGTACGACGCTCGACAGTTCGGACAGGTCAGTCCAGTCGATCACGATGCCAGCGGCGCGCGCCATGGCAGGGATGTGGATCGCATGATTGGTCGATCCGCCCGTCGCCAACAGACCAATCGTTGCGTTGACGATGGCTTTCTCGTCTACGACCTGCGCCAGCGTCCGCTCAGTCGTTCCGGCAAGCTCTGCCAGGCGATGCACAGCTGCGCGATCCAATGCCTGACGCAGCTTGGTACCCGGTTGGACAAAGGCCGCGCTGGGCAGATGGAGACCCATCATCTCCATCATCATCTGATTGGAATTGGCGGTCCCGTAAAAGGTGCAGGTGCCCGGCGAATGGTAGGAGCCGAGCTCGCTTTCGAGCAATTGGTCGCGGCCAATCTCGCCCGCAGCGTATCTCTGGCGGGTTTCCTGCTTTTGCTTGTTCGAAATCCCCGAAGGCATCGGGCCCGAGGGGACGAACACCGCGGGCAAATGCCCGAACCGCAATGCGCCGATCATCAGGCCCGGGACGATCTTGTCGCATATGCCGAGACAGGCGATCCCGTCATACATCTGATGGCTCAGCGCGACGCCGGTCGACAGCGCGATCACATCGCGACTGAACAACGACATCTCCATACCGTCTTCGCCCTGCGTCACGCCGTCGCACATCGCCGGCGTGCCACCGGCGACCTGCGCGGTGGCGCCAACTTCGCGGGCATAGACCTTCATCCGGTCGGGATAGCGACCATAGGGCTGATGCGCTGAGAGCATGTCGTTGTAAGCAGTGACGATACCGAGGTTGGGGCCACGGCGGTTCTTCATCGCATCCTGATCTTCCAACGCGCCGGCAAAGGCATGCGCCAGGTTGGAGCAGGCGATATCCTTGTGTTCCGGCTTACGATCAGCCTCGCGCTGCATCAGCTCAAGGTACTCGCTGCGCGAGGTGCGCGAATTGTCGATGATCCGCTGGGTTACGCGGTGGATGGTATCGTTGAGGCTAGTCATGCCATTTGACTCCGTCGCGTTCGACGAGCTGTTGCGCGAGGTCCGGTCCCCACTCGCCAGCCGGGTAGGGGGCGGGAGTGATCCCGGCTTTGTCCCAAACCGCGCGGATTGAATCGACCCAATGCCATTGTGCTTCGACCTCATCGCGGCGCACGAACAAGGTTTGCTCGCCGCCGATCAGATCGAGCAACAGCCGTTCGTAAGCGATCCGCCGATGCTGACCAACGAAGGCATCGGGCATGGCGATATCAAGCGGCACTTCGCGCAGGCGAACGCCATCCTGACCGAGACCAGGGACCTTCGCCATTAGCGACAGGGTGATGTTTTCCTCCGGCTGGATCCCGATCACGAGGCGGTTGGGCTGCATGGTCGCGCCCATCTCTCCGAAGATCGAGTGCGGTACGCAGCGGAATTGAACGATGATCTCGGTCACCCGCTCGGGCATCCGTTTGCCGGTCCGCATGTAGAACGGAACGCCTTTCCACCGCCAATTGTCGACATGGGCCTTGATCGCGACGAATGTCTCGGTGTCAGAGTCCCGCCCGAGCTCGTCATCATAGCCCGGCACATCCTGGTCGAGCACATTGCCAGCGCGGTATTGCCCGGTGACAGTCTCGCTTGGTTCGACCGCGCGCAGGGCCCGCAGGGCTTTGACCTTTTCGTCGCGCACAGCGGTGGCATCAAAGCTGATCGGCGGTTCCATCGCGACGAGCGCCAGCAATTGCAGCATGTGATTCTGCATCATGTCGCGCAGCGCGCCGGCGGAATCGTAGAAATCGACCC
The DNA here is from genome assembly GCA_965229665.1 of Erythrobacter sp. Taxonomy (GTDB): domain Bacteria; phylum Pseudomonadota; class Alphaproteobacteria; order Sphingomonadales; family Sphingomonadaceae; genus Erythrobacter. Next base: position 582,468 of record OZ245896.1, on the reverse strand, counting down.
GGCCTTCGAGGCCCACGGTCTCGCCGACCGTGATCTGGACATGATCGATATAGTTCGAGTTCCAGATCGGCTCGAACAAGATATTGGCAAACCGCAAAGCCAGCAGGTTTTGAACCGTTTCCTTGCCGAGATAGTGGTCAATCCGGAAGATCCGGTCCTCGGGGAAAGCCGCCGCCACCGCGTCATTGATCTCGCAGCTGCTGGCGAGGTCGGTTCCGAGCGGCTTCTCAAGGCACATGCGGACGTTGTCTCCGGTCAGCCCCGCATGCTGGAGACCCGCGATGGTCGGGCCAAACAGGCTGGGCGCAGTCGATAGGAAGATCGCCAGCCCGCTTTTGCTCGGTCCGGCCTCCGCCACTTTGGCTGCGAGCGCGTCGAACCCATCCAGCGTGCTGGCATCGAGCGATTGGTAGCTCAAACGGTTGAGGAAGTCGGCCGTCCCGCCACGCCGCTCGCTCGGCAGAAACGTCTCGAGAGCTTCGCGCGCCATCTGCCGAAACTCCTGATCACTCAGGTCGCTGCGGGCGGTTCCAATGATCCGCAAATCCTCTGGCAGCAGCCCATCGGCGTGCAGGGCGCATAGAGACGGCAACAGCATCCGCCGCGAAAGGTCGCCAGTTGCACCGAACAGCAGCAGCCGATCTGCCTTCAGCAAGGGTGCGGTCATCGATTGAAGCTCCAACTTTTTGCAGAATATCTGCGCAAGGCATTCTAGCGCCAAGCCGGATTCTGGGCCATAGCGTTGCATAGCTATTCAACTGCGATCTCCCGCAGGCACTTCGGGGGGAAGGGATCACGCCATGGAGCCGCAACGCAAACCCTTGCGGGTGACCAGCTTTGATGTGGCCGAGCGGGCTGGCGTCAGCCAGTCGACCGTCTCACGCGCATTGTCAGGAGCGTCCGTGATCAGCGAGGCAACACGCGATCGGGTGCTCAGCGCTGCGCAGGAATTGGGCTATTTCGTGGACGAGCGTGCAGCCCGCTTGCGGCGGGGGCACACTGGCACTCTGGCGACTGTCGTGATCTGCAAACCCGGTGGGGGTGCGCGCGACGTCAATCCGTTCTCCTATGCCTTGCTGGGCGGGATTTGCGCCGCCGCTGCCGAGCGCGGATTGGAAGTTCTGGTCTCACTTCAGTCCGACCATGAGAAACTGTTCGGGCATTATGTCGAACGCGGCCAGGCCGAGGGTCTAATTGTGATCGGAACCACCGCCAATCGCGATGCGTGGGACTATTTCCGCAAGATTGGCGAGACCACTGATCCGGTTGCCTATTGGGGATCTCCGCTGGGGGATCTCGACTGGGTGTCTTCGGACAATGAGGTTGGCGCGCGACTGGCGGCGGAGCATTTGGTTGAGCGCGGCTGCAAGCGCCTGGCGTGCGTCGGTTCGACCGGATCACCGCAAAGGCAATTTGCCGAGCGGGTTGAGGCCTTCGTCAAGCGCGCTCGCGAACTCGGCGCTGAGGCGGAATTATTGGAGATTGAGCCCGGCGGAGCTCGGCGCGAGCAGGGTCGCATGGCTGCAGAGGCCTTGTTGGAGCGCGAGGTGCCTTTTGATGGCATCTTCGCGGTGTGCGATGCTCTGGCTTTTGGTGTCATGGATGCCTTGCAGAACGCAGGTGTTGATATCCCCAGTGGCATCCGCCTGGTCGGCTTCGATGGGATCCCAGCGAGCGAATTGACCAATCCACCACTCACCACAGTGGAGCCGGATCTTGATCAAGCGGGGCGCATGCTGGTTGAAGCGGTCACCGGCGACGGACCGCATCCGAGCATCCAGCGAGTCCCGGTGAAGTTAACGGTGCGGGGAAGCTCATAATCCGGCTGAAGGAGTTTATGATGATCAGATTGGGTATGACCAGACTGGGTTTGGCGGGTGCGCTCCTACTCGCAGGGGCTGCGTGCAGCACGGAAGCGCAAGAGCCAGCGGCGTCTGAGGCAGCTGCAAGCGCGGAGATATCGACGCTCCATGATCGCCTGCTCACGCTCGATGCTCATTTGGACACGCCCTTGCTGTTTCATCGCGACGGCTATGATTTCTCCGCCCGTGGTTCCTACGCCAATGATCGCACCAATGTTGATCTGCCGCGCCTGCAAGAGGGACAGCTCGATGGCGGGTTCTGGGTGATTTACACCGCGCCGGGACCGCTCAATGCAGAGGCATACAAGGCCGCGCGCACCTCGGCCCTGGTGCGACAGATGGCGATCCGCGAGATGGCGGCGAAATACTCCGACTCGGTTGAATTGGCATTCGCAGCGGACGACGCTGAGCGAATTCACGAAGCGGGCAAGGTCGTGGTGTTCCAGAGCATGGAGAATGCCTATCCGATGGGTGAAGACCTCTCTTTGCTCGAAGTGTTCTACACTGGTGGTTTGCGGATGCTCGGACTGGTCCATTTTCGCAGCAATCAATTCGCCGACAGCTCGACCGATGATCCGCTGCATGGTGGGTTGAGCGAGCTTGGCAAGGAAATGGTTCGCGAAGCCAATCGGTTGGGAATGATCGTCGACGCTTCTCATGCCTCCGATGATGCTTTGCGCGACATGATGGCGGTCTCATCGACCCCGGTGATCCTTTCGCATTCAGGACCGGACGGCGTCTATGAGCATGCCCGCAATGTCCCCGATGAGCTTCTGGTGCAGCTCGCAGAGAGCGGCGGCGTGGTCCACGTCAACGCCTTCCCAGGCTATCTTGAAGAGCTGACGCCGAACCCGGAGCGTGACGCCGCCGTGGCAGCGCTGCGCGCCGAGTTCGGGACGAACTTTGCAGCAATGAGTGACGAACAGATCGCTGCTTTTCGCGCAGCGCAAATCGAAGTCGACAATCAATACCCGCCGGATCGTTCGAGCTTCGAAAAATATGTCGAGCATCTGCTCTACACGATTGAGCTGGTCGGGATCGATCATGTCGGTATCGGCGCCGATTGGGATGGTGGCGGGGGAGTGACCGGGATGGAGGAAGTCTCGCTGGTCCCCAAGATCACTCAGGCGCTGGTCGATGCTGGCTACAGCGAAGAGGACATCGCCAAGGTCTGGAGCGGCAATGTGCTGCGCCTGTTGCGCGAGGTTGAGGCGGCGAAGGTAGCAACGTTGGCATCGCCGGATGTGTTGAACTGAAGCATGATTGGAATCATGATCGGACGATGAGCATGTGTTTTCGCCCCTTATTGACCGTCTTGGCCACAGCAAGTTTCGTTGCTTCAGCTAGTGCCCAGGATGGTGGTCAGGGCAGCGCACTTGCACTGATCCAACAGCTGATCGCTGATGGCGAAGTCTCGGACGCAGACAAGCAATCCTTGCGAGCTGCACAGGCACAGGCCACCGCATCATCGGACAAGGATCTGCTTGGGTTCTTCTTGGAGATCCCCAATCTCAACGACTTGTGGTTGGTCGACCAGTCTCGGATGACCACATTCGTGCGGGTCTCCACGGTTTCGTCTGGGTTGGAAACGCGCCTGACCCGATTTGCCGCCTCCCAATTCAATGCCTCTTGGAAAGAAAGCAATCAGAGCAATGGCTTCAAGCCGATCCGGGACTTGCTCGATGAATACAAAGAGCACCTGCGGCCGATGCCCGATGCCGAACGGCGACAGGGGCGGAAGATTGGTTATGACGCGATGGCGTTGGTCGACAGCCACAGCAATGGCGCCGTTCCTGACTTCATTTATGATTGGATGAGTAAGGGTTCGGAGCCGTGATCACCGGATGTATTGAGCTGGTCTCGGCATGATCATTTTCTCCGAGGACCGACAATCGCTTCACGCACCCTCGCGTGAGCTCAACAATGGCGAGTGGGTGCCCTATGCTGAGACTCCAGCGAGGCTCGACCAGATCAAGGCGGTCTTGGGGCCAATCGCAGAGGTTCCAGACCGCGGGCTGGCGCCGATCCTGGCGGTGCACGATCCGGACTATGTCGAGTTTCTGAAAGGCGCGCATGATCGCTGGCTGGCTGAGGGCCGCGATGGCGAAGCGCTCGGCTACGCCTTTCCAGTTGTCGGGCGGCGCAAGCTCGATCTTCAGCGGATCGACGCGGCCTTGGGAGCCTATGCAATGGACGCCGCCACACCGATCACGGCCGACACCTGGCAAGCGGCCTATTGGTCCGCCCAAACCGCGTTGAGCGGGGTTGATGCGATTGCCAGCGGAGAGCGCCGGGCCTTTGCTCTATGCCGCCCGCCCGGCCACCATTCCGGGGCCGATTACATGGGCGGATATTGCTATCTCAACAATGCCGCGATCGCCGCGCGTGAGCTGGCGAGCCGTGGGCTGGGGCCAGTCGCTATTCTCGATGTCGACTATCACCATGGCAATGGCACGCAGGACATCTTCTACCGCGATCCCGAGGTGCTGTTCGTCTCGATCCATGCCGATCCCGTGACCGATTTTCCTTATTACTGGGGTCATGCCGATGAGACCGGCGAGGGTGAGGGCGAAGGGACCACCCTCAATCTGCCGCTTCCGCGCGGTACGCAATGGGCAGCCTATGCTGCTGCGCTGCAGCGTGCGATAGAGCGGATCGCGCAATGGGGTGCCAAGAGTGTGGTTGTCTCTTTCGGAGCCGACACGTTCTGCAACGATCCGATCTCGCATTTCCAGCTCGAAACCGAGGATTACGGCCGCATGGCGGCGGCGATCAGCGCGCTTGAGCTGCCGAGCCTGATCGTGATGGAAGGCGGATATGATCTTGAATCGCTGGGCCACAATGTCGCGCGATTCTGCAGCGGGTTTGAGAGAGAGGGTGGAGTTCCGCAAGGTGCGTGATTGGGAGCGAAAGCGTTCTTGCCGGGCGACTGTGCACCATTGATTGTAAATACTGTGCGATCCCAAAGGGGCGAGCACAAGTCTCAGAATGTGATGAGTATCTTCGTGCCCTCTTCAGGTTCGCTTGTGATTGAACAAGAACCTTCGATCATCGCCGCTCGTTCACCGATTGACTGTAGGCCTAGGCCACCAGAATCTCTCTCCTGATCGAGTTCAAAGCCCTTGCCATTGTCTTCTATGAGCAGGCTTCCCCCGCCACGATCATCGATCTTCAGGTCGATCAAGATGCGACTCGCACCACCGTGCTTGATCGCATTGGAACTCGCCTCTTGGACGATCCGATAGAGATGATCCGCAACCCCTGTTGCGGCTTGCCCCTCGAGATCGGTCGAGACTTGAACGGCTATTCCATGGTCCTCGCTCAGCATGGTTGCATGGGCTTGGAGCGCCCCGTCCAGACCTTTGCGTTCGATCGTTGACGGCGAGAGATCTCTCGCGATCCGACCGGTGTCGTCGATCAGTGCGTCCATATCGTCAATCAATTCGACAAACCGCTCCCGATCTGGAGGTTGATCCTTCGCATCATCATGGATCATCTGCAGACGCATCTTCAGTGCGCCGAGCCACTGGCCTAGCCCATCGTGCATGTCGCGCGCGACCCGTTGACGCTCGTCAGCCTGAGCGCGGACAGCGTATTCTCGCGCGGCACGTCGCTCTCGCTCCATTTGACTGAGCCTCACGCCGACCAAGCCAGCCAACATCAAAAAAAACATTTGCTGCAGAATGTTGAGTGGCGGATATCCGAGCCGAAGCGCGAAATCGGCCACATCCTGTTGCAGCAAGCTCCAAGCCAATGCGGGCAGAAGATAGACACTGCCGAGCGCAACAAACAGCAGCCAGCCCATAGAGTTCTTTTGGCGAATGGCCGCGATGCACACGCCAAGCATCCACACCATGCCGCCAAAGAAGCCCACAGCGAACGGGACGATTTGTGATATCTGAACAAGGTCGGCCCAGTTTTGGGGCACGGTAATGGAAAACAAATTCACACTGGCAAAGTTAGCCAGGCCCAGCAGGGTGCAAAGCTGCAAAAACCTTCCAACGGATCCAACGTGCCGACTAAGCAATGCGGCTATGAACTCAATCAGCAGGATCATATCGGCTGCCAGCATCAGAACCAACACGCCCTCGAACACCGGTGTGTCGTATCCCGAATCGTGAAAGGCATGCGTGCCGAAAATGGTCAGGACCAGATAGGAGCCGATCAACAAAGCAAAGGTGATCACCACCCTTTCTCGCACGCCAAATGCCCACGCCCCAAATGCGAGGATGACCAGCAGCAGGTTCATCCCGGTCAAGATCCCATCGATCATCCAATAGGTTGGCCTGACTTCCAAGAGAGCCGAACGTGCTTGGTGATACTCCACAATCGCGAGGGGTTGCCGGCCAATACCACCGGGATCGCCTAGGGCCAGCCTGCTAACGTAAATGGTGAGGATATTGCTCCCGGTTCGATCAAGCATCTCGCTCGGAATCGGATAGACCGAATGCCCAGAGAATGCCTCAATCGTGGTTGGCTCTCTTCCTCGAAAGCCAAAATAGGGGGTTCCGCCGATGCGCTCCCCGTTGAGAAAGACCTCATGCTCCTTGAGGAAATTGCCGACGAGTGCAGGGGTCTCGAACTCCATGCCTTGCGGCATCTCAAACCGAATACGATAGGCGCCATTGCTTTCGTGCCACGCGACGTCATCGCCAGACCAGATATGCGGTACTTCGACGGCCTGCCACGCGCTGTCATCAAAGTCGGGCTCAGCCCAACTACGGTCGTATCCGTCCGAGAACTTTGCCTCACCGACGAGCGAGATTTGCGGGCCAGAGATCGCTTGGACTTGGGCCCAGCCAGATTGCGAGCAACCAGTCAGGCAGGCCAATATGAGAAAAAATCGCCATATTCCAAACATATGATGGTCGCGCAAAAGCCCCTTGACTTGTTAGCACCAAATCCCCTCGAATAATGGCTCAGTTACACATTTAGTGCAAAGGCGTGTTTTGGCCCGCATTTTCCTTGTCGACGATCATGAGATCATGCGTGATGGCATTGCTGCGATCATTGGCCGGACTGAGACTCATCAGGTGGTTGGCAGTCAATCGGAATTGGATGGCATCGATGACGCGCTGACCGGAACGCAGGCGGACGTCCTCTTGCTCGATGTCTCGCTCTCGAAAGGAACAAGCCTGGATTCCATCAGCACGCTCAAGGCGCGCCATCCTGGATTGCGGATCATCATCCTCTCAATGCATGAGGAATCAAGTGTGGTTGAGCGGGCCATGCAAGCGGGAGCAGATGGATACACCCTGAAGCGCGATGCCTTTGATGATATTGTGTTCGCCCTGCGGGCAACCGAGCGCGGCGGCCGTTTCATCAGCCCGTCGATCATTGGTGGCGACAATGTCTCAATCACCATCGACAAGCCAGAGGCTGCGAAACTGCCTGAGCGCCAACGTCAAATCATCCAGCTGGTCGCCAATGGCAAATCCAACAAACAAATTGCCGGGATCTTGAACATTGCGCTGCCAACGGTGAAGAACCACCTGGCCAACCTCTACCGAAAGTATGGCGCAACCAATCGAGTGGAATTGCTCAACAAGCTCGACTTGAACGATTTAGTCTAAGCTTTCCCCCCGTCGCACCGAACTAGTCCTTTCGGCTATCTCGCTGAGACGGCGTAGGCCGCATTGCTCAATTCACCAATTCTCGAGGCAAACTTATGATTTCCTTCGCCATCGCAAGGGGGAATTCATCATGGCTCTATCGTCAACATCTCAAACCAGCGCAAAGCGAGCGATGCTCGCTCTCTTGCTTGGCACGGCGATCAGCACTCCAGCGCCGCCATTCCAAGCCGCCAATGCCCAATCCACCTTGCTGTGTAATGACGTGAATTTCAGCACGACCTTGATGGGACCAAATTTCGCATCGTCGCCAGTATTTGAATCGGCGGAAGGAGCCGAGATCTCGGTCGATATCAATGGACCGAGCGACGCCGCAGGTATGCTGTTCTATGGTCCGGAACAATACAGCTTCAACGGCTCTGAAACGGCCAGCATCTTCACCTCAAGCACGGGAGGACCAACCACGGCCTCGCTTGATATTCAACTCGACAGCAATCCGTCAGGGGATCCGATCACCTTTGATGTGACCTGTTTTGACAGCAACACCAGTGGAACGCCGACCCCGTCGCCCACACCAAGCCCGACCCCGTCGCCTACTCCGACGCCGACACCAACACCGACCCCGTCGCCCACCCCAAGCCCATCTCCATCGCCGACCCCAACTCCGACTATCTCGCAGGATGACTCGGTTCAGGAGAGTGATGACTATGTAATCTCGCAGCTTGCTGGGGCTGGAGCGGACGACGAGGGATGGGGCAATATACCGCATCCATTTGCATGGCAGACGGTCAACACCGGACGTTTCAACAACCGGTATACCCGACCCAAGCAGATCGCGCGGCTCGAGCAGGAGCTTGAGCGGTCCAGAACCATTCGCGAGCTCCAAAGTGAGGCGGTCCTGAGTTTCCTGCTGGTAATGGCGGGCTTTCAGGACTCGCTGGCCGAAGAGTTCGAGCAATACGGGATCACCAAGGGTGATTGGGAACGATTGGGCAATGGCGAGCTGAATAACGACGACGACTATGCTTTCCTGCTTGAGTTCGCGAGGCGATTTGACGGAACACAGTTTGGCAATCAGGACGGCTCGATTGAGGAATTCGCCCAAGCAATCGAAGATTACAACGCGACCAAGGGAGAGCTTGAGTCGCTGAAGGCAGGTGGGCCATTGTCAGCGAATGATTGGCATCCTCGCAGGTCGTCAAGCCGTCGCGCCGCACTGCTTCCGCCGACGAGCCCGCGCCACCCGATAAAGGCGATCCATACTCCCAATCCAGCGATCCGACCGTATGGACCGAATCCGGCTTCGCCGTTGCGATATCTTAGGCTCACTTCGCGAAACTTCGGTCTGAGCTATTCGCTTCAGGACTTGCGGCAGAACTGGCAGCGAGCGGCCTCACAGCAGCGCGCCCGATACCGAACCAACGTTCAACCCGATGGGATTGAATTGCCCGGGATCCTCGCTGATGAGAAACTCAATTTCTGGATAGAAACGCGCTACACTTTCGCGAACGACAGCCGCTCCGGCGCTGAAGCGGATGGAGAGGAGTTCCGCATAGAGTCGGGGCTAGCCTACCAGGTCTCTCCTGGTGTGGCGATTGGAGCAAAGGCGCGCTACCGCTCAAGCAGCGCAGCCAGAGATAATGGAAGCGTAGACGCTGAGTATGATGGCACCGGTGGCGCCCTCTTTGCGCAAGTCCTATTGCCTGGCGGAGCCGTCTTCACTCCCCTGGTCGCCTATGAGACCACTGGTTCAGATATCATCCTTCGCGCTGGCAACGCTGAGGTCACGGGTGAGTTCGACACCGATTTTCTGACATTTGGCGCCACGCTCTCGCGGCAATGGTCATGGGGTGACGTCGAGAAAGGCCAACGCTTCTTCTTGGAGCCGGATACGTCGATTTCCTTCGTGGATGCCGATCGCGAAAGCTATGTCCGATCCGATGGTCAAACCATCGCCGGATCGCAGATCAGTCAAGGCACGTTGACGTTTGGGCCGACCTTCGGTGCCGAATTCTACGAGGTTGATGGCAACATCGACAGCGTCACCGTGCGCGTCAAGCTATCCGGGACGTGGAACTTTGACGCTCCAGATGATGTGTTGCTGCTCTCCGGAAGCCTAGTCGAAGCCCAAGATCTCTTTGCCTCGGTTAGAGGGAGCGTCGACATTCGATTCCTGAGTGGAGCACGCGGGACAATAGCAGCTGGTTATGCAGGTATTGGATCGGACATTAGCCGCACAGACGTTCGCGCGACGATTGTGATTCCGTTTCATTGACGATCATCATACTGGCGAATGACAAGCACCGACCGAACTTGCATGCCCGTAGGTCTTCTCCATGCTAGCTGCGGGGCGCTCTGATCATCGGGGTCATCAAGGGCGAATTCGGAGTCTCGATTGTGCCCATCACTTCGAAGCCATGCTCCTCATAATCCAGTGCGGAGATAGAGCACGCACTCCTCGGTCTGGCAGGTCACTAAGTTGTCGATCGCCGCATTTGTGCGAAAGAACCCCCCAGGACCTATGGACGCTGGATTGGACACGCCTGGCACTTGCTGCTCGATGGTGCCCTTGACGATGACCGCCCGCAGGTCACTTGCCGCAAAACTAAGCTGAACTGACGCGTCATCTGCCAGTCTGATGAATCGTCCCCGAGACGCTTCAGGGCTTGCGTCGCCCCACAAATCTGCAAACTCCACAGCAGTCCCTGCAGAGTTCGGAGTGATCCATTTCTCATCCGCGATTGAGGACCATTCAATGTCGCTGGATTTGAGATTGATCGAGGCGTCTGGCGGGCGAAAGGCCTCCGACGAGGGTTCCACCAGATATGGACCAGTTTCGATTTCCAGAAATGCCAGCGCGGACGAGCCCGGTTTTGCCGCTGTGATATGGTCCTCCCCAGCTCCCTGAATCCAGAATGACCCAGCGCCCATCCAATTCATTGCCGCATCTGGAGCGGCGTTGTGGAGCTGGCCTTCGATCACCACGGCTCGATAAGTGATATTGTGGATGTGTGGAGGCGATGAGAATCCATCAGCAAAACGAAGTAACGTCCCTGATGCTGTATCTGAGCGAATGTCTCCCCAAAGCACACCAGCCTGGGGCGCGGCATCTCCACGAGCGGGATTGAGAGGGATGTAGCCGACCTCGTTGGGCGCGATAATCTCCAATCCAACGTCTTCGGGAGTGAGGCCGCTTCTCATCTCGTCGTTCGCCCCTGGACCAACGGCCCCGCAGCCAGCCAGCAGCGAGAGGCCTACGACCTGCAGCGCAAGACGGGATGACATTGTCTTCGTTGCATTCGACATTGATTGTTCTCCCTGCCTAAGCTTCTGGTGCAGCGGATCGAGCTCCATTCTGTTCTAGGGGAATAGACATTCACTCGGTCCGCCGACGATTTGAACTTGGGCGTTACCAGCCGCTCTGCCAATCGAAACATTATCTCGATAATCCGAATTCTGTTCCGCATCTCAGCTGCTCTATGTCGAGATCCGGGTGCCTGAGCTTCCAGTAAAACTTACCGCTGGGACATGCTCATCAGCTTTTGGCGGTCTATTTGCAGCGCGATTACAGCCTGACGGATAAATGGGAACCTCGTATTTTCCTACGCGGCTACACCTCGTTATGACGCTGGCTTGTTCATCAAAAACTGCGAAAGCCTGTCAAAAATCGAATTCAAGTTGGAGAAGTGTCAATCAGGTGGATTCGATCTAAAGTTCTGTAATTACGAGATAAGCGCGCGATCCAACCGCTTGACACTTCCCGAATGTGTCAACCTAGGCTCGGCCCCTGCTTACCCCAATCAGGACGTGCCCACCGGCGGTTAGTGACAGGATAGAAGGGTGCCCTAGGATTCGCGCGAAGACAGGAATCCATGGTAAAGGCAAACGCCCCCCGGTGGGGCGGGAATTGAGACAGGGGAAGCGTGCACAATGCCTAGCTGTCCATATTGCACCGGTGGCCAGATCGCCGACGGCTATGATACGTGCTACAGCTGTAGCGGCTCTGGCTGGCGCGGTGACAGTCCCTGCACTGCCTGCGGAGGCAACGGGCAAGGTTCGCTCCGATATCGCCTCTGCACACAATGCGGTGGGCGCGGCTACACGCCTGATCCATCCCCGCCGCCTTCCTCAGGCGGGTCGAGCGCAGCAGGCAGAAAACGTGCGGGTGCACCTGCGGTTTCAGGGCCTGCGCCTGCAGCGGTACCCGAGAAAAAATGGACTTTGATGAACTACCTTTTCTTTGGGCTGACCTATCTCGCTAGCCTCGGCTACCTCGAAGGAGAGAGCGATCTGGAAGGCTGGGCCCTCTATCTTGTGCCGCTGATCCCGGCTTGGATGGTCGGCGCGTGGTGGAAGTTCCTGTTCGTCATGACCCTGGTGATTGGCGGGCTGTATCTGTGGGGAGCCAGCCAAGGTCCAAGCTAGACGCGGTCCGAAATCACCCCGAACAGGTCGTGCGCGTCAGCCTCTTCTACCAGCACATTGACGATGTCACCTGCCGCGAGGCTCTCCGGAACATTGCGCATCAGCACCTGACCATCGATCTCGGGCGCATCGGCCTGCGACCGGCCCGAGGCGCCGATATCGCCATCCTCATCGGGCTCGCCGACCTCGTCGATGATAACCGGTAGCGTGCGTCCGACCTTGGCCTGCAGTTTGGCGGTGCTGATCCGCTCGGTCACTTCCATCAGCCGCTGATAGCGCTCTTCCTTGAGCTCTTCCGGCACGGGGTCGGGCAGGTCGTTCGCCGCTGCCCCTTCAACAGGTTCAAACCGGAAGCCGCCAACACGATCGAGCTGTGCTTCTTCAAGCCACTCGAGCAGATATTGGAAATCTTCTTCGGTCTCGCCCGGGAAGCCGACCACGAAGCTCGATCGGATCGCGATCTCGGGACAGATTTCGCGCCAGCTCTTGAGCCGCTCGAGCACTTTGGCCTCATTGGCCGGACGCCGCATGCTCTTGAGGACCTTGGGCGCGGCGTGCTGGAACGGGATGTCGAGATAGGGCGTCAGCAGGCCCTCGGCCATCAGCGGGATGACCTTGTCGACATGCGGGTAGGGGTAGACATAATGCAGCCGCACCCACGGCGCTGCGCCGTCGACCGTCTGCATCTGGCCAAGCTCACGGGCCAGATCGGTCATATGCGCGCGCACCGGATTGCCCTTCCAGAGCTGTTCTTCATGTTTGGTATCGACGCCATAGGCTGAGGTGTCCTGGCTGATCACCAGCAGCTCTTTGGTTCCGGCAGCAAGCAGCTTTTCTGCTTCGCGCAGAACCGCATCGATCCTCCGGCTGGCGAGTTTGCCGCGCAATTGCGGGATAATGCAGAAGGCACAGGAGTGATTGCAGCCTTCGGAAATCTTGAGGTAGCTGTAATGGCGCGGGGTCAGCTTGATATCCGCCTCGCTTGGCTGTGGGATCAAATCGACAAACGGGCCTTGGCTGGGCGGGGCGTGCTCATGCACCGCTTCGACCACTTGCTCATATTGATGCGCGCCGGTGACCGCGAGCACTTGCGGATGCGCGGCGCGGATCGCGTCGGCCTCTTCGCCCATGCACCCGGTGACGATCACCCGGCCGTTCTCGGAGATCGCTTCTCCAATCGCCTGAAGACTCTCTTCCTTGGCGCTGTCGAGAAAGCCGCAGGTGTTGACCAACACAACGTCGGCACCGGCGTAGTCAGGGCTCATGGCATAGCCGTCCGCGCGCAGGCGAGTAAGGATCCGTTCGGAATCGACCAGCGCCTTGGGGCATCCAAGGCTGACCATACCGACCTTCTTCTGGTCAGGGAGAGTGGTTGTGGTGTTCATGCCAAATTTCCAAGATTGGACGCGCCCCTACACGTCTTGCCTTGGGAGTTCCAGCTTTCCTACGTTTTCTATTGGGTTTACCGTGCCACCCGCTCCCTCCGCCCTTCCACCCGGATGATATCCCGGTAGGTTCCGGGTGGAAGGGCGGAGGGAGCGGGTGGCGACGGTCGCCAAAAAGATTCGGGAGGGCGCGGGAGGCCTGGCCCCGAAGAATACAAGGGAGGGATCAAAATGAATCTGTTTGACGTGAATTGGATCGGGGTCGTTGTGGCGGCGCTGGCAGGCTTTGTCGTCGGCGGGCTGTGGTACGGCCCGATCATGGGCAAAAAGTGGATGGGCGCGGTCGGCCTGACCGAAGACCAGATCAAGGAAGGCTCGATGGGCCTGATCTATGGCGGGGCCTTCGCTTTCTCGCTGCTTGCCAGCTGGACCCTTGCGCATACGTTCCATAGCTATGAGATGTTTGGTGCCGAGCTTTCGGTTATGGCGAAAGTTCTGACTGCGTTCGGCGTGGCGCTGGGCTTTATCGTTCCGGCCCTGGGTACGAACTACCTGTTCCAGCAGAACTCAAAGTCTCTGTTCTTCATCGATGCGAGCTATTGGCTGCTGTTCTACATCGCGATGGGGTTGGTGCACGCGTATCTTCCATAGGCAATGAACGCCGGCGACTGAGACCAAAACCTAATGCTTGTCGCCGTTCCCATTGCCGTTCTCGGTCGGGACGATCTCGACCACGACATCGCCGGTTTGGAGGTTCTGGCATTCCTCTTCCCAGAAGCCGATCGCCTTGCCGCCGCGATAGATCCGCAGGCCACGCCCGCCTGAGGTGAGGTCGTGAATGGACTTGCCGCATTCGTCTTCAGTGACGGTGCGCTCGACCAATTGGACCCGTCCGGTGACTGAGGCGAGATCGGCGAAATAGTCCGCGATATGTGCACCTTGTGCGCTGCCAGCGAGCAGCAGACCGGTGAAGCGGACCGGGTTGATGACGTTGTCGGCGCCGGCTTGGCGGGCGAGCAGCTCATTGTCATCGGCGCGGACCACCACGCTGATCTGCACTTTGGGAGCGAGATGGCGGACTGTCAGCACGATCAGGATCGAGGTGTCATCGCGCCCGGCGGAGACCAGCACGCTTCCGGCCTCCTGGATCCGCACCGCCTTGAGTGTATCGTCGCGGGTCGCGTCAGCCGCGATCACGTTGACGCCCAGCTTTTCGGCTTCGGCCAATCGGTCCTCGCTCGGATCGACCACCACGATGTCGCTGGCATCGGTGCCACGCTCGATCAGCTCCTCAACGCTCTGCGAGCCAGATACGCCATAGCCGAGCACCACTACGTGACCGGACAGTTTTTCCTGGATGCGGGCCATGCGCCACTTCTCCCAGCTACGCTTGATAATGAAATTATAGGCGGTGCCTACGAATATGAAAAACACCGCGAAACGGATCGGAGTGACAATCACGGCCTCGACCAGCCGGGCGCTGTCGGAAACAGGGGTAATGTCCCCGAACCCCGTCGTGGTGATCGAGATCATCGTGAAATAGACCACGTCAAGAAAACTGACATGGCCATCGACACTGTCAGTCAGACCGTCGCGGTCGAACCAATGGACCATGACCACGATGAAGATCAGGAACAGGGCAAGCCCAAGGCGAATGCCAAGATCGGCCCAAACCGGCAGCTGCACCGCACGGCGCAAAGGCTTGAAGCGACGTTTGAGGCGCTGGCGCTTGCGAGCCGCAAACAGACCGGTTGTTTTCCCCTCCGCCATGCCTGTTATCGCCTAAACGGCTTCACTCCTCATAGCGACCAGCGATTGCGTCGATCGAAGAGTAATGTGTCAGATCAAGCTGCAGAGGCGTTACCGACACATAGCCCTCGTCAATCGCTTCAAGGTCGGTGCCATGATCAAGCGTGTGCTCGATCGCGTGCAGGCCAAACCAGAAATAGCGATAGCCGCGTGGATCGCGGCCTTCAACCACGCTGCCACGTGAGTAATCATGGAATCCCTGGCGGGTAACGCGAATGCCTTTGACATCGGCTGCCGGAAGCGGCGGGAAATTGACATTGATCAGCGTGCGCTCGGCAAAGGGTGCGCCCAGCAGCGGCTCGACCACCTTTGGCCCCCATTCGCGCGCTGCAGCGAAGGGCACATCATCGGCCATGCCTTCACGAGCGTAGACCTGGCTCAGCGCGATCGCGCGGATCCCGGCAAGTGCACCTTCGATTGCAGCGGAAACCGTGCCGGAATAGGTGATGTCATCGCCGAGGTTTGCCCCGCGATTGACCCCGGACAGGATCACATCGGGTGGTCCGTCCATCACTTCGCGCAGCGCCATCATCACGCTGTCGGTCGGGGTTCCGGTGACGGCATAGCGCCGCTCGCCGAATTTCTGCAGCCGAACCGGCTTGTTGAGCGTCAGCGAGTGACCCGCGCCCGATTGCTCTTCGGACGGCGCGCAGACCCAGATGTCGTCGGAGAATTGCGCAGCAATCTCTTCCAGCACCTCGAGGCCAGGAGCGTGATAGCCATCGTCATTGGTCACCAGAATGCGCATCAGCTGTGAGGCTCCAACTTGGTCACACCGCCCATATAGGGATGCAGCACTTCGGGGATCAGCACGCTGCCATCCTCTTGCTGATAGTTCTCGATCAGCGCGACCAAAGTGCGCCCGACCGCGAGGCCCGAGCCGTTGAGAAGGTGGAAATACTCGCTCTTCTTGGAGCCTTCAGGCCGATAACGGGCGTTCATTCGCCGCGGCTGATAGGTTCCGCCATCAGAGCAAGAGCTGATCTCACGATAAGCGCCTTGGCCGGGCAGCCAGACCTCAAGGTCGTAGGTCTTCATCATGGTTGCGCCCATGTCGCCCGCACACAGCGCCATGACGCGATAGTGAAGGCCCAGCGCCTGCAGAAGTCCCTCGGCAATACCGGTAATCCGCTCATGCTCGGCGGCCGCTTGTTCCGGCAGGGCGGCGCTGATGAGTTCTACTTTCTCGAACTGGTGCTGGCGAATAAAGCCGCGCGTGTCGCGTCCCGCCGCGCCCGCTTCGGAGCGGAAGCATGGGGTGAGGGCGGTGATTCGCATCGGGAAGTCGGCTTCGGCGTACAATTCTTCGCGAAAGAAGTTGCCCAGCACCATTTCAGAGGTGGAGATCAACAGTCTGCCATCGGTTGTGCGGAACAGATCTTCGGCAAACTTGGGCAGCTGGCCGGTGCCATAACCGGCTTCCTCATTGATCAGCAGCGGCGGGTTGCACTCGGTATAGCCATGTTCACCGGTGTTGGTGTTGAGCATAAACTGGCCAAGCGCCCGATGCAGCCGGGCAATGTCACCGCGCAAAAAGGTGAAGCGTGCGCCAGAGATTTTGGCGCCTGTCTCAAAGTCCATCCCTAGCGCGGGAGCGATATCGGCGTGCTCCTTGGGCTCAAATGAGAACTCAGGCTTCTCGCCCCATTCCCTCAGGAAGACATTGTCGTCTTCATCCGCGCCATCAGGAACGGAGGGATCGAGCAGGTTCGGCAAGACCAGCAGCGCGGTCTTGAGCTGCTCGCCCAGGGCGCGCTCTTCTTCCTCGATCGCGGGCATGGTCTGTTTGAGTTCGGCGACCTCGGCCTTGAGCTGTTCGGCTCTTTGCGTGTCGCCTTGGCCCATTGCCTGGCCGATCGCCTTCGAAGCTTCGTTGCGGCGCGACTGACTTTCTTGCAATTGGGTGGTCAGGGCCCGCCGCTTCTCATCCAGCGCGAGGATTTCAGCAGCCACCGGTTCAAGCCCGCGCCGCGCCAAAATGGCGTCAAACGCGTCCGGATTGTCTCGGATCATTCGAATATCATGCATGGCTTGCGCCTATGCCTGTTTGCCCTTGTGATGGAAAGACACTTGCGCGGGTTAGCCGCACATATTCGGCGCTAGCGCCCTCCGGTGACGTAGAGGCATTGGCCGGTCACCCAGCTTGCCGCTGGAGAGGCCATGTAGACCACCGCTGCAGCGATATCCTCCGGCGTGCCATAGCGCCCCATCGGAATGCCAATCATCTCGAGAAGCTTCTCGCGCTTCTCATCGGTGTCGGTCCCCATGCAATCATCGAAATTCTCGGTCGGCACTGGACCCGGCGCGACGGCGTTGACGCGGATTTTGGGAGCTGTCTCGACCGCCAAAGTGGTGGTCAGGCTGTTCACCGCAGCTTTGGAGGCACCGTAGGGACCATTCTTGACCTGTGGTCCATAGGATGACCGCGAGGAAATATTCACGATCGCGCCGCCATCCTCGGCCATCGCGCGTGCGGCCACCGTCGAACCCATCCAAACCGCTTTGAGGTTGAGCGCGATCTGCGCGTCGAAATTCTCTTCCGGCGTGCGGGTGAGATAACGCGGAGTGCCATCGGGAATCCCGCCAGCATTGTTGACCCAGATGGTCAGCTTGCCGAGCTCCGCCACGGTCGCTTCGGCGAGCGCCTCGAGCGCCTGCATATCGGTGGCGTCTGTCGCCAGCGGCAGAGCTTTGCGGCCTAGAGCGCGGATCTCTTCAGCAACCGCATCGAGATCGGCCTGGGTTCGCGAGGCCAGCACGACATCAGCACCAGCCTCAGCCAAACCTATGGCGATTGCTCGGCCGATGCCCTTGCCCGCGCCAGTTACGACTGCGACCTCTCCATCGAGACCGAATCTGTCAAGAATGCCGATTGTATCTCTCCCACCAGTCAGCCTGCTTTGCCCGCAGGTTGTGCCCGCCCGAGGCGAGCAACGACACTGGTGGTTCCAATAGGGCCTGCGCTAGCCTGCTCTATTGGGCGAGTTCTATCTTCGAACCAGCTGCGAGCAGAGCGCCCTGCTCGATATCGAGGCTCGCAGGTTGCTCTACGCTCGGATAGGCGGTTTCCAAGAGCGCCAACGCCTCAGTCAAGGCAGCGTGAAGGGCAGCGTTCTCTTCGAGGATTGCGCCGGTAGAGTTGGAGAATGCAGTCTCGGCCGCCTTGGTGTAGCCATAGCCATCGAGATAGGGCTCATATCGGCCACTCGAAATCGCCTCAGGATACATCGCGATCGCGCGATTGATCTGGTCGGTCGCAATTCCTGCGGCGATTGTGGCAGGGCTTGCGTCGCTCGCCGGTGCTTTTTCGCCGGCAGCCTGCAAAGCGGCCATAATGCCTTCGACGCGAGCATCGATCTGGGCTTGGCCTTCGCCCTCGAGCACAGCGGCAGAGGCATCAAAGAACAGGGGTTTGAAGTCTTCGACACCCTGTTGCTCAAACACCGGATCCATTTCGGCCAGAACCTCTCCAACCGGGTGGCCGAACATCTCAGCAGCCGAATCTCTCTTCCCAGCTGCAAAAGCATCGCGCGCAGCAATCGCGTGAGCTTCGGCTACTGCCAGCGCGCTGCCGTAGACGATTGGATCAGTTGCGGCGCTCTCGATTGCGACACCGCCTTCTCCGCTTTCGCCTCCTTCGCCAGCCTCACCGCCGGCTCCACCTTCACCTTCGCCGCCTTCTCCTTCGCCCATTTCGCCGGCTTGAGAGGTTTGGGCTGCTTCGCCGCTCTCGGAACCTTCTCCGCCTTCGCCGGCACATCCGGATAATCCCGCGCCAACCAGCGCAGTTGCGAGGCCCAACTGGGTCCAGGTCTTGAGTTCGACTTTCATGCGGCTCCCTTTCCGATTCCTGAGTTGAATCCGGATTAACGCACTGCGGCATAATTGCAAACGATTCGCATTTAGCGAGGGTCGTGGCGGGCATGTATCCAGCACCGACCAACTTCGGCTTGACGATCCCAGCCTGCTGAGCTTCATCTATTTTTGCGCGTCGAACGTAAGAACACTAACTGACGGATAACGGCGAGAGTAAGAGAGTGGCGTTGCGAATAGCCTTGGTTGATGATCACGAGCTCTTCTTGGGTGGGCTAGCTCGCTCGCTTGCGGACAGTGAGATGGTTGATGCAGTGTCTGAGTATCGCTCTCCTGCCAAACTGATCGAAGAGCTTGAAGCGGGCCAGCGTTTCGATTTGATTATCAGCGATCTTCTGATGGGGGAGATGAATGGATTTGCATTCGCGGAGACGTTGCGCAAAGCCACGGACGCCCCAGTCATGCTCATTTCCGGTATCGAAACACCGCCCTCAGTAGAGGAATTGCGGCGTCACCGGATAAATGCTTTTGTCCATAAATCTGCCCCGGTCGAGGTGCTGCTCAAAGCGATCAGTGCAGCGGTCGCAGGGGAAGACTTCCTTCACATTGCCGAGCAATGGGAAAGCAGTGCAGACCGCAAGGAATTCGGGCATTCCTCCGACACCGATTTCGGTCATGCCGGTTCTCCGACCTTAAGCGGTCGGCAGATCGAAGTTCTGCGGCTGATCTCTGCGGGAGCAGCGAACAAGGAGATCGCTCAATCGCTGCAAATCAGCGAGAACACCGTCAAAACGCATTTGCGCCATATCTTTGAGCAATTGGGTGTGACCAAGCGCACCGCTTGCGTCAGAGCAGCAAAGCTTCACGGGCTGCTGGAATAGAGCGGCATTCTACGCTGATTGCAGAAAGAGCTCTTCCTCCATTGTCAGCCAGATCGCTTTCGGATCGATGGGCTTTGAAAGTACGACAATACTTTTCATCGAGGAATCAGTGCTGGGCGGGGACTCGAGGTCGCCAATGACAATTGCCGGGATGCTTGCATTGCATTCTTCGCGATAGAGAGCGATCGCTTCTAACGGTCGTGTGTCATGAATGCGTTGGGCCACTAGCAGGAGGCTCGGGGTTCCATCGCACTCCTCGAGCGCGAGCATAGCTTCCTCATGCGAACGAGCGACGATGACTTCGCAGTTCCAGCCTTGTAGTGCAGCCGTTATCGCCTCGCGAGAAGCCGTGTCTGGGTCTGCGACCAGCACGAGGGGTTCATTCTCGAAGGGACGAATCTCACGTGGCCGTTTGGAGCGCAAAGCTGTGTCGTCGTAGTCTTGTGGCAGTTCGAGTATAAACGTGCTGCCGGTCCCTGGCTCCGAGGCACAACGAACAACAATACCCAACTGCTCACACAGACGCCGGACAATTGACAGGCCCAAGCCTAGACCGTTCGCGGCATCCGAGCGATCACCCAATTGCGTGAATTCTGAGAAGATCCTCTCCTGGTCGACTGGATCGATGCCAGGGCCCGTGTCACGAATGCAGATGGTCGGTCCTCCGCGTGCATTGTCACCCGAAATGGTCAGAGAGACCGTGCCACCAGTTGGGGTAAATTTGATCGCATTGGTCAGAAGATTGCGGACAATACGGCTCAGCAACATCGCATCGGTTGTGACTTCAATGGCGGTCAGGTCGGTAACAATATTTAGTCCTACCGCGGTCTCAGATTGAACTTGGTCGAGCGCATCTTCGCACAGCGATTTCAGATCGACGACTTCCAGTTGTAGAGCCGCGTTGCCGTGTTCGAGCCTGGATATCTCCGACAAACCTCGCAGCATTTGCCGTTGCGACCGCCAGCAATCCTCAATCCTGTCGAGCATCGCGCTCTGCTCAGGGGATGTCAGTGCAGACCGCAGTCCCTCGATGAAGAATCCTTGCGCATTGAGCGGTTGGCCAAGGTCATGGCTGACCCCGCTCATAAACCGCATCTTATCGGCGTTCGCGTCTCGGTAAATCTTACTTCGTGCGAGGATCATCTCATTGAGTTGCTGAGCATTCTTTGCCGCGATTGTCTCGCGTGTGTCGATTTCTACCTTGGCGCTGACCACCATCAGGAACGCGAAATAGACCATCAACCCAATACCCGACAAAGCCAGGGCGTCAGGAGCGGTGAGCAGAACATACAAAGCGAAAGGCGGCACGGCCGTGCTAGCCAATGCCACATAGGTCGGTCGGAAGGCCGAGCGCGGGATGACCCCGCCCAAGGTTATGCTGCAGACAGTGACGCAACCGATGAACAGCGTAAAGTGGTCGCCATAGTTGAGGTTCCAGATCGCGAACGCACTCCAGGCTGAGCCTGTCAGTCCAGAGACGATGCTGTGGCCGATCAGAAACTTGCCAACGTTCTCGCTGGTGATCGGGCCCGACACAGCCAATCGCGCATACAGATAGGTCAATGCGACCATTGCGCTGCCGATCGCTAGCCACAGCAGTCCGATCTGCGGCGACTGGACAACCATCATAATCACTGAAGTGTAGGCAATGATGAACAGCACGATCATGCAAGAGCCGCGCACACGTTCCTTCAGCATTTTGGCCTGTTCGACCCGCAGCAACAAAAGATCGTTTGGCGTGCGCAGCTCGGTCATTTCATTCATGCGACGACCCCAGCGCACCGAACCGCGTTTCACGGCGAAGCAACGAGAGTGCGAGCAGCTTGAGAAGAATTGGAACTAACGCAAAAAGGCAGATGAAGACCCACACCGAATATTCCGGTCGGCTGGAAGATTGCTCAAAACCAATCCAACCCAGAATGGGGAATGCGATCGCCATGGGGGCAACAAAGGATAGCTTCGAAGCGGCATTCTTCACCGCCAAGAACAGGCCTGCCTGACGCCTTTGGCCAGATACCTCTTGTTGGTGAGCCAGATCAGCCAGCATCGACGTGGGTAAGATTGCATCGCCACCAAAAGTGCCACCGATGATGAAGAACACCACACCGGCAAGCACGACGTTGCCCTGCGCCGCCAAGGGTAAAATCGCGAGCGCCACACAACTTGTGATGATGGCGACGCGCCAAGCGGATAGCTTGCCGAACCGCTTTGCGAGAGCCTGCCAAAGCGGCAGAAATAGGGCTGTCGCCAAGAACATGAGCGCGATCAGGCCACCGACCATCGCCTCTGCCTGCAGGACTTGCGTGATGAACAGGACCGCCAGGCCAGTAAAAAAGGCATTTGCCATTTGCACCACCGCAAACGTCCCGATCAGACGTCGACAAGCGGCAAAACCTGCCAGTGCCTTTATGCCATCCCAGACGGTGTCTTGTTTGAAGCGCGCTTGACGTTCTGGGACATGGATTCGCGCTGCAAAGAGCCCAAAACCTACCAAGGTGAGCACGACAACGATCGCACCAATCCAAGGCAATGTCTCTGCGATCGTAGCCCCCAGCAGGAGCGGCAGCGCGCCAGCAAGCAGCGCACCCGCTACTTGAAAAGCTGCTTTGCTGCTGGCCAGCTTGGTCCGGCCCTCAGGGCTATCGGAAAGCTCGAGTCCGACGGCTGAATAGGGGACGTCGAGCATGGTCAGGAACAGGAAGAAACCCGCGCCGACAGCGACCAGATATCCGATCCCTATTTCGGATGGTGGTGCGAGCAATAACCAAACGGAGAGGCAATAGCCCACGACCCCTGCGGCCATCCATGGCTTCCTGGGGCCAAACCGAGAGCGTGTCTGATCGCTCCAATGGCCAAGAAGTGGGTCAGTGATCACATCAAGAATTCGGCCAATGGCAAACACTGTACCCACTGTCGCGAGGCCCAAACCGAGATCGATCGCATAATAGGTCGGTAGGTAGGTGAGCAGGGTCAGGCCCGCCATGGCCAATGGCATGGTGAGCAGTCCGTAGCTTCCGAAATCCAACCAGGAGAATTGCTGAAGGGGTCGGTGCGAATCGGGCTTTGGCCCGTGCACATGACGGGCATCAAGCGGACTGCTTGTCGCCATAATGTCTCCCCCCCCGTTGGCGTCGAATTTCTTGCATTTACGGAGGCAGACGCCGGTTTCGCGCCTGTCTGGTCCGCTTTTCGAGATGCGTCTCGATCACCCTTTCGGGCGATACAAAGCAGGATTTCCCGCTGTTAATCAAGCCCTCAGAGGGCGGTGCACCGGTTTGGCACGCCCAGTTTGGGGTAGGAAAATGGGCATTCACTGGAATCCGAAGCAGGCTTCGGCGAGGCGTCTGGCATACGCATTGCTGTGTTCAACCTCGGCAGCGGCGATGCTCGCTGTACCGACGTCGATGGGACACGACAGCGCGTTTGCGAGCACGCCAGGGCCTCCTGGACCTCCAGGACCTCCAGGACCGGAAGGACCAGCAGGACCTCCGGGAGCTCCAGGCGCTCCGGGTGTTCCGGGAGCTGACGGCGAAGACGGTGCCACCGGTCCAGCGGGCCCTCCTGGTGACGCGGGCGCTCCAGGTGCCCCGGGTGCGGCTGGTCCGGCAGGCGCCGAGGGACCGGTTGGACCTGCAGGCCCCGCAGGACCCGCAGGCGAATCTGGGCCCGCTGGTCCTCAAGGCGCGACCGGTGCGACAGGCGCGGTTGGCCCTCAGGGCGCGGTCGGTCCTCAAGGTCCCAAGGGTGATACAGGCGCAGCAGGTGCTGATGGAGCGACAGGCGCTCCGGGTGCTCCTGGCCCAAAGGGCGACACAGGTGACACGGGCGCAACCGGTGCGACAGGTGCGGTTGGCCCTCAGGGCGCGGTCGGTCCTCAGGGTCCTAAGGGTGACACGGGCGCAGCAGGTAATGATGGGGCGACGGGCGCTCCGGGTGCCCCAGGCGCAGATGGTTTAGACGGGGCGACAGGCGCTCCAGGTCCACAAGGCCCTCAGGGTCCCCAAGGCGAGCAAGGTTTGCAGGGTGAGACTGGTGCAACAGGTGCTACGGGTGCGACAGGTGCGGTTGGCCCTCAGGGCGCGGTAGGTCCTCAGGGTCCCAAGGGTGATACAGGCGCAGCAGGTAATGATGGGGCGACGGGCGCTCCGGGTGCCCCAGGCGCAGATGGTTTAGACGGGGCGACAGGCGCTCCAGGTCCACAAGGCCCTCAGGGTCCCCAAGGCGAGCAAGGTTTGCAGGGTGAGACTGGTGCAACAGGCGCGACCGGTGCGACAGGCGCGGTTGGCCCTCAGGGCGCGGTCGGTCCTCAAGGTCCCAAGGGTGATACAGGCGCAGCAGGTGCTGATGGAGCGACAGGCGCTCCGGGTGCCCCAGGCGCAGATGGTTTAGACGGGGCGACAGGCGCTCCAGGTCCACAAGGCCCTCAGGGTCCCCAAGGCGAGCAAGGTTTGCAGGGTGAGACTGGTGCAACAGGTGCTACGGGTGCGACAGGTGCGGTTGGCCCTCAGGGCGCGGTCGGTCCTCAGGGTCCTAAGGGTGACACGGGCGCAGCAGGTAATGATGGGGCGACGGGCGCTCCGGGTGCCCCAGGCGCAGATGGTTTAGACGGGGCGACAGGCGCTCCAGGTCCACAAGGCCCTCAGGGTCCCCAAGGCGAGCAAGGTTTGCAGGGTGAGACTGGTGCAACAGGTGCTACGGGTGCGACAGGTGCGGTTGGCCCTCAGGGCGCGGTAGGTCCTCAGGGTCCCAAGGGTGACACGGGCGCAGCAGGTGCTGATGGAGCGACAGGTGCTCCGGGCCCACAAGGTCCAACAGGTCCAGTCGGCGCTCCTGGTGCAACGGGCCCTCAGGGTCCGCAGGGCGAACAAGGTTTGCAGGGTGAGACTGGTGCAACAGGTGCTACGGGTGCGACAGGCGCGGTTGGTCCCCAGGGCGCGGTCGGTCCGCAAGGTCCCAAGGGTGACACGGGCGCAGCAGGTGCTGATGGAGCGACAGGCGCTCCGGGTGCTCCTGGTCCAAAGGGCGACACAGGTGACACGGGCGCAACCGGTGCGACAGGCGCGGTTGGCCCTCAGGGCGCGGTCGGTCCTCAGGGTCCCAAGGGCGATACGGGCGCAGCAGGTGCTGATGGAGCGACAGGCGCTCCGGGTGCTCCTGGCCCAAAGGGCGACACAGGTGACACGGGCGCAACCGGTGCAACAGGTGCGGTAGGTCCTCAGGGTCCTAAGGGTGACACAGGCGCAGCAGGTGCTGATGGAGCAACCGGTGCTCCCGGTCCTCAGGGCCCAGCCGGTCCTGTCGGCGCTCCTGGTTCCGATGGCGCCGTTGGTCCTCAAGGACCAGCAGGTTTAGACGGTGCTCCTGGTCCAGCAGGTCTGGACGGAGCCCAGGGTCCTCAAGGTCCTCAGGGCCCCATGGGCGCTACCGGTGCCCAAGGTCCGCAGGGCGAGACTGGTGCAACGGGTGCCACCGGCGCAGTCGGTCCTCAAGGCGCAGTTGGTCCTAAGGGCGATGTAGGTCCGCAAGGCGCGGTAGGCCCTAAGGGCGATACGGGGGCAGCAGGTCCCATTGGCGCTACCGGCGTTCAGGGTCCACAGGGTGATGCAGGTCCCCAAGGTCCGGTAGGCCCACAAGGTGCCAAGGGTGAGACCGGTGCGACGGGCGCTCCTGGTCCACAAGGCCCCCAGGGTGAGATTGGTCCGCAAGGCGCGGTTGGTCCGCAGGGTGCAGTCGGACCCAAAGGTGAGACAGGTGCAACCGGTGCGGTTGGCCCTCAGGGCGCGGTAGGTCCTCAGGGTCCCAAGGGTGACACGGGCGCAGCAGGTAACGATGGAGCGACAGGCGCTCCGGGTGCTCCTGGCCCAAAGGGCGACACAGGTGACACGGGCGCAACCGGTGCGGTTGGCCCTCAAGGCGCAGTTGGTCCTCAAGGCGCAGTTGGTCCTCAAGGCGCAGTCGGCCCCAAAGGTGATGCAGGTCCAGCAGGCCCGATTGGCGCAACCGGCGTTCAGGGTCCAGCGGGTCCCATTGGCGCAACAGGCGCTCAAGGCCCAGCAGGTCCACAGGGTCCCCAGGGCGCTGTTGGTCCCAAGGGCGATGTAGGTCCGCAAGGCGCGGTAGGTCCTAAGGGCGACACAGGTGAAGTCGGCGTGGCGGGGCCTCGCGGTCCCGTAGGTCCTCGGGGTGTACAGGGCATACAGGGTGAAACTGGCGCTCAAGGTGAAACCGGTGCGACAGGTGCCACCGGCGCGCAGGGTCCCCAGGGTGAAACCGGCGCCACTGGTGCTCAAGGTCCTCAGGGTGAGACAGGCGCCCAAGGTCCGCAAGGTGAGACTGGCGCTACCGGCGCACAGGGTCCTCAGGGTGAAACTGGTGCCCAAGGCCCGCAGGGCGAGACCGGTGCTACCGGCGCGCAGGGTCCTCAGGGTGAGACTGGTGCCCAGGGTCCGCAGGGTGAGACTGGCGCTACAGGTGCCCAAGGTCCTCAGGGTGAGACTGGCGCTCAAGGCCCTCAGGGTGAAACCGGTGCGACAGGTGCCACCGGCGCGCAGGGTCCCCAGGGTGAAACCGGCGCCACTGGTGCTCAAGGTCCTCAGGGTGAAACCGGTGCCCAAGGCCCGCAGGGCGAGACCGGTGCTACCGGCGCGCAGGGTCCTCAGGGTGAAACCGGTGCCCAAGGCCCGCAGGGCGAGACTGGTGCTACCGGCGCGCAGGGTCCTCAGGGTGAGACTGGTGCCCAAGGCCCGCAGGGTGAGACTGGCGCTACCGGCGCTCAAGGTCCTCAGGGTGAGACTGGCGCTCAAGGCCCTCAGGGTGAAACCGGCGCAACAGGCGCCGCTGGTGCCCAAGGTCCTCAAGGTGAAACCGGTGCCCAAGGCCCGCAAGGTGAGACCGGCGAACAAGGTCCGGCAGGCCCTCAAGGCGAGGCGGGAGAACAGGGTCCCGCTGGTCCTCAGGGTGAAGCTGGTCCGCAAGGTGAAGCCGGTGCGCAAGGACCTGAAGGGCCACAGGGTCCTGCTGGGCAAGACGGTGCTGATGGCCAGGACGGGGAAGACGGTGAAGACGGTCAAGATGGCCAAGACGGTGCCGATGGCGCGCAAGGTCCTGAGGGCCCAGCTGGACCCGCTGGCCCAGCCGGCGCTGACGGGGAGGCTGGCGCCCAGGGCCCACAAGGTGAGCAGGGACCGGAAGGTCCCCAAGGCCCGGAAGGTCCGGCCGGACCTCCAGGAGAGAACGGAGTCTCACCAGCTGAGATCCAGACTTTGACCGAAACGACTGTGGCGAACAGTCAGGCCATCGCTCAGATGCAATCCACCATAGCGAGCCTGACCAATCAGATTGGTGATGTAAACGCGCTGACGGCCTACACCAACGACCCACGTGTTGCCGCAAGCGGTGGACAAAATGGGGGCGGACAAGGTCCGGGCGTATTGGTGCAATCGCTCAACCCGGTTCCGTCCGGAGAGCGGATCGCTTCGATAGGTCCGATCGTCGCGACCGTCTCTGAGCCACCGACCATTGTCGGAGCCATCAACCGCAACACATCTGCGATCTCGTTCAACACGGCCGAGATTCAGCAGAACGCGCTGGCGATCGCAAACAACACGCAGGCGCTGAACGACATGAGCACAATTCTCCAGCAATTGGACAGCGTTATTGCTCAGAACGATCAGCGGATAACGCAGTTGGAGAGAGGCTTGTCTGCGCTTGCGGCGATGCCAGACATCGGCTTGAGCAGTGACGAGAACTTCTCATTCACAGGTCGAGTAAGCATGTATGAGGGCGAAGTTGGTTTTGGTCTTGGCCTTGCGATTCGCACCCATGAAGACTTCAGCATAGGCGCAACGGTAGGTCATAGCCGAGATCAGACCTCAGGGGCCGTACAGTTCCGGTTCTCACAATGATCGGACATTGTCCGGGTGCGAATGGATTGCGCTCGGGCGCAATGGGGAGGCCAAGCAAAATGGCGCGAGAGGGTTGGCAGATGTGGCGCGGGGCGTTGAGCTCTGAGCAGGTCGCCAAGATCATACGGGCGGCTCGGAACCGTGATCGGGAACGGGCCACAGCAGAACGCTACATCGGTGAGTCGCCGGGAGCCCGGAAGAGCTCTATTGCATGGCTGACAGATCAGGTTTGGATCAGAAACCTGCTCTACGAATACGTGCTGGAGGCCAATAGGAATGCGTTCGGAGTGGATGTAACGAACTTCGCAACCTTGCAATTCACCGAATATCACGGAAGTGAGAAGGGCGGGTATGAATGGCACAGCGACGTTCATTGGAACTATGACAAGGCATTCGATCGGAAGGTCAGCATAACCGTCCAGCTGAGTTCGCCTGAGGATTATGAGGGCGGAGATCTTGAGTTTGCTGATTGGGCATCTCCGACTGAAGCCAAAGCCAAAGGGACGGTCATCGTCTTCCCGAGCTACGTGACCCACCGCGTAACGCCAGTCACCTCAGGCGTTCGCAAGTCATTGGTCGCCTGGTTCGAGGGCCCGCGCTGGAGATAGAGACATTATGCCGCGGGGATTTGGCTGAATTTTGAAGTTAGAGTTGGCCGGAATTGGCTCACCCCGAACTCAGCGAGTCCGCAAGCGCGAATGCGCGTCGGCCGGTCAGGCCGCCCGTCGGAGACGTGAGCGCAGCGAATTGTCGTGAAAGAAAAGATGGTGGGCGCGGAGAGAGTTGAACTCCCGACCCCACCCGTGTGAAGGGTGTGCTCTACCACTGAGCTACGCGCCCATCCCGTCAGGACAGGCGCGGGCCATTACGATGCGGCGCCTGGCTTGGCAAGCGATCTTGCAGCGCTCAGCGCGCGACAAAAGATCCCAGAACCCTCAGCAGTGATGATGCACCGCCGTCGACTGCCTTGCCGCGCGGCTCAAGCGGGCACTCCGCACAATAGGCTTGCACCCCTGGGGTTCCGGTGAGCAATTGAACGTCGGACAAAAGACGCGCGGAAAGTCCCCGCTGTTGTTGTGCGACAAGGCTGAACACATCTCCGCGTTGCACTGTTTCGCTGTCGGAACCGACCAAGAGCTGACGAATGAGAGAGTCATAGCTGTCCATCTGCCGACC
This sequence comes from Erythrobacter sp., assembly GCA_965229665.1. Classification (GTDB taxonomy): domain Bacteria; phylum Pseudomonadota; class Alphaproteobacteria; order Sphingomonadales; family Sphingomonadaceae; genus Erythrobacter. The sequence goes on along the minus strand of OZ245896.1, from coordinate 553,643 downwards.
TAAGAAGCGCGCATGCCATTCGCCTTCCCCGAGGCTGGCTTGTTCTGCGACCCAGGAAAGTGCCTCTTCGAGGCCGCCGAATTGGTCAACAAGTCCGTTTTGGCGCGCCGTGCCGCCGTCCCAGACTTGTCCTTGGCCAATCGCGTCGATTTGTTCGGGAGTCTTGCCACGACCTTCGCTGACGATCGTCAGGAAGTCGCGATAGGAATCCTCGACACCCGATTGGAGAATGGCGTCAATCTCTGGGCTAAAACCGTCGATCAGATCAGGTTGTCCTGAAAGGGGGGTGGTTCGAATGCCGTCGGCGTTCACACCAATTTCGGAAGCGAGGCCTTCAAAGGTAGGGATCACCGCAAACACGCCGATCGACCCGGTGATCGTCTCGGGCTGCGCGAAGATCCGATCTGCAGAAGTTGCAACCCAGTAGCCGCCGCTGGCCGCGACATTGGCGAAAGAGATGGCAACCGGAATGTCCTTGGCTTGATGGCGTCCAATCGCTTGACGGATCACCTCAGAGGCCACCGCCGATCCCCCGGGAGAATCGACTCTGACGACCAATCCGGCAAGATTATCGTCGAGTGCGCCATCGAGTATCTCAGCGATCCGGTCTCCCCCGGCAGTACCTGGGCCCGCCTCGCCATCAACGATTGTTCCTGCAACCGTAACAACGCCAATCGCTCTCCCGCTAGTGCTGGGAGCGGTGTCGACCAAATAGGGTTCCAGCTCTGTCTTTGCATAGGTCCCCGGTGCCTTGTCCCATGCGTCCTCGCCAGCCAGCTCGGCGACGCGTTCACCAAATTCGACACGGCCACCCAATTTGTCGACCAGGCCAGCCTCCAAAGCCGCCTCGGCCAAGTCGCCTTGTGACGCTTCAATCCAAGCGACCGGATCGCTGGTGACGCGCTCAATGTCGATGTTGGGCCGCGCCTTTGCGACATTGGCTTGCCACTCTTCCCAAAGGGCAGCGTAAACGCCACCGATGTTTCGGCGTGCTTCGTCAGACATAGCGTTTTCGGAATAGGGTTCGGTCGCAGCCTTGTAGGTCCCGACCCGATAGATCCTCGCATTGATATTCAGGCGATCGATGAGATCACCATAGTAGAGATTGGTGCCGCCTGGCCCGGCGATAAGCGCACCGCCCATTGGGTCTACCCAGACTTCGCTGGCGTGAGCAGCCAAATGCATATGATCGTCGCCATAGCCGAGCGCATAGGTCAGTACCGGCTTCTCAGCTTTGCGCACGCGGTCCATCGCGTCGCCAAGCGCCTGCATATGAACCTGACCGCCGCCGATGAAGCTGCTCAGATCCAACACAACCGCCTTGATCCGATCGTCGCCTGCAGCGCTTTCAATCGCGCGGACGAGATCGTGCACATTGTTCTCTTTGGTGGGCGCCTGGCCGGAGATCAAAACGTCAATTGGGTCGACCACGGTGGGTTCTTCGACCACAAAGCCGCTAAGCTCGATAAAGAGCGCACCCTCTCGGACTTGCCCGGGACTTGGACGCGAAGAGAGCACAGCGAACAGCGCCATAAAAAACAGCAGCATGAATATCAGGACCAAGCCGTCCTTGATTCCAACCAGCAGTTTCCAGACTTTACCTGCGAAGCTCATAGTGGCCTTTCCGTATCGCAAACCTGCATTCGCGAGACCGATGCCCGCAGTTCTTCAAACCAATAACTAAGCGCATCTCGGCAAAGTTCCATGGGAAAGCGTGATACTATGGGTTGAGCGACCGTTTGCGCTCGTCTAACGGCTTGGCTTTAATGACTTCGACGGATTCTTTGACGACAGACGAACGCTTTCCCGCGGGTCGGCTGGCATTTCCGCACCGCGACCTGACGGGCATCGGCCACTTGGAGCGGCACGAGATCCTCTATCTGCTGCACCAGGCCGAGCAATGGGTCGAGCTCAATCGCCAGCGTTCGAAGCACTCTGACCTTCTAGAAGGTCTGACGATCATCAACGCCTTCTTCGAGAACTCTACCCGCACATTGCTGAGTTTTGAGATCGCCGGCAAACGCCTCGGTGCCGATGTCGTCAACATGCATGCGGCGCAGAGCTCGGTGAAGAAGGGCGAGACCCTTATCGACACCGCGATCACACTCAATGCGATGCGACCCGATGCGATTGTGATCCGGCATGGTTCATCAGGTGCCACCCAATTGATCGCTGACAAGGTTGATTGTCCGGTTCTCAATGCCGGTGATGGGCAGCATGAGCATCCGACCCAGGCTTTGCTCGATGCGCTTGCGCTGCGTCACGCTTTGCGTCGCAGAGGCGAAGCAGCGGAAGACTTCACCGGGCTTACGATCACCATTTGTGGCGACATTCTGCACAGCCGCGTGGCTCGCTCAAACATCCTGTGTCTCCAGGCTCTCGGAGCGGACGTGCGGTTGTGTGCCCCTCCAGCACTGATGCCGATTGGTGTCGACGCGATGGGCGCCAGACCCTTCGCCAATTTCGACGAGGCATTGGACGGTAGCGACGTCGTGATGATGCTGCGCCTGCAGAACGAGCGGATGCAGGGACAATTCATCCCGTCTGCGCGTGAATACCATCACCTCTATGGCTTGACCAAAACGAGATTGGAAAAGGCTGCGCCAGACGCTTTGGTGATGCACCCTGGACCGATGAATCGCGGGGTCGAGATCGACAGCGAAGTCGCCGACATGCTCGACCGCTCCATCATCACCGCACAAGTTGAGATGGGGGTCGCGATCCGTATGGCCTGTCTTGATATTCTGACCCGTGGCAAACGCGGCGTTGAAGGTTGGGAGGTTGTTACGTGAAGCAAGCACAGCCTCTGACAATCACTGGCGGATTGCTGGTGACGCCAACCGGTCTCCAGTCCGGAGCCATCCGACTGGTCGATGGCTTGATCGAAGCGCTGGGATCCGCGGTTGAGCCGCAAGAGGGCGATGAGCACCTCAAGGCCGATGGCTTGCTGGTCGCACCTGGACTGGTCGATCTGGGCGTGTTTGCGGTCGACAAGCCGGCCTTTCATTTCGGCGGAATCACCCGCGCGGCCTTGATGCCGGATCAATCCCCTCCGCTCGATTATCCGAGCCGGGTCAATTACATCGCGAAGAGTGGCAAGCCAGACCTGTGGGTGCATCCGCTGGCTGCAGCGACGCGCGGTCTGGCCGGGGAGGAATTGGCAGAACTCGCTTTAATGCGAGAAGCTGGGGCCCGCGGCATCGCCACCGGTCGACGCTGGATCGCCGATAGCGGCGTCATGCTGAGGCTGCTGCAATACGCAGCGATGCTCGACTTGGTGGTCGTGGCGCATGCGGAAGATGATGGATTGGTCGGAGAAGCGGCGGCGACGGCCGGCGAATACGCTACGCGACTGGGGCTGCCCAGTGCTCCGGCCGAAGCTGAGACACTCGCCCTGGCGCGTGATATCGCGCTGGCTGAGATGACCGGCGCACGAGTGCATTTCCGCCAGGTTACCACCGCCGCGGGTCTGGATCTGGTTCGGGCCGCCAAAGCGCGCGGCGTTTCGATTACCTGTGGTGTCACACCGGCCCACTTCATGCTGTCAGACCTCGCGACGCTGGACTTCAGAACCTTTGCGCGCCTGTCGCCTCCGCTTCGTCCAGAGGCCGATCGCCAAGCCGTCGTAGAAGCGCTGGGCGAGGGCGTGATCGATGTGATTTCTTCCGGCCATGATCCCCGCGGGCCAGAGGACAAACGGTTGCCATTCTCCGATGCAGAGCCGGGTATGGCTGGTGCCGAAACCCTTCTGGCGATGACCTTGGGACTGGCGCGCGATGGCGTGTTTGAGACACCGCGCGCTTTCGAACTGCTCGCAGCCAACCCGGCGCATGTGCTGCGTGTATCATCGGGCGAGCTGGCGGTCGGGCTTGAGGCCGATATCGCCGTCATTGACCCTGAAGCGCCTTGGATTATTGATCGTCGAAAAATGGAAGCAACCGCGGACAACACCCCGTTTGACCGGCAGGGCGCGCAGGGACGCGTGCGCCATCTGTTCAAAGGCGGTGTCGCCGTCGGATAGGCTCTGCTCGGACCGATACGAAAAATGCTCCCGGTGATAGGGCACCGGGAGCAGTCTCGCTGATCAAGTTTGGGGAGGATTAACGCGTGCGCGCTGCAATGCGAATGCCACGGTCAACCGCACCGGCTGGCGGGTTGGTCTTGGCATAGGCGAAGCAACCACCGCCGGCGCGCTTGACTGTGCTGCACATCGATTGTGCGCTGCGCTTGCCAAAGCCTGCTGCGGCCACGCGATAATAGGTCTTACCTTTGACCTCGGCGCGGGTGATCACGACATCGTGTGATGCCAGCTCAGGGTATTTCTTCTGCAAGCGGCTCCAAGCGCTCTTGGCGTCAGCGTTGGTGCCATAGCTGCCAAGCTGGACCAGGTGCGTGTCAACTTTGGTGTCGCTCGCCACAGCCATCCGGCGCTGTGACGAATTCGCAGCCACCGCGCCGCGCGAGTTGCTTGAAGTCGCGCGTTTGGGCGTCGCCGGAGCCTTCTGGACGACCGGGTTTGAGACGAATCTCGGTCCGCTCGATTGGGCTGGCTTGGCCACGGCCGGGACCGGGCTTGCTGCTGGCTTAGGAGCAACAGGCTTAGCGGCCATTGGCTTAGATGAAGTCGCGGCAAGAATACGAGCGACTTCAGAGGTGTCCATCGTCTCTGCTGGCTTTGGTTCGACAGCGGCGGCGACCTTGACTGGCTCAGCAGGCGCAGCGCTCGCAACCTTCACTGGCTCTTTGGCCTCAGCGACTGGAGCAGGCGCTTGCTCAGCAGCCTCTGCAAACATCGCAGCGTCGCTTGGGAAATTGCCCAGCGCGAGATGCTGTGGCTGTCCACCATCCGAAACAGGCTGGACACCCAAGAGATTGGCAACGCGAACCTGGAAGTCTTCTGCTTTCGAGGTGTTGGCCCATTCGCTCAGACGCGCGTCGAGCTGATCGGCTGGAACATCTTCCGCAGCCATGATCCGTGCGCCACGCCAGTTGCCGCCCAGTGCATAGGTGTATGCCAGATTCTGGCGGATCTTGGCGTTGTTCTGGCCCGCACGAACGGCGTTGGTGAGGATGTGGACTCCGCGCTCTGGTGCTCCGGCAAGAGCGAGCGCGAGGCCGAGGTCAGCCGGATTGATATCGCGCTGACGATCCTGCAGCGCGGCAAGAGCAGCGCTGTTGTCGCCGATTGCGGTCTTTGCCAAGGCAAAGCTGAGCACCGTCCGCGGATCATTGTCGCCCAGTTCCAAAGCATCGTCAAAGCTGGTTGCTGCCGAAGAAAACCGACCGGCTTCCAGGTAAGCAGCGCCAAGCATAGCGCGATATTGGGCATCGCGAGGATTGGCGAGCACAGCCGCTTCTGCGTGGGTGATGGCCTTGCTGGTTTGGCCTTTCTCGAGCGCGACCTGAGCCTTGCTGAAGGAGGCGTCGGCACGCGGCGCGTTCGAAGTGGTGCAGCCAGCCAGCGCAACACTGGCAAGCGCGGTGCCCATGATGAGGCCGATCTTCGGGCCTGTCATCCGATTGGTTTCACTGCGGTCCATGGTCGTCTTCCTCTTTCGAAATCGGTTCGAGTGGCTGCTGTTGGCCGGTTAATAATCAGGTGCGGTTCATGCGCTCAGCGAGCGCGTCGAGGTCTTGAATTTGGGCGAAGGCCTGATCGAGAGCTTCGGTCACCAGCGCTTGCGCGCTCTTCCCTTGCATCGTGGCAGCCAAGCGCAGTTTGAGATGGCGATCGGTGTCGAGCCGAAGGGTAAAGGCAGCGCGGCGGCCTTTTGCCTTGGTCGGTTTAGCGGTGTCTTTGATTGGCTCCACCGGTATCGCGATTGGCTCTGGTTGAGCAGCTACAGGAGCTTCCTCGGTGAGAGCTTCGTCTGGTTGTGGATCTTCGAGGTGATCATCGGCTTCGTAATCTTCGTGAGCCACGGCCGGCGTCAGATGAAGCACCTCAGCGCCTTTGGACGAAGGCAATTCCTGCTCAACGCCCATGTCGTTCCAGCCCAGATCCTCAAGCCGTGCGGCATCGACGTCTTCCGCCTCAATCGAGTCCGGAAGCGAATGCAGTTGCGGCCGCATAGCCGGCTTTGCGCCGCCCTTGCGCGCTAGCAGCGTTGGGTTGAGAGAGGCAAAGCTGGCTTCGTTCATGACGAGCTCCGACCCCTATTGGGCAACCCGGCGACCAAAGCCACCTGCTGGTCTATTCATTCCCGGCGCAGAGCTCTGGCCGTTGGGAGCGGCAAAGACCGTCCGGCGGAAGTTCTTTTCCAGTCGGTCTGAAATGTATTTCCAAAGCGCAGTGATTTCAGCGGCGCTCCGGCTTTCGGCATCGACTTCCATGACGGTGCGACCATCGATCATCGAGGCCGCAAAGTCGGTCCGGTGGTGAAGCGTGATCGGAGCAACCGTCCCGTGCTGTGAAAGCGCGACAGCTGCTTCAGAGGTAATCTTGGCTTTCGGCGTTGCCGCATTGACAACAAACACCAACGGCTTGCCGGCGCGTTCACACAGATCAACCGTCGCGCCAACGGCGCGGAGATCGTGCGGGCTAGGGCGGGTCGGCACGACAATCAGCTCGGCCACCCCAATAACCGATTGGATCGCCATGGTGATGGCGGGAGGCGTGTCGATCACGGCAAGTTTGAAGCCTTGCTGCCGAAGAACCTGGAGGTCGTTTGCTAGCCGCGAAACAGTAGTTTGCGCGAAAGCGGGATATTCAGCCTCACGCTCGTTCCACCAGTCGGCGAGCGACCCCTGCGGATCAATGTCGATCAGTACAACCGGGCCGGCGCCTGCGCGCTGAGCCTGGACGGCAAGATGCCCGGACAAAGTGGTTTTGCCCGATCCGCCTTTTTGCGATGCCAAAGCAAGTACTCGCAACGCCTGGGTCCCCCCTGGATTAGACCATAATGCCGCCCAATTGCGGCTGGTTCACAAGTGGGATCGCAGGATACCCCTAATTTTGGGTTAACGAGCCACCTGATGGCTCATCCAGACGACAATGTTGTCGGCAACGATTTACTAACGTGTCATTCACTATAAAACTGGCAATGGTTTTAAGGCCGACAGCATGCGGACCTTTTGTGCAAGGACTTGGAAATATCATGAACCTTCCAATCAAACGCTCTAACTTTCAGATTGCAGGCATGGTCGCGGCTAGTCTCTTGACCGTAGCTGCAACGCCGGTGGTCGCTGACGTCAAAGCAGGCGTCGATGCCTGGAGTGCAGGCGATTACGCTACCGCGGTTAGTGAGTGGGAAGGTCCCGCTGCCGCTGGCGACGCTGATGCCATGTTCAATCTCGCCCAGGCGTATCGTTTGGGGCGCGGGGTCCCGGCGGACATCAATCGAGCCAAAGAGCTCTACGCTCAGGCAGCCCTCAAGGGGCACGTCAAAGCGGCGGACAATTATGGCTTACTGCTGTTTCAGCAAGGCGAACAGGAACGGGCCATGCCTTTGATTAAGGCTGCTGCAGAGCGCGGCGATCCGCGCGCGCAATATGTTTTGGGACTTGCTCACTTCAATGCTGACTATGCTGAGAAGGATTGGGTGAGAGCCTATGCGCTGCTGACCCTGGCGCAATCGGCGGGCCTTTCGCAGGCAACAAACGCGCTGAGCCAGATGGATCAGTACGTTCCGATGGAGGATCGCCAGGCTGCCCAGACGGTGGCGCGCGATCTCGACATGCAGGCCGAACGTTTGCGAACGGCTGAATTGGCGAGCGCAGAGCTGTCGCAGCCCAGTGTAGCATCGCCGCCGCCTCCGGCTCGGGCACCAGCTCCTATGCCAACCCCAACGCCCTCTCCAACACCGGTTCGCGTCGCACAAGCCCCTGCACCTGCGGCACCGGTGGTGTCACAGCCGGCGCCAGCCGCGCCGCTTCCGCGGGCTCAAGTCACCACCACTCGGGCTGATGGTCCCTGGCGGGTTCAGCTCGGTGCCTTTGGTGTGGCCGGCAATGCAGATCGGTTGTGGAATCGCCTTTCGGGCACCGCTGCCTTGGCCGGTAAACGCAAGTTCTTGGTCCCCGCGGGCAACATCACTCGGCTTCAAGCGGGCGGGTTCAGTAGTCGTGCTGAAGCTCAGCGCGCTTGCAATGCTTTGAAGAGCAGTGGGCAGGCTTGTCTGGTCACGAGAAGCTAAAGCCGACAGACCGGCCGTCGAACATTGGCGTTCAAACAGCAATAAGACCTTTCCCTTGCTAGCACCGCTGCTAGCATGTCCCGACATGTTCAGCATGACGGGGGGATCGGGTCATGGATAACAGCGCCGAAACTGCGATTGATCGGGATGAGAAAATAGCGACAGAAGATCTGGCGCCAGCCCAGACTGCTGAGCGGATTGCCAGCCTCGATTTCATAAGAGGTCTGGCTGTCATGGGAATTTTGGGGGCCAACATTGTCGCCTTTGGCCAGCCGTTTTCTGCTTACATGTTCCCCGAAGCGTTCTTGGTACCGACTGGGGATCCTGGCGGATGGCAATGGGTCGTCCAGTTTGTCCTGATCGATGGCAAGATGCGGGGTCTTTTCACGGTCCTGTTTGGGGCAGGCCTTTACCTATTCATGGAACGCGCGTGGTCGCGTGGTTCGTCCCGCTGGCTCCAGGCCCGACGACTGGTGATCCTCCTAGTCTTCGGCCTGATCCATTTCTTTCTGATCTGGCGCGGTGATATCCTGATGTATTACGCGATGGCGGGCTTGATTGCGCTTCCACTTCTGCGCTTGGCCGCCAAGACGCAGCTTATGATCGGCGTGGTTGGGTATATTGTTGGCGCGCTAGCCTATGCTGCGATGATGGCGCCATTGCCGTTCGTTGCCGACACCTCGTTGGGTGATAGCCCGGAATATGCAGAGTTTAGAGCTGGCCTCGAGGAATCGCAGCAAAGAGCATTGGCTGACGATGCAATAGTGACCGAGTTCAAGCAACAGGGCGATTACGCTGGCTTGGTCGAGCACCGATTGACAACCTACTGGTATGAGCCTCTTACCAATTTCCTTCTATTCGCCTTGGAAACCTTGCCACTCGTGTTCATCGGGATCGCGATTTATCGCTTGGGCTTTTTCAGCGGTGAGATCAGTCGAACTAACATGCAGCGGTGGGGCTGGATTGGGCTGATAATTGGGGGGCTGCTACATTTGGCGATAGCGCTCTGGGTTCAAGCCAACGGCTTCACTTATTACGGTACGATCGCGGCGTTTATGGGCTTTAGCGTCCTGCCTCGCTTGATAATGGTGCTTGGCCTGGCAGCCCTTCTTGTGGTCCATTCGCCAAGTTGGAGCGGCTGGTTTGGTCAGCGTGTCGCCGCAGCAGGACGCGCCGCCTTCACCAATTACCTCGGCACTTCGGTGCTTATGCTGTTTGTCTTCCATGGTTGGGCTCTGGGCCTGTTTGGTGAACTCAACCGCCCACAATTGTATCTGGTTATGGCGCTCAGCTGGGTTCTGATGCTGGCTTGGTCCAAACCATGGCTTGAGCATTATCGCTATGGCCCGCTTGAATGGTTGTGGCGCTGCCTGACCTACGGCCGGCGGTTCCCGCTCAAGCGATGAGCGAGACTTGTCCTTGGTGCGGAGGGGAGTTTGCGCCGGCCCAGGACGGCGTAACCCATGCTTATATGCTGTCCTCTCCCGGTTGCTGGGCGGCCTATGGGGAGCTTCTGGCGCGCGAGTATTCGGACGCCGTCCTGTTCGGTTCATCACATCGGCTGACCGTCGATAGCTACGCCTTACAGCATCCCGGCGACCCGGGGGATCGCCGCGCGGTCCAATCTTTCTGGATCCATGGCGCGTCGCTCTGGCTGGTGTTGCGAATGGGCGCCTCGGTTACCGAGGCGACAGCCGCGCTCAAATTTCTAGCGGGGCGCGGTTTGCCGCCAGCGCCCGAAGCCAGAACGCACTTCGCCTTCACTCACGCTGATGTTCTCGCGCAATCGGTCGACCGACATCAGAGCCTCGTCCGACTGTGGGCAGACACGACCCTCGACGCATTGGATTCCTTGCACGGTGAGTTCGAGCGGCTCGCTCTTAGCGCAAAAAATTAAGTCGAGGGCTTGCTATTGAGAATAATTCGCATATCTTGGTTCTGCAATTGATTCGCAGGAGTGTTTCCAGCTCACCATGTACGTCTGTATTTGCAATGCGATCCGCGAAAGCGACCTTAGAGCCACCGCTCCAAGCGCGGCTGGTTGTGCAATCACGGCTTATGAAAAGATGGGAAAGGCCCCGAACTGCGGCCAATGCCTTCAAAAAGCAGCGCAAATTCTTGATGACGAGCTAGCGGCCGCTAAGAGCAGCGCCTCTTGCAAGGAACTCGCAATCTAAACTGGCACCGCGCTATTGCGAACGGATCGCAAGTCACTGATTCCAAACAAAAATTTGTAATCACCCCCCTTGAAAGCGGCGGTTTTCCGCGCATATAATTGCGCATCACCACCACCGCATTCTATTTTCTGAAAGAGGGCTGACGCCATGAAGGGCGACGCAAAAGTAATCGAATTCCTCAACAAGGCGCTCACCAATGAGCTGACCGCGATCAACCAATACTGGTTGCACTACCGAGTGCTCGACGATTGGGGAGTGGCCAAACTTGCCGCTTATGAGCGCAAGGAATCGATCGAAGAAATGGAGCACGCCGACAAGCTGGCTGAGCGTGTGCTGTTCCTCAACGGCCTGCCGAACTTCCAGGCGATCCACAATCTCCGCGTCGGCGAAACGGTCGAGGAAATCCTCAAGGCCGATATGGCTTTGGAAGAGGATGCCATTCCACTGCTGCGCGATGCGATCGAGTACTGCGAGAGCGTGCGTGACTATGTCAGCCGCGACCTGTTTGCGCATATCCTCGACAATGAGGAAGAGCATGTCGACTTCCTCGAAACTCAGTTCGACATGATCGAGCGGATGGGACTTGAGAATTACGTCCAGCTGCAAAGCAAGGCAGCGGGCGAAAGCGAGTAAGCGGTTTTCACCCGACAGCATTCCAACAAGGGGCTGAGCAGCAATGCTCGGCCCCTTTGTTTGTCTGAGGCCATGTTGCTTCATTGCCGTCTTGTTTCCGCGCGCACGTGGCGCGTTCTTACAAACCCTTGCCCTAATCGATTGACTTGATTGGATTCTGCAGCCAGCTTTCGATCCGGGAGCGGGAAACCGAGAAAAATCAAAAAGTCGCACACTCGAATCCGAGTCGCACGCCTTCCAAATTCGTTGGGTCGCGAACCAATGAATACTGGGGGTTTGAGTATGAACTTTTTGACCAAATCGATCACTCTGTCAGCAGCTGCGGCGAGCCTTGCTCTCGCATCACCTGCGGCCGCACAAATGGAAGTCTACGAGAATTACGAGCCTTCCGACTCGGTGATCGAGCTGACCTTCGTCAAAGTCGATGAGGGCCAATTCGAGACCTATCTTGAAGGTCTCAAGAGCACCTGGGTCGCAGCCAACGAGGTCCAGAAGGAACTTGGCTATATCTCCAGCTACGGGATCTATGGTGTTCCCTATGGAGAAAACGACTTCAACATGGTCCTTCGGGTGTCATTCCCCAGTACAGAGATGATTGGGCCCAGCAAGGAACGCTACATGGCCTTCCTCGAAGCCTATGGGAAAGCCAATATCGATCAGGGTAACCAGACCGTGCTCGAGCTCTACAACAAGATCCGCAAGATCCAGGCGACCTACATGCTACGTCCGATTGATTTTATCGGCGATTGATCACACCCTTGTGGTTGAGGAAGACTGGGGCGGGGCATCCGACGATGCTCCGCCTCATTCGCGCTCGCTTTGAATAGGGACGGTGTCTCTAAGATAGTCGCTGAGACCAGCCGCAGCCATGATCACCCGATCCTTAGAATCCGCGCTCAACACGGGAAGCGTCGATCCATCGGGCAAAAATGACATGTTGCTGTATCTGCCCTCTCCGGCTTTCATGTGAACTGTGCAGATCTCAAGGCCCGACGTCCGATCCGCCAACGCAAACGCAAATGCGATGAACATAAGCTCGTTCCTTGACCACTCCGAGAGCGGCCTTTTGGAATGGAGAGTGATCCCAAGGTGTCCGCCAAAACACAGGGCTTTCCCTTGCTGAAAACGTTGGGTGGCAATTTCAAACCAAAAACCTGACGCAAAACTGGAATAGGACCGCTCAGACACGTGCCCGACGGGCTCAGGGCGCAAGGCATAGCTGTGGAACTCGTGCAGCTCGGGGGCAGCTTGTCCCGACAAATCCGAGACACCGGGAAACTCTTGGTCCAAGTCTAACAGAAGATTGCCCGAAATGCCTCCTGGAAGCGCTCGCAACTCCTCAAGAATATCAACACCAAGATCTCGCCAATTCTCTACCTTGGGGCCGGGGGTCAGCATCTCCTCAATAAAGGGATCAAGCTCTGCTCCCATCGCCTCGCTCTCACTGATCGCAGTGAAGAACATAATCAACTGATCCGGCGCGATGTCCGCCGGCAAGATCGTCTGAAATTCGTCAGAAGGAGCTGTTACCTCGGATGGCTCCTCAGTGCTCGAAGCAGCTGCGGGCGGTGCGGGTTGCTCGTTTGCAGCCGAAGCCGCTCCAGTCCAAGCCACGGCTTCAATCAACAGAGTGATCAAACATATTGATTTGAGCAGAGTGCTGCGGGCCATCATAGCTTCCTTGCCTGTTTCTCGCCCCCAACACTTTCAAACTACGACTTATTATTGCCATTGCCTATCCCGCGCGCCGCAATTCTGGTCTCCTGTAAGAAACAAACCAGCGCAGTAATCAGCACCGCCATGGTCAGCACCCAAAGCACCGCGATCAACGTCCCGATCTTGGCTTCGATATAGGTTGAGACAAACAGCAGCGCGATCACGACGCTGATCACCATCGCCGCAGCAGAAGAGAGCATCATTGCGCGACGTGCGTGATGGCGGCGAGCGCAGAGCCACGCCAGTTCGGCCTCATCGCTCTCCCGCTCATCCGGCTCCATCCGTTCTTCCAAGCGCTCAATCCGGCCAGCGATCCAGTTGAGGCGCGCCATCATGACATTCATGATCCCGCCAATACCGACAAGCAGAAAGGTAGGCGTCAGGCTCGAAGCCACCGCTGCAACTACTCCTGGCGTGCTGGCTGTGCGTTCGATCAAGTCCGATGCAATACTGGGGGAAGCGGCGAAGAGGTCGATGATCATTTGTCACCTATGTCAAACGGCACGGAGATAACTCTGGCAGAAGCCCTTGGATTGTCGATTGGCCTCCATTTGAAGTTGGTGAAAGGAATCTGGAAACTTCGGCGGTCCTCAAGCATCGCGAAAACTTCATCATATGCGGTGTTGTCCGTGGGTACATAATATTTGACCGGCGTTCCGATGGGTATGTCCTCTGGGCCGGCTCCTTCGGTTAAGTCCCATACCCCGACTGCACAGATCGACCGACCATTCAATTCGAAGTCCATCGGATAGTGGATGTAGTTGACCAGAAACAGGGCATGGTCCGAACTAATCGCGTTCGGCCAACTCACTTCCAGCCACTCGCCATCGTCGCGCCTTAGCGCAATGCTGCTGGGATTGAGTTCGTACAAGCTTTCGAAATCTGTAAGCACGCGCTGGAGTTCGGAGAAAGACCAACCCGAAACAAGCAGCCTGCCCTTTTCAAGGTCGGGTTGCGCCGCTTCTGCGGGTTTGTGTGTCTTGCGTGCGGCAAAGATCAGAGCAAAAAGCAAGGTAAGCGCCGCCAATCCGATCGGTATGGCAGCTTCTTCGTTCATCGCTCACCGCTGTAATTGCCGCCCCCGCCCTGATTGGCATTGTAGGGGTTCTTCGAGCTCTTGAGCACCACGCGCACGGGCACGGCATCGAAGCCCAGCTTAGCGCGAATGCCATTCACAAGATAACGCTCATAGCTCTTGGGCAAGTCATCCAGACGCGAGCCAAAAACAACAAAGCGGGGCGGGCGGGTTCCTGCCTGGGTTATGTAGCGCAGCTTGATCCGTCGCCCACCAGGAGCCGGGGGAGGGTTGGCGTCGAGCGCGTCGTCGAACCAGCGATTGAGCGCTGCGGTTGGAACGCGCTTTGACCAGCTTTCGCGGATCTCGAATGCGGCGCTCAGCATCGCATCCAAGCCTTTGCCGGTTTTGGCGGAGACCGCGAACAGCGGCAGGCCGCGAACTTGCGCGAGCCCGTCATCCAAGGCGGCGCGAATGCCGTTGAACAGGCTGCTGGCATCCTCGGCAATGTCCCATTTGTTGATCGCGATCATCAGCGCGCGCCCTTCTTCGAGCACCATGCTGGCGATCTTGAGGTCCTGATGCTCCAGGCCCTGGGTCGCGTCGAGCAACAGCACGACGACTTCGGCGAAGTCCACCGCGCGGCGGGCATCGGCGACCGAGAGTTTCTCAAGCTTTTCGGTGACATTGCGCTTCTTGCGCATGCCGGCGGTGTCGATCAGGCGGATCTCGCGTGTCTCACCGGACTTGGGGTCATCCCATTCCCAGTCGATCGCGATCGAATCGCGGGTGATGCCGGCTTCGGGCCCGGTCAGGAGGCGGTCTTCGTCGAGCAGCCGGTTGATCAGAGTTGATTTGCCCGCGTTAGGGCGTCCGACAATCGCGAGCTTGAGCGGTCCGAGTGGAGCCTCCTCATCCTCCATGGCAGCAAACTCGGCAGCGGCTTCAGCCGCCTCGGCCTTGTCGCCAATAATTGGCCACAGCGCGCTGAACAGGTCAGCTACGCCTTCTCCATGCTCGGCTGACAGGGGAACAGGGTCCCCCAATCCCAGCGAATAGCTCTCCAGCACGCCGGACTCGCCCGCTCTGCCTTCGGCCTTGTTTGCGACCAACACGATCGGGACGTCGTGTTCCCGCAAATAGCGAGCGATCTCTTCATCGAGCGGAGTCAGGCCAGCGCGCGCGTCGATCACGAACAGCGCGGCGTCGGCGCCTTCAAGGCTGGCTTCGGTCTGCCTGCGCATCCGGCCTGGCAGGGTTGCTGCGTCTTCGTCTTCCCAGCCCGCTGTGTCGACGATCGTGAAAGCCAGGCCCGCGAGCTCGGCATCGCCCATGCGGCGGTCGCGCGTCACGCCGGGCTGGTCATCGACCAGTGCGAGCTTCTTGCCAACCAGTCGGTTGAACAGCGTCGATTTGCCGACATTGGGCCGGCCGATGATGATGACTTGCGGTTTCATAGCGTGCCCGCCAGTTGGGCCCTTATAGCGCGATTGGCAAGCGCGCTATTTCTCGGCCATCGTATCGGCGCTTTGGCCCTCGATGGCTTTGACACGCCCTTCAGCACTATTTTTGACCCATTGTTCGGGGTTGAGCGAGATCGCGAGCCGATAGAGCTCAAGGGCCTTACCAGTGTCTTTCTCAACGCCGAGCCCAATCTCGTGCATGTCGGCGAGCAGTGCGCAACCACGGCCATCCTTCAAGTCGCACGCCTTGCGATAAAAACTCACAGCCTGAGCGATGTCGTATTGAGGGCCTTTGTCCGGATTCTTCTCGAATGGGGTATAGAGCTGGCCCAAGTCGGCGCATCCAGCACCATATCCACCATCACATGCTTTCTTGGATAGATCGAAAGCTTGGTTCCGGTCTTTCTCGACGCCGACGCCTGTCACGTAGCGATATCCGAGCTGTTGGCAGGCAGCGAGGTCATTGAGGTCGCAGGCCTTGGCTTCATAGCTGGCGGCTTTGCTGGCATCACGAAGTGGTGCGGCAGCCTGCTCGTAGATGAGAGCGGCATAGCGGCAGCTTTCCGACTGCCCGCCATTGCACCCACGGTCGAACAGGCTGAGCGCCTTAGGTAAGTCCTGCTCAACGCCCTGGCCATTGGCCACCATCATTCCGGCGGTCCCGCAAGGCTGTGAGTATCCAGCTTCGCAAAGATCGATCAGCAGGGGCGCAGCGACGTCATAGTTCTGCGCGTTGTAGGCGCTCATTCCGCGGGCGAAATCTTCACGGGCCTGTGCAAAGGAATGGGCGGCGGGTGCCTTAGAATTTTCCTGGGCCCAGCTCATTGCAGAACATAGGCTCAGCAGGATCGCAGCGGTCAGGCTGATCCACTTCTGCACGTTTCCGCCCCCTAGATTAGTCTTTCTTCGCGACCGGCGGATTTTCGCCCAGATCCTCAAACCAAGCCTCGACCGGGCCTGTCAGCTTGATTGTGAGCGGTTGCCCCTTGCGGTCAACGGTCTTGCCGGCCTGAACCCGGACCCAGCCTTCAGAAATCGAGTATTCTTCGATGTCGGTGCGAATCCGGTCTTTAAAACGGATACCCACCCCGCGTTGGAGCAACTCGGCCTGGAAGTGCTTGCTGCGAGGATTGACCGAGAGATGGTCGGGCGGGACGTCGTTGGCTTGGTTTTCTGACATGCGCGGGCCCATAATCGCGTGAAGCGCAGGAAACAAGCGCGTTCCGCTTGCCCTTTTGGTCACGCGGCATTAGAGGGCTCCCCAACGCGCGCGGGGACCTTGTGGTTTCCCGCGCGGCTTCGTTCGGGTTGCGGGCGTGGCGAAATTGGTAGACGCGCCAGATTTAGGTTCTGGTATCGAGAGATGTGGGGGTTCGAGTCCCTTCGCCCGCACCAATCGCCGCCCCGGGTTAAGACCAGTGATAGTCTAAAGAAGGTTTTGAGTTTAATTCCATGCAGACCAAGCAAACCACCAATGAAGGGCTCAAGCGCGCCTATCTGATCACCATCACGGCTGCCGAAGTGGCTGAGAAGGTCGAAGGCGAGATCAAGCGGATTGCGCCGCAGGTGAAGATGCCCGGTTTCCGTCCTGGCAAGGTTCCAGCCAACCTCGTCAAGAAGATGCACGGCGAGCAGCTCCACGCCGAGGTGGTCAACAACACGATTCGCGATTCGGTCGATCAGCTGATCAAAGATGAAGACCTTCGTCCGGCGATGCAGCCGCAGGTTCAGCTTGGTGAAGGCTATGAAGAAGGCAAAGACGCGGAGATCACGGTTGAACTGGAAGTTCTACCTGAAGTTGAAGCGCCAAGCATTGAAGGGCTCAAGCTCGAGAAGCTGATGGTCCCGGTGAGCGACGAGCAGGTCGACGAGGCGCTGCAAGGCCTCGCTGGCCAGAACAAGAGCTACAAGGACGCGCCGAAGTCCAAAAAGGCCGCTGACGGCGACCAGTTGATCATCGACTTCGTGGGCAAGCTAGATGGAGTTGAGTTCGAAGGCGGCGCGGCTGACGATGCTCCGCTGGTGATCGGCTCAGGCACCTTCATCCCCGGCTTTGAAGAGCAATTGGTCGGCGCGAAGACCGGCGATGAGAAGACCATCACGGTCACTTTCCCCGAGCAATACCAGGCCGAAAATCTGGCCGGGAAGGAAGCGACCTTCGACATCACCGTCAAGCAGGTGAAGGTTGAAACCGACACCTCAATCGATGACGAATTCGCCAAGAACCTCGGTCTGGATGATCTCGAAGCGCTCAAGGGCATTATGCGCGGTCAGCTGGAACAGCAGACTGCTGGCCTGACCCGCACTCAGATGAAGCGCGCGCTGCTCGATCAATTGGCTGCTGGCCACGATTTTGCGGTTCCGCAGAACATGGTCGATGCCGAGTTCCAGCAGATCTGGGCTCAGCTTCAGGACGAAGCGCAGAAGGATGAGGACCCAGCAGCAGCGCTCAAGGAAATCACCGACGAGAAGGACGAATATCGCTCGATTGCAGAACGTCGCGTGCGTCTTGGCTTGCTGCTGTCGGAAATCGGCCAGGCCAATGGCGTCGAAGTGACCAGCCAGGAAATGCAAATGCTGATACAGCAGGCAGCATCGCAATATCGCGAAGAAGATCGCGAGCGGTTCGTCCAGTACATTCAGCAAGAGCCAATGGCTGCCGCTCAACTGCGCGCGCCGCTTTACGAAGACAAGGTCGTCGACTTCCTGTTCGACAAGGCCGAAGTCACCGAGCGTGAAGTGACGCAGGAAGAGCTGCAGGCTGCGATCGAAGCAGACGAAAGCGCTGAGGCTGAGGCTGCCAAGAAGCCAGCTGCGAAAAAGAAGGCTCCGGCTAAGAAGGCAGCTGCTAAGAAGGCGCCAGCAAAGAAAGCCGCTGCCAAGAAAGCTCCGGCGAAGAAAGCCCCAGCCAAGAAAGCAGCCAAAAAGGCGCCTGCTAAGAAAGCAGCCAAAAAGGCTCCGGCCAAGAAAGCTAAGTGATCACTCGCGCTCGGCGGGATCCTATTCCGCCGGTTGCCAAGGTTTGAAGGAAGGCTCGGGCAGCTCAGCTGTCCGGGCCTTTTCATAAGCGCGGCCGAGCTTGAGCACGTCATGGTCAGCCCATTTCGCTCCGTAGAAGCTGATACCAACGGGTAGCCTTTCGATAGCGCCCATCGGGACGGTTAAATGCGGATAGCCCGCAATCGCGGCAGGACTGCCAAAGCCGATCGACCCGTTGAAGCTGTCGCCATTTACGAGGTCGTTGACCCAGGCAGGCCCGCGCGTTGGCGCGGTGAGGAATTGCACATCGTGCCCGGCCATGAGTGCGTCGAGCGTCTCTTGCCCAGCGATCCGTACCGCATTTTCGCGCGCTGCCTCATAGGCCCCGCGATCGGTTGTCGTTTCCGCCAGCTCGAACAGGTCCTGGCCAAACCAACGCATTTCTGTGTCGCTATTGGCTTGATTGAAGGCAATCAGGTCGGCCAGGCTGCGCGGCATATCTTCCCCAGGAAGGCTGCGGAGATATTTGCCCATTTCTTCGCGCAGTTCGAACATCAAGACCGTGAAACTGTCACGGAACATGTCTGAGTTGGTCTCAAACTCGATATCGACCAATTCAGCGCCTGCATCGCGGAGATCTTGAAGCGAATTTTCAAAGATTGCGGCGATGTCTGCCCGGTCGCCGATCTGGTTTCGCATCACACCGATGCGCACACCCTCGAGTGAGAAGTTGTCGAGACCGACCGTGTAATCGCCGATGCGCGGCACATCGATCGTCGCAGCATCCGCTTGGTCTTCACCTGCAATCGCGCTGAGCAGCAGGGCTGCGTCGTAGACCGTCTTTGTCATCGGCCCAGCTGTGTCTTGGGTGGACGAAATCGGGACCACATGGGTTCGGCTGACGAGCCCGACGCTTGGCTTGAAGCCAACCACACCATTGATCGATGCCGGACAGGTGATCGACCCGTTGGTTTCTGTGCCAATGGCGCCCCACGCGAACCCAGCGGCCACAGCTGCGCCACTACCGGATGACGAGCCGCAGGAGTTCCGGTCTGTTGCGTAGGGATTGCGCGTGACGCCCCCCACGGCGCTCCACCCGCTGGTTGAGCGATCACCGCGGATATTGGCCCATTCTGATAGATTCACCTTGCCGAGCACAAGTCCGCCAGCGTCGCGCAGATTGGCGATCAAGGGGGCATCACGGCGAGTGAAGTTGTTAGCCAAGGCAAGGCTGCCCGCGGTGGTCGCGAATTCCTCGGTCTCAATATTGTCTTTAACCAGCACGCTGCGGCCCCGGAGTATCCCAACATCGGCCAATGCGCGAGCCTTGAAGCCTGCCGTCTGGGAATAGACCAGCACGGCATTGATGCCGTCGGGTCCATCGTCATAGGTTTTGATCCGCTCGATCCGGTCTGCAACATCTGCAGCAGCGTCAAATTGGTCAGCGCCATTTGCCTGGTCGGCGCTGGCTGAGGCGGGGAGGGCCGCAAGGCTGACTGCGGCGATTGAGCTCTTGAGCAGGGATCGCATGGTCAGGACATCGCGGTTTTGTTGCGCTTGCGCAAGGGGTGCCAAATTAACGTTTGGCGGAGCCTCGTTCCATTTTCGAACGGGCATTAACCAGCCATTTGAAATCGCGCGATAAGCAGGGGAAGGTCTTTCAAATTACAATCTAGCCCCCAAGGATTGCTCGAGTAATCGCCATGCAAACAGGTATGACGTCTCCCGCCAAGCGTAAGCACTATCACGACATTGACGGCGCGCGCTCCGTACTCATGTTTCTATCGGTCGCGTTGCATGCCGGCACTGTCTATGCCCCGGCACGACCTTGGATCACCGGCAATGTCGAACGGCATGATTTCTTCGACTGGCTGATCTTCGGGTTCCACCTGTTCGTAACGCCGACATTCTTCTTCGTCGGTGGTTTCTTTGCGGTGCTGTTGCTGACCCGGCGAACCGCTGGCGACTTCCTGTGGAACCGCTTTTTGCGCACTGCCATTCCGCTGATCACGATCGCGCTGACCTTCAACATGATCGAGCATTATTTGCGTTGGCTCGACAGCGGCGCCTCCGGTTCGGTCTTCGCCTGGATGGCAAGCCCCGCTTTCGCGCAGGTCTGGGCGACGGGCGAATGGCAACTGCATCTGTGGTTCCTGGTCAGCCTGATCCCGATGTTCATGCTGGCAGCGCTGATCCATGTCATCCTGCCAGAGAATTCCGGACCGCGTCGGCTCTCCGTTGTGATCTCTGACTTTGTCGCGAAGCGAATTTCGGGCAGTTTCTGGTTCGCCTTTGGCTTGATCGCATTCGCAGGTGCCAGCACAGCCAATTACGCAGCTGCAGCGGTGGTTCCTGGTGCCTATGAGGTGCTCTTTCCCGGATTTCAAAGCTGGTACAAGCTGATCGCAGAGTTCCCGTTCTTCGTGATCGGAGTGATGGCGGCACTGTCGCCCCGCTTGCTCACCGCTTTGACCGAGTGGCGACCCTGGATGCCTTTTGCAGCCGCCGCAGCGCTGGTGTTCCAGCCCTATGCGTTTCCAGTCCATGGACCGGTCGAAGGCTGGCTCATGCTGTTCCTCAACCAGCTGGCGATCTGGACCTTGGTGCTGTTCATTCTGCAATTCTTCCATCGCTTCTTCAGCGAAGGCGGGCCTCGTACCACCTGGCTCGCGGATTGCGCCCTTTCGATGTATCTGTTCCATCACTGCTTCGTGTACATCTATGGACGGATGCTGGTCGGCGTTGAATGGCCGATTGCGATTGAATTCACCGTGCTGACTTTGGCTGCTGCTGGAACAGTGATTGCGATCCACGAATTGCTGGTCCGACGGCTGGCGCTGGTGCGACTGCTGTTCAATGGCAAGACGGATATCGAGCAGGTCCGCAAGGCGCCAAGCCTGTTCAGCGCCTTCGCATCGCGCCGCGCAGCATAAGCTTTTCCCACATCCAAAAGTTAAGGCCCTTGAACATTTCGAGCGCTAGCCCGACATAGTTCATCCAAGACGGAGAAGGACCCCAAATGATCAATCTGTTCGGCGATTCTGGCGAGACCCACGGCGCACAAGGCCAATTCACGCGTGACCCTCTGACGGGAGCGCTCGTGCCCGTCGTGGTTGAACAGACCAGCCGGGGGGAACGCAGCTTCGACATCTTCTCGCGCCTGCTGCGCGAACGGATCGTGTTTGTGACCGGCCAAGTCGAAGATGGCATGGCGTCGCTGATCACCGCTCAGCTGCTGTTTCTTGAAAGCGAGAACCCGTCCAAGCCGATCAGTATGTATATCAACTCGCCGGGCGGCGTGGTGACCGCTGGCATGGCGATCCATGACACCATGCAATACATCAAGCCCCGCGTTTCGACCGTCTGCATGGGGCAAGCGGCATCAATGGGCAGCTTCCTGCTCGCTGCTGGTGAGCCCGGCATGCGGGTGGCGCTTCCCAATGCGCGGATCATGATCCACCAACCTTCGGGTGGTGCGCGCGGTATGGCTTCGGATATCGAGATTCAGGCGCGCGAAATCCTGCGGATCAAATCGCGGATGAACGACCTCTACGTCAAATACACCGGCCAGAGCCTCAAGGACATTGAGAAGGCGATGGATCGCGACACCTTCCTTGAAGCCGATGAGGCGATGAAGTTTGGTCTGGTCGACAAGGTCTTCGAGACTCGCCCGGAAACCGAAGAGGACGGCGACGACTCGGGCTCAGGCGGCGCGCCTGAGTAAGCAATTTTGCTACTTACCTTCGGTCGCGAACCCGCTCCATAGCGGGACGCGTGACCGTTGGCAGCGTGACTTTACGTCGGGGAATCCCTCGCAACAGCGAAAAACAGGCCCCTAAACGTTGATTCATACAGTGTCGTATATAAGGTTGGCGAATCTGCGTAGTCGTGTCTGCGCCGAACAATGGGCAAAGCCCAGGATGATTAGGAATGACTGAATTGAGCGGATCTGACAGCAAAAGCACCCTCTACTGCAGCTTCTGCGGGAAGTCGCAGCATGAAGTGCGCAAGCTTATTGCTGGGCCCACGGTGTTCATCTGCGATGAGTGTGTCGAGCTTTGCAACGACATCATTCGTGAAGAGACCAAGCAGGGGATTGCGGGCAAGAAAGAGGGCGAAGTCCCGACCCCGCAGGACATCTGCAATACGCTCAATGATTATGTGATCGGCCAGGATCGCGCCAAGCGCGTGCTCTCGGTCGCGGTTCACAACCACTACAAGCGCCTCAAGCACAGCGGCAAGGCGGGCGATGTTGAGCTGGCCAAGTCCAACATCCTGCTGGTCGGACCGACCGGTTCGGGCAAGACCCTGCTCGCGCAAACGCTGGCGCGCACCTTCGACGTGCCATTCACTATGGCCGATGCGACCACCCTGACCGAAGCCGGTTATGTCGGTGAGGATGTTGAGAACATCATCCTCAAGCTGCTCCAGGCCAGCGACTACAATGTCGACAAAGCGCAGCACGGGATCGTCTACATTGACGAGATCGACAAGATCACCCGCAAGGCTGAAAACCCTTCGATCACCCGCGATGTGTCTGGTGAGGGCGTGCAACAGGCGCTGCTCAAGCTGATGGAAGGCACCACGGCGAGTGTTCCGCCCCAAGGTGGCCGCAAGCATCCGCAACAGGAATTCCTGCAGGTCGATACGACCAACATCCTGTTCATTTGCGGCGGCGCCTTTGCCGGTCTCGACAAGATCATCGCTGATCGTCTGCAGAAGCGCTCGATCGGCTTTGGCGCGCATGTCGCCGATCCGGACAAGCGCAAGGTTGGCGAATTGCTTGAGAAGAGCGAGCCTGAGGATCTCCTCAAGTTTGGTCTGATCCCTGAATTCGTCGGCCGTCTGCCGGTCATCGCCACGCTGCACGACCTCGATGTCGATGCGCTGGTGACCATCCTGCAAGAGCCGAAGAATGCGATCGTCAAGCAATACAGCAAGCTGTTTGAGCTTGAGGATGTTGCACTGACCTTCACCGATGAAGCGCTCAAGGCGATCGCTGAGAAAGCGATCCTGCGCAAAACCGGTGCACGCGGCCTGCGCTCAATTGTCGAGGGCATCCTGCTCGATACGATGTTCGACCTGCCTGATATGGACGGCGTCGCTGAGATCGTTATCGATGACGAGGTTGTCGCCGGCAACAAGGAGCCGATCCGGGTCCATGCCGAGAAGGAAGAAGCGGCTTAAGAATGGCGGGCTGGGGCGCGTTAGGCCTCGCACTGCCATTCGCAGTCGTGCTGCTCCTGTCGGGAGTATGGGCGCATCGTCGTTTCGAGGGCTACAGCGAACTTCCGAGCCATTTCAACCTGCGTGGAGAGGCCGATCGCTTCGCTCCGCGCGGCGTCATGGTGTGGCTGCTCCCGGTGATGTTCTCCGTGCTGCTGCTGAGCATTGCTGCGGCGGTCGAGTATATTCCGCAAGAGATGCAGAACGGTGATCCAGGCACCGGCATACTGATCAGCGGTTTCACTCTGCTGGGCGGGCAAGCTCTGGTGCTGTGGCTGACCGTGCGCTGGGCGCGGGGCCAAAACTGACTCCCAAGAATTTCCTTTTCGTCTGCAGCCAGAACCGTTGGCGCAGCCCGACTGCTGAGCAGGTCTTTGCTGGTAGGAGGGGGATCAACGTTCTGTCAGCGGGAACCCATCGTCATGCCCAAGAGCCACTTAGCAGTGAATTGATCGAATGGGCTGACACGATTTTTGCGATGGAGGGCATTCATCGCAGCAGGATTCAGCGAGACTTCCGATCTGTGCTCAATGATACGCCGATAGTGGTGCTAGGCATTCGAGATCAGTATCGTTTCATGGACCCGAAACTGGTGAAATTATTGAAGTCGAAGATGCAAAGGTGGCTCCCATGACTGCGTCCATGAAAACAATCGGCATCATCGGCGGGATGAGCTGGGAGAGCTCGGCGCAATATTATGCGCTGATCAACCGCGCTGTCCGCGACCGGCTGGGCTCGCCGCATTCGGCGCAGATCCTGATGCACAGCTTGGATTTCGGGCCGATTGCGGCGCTGCAAGCGGAGGGCGAGTGGGATCAGCTCAGCGAGCTGCTGGTCGACAGCGCAGAGGCGCTGGAAGCTGCCGGGGCCGATTGCCTGCTGCTGGCCACCAACACGATGCACAAATGCGCCGATGCGATCGAGGATGCGAGCGATCTTCCACTGCTGCATATCGCCGATGCGGCAGCTGATGCGATCTGTGCTGAGGGGATCACTCGAGTCGCGCTGCTCGGCACAGCCTTCACGATGGAGCAGGATTTCTACCGTGAGCGGCTGGAGGAACACCACGGTCTGGAAGTGATCATTCCCGAGGCGGAGGAGCGTGCGGAGGTCCATCGGATCATCTACGAAGAGCTGATCGCGGGCGAGATCAATGACACGTCTCGCGAAAGCTATCGTGAGATCATTTCGGGACTCGCAGACGAAGGCGCGCAGGGGGTGATTCTGGGCTGCACTGAGATTGGCCTGTTGATTACCCAGGAAGACAGTCCAGTTCCGATTTTCGACACGACCGCCCTGCATGCACAGGCTGCGGTCGAATTCGCGCTGAGCTAATAGGAACCCAAGCACTCCACCAAAAACCCCGCTCAGTCGATGGAGGACGACCGAGCGGGGTTAGGAAACGCTGCTCCCAAGCGGGAGGGGGGAACGGAGGAGCAGCGCTAGCGGGGTGTTTGGTAAGCTTAGGCGGGGAGGAACACTCCGTCGGTCACGTGGATCGTGCCGTTAGAGGTTGCGACGTCAGCCTGAGTGACGGCGGTCGTACGGCCGGCGCCATCGGTGATGACGATCTTGTCACCCGACAGACGGGCCGAGAGCGTGCCGCCCGCAACGGTGGTGATTTTCGCTTCACCGCCTGAGCGGTTGATAAGCTTCACGAGGTCGCTGCTGGTCACGTTACCGGCGACCGCGTGATAGGTAAGGATGCTGGTGAGGGTGCCCTTGTTCTTGGGCATCACGAGGGTTTCGACTGTGCCTTCTGGCAGCTTGGCGAAACCGGTATCGGTCGGAGCGAAGACAGTGAACGGACCGGGGCTCGACAGCGTATCAACCAGGTCAGCGGCTTGTACAGCGGCGACCAGGGTGGTGTGAACGCCGGTGCTGACAGCGGTTTCGACGATGTTCGGGGATTGGGCTTGCGCGCTCTTGTGCGCCATGGCGGGGGCGGTGGCTACGGCGGCGAAGCCAGTGGTGGCAGCGATGGCAGCCAACGCTGCGGCCTTGAAGTTAGGGGTTACAGGCATTGGTATTCTCCTTTGTCTGCAAGCCTCCCGAACTTGCACACGGAGCTACGCAAACCGTCTAATTGCGGATGCGAAAAAATAGCAATTATTTTTGAAGTGGCTGTTAGGCCTGCGAAAAAGCGCCCTGAGCGACCACAGGTCCGGCGTCTTGGTCAGCCGGTTTGCCGCCCAGAGGTTCGCGCGTCAGCACCAGCTCGACACCATTGTCGAGGTTGCGCACGATCTCAGCCGGGAGCGCCATTGCATTGGCCTCACCCGGCACCACGACTCCGAGCGACTGAAGCGCAGAGCCGTCTGCCGGGACCAACCACAATTCATGGTCATGGACACCGTCCGGCTCCAGACCATAGGCGGTCACCAGCATCTGCTCATCGCTCGGCATATAAGTGACGTTGAGGCGCAGCTGGGTCTCACCAATCGGAATAGTCGCGACCAAAGGTGAGGCCGCAGCCAAGGTCGGCGCAGGCACCGGGGCAGGGTCACCGCCTCCGGGTAGAGCGACGAAGGCCAAGGCGATCGCTGCCGCAGCGGAGGTCAGACCAGCGGTCCATTGCCAACGCCGCACGCGCTGCTCGAGCGCAATAACGCGGCCATCACCTGCATTTGCCATGGCCGCTACCTGGGCATCGATCTTCTGCCAGAGATCAGCAGCCGGCTCTACACCAGCTACCTCGTCAGACAGCGGTACGAACCAATTGTCCCACCACTCCTTGCGCCAGGCAAAGTCCGGATCCACTGCTGCCTTACCGCGCGCGGCGAGCAATTCTTCACCCTCGAGCAGGCCGAGCGAATACTCGGCGGCGATCATCGGATCGTCGCGTTTGATCTCGTCGTCTTTGGGCGTGTCAGCGCTCATTCGCTCGCCTCCAGACAGGTGCGCAGCCTTTGCAGGCCGCGGCGGATCCAAGACTTCATCGTGCCGAGCGGCACATCAGCGCTGTCGGCCAATTGCGCGTAGGTCTTCCCATCAAAGAAAGCTGCCTTGATGTGTGACTGTGTCCGTTCATCGAGACCAGCCAAACAGGTGTGGATCTGTGCGGTCTGTTCCGCATCGACCAGCAGCATATCGGCCAAAGGCGCCTCGTCGGGCAGTGGGGCTGCTTCTTCGACAGGGACAGCGCCGCCACGCACTTTGCCCGTGCGCAGACGATCGATCGCGCGATTGCGCGCGAACGTGGCCAGCCACGATATCGGGCTGGCGCGCTCCGGATCATACCGATCCGCCCGCTGCCAAAGATTCACATAGACGTCCTGCAAGGCGTCCTCAGCCTCCTTTCGATCACCCAAGATACGAAAGCAGATGCCGAACAGTTTCACACGGGTGGCACGATAAATTTCCTCGAGAGCGGAACGATCGCCCTCGCCAAGTCGCACCATTGCTGTGCGAAGGGCTTCACGTGATTCAGCGCTGGCCGGCTGCATCAGAATACGCCTCGCTCCATTCCCACAAACTAATCAGTCTATTGGCCAATGCCTGCCCCCCGATTGTGTTCCAATGCCGCTGGAGGATCAGCGCGTCAACTCGGCTGTACGTCAACTTTAGTCGGAGCGCTCATAGACGCAATTGTCGAGCCCTTGTCCCCGCACGACACCGATCCTCGCCTCGATTGTATTGCCATGGCGGCGGAGCCATCCGCTCGGGCTGATGACCTCGCGCTGTTTGGGCAGCGGGAGAGCCGCGGCCATGCGTGATGCTTCATCGGCGCTGAGCCTTGCGGCGGATTTGCCGAAATAGCGCTGCGCGCCAGCCTCCGCGCCATAGGTCCCAATCCCGGTTTCCGCGACATTGAGATAGACTTCCATGATCCGTCGCTTTCCCCAGACCTTCTCGATCCAAAAGGCGAACCAAGCTTCCAGTCCTTTGCGGAAGTACCCGCCTCCCTGCCACAGGAAGACGTTCTTGGCGGTTTGCTGGGTGATGGTCGAACCACCACGCAAGCGCTTTCCTTGCGCATTGTTGAACGCTGCAGCAGCGATTGCTTCGGGATCGAAACCATCGTGCTCACAAAATTTCGAATCCTCCGCGGCAATAACGGCGGCCACCAGATCGCGATCAATGTTGGACAGGCTCTCCCAATCCTTGGTGATGCTGTGCTCGTCCATCAGCATGGTCGCGGTGACCGGGACCGGCACCCATTTGAACAGGATGATGAGCGCAAAACTGATCCCGATGAACCACAGAATGGTTTTTGCGACAAAGCGCACAACAAAGGAAGCGGCAGCTGTCATTTGGCTATCGACCTAGGGTTGAGGCTGCGATTGCGCAATGAGCCTTTTCTTGCGCCGAAGGACTCGAAGTGCTTGGAAGAGGATGGGGATTGCTGATCTGGGAGATAATTATGCGTTTCTATCGTAGCGCCATTGCCGCTGTCGCTTTGGCTGCAATCACGGCACCACTGCCTGTAGCCGCCGATGATCACGATCTCGCGGATCGGGTTGCACAAGATTACGATAGCTATCTTGAGCCATTGTTCGTCCATTTTCACAGGAACCCCGAGCTGTCGTTCTTCGAGACGGCGACGGCGGCACGCATGGCAACAGAGCTGCGCGCTGCTGGCCTTGAGGTCACCGAAGAGGTCGGGGGCACCGGTGTGGTAGGGATGATGCGCAATGGTGATGGCCCGCTGATCCTGTTGAGGGCAGATATGGATGGGCTTCCCGTGCTTGAAAAGTCGGGCCTCGAATACGCATCCACAGCAACGCAGATTGGCGAGGACGGCAAGGAATATCCCGTCATGCACGCCTGCGGGCACGATGTGCATATTACATCCATGGTCGGGACCGCGCGGCTGCTCGCAGAAATGAAAGACCAATGGAGCGGCACTCTGATGTTCGTGGTCCAGCCGGCTGAAGAGCGGTTGGGCGGGGCCAAGGCGATGCTTGAAGACGGTCTCTACGAGCGGTTTGGGACACCGGATTATGCTTTGGCATTCCATGTTTCATCGGTTCTTCCAACCGGGAAGGTTTCAGCATCCGAGGGGATCCAGTATTCTAGCTCAGATTCAATCAACATCACCGTCCCAGGCATAGGAGCGCATGGCGCGAGCCCGCATATGGGACGCGATCCGGTCTATATTGCTTCGCAAATCGTGACCGCTCTGCAGTCGGTTGTGAGCCGCGAAGTGATGCCGTTGCAGCCTGCCGTGATCACGGTCGGCTCGTTCCATGCCGGCTCGAAGCACAATATCATCTCGGATCAAGCCGATTTGCAGCTGACGGTTCGTTCGAACGACGAAGCGACAAGAGCCCAATTGCTTGCCTCGATCAAACGGATCGCCGTCAATGTGGGCGAGGCTCATGGCCTGCCCGAAGACCTGCCGGTCAAGGTTGAAGTGATTGCCGGCACGCCGGTGACCAACAACGATCCAGAACTGGCGCGGCGTCTGAATGGTGTAATGCAGCGTCAATTGGGCGATGATGCCTTTGTGACTTTCGAGCAGCGCGGCATGGGAGCGGAAGACTTCGCTTATCTCGTGGCTGAGCAATATGGTGTGCCCGGATATTACTTCGCGGTCGGTGGGACTCCCCAGGCCGCATTCGATGCAGCCGCGAATGGCGGGCCACCGGTACCGAGCCATCACTCGCCATTGTTCAAGATTGCTCCGCGTGAGTCGGTGACTGTGGGGACCGAGGCGATGATCGCTGCGGTGCTGGATCTGGCTCCGGCGGAGTAGTCTGTTGCACCATGATCATTATGGCCGAAGGAATCAGCGCGGCGGGTAAGACGACCTATGCGCGCCAATTCGGCGATGGATATTGGGTGCCTGAAATCCCGGTGAAGGGTGAGTTGCCCGGCGCCGACGCCAGTCTCGATGAGCACGCCGATTTCTGGGCCGAGCACAATGTGCGCAAGTTTCAGATGGCGTTGGAGGTCGAGCGCAAGCACGGTTTTGTGATTTGCGACACTGATCCGATGAAGATTCACTTTGCGTGGTGCATGGAGCGGGCCGGTTTCGATTGGCCCGACAAGTTTTCGCATGCGCAATCATTTGTCCGCAAGGCGATCGCAGCAGGCAGGCTCGGCTTTGCCGACCTCTATCTGGTCAAGAAGATCGAACCGCACGTAGCGCGGGCACAAAAGGAAGGGGACGCCACTCGCAGACGCGGCAACTTCGACCAGCACCTTGCACTCCAACCGCACTTGATTGCTTGGTTCGAGACGATGGAGCGGATCTTTCCTGGCCGTGTCCGCTGGAGTTTCCCCGAGCACGAGGAGCTGCTGCTGGATATCCAAAGCAAAACGCCGGAGGCGAACCCCCGGCGTTTCGATGTTTCTGCATTTGACGCTCTGATCGAGCATTTGCCTACCTAGGTCTTAGGCAGCGCCTGGCAGCAGCCGCTCACCCGCGATCCGCTGCATCGCTTTCTGCAGCTTTTCAAAGGCGCGCACTTCGATCTGACGGATCCGCTCACGCGAAACCTCATAGACCTGGCTGAGCTCTTCCAGCGTCTGCGGCTTTTCGGTCAGGCGACGCTCGGTCAGAATGTGCTTTTCGCGGTCGTTGAGGCTGTCCATCGCTTCGACCAGCATTTCGTGCCGGACTTGCGCTTCTTCAGCTTCAGCCACTGTCTCGTCTTGCAGAGGACGATCATCGGTCAGCCAATCCTGCCATTCGCCCGAGCCATCTTCGCCATTGCGCATCGGCGTGTTGAGCGAGCCATCGCCGCCCATCATCATCCGACGGTTCATGTTGATCACTTCCTGCTCGGGCACACCGAGATCGGTTGCGATCTTGGTGACGTCCTCTGGCGAGAGGTCAGTGTCTTCATAGGCTTCGAGCTGCTTCTTCATCCGGCGAAGGTTGAAGAACAGCTTCTTCTGCGCGGCGGTGGTGCCCATTTTCACGAGCGACCAGCTGCGCAGGATGAATTCCTGCATCGAGGCTTTGATCCACCACATCGCATAGGTTGCGAGGCGGAAACCGCGATCGGGTTCGAATTTCTTGACACCCTGCATCAGGCCGACATTGCCTTCGGAAATCAGATCCGAAACCGGCAGACCGTAACCGCGATAGCCCATCGCGATCTTGGCGACGAGCCGGAGGTGGCTCGAAACCAGCTGCGAGGCAGCTTCGGGGTCCTCATGTTCCTGATAGCGCTTGGCGAGCATATATTCCTGCTCTGCCGTCAGCACCGGGTATTTCTTGATCTCAGACAAATAGCGGTTGAGGCTCTGCTCACCACTGAGTGCTGGGACCGATGGGTTTTTCGTTTTACTCACTTCTTCCCTAACCTTTCTGTCGTCAACCCAGCGTGTCGGACCCCTAATGGGCATCCGTCGATTTGGGCCACTTGGTTACATATACGCGAGAATTGCGCATTTTGATGCGCTTTTCATCGATTACAACGTATAAGTTCGTCGATTAGTTCCCGCATATCGTCCGGCATTTCAGCCTCAAACCTCAGATTTTCCTTAGAAATAGGGTGAGCAAAGCCCAATTCGGCGGCGTGCAGTGCTTGTCGCGCGAATCGGAGCTGAGTCAGTAAGGATTTCAGCGGTTTGGGCGTCCTGCCATAGAGTGGATCTCCTAATAGAGCATGGCCGATTGATGCGCAGTGAACGCGGACCTGGTGGGTTCTACCGGTTTCCAACCGGCATTCCAGGAGAGCGGCCTCTGCATATCGTTGTTGGACGCTATAATGCGTAATCGCGTGTTTGCCGCGTGAGGAATTCTTTTCGAGCACCGCCATTTTCTTTCGATTGGCGTCGGATCGGCCCAGTCGGGTCTCGATTGTGCCCTCGGTGGGGGAAGGATGCCCTCCACAAACCGCGAGGTAGCGGCGATGGATCGAATGATCAGCGAATTGCGTCGCAAGGCCCTCATGTGCGGAATTGCTCTTGGCGACCACCAGCAGGCCTGACGTGTCTTTGTCGATCCGGTGGACGATCCCGGGGCGGGCGACTCCGCCAATGCCTGAGAGCTGCCCCGCGCAATGGTGTAGAAGAGCATTGACGAGCGTGCCATCAGGATTACCCGCGGCGGGATGGACGACCATGCCGGCTGGCTTGTTGACCACGATCAGGTGGTCATCTTCGAACACCACTGCGAGCGGAATGTCCTGCGGCTGCGCCTCTGCCTCGACAGCAGGAGGGATTTGGATTGTGAAATCGTCACCAGCCGACACTTTAGCGGAGGGAGAGACAGCAGGTGCGCCATTGATGGAAACCTTGCCCTCCGCGATCAGCGCCTGAACTCTAGCCCGCGACAATTCGCTCGCTTCAGCCAGAGCCTTGTCGAGCCGAGCGGGCGCCTGAATGACCCCGGTGATGATTTCGTCCGCAGACATGGGTGTTCCTTATCCTCCTCACCAAGGCTTGTCTCGCCTGACGAGGTTCTTCCACGCATTCTGCGCTTGTCCTGCTGCTCTCGTGTCCGTTCGTCCTGTCAATGCCATATTCTCGCTTCGTCATTCACGCGAAAGCGGGAATGCAGTTCAAACACAGAAAAAGCTGGACCCCCGCCTTCGCGGGGGTGACGATAGATCTTATGAAAGTCGTGTTGAGCAAATCCGTGATCGATGCGTTGTTGGCCTCTGCCGCATGCGCCGATCCACATGAGGCGTGTGGTATTCTCCTCGGAGATGGAGTGAAGGTCACACATTACGCGGCAGCGAGGAACGTTCATCCGGTGCCCGCAAGCCATTTCGAGATTGATCCTGAGGCGCTGATCGTGGCGCACAAAGCGGCGCGTGGCGGAGGCCCCGCAGTGATGGGCTATTTCCATTCGCACCCGCAAGGTCGGGCGATCCCGTCTGAGGTCGATGAACGGCTTGCGGCTAAAGACGGAGCGATCTGGGCCATCCTGGGCGAAGGCGAACTTTCCCTCTGGCGCTCCTCGCTGAGCGGATTTGAACCGCTTTCCTACCAAGTGACCGACGAGTAATTCGGTGGAATGAACGCTTCGCATTGCTCCTCTCGACAGCTTTTCACAGACGCGGCTGGCAGCCCGCAGAATTTGAGATTAGACAGTGTTCCATGTGTTCCATCCTGTAGGATTTCGAGCGACCAATGACGTCTCAAACCGACCTTGCCAGCCTGCTTTGCTCGCGCTTGTGCCATGACATGCTTTCGCCGGTAGGAGCGCTCTCCAATGGGCTTGAATTGCTGGCCGATGAGAACGACCCCGAGATGCGCGCTCGCTGCCTCGAGCTGCTTGAGCAGAGCGCTAAGATCAGTACCGACAAACTCAAATTCTTCCGCCTGGCATTCGGCGCCGCTGGCGGATTCGGCGATGCGGTGCCGGTGGAAGAGGCGCATGATGTCATCGCCGCCTTGGCGTCTGATGCCAAAAGGGTCGAACTCAATTGGGCGGTTGAAGGCAATTCGCTGCCCAAACCGGCGGTAAAAGTAATGCTCAACCTCGCGCAGATCGGGCTCGACGCTCTGATCCGTGGCGGAACGATGGATGTCGGTGCTGAAATGCGCGATGGCAATGTCGAAATCGTGGTCCGTTCGAATGGAGATCGCATCGCGTTTGATGAGACCATTGGCCATGCGCTACAGGGCGACCTTCCAGCGTCTGAGCTGTCCAGCCGGACAGCAGCGGCCCATATGATCTGCCTTGTGGCGGAAGAACTGGGTGGCGGATTGCAGTATAAGCTGAGCGACGACGCGCTAGTGATGGGCGCTGTATTGCCCCAACCAAGCGGCATGATCGGATAGGGCTGACGATTATGGAGAAGTCTGAGCTCGTCCACCATATTCGGCCTTCTCCCAATTTCAACGACCGCGCCGCGCCGATCAGCATGCTGGTCGTGCACTACACCGAGATGAAGCCGATCGAGACCGCGCTCGACCGGTTGACCGACCCTGAGGCGCAGGTGAGTGCGCATTATCTGATCAGCGAAGAGGG
Organism: Erythrobacter sp.; assembly: GCA_965229665.1. Classification (GTDB taxonomy): domain Bacteria; phylum Pseudomonadota; class Alphaproteobacteria; order Sphingomonadales; family Sphingomonadaceae; genus Erythrobacter. The sequence goes on along the minus strand of OZ245896.1, from coordinate 520,422 downwards.
TGAGGTCATTCAACTCGTTTCGGAAGACAAGCGCGCCTGGCATGCCGGTCAGTCCTATTGGCGCGGGCACAAGGATGTGAATTCCGCCAGCATCGGTATCGAGCTTGATCACCCAGGACACGCCAATGGCTATCGCGAGTTTGCCGCCGCTCAGTTCGAGGCCTTGGTCCCACTGGTGGCGCGGATCGTCAAACAATACGACATCCCCCGCGCCAATGTGATTGGCCATTCGGATGTGGCGCCCGCTCGTAAAGTCGACCCGGGCGAACTGTTCCCATGGGATCGACTGGCTGAATATGGCCTATGCCTGCCAAAGCCGAAGAGCCTCGAATATGGCGATCCATTCCATAATGACGGAGCATTCATGCTGGCGCTCGAGCGGTTTGGTTATGACATCACTGATGGCGACAAGGCGGTGGAAGCCTTTCAGAGACGCTGGCGACCAGAGCTGATCGACGGGCAGATCGACCAGCAGATCAGCGCGATCCTGTGGCAATTGCTGCTCGACCGCGATCGCGGCGCAGCGCGTTAGGAGGACAATGGTGGGGAGGCGGTGTCCGGGCCTCAGATCGAACATCCGGGCAGAAACCATCTCGGGGGAGGATATGAGATGATGAAGAAGCTATTTGCCGAATTCTTTGGAACATTCTGGCTTGTGTTTGGTGGCTGCGGTGCGGCTGTCCTCGCGGCGGGCTTTCCGGAGCTCGGAATCGGATTTGTCGGCGTATCCATGGCGTTTGGCCTGACAGTGCTGACCATGGCCTACACGGTCGGTCACATCTCAGGTGGGCATTTCAACCCCGCAGTCTCGCTGGGCTTGGCCGTTGGTGGTCGCTTCGGCTGGAATGAGCTGATCCCCTATTGGGCGGCGCAGGTCATTGGCGCTTTTACTGCGGCCGGGCTGTTGTTTGTGATCGCCAGCGGGGCCGAGGGGTGGAGTCCTGGTGGCTTTGCCAGCAATGGTTTCGGAGAGCTGTCCCCCGGCGGCTATTCGATGACCGCTGCGTTGATCATTGAAGTGTTGCTGACCGCGATGTTCTTGCTGATCATCCTCGGGTCGACCTCTGACAAAGCGCCGGCCGGTTTTGCACCGATTGCGATCGGGCTGGCTCTGACGTTGATCCATCTGATCTCGATCCCTGTGACCAATACGTCGGTCAATCCTGCTCGCTCTACCGGAGTGGCGTTCTATGCTGAAACCGGAGCAGTCCCACAGCTTTGGCTGTTCTGGGTCGCTCCGCTTGTTGGCGCGGCAATTGGGGCTCTGATCTGGAAGCTGCTGCTGTCCGACGACGCGGCGGAATAGCGCGCAACCTGGCCAGCGATGAGCTTCCCTACAGCATTGCTTTGCTATATGAGCCTTCGCGCCAGGGGGCTGGGCAGCCGCGAGCGTTCTCGTTCGAGGAAAGTCCGGGCTCCACGAAGCAAGGGTGGCGGGTAACGCCCGCCGGGTGAGGGCTTTCGGGCCCGAGCTCAGGGAAAGTGCCACAGAGAGTATACCGCCGATGGACCCTAAAGGTCACAGGCAAGGGTGAAAGGGTGCGGCAAGAGCGCACCGGGGCGCTGGTAACAGGGCCCGCATGGCAAACCCCACCCGGAGCAAGGCCAAATAGGGGTCTCGCGCCCGTCTTAGGACAGGGCAGGAGAGTTTCGCTCCGAGAGACCCGGGTTGGCTGCTTGAGCGGCGCAGCAATGCGTCGCCTAGATGAATGGCTGCCGCCGTGGCTTGGTCCGCAAGGATACCGGTTGCGGAGACAGAACCCGGCTTACAGGCCCCCTGGTTTTTTCATGTGCCACTTCCGGTTCCCCTCGCGAGATGGCCTGTCGCCCGGCGTGGCTATCTGGAAGGACGAGAGGGCGGAACCTAAGCTCAACTTGCATGAATCGGCTTGTGTCAATCCGTGGCATTCCCTCAGAACAACCAGCGCACAGTGACCTGCCCCTGGTCGTTGCTGAGCACGCCGCGGCCGATGTCCGATGTGACCGAGAACCCCGCCTTTAGGCTGGCGTTGAGGTCAAGCTCTGCCCCGGCATGGACCGATACCCATTCGGGGTCGAGCGCATTGGCAAGGGTGAAGGGCACATCGGCGGCTCCCAGGAAGTGGGCGGTGACGACATCCTCATGATCGGCCAGTTCGCGCGCATAGGCGGCCGATAGAAAGGCGCTGAGGCTGTTGCGACCGGTCAAACTCAATGGAAGGTCGAGTGTGGCCATCGCGCCAGCCTTGGCGCTCAGTGAGGTCATCTGTCTCGCGTCAACCGACAGGCCGAAATTGCCGGCACCATACTCGGTGTAGGCACCCAGGCTGTTGTAGGCATAGTTGAAGCTGATCGCCGGCCCCAGCTCCAACCCTTTGGCCAGATCAAAGCTGTGGCCCAGCCGCAGACCGGCGAAGGTTTGTCGACCCTCACTGCTGCCGATGGCTGTGTTGAAACGACTGGTGAAGTCTCCCTGGCTGGAGCGTTCAACGCCATAGGTCTGATCTGCAACGCCCACATATCCATCGGCAAAACTGCGTCCCGCTTGATAGGTGGCGTAGGCCGCGACGGCGCGGCTGCGATCCTGGTCTGGGCGAAGCCAGTTGGACGACAGGCTCATGCTGTCGTTCCGGATATCGCTAAAGGCGACGCCCACGCTGAGCCCGTCGGACAGCCGCATATCCGTACCGAGCGTGATCTCTCCTGCCTCGTTGAGCAGCAGCGTGTTGGAGTTGATGTCGCTCAGTCCCTCACCATTCGATTGATCGAGATAGACCCCGCTCACCGAGCCAAAGAAGCCGAGTTGTCCGGTCTCTTGCGCTGAAGTCCCGGCGATGGAGAAAGCATCATTGCCGGCAGGCGAGAAGACTCCCGCCGTGTGGTGGCCGTCCCGCAGTGAGAGGGTGCGCTGCGAGAGCTGCCCGCCAAACCGTCGGGCAAATGCGTTGGCGGTGAATGTCTGCGTGAACGCGCTTTGCGGGGTCAGTGAAGCCAATGTCGCTCCGAGAGTGTCCCACCCGGCGCGGTCGACAATGCTGAACAACTGATTGTACGCGCCCGAGCGCCCGCTTAATCGGAGTGTGTCGAGCGCGCCGCCGAGAGAGCCGAGCTTGGAACGCGCTCCGACGAGCGATCGGATTCTGTGGGCTTGATAGACAATCTTCAGGGTATCAGAGTCTTCGATCTGGACCTCGGGGTAAAGGACGGCGCTGGCATAAGGACCGGTTTGGTTCACGTATTCGAAATTGCCAGTGATCTCGCCACCGCCGAGAACATTGATCAGAGCGACTTCCAATCCCGCGAAAAACCGGCGATCAAGGGCGACGACCTCCAATGTCCCCGCAAGTGAGGCGTTACCCCAAATCCAGAGATGATCAGCATCCGGTCTTCCTCGAGCGCTAACCTTTGCAACATAGGTGCCGCCACTGCCTTGAACGAAATCCCCTACAATGTCGGCGTAACCGATCCGATTGGCCGTATTCAATAAGAGCGTACCGCCGATGTTCTTGAACGTGTTGGTCGAGATAATGGACTTCGAAGCTCTAAACTCTCCGCCGTACAGATTGATCGTCGGCGCTTTGAGGTCGCCCAAAACCCGGACATTGCCATCCAATTGATCGAACCCGATCTCCGTTTCGAAGGTGACGTCCGAGCCAATGACAAATCGCACATCGGGATGCTCGATCGTCAGCTTGTCGATTGTGACATCGATATCCGCGACCAGCCGGGTGGCGCGGTTCAGACGGGCATCGAAATACTGTGCCGGGTCAGCATGGCTTTCCCCCGGCGTGCCATCGGTGTTGTTTGGCACAAAGCCCGTCGACCCGGGACCCAGGAGAGCTGAAGATTCGGGGATATTCGCGCCAAAACCAAAGGTCCCTTCTGCTGGTAAGCCCGCTGACACATCGGTCGAATAATCAGAGATGTCGGTGCCAAGGATCGTTCCGAGCTTGTTGCCTGTGTCATAGACGCCGGTTTGTGATCCTTCGGGCAGGCCGTTGACATAGGCTCCATGCTCGTCACGGATGATGAAGCCCGGATCAAGATCCTGCGTCCAGGCATTGGGATCCGACCAAAACCATCGGCCTCCCGCTTGGGCAGACACATATTTGTAGGGCGTGTTCTCGCTGATGAACTCAAAGAAAGGATAGAGCGGGTTGTAATGGCTGACATCGCCATATCCATTGGATGGGGCAGCTCCGAGGCCTGGAAAGGCGTAGCCGCCGCCGAGCACAGCCGTTACCAGACCTTGGTCATACAAGCCTTCGGCGATCAGCGGGCTTCCAGAATCGCCAGGTGCCGTGGCAGCCTCTTGGTCGAGAGCATCCCCATCGAACCAGTCAATGGCCTGGATGGTGTCGACATCACCCCCACAATCAACTCTGACCCACGCGATGAATTGGAATTCACACAGATCGGCCCCATTCTGGGTTCGGTCGGGATTGTCGAAGTCGGTCCAATAAAGCGTTTGCGTATCGAGACCTCGCTGACGTGCAGTGTTGTCCATGGGAAAGGCCGCGTCAAAGAAGTCCGCGATTGAGCCGATGGCGCCCAGCGTATTCTCTCCGACCCGGCGCAAGGTGTCGAAGCCTAGCTCACCATCACTTCCGGTGCCGTGAGTGCCGAAGCCTACTTGTACGACATTGGCGAGGTGATCGAGCGGGGACAGCAGAATCGGCATCCAGGGAATGTCCGTTATCGGTTCGTCCAGCGCGATCAGGGCAATATCGGCATGGGGAAAGCTCAGCTCTCCCTCCCCGAGATTGCTGGCATAAGGCACGATGACATCGCTGCTCTGCGCGGCGCCGCCTTCGGCGTGAGTCAGGCCTGCGCTGCGATAACTGTTAATTCGCGGCGCAGAGTTGAATCCCGTCCCATTCAGGAGGGTCTGGTTCGAACTCTCCGGCAGCCCGTACTCTTCGGATGAGAAGTCGTTCACGCAGTGTGCCGCGGTCAAAACAGTCCGCGGATTGATCAGCGTGCCGGTGCAATTGTAGTATAAGGTGTAAGGGTCAGTGGTGTTGTCCCTCCGGAAAAGCTGAACGACTGATGGTTGGGTGTCCCCGCTATCAATGGCGTTATCATATTGGTCGTCCCTTATGACCAATTGAGGCCTTACGTCGAAGTCCAAGCCGTCAAAATTGTATACCTGATCATTGCGCAGATGGCGGGTCAGAATGGCTTGATCGAGCCGCAGTGATTGTTTGTCCTCGATCGGTTTCAACAGTTCCGGATCGAGCTTCCGTCGAAAGGTATCGACCGGCGGCAGGCGATAATCCTCGATCGCGAGGCGAGCCACCTCATCCCTGCTGATGGACGGTCCAGTGTTGTCGACCGAGTCAGCGGCCGGGCTCGCAAGATCAAAGGTTAGATCCGACGCATGAGCAGGCATCGCGCCAAGCCCGCAGGCCAAGGCAGCGAGACTGACGGAACGACAAATGTTGGATTTGGACATCAAGAGCACCCCTGTACGATGCCCTCGACCCTGCTTGGCTATGCAAAGGGTCAGCGAAAATCAACAGTAAACCCAACTGCTAAGGTTAATGCCCCCATCCTTGAGTCATCGCTGGAGGGTGCAGTTCATCCAGCGGGCGTGAGCGGCCGTCGGCGCAGACCAAGCGCACGTGATAACGCTTGAGTTGGCGCGGATTTTCGACCCCGCAGGAATGCGCGATGATCCCGACCTCCTTACGCATCTGCTCGACAAAGCTGGCAACTCGCACGGCCTTGTTGGTCGGATCGAGTCCGCGCTGAAGCCTCGGATCATGCGTGGTGATGCCGGTCGGGCAGGTGTTCTTGTTGCACTTCATCGCCTGGATGCAGCCCAGCGCGAACATGAAGCCGCGAGCGGAGATCACAAAGTCGGCTCCTGCGCAGAGCGCCCAGGCAACCTCACCGGGTGTGACGGCCTTGCCTGACGCGACAATCCTTATGCGGTCTTTGAGGCCAGCCTTGTCGCGCAGATCGACCAGCATCGGCAGAGCCTCGCGCAGGGTCAGGCCGACATTGTCGATAAGCGGCAAAGGTGCGGCGCCAGTCCCACCATCGCCGCTGTCGACTGTAATGAAGTCGGGTGCGCTCTCAGGTCCGCGCTGATTGACCAGATCGAACAGGGTTTCGAGCCAGCCATAGGCCCCGATCACGGTCTTAAAGCCGACCGGCTTTCCGGTGACTTGGCGAATATGCGCAATCAGATCTAGCAGATCTTCACAACCGCTGATCTCTGGATGGCGGTTCGGAGAAATCGATGGCTGGCCAACCGGTATCCCGCGGATTGCGGCGATTTCGTCATTGACCTTCTCGGCTGGGAGAATGCCGCCCTTGCCCGGCTTGGCACCTTGCGAGAGTTTGAGTTCGAACATCTTCACCTGATCATGCGCAGCCACTTCTCGCAATTTCTCATCGCTGAGGTTGCCGTCGTGATCGCGCACGCCGTATTTCGCTGTTCCGATCTGGAAGACGATGTCGCAGCCGCCTTCTAGATGATAGGGCGACAGACCCCCTTCGCCGGTGTTCATCCAGCAACCCGCCTTGGCTGCGCCTCGCGACAGCGCGCGAACTGCGGGCGTCGACAAAGCGCCGTAGCTCATGCCCGAAATATTATAGAGTGAAGGCGCGTTATAAGGCTGACGAGCGGCACCGCCGCCGATTGTCATGGGAGCTGCGCGCGCTCCGTCGCTCTCCAGAGTGGGCCATGGGCAATTGATGAAGATCGGTGTGCCCACCGGGTCGAGGTTGCGGGTCGACCCGAACGCTACATTGGTCGATTTGCCTTGGGCGGCATCATAGACCCAATCCCGCTGAGCCCGATTGAACGGCATTTCCTCGCGATCCATTGCGAAGAAATATTGCCGGAAGAATTCTCCTAGCTCTGAGAACACATAGCGCAGGCGCCCGATTACCGGATAATTCCGCCGCACAGCATCGGCTGTTTGTGTTCGGTCGATCACGAAAAGGATCGCCACCGCAGCAGCGCCCAGTCCGATCAGGAAAACAAATATCGTCGATAACCATTCCAGCGCCAATGCCATGCCGGTCCTCCCTTATCGCCTGTCTAGCCAAATTACGTTTGGCGGAGGCAAGAGGTTACAATGGTCTGCTTGACGCGGCCGGTCTAGGCCTAGGTTAGCCTCGTCCGACCGAGTGGTATTCGAAACCCTGGCTTCGGATATCGTCCGGATTGTAGATGTTCCTGAGGTCTACCAGGATCGGTGCCTTGGCGAGTTGCTTGACGCGGTTGAGATCAAGCGCGCGGAAGGCATCCCACTCGGTGACAATTACAACCACATCAGCGCCTTCAATCGCGGCATAGGTGTCATCACACATGGTCACTTCTGGCATCAGCGGCGTGGCTTGCTCCATACCTTCTGGATCATAAGCCGCTACGTCCACCCCGGCATCGGCCAGGGTTTGAGCGACTGCAATCGCCGGGCTGTCGCGCATGTCATCGGTGTTGGGCTTAAAGGTAAGGCCCAACAGCGCTGCCTTCTTGCCGCGTGCGGCATCTGCCCCACCCAACGCATCCAGCACTTTGCGGCCCATCGCACGCTTGCGGCTATCGTTGGTCTTGACCACCGCCTCAACGATCCGCGTTGGGCTATCATAGTCCTCCGAAGTCTTAAGCAAAGCGAGCGTATCTTTGGGGAAACACGAGCCGCCATAGCCTGGCCCAGCATTGAGAAACTTTGACCCAATGCGATTGTCCATCCCAATGCCCCGGGATACGTCTTGGACATTGGCGCCAACCTTTTCACACAAATCAGCCATTTCGTTGATGAAAGTGATCTTGGTCGCGAGAAAGGCATTCGCCGCGTACTTGATCAGTTCGCTGGTCCGCCGTGAGGTGAACAGGATTGGCGACTCATTGAGGAACAAGGGCCGGTAAACTTCGTGCATGACGTCTCGGCCAAAGTCGTCTTCGGCACCGATTACGATCCGGTCTGGGCGCTTGAAGTCCCCAATAGCAGCACCTTCCCGCAGAAATTCCGGATTCGATACGACCGAGACTTTGTGCTTCGTGCCAGTTGCAGCAATTATTCGTTCAACTTCGTCACCGGTGCCGACCGGGACTGTTGACTTGGTTACAACCACGGCATCATTTGCCAGTGCCTCACCAACCTCTTTGGCAACTGCATAAACAAAAGTGAGGTCGGCGTGGCCGTCGCCACGGCGGCTGGGTGTGCCGACTGCAATGAAGATCGCGTCGGCCCCCGCAATACCCTCAGCGAGGCTGGTTGTGAAAGACAGTCGACCGGCTTTGACATTGCTCTCTACCAAGGCATCGAGACCGGGTTCGTAGATCGGCATAATGCCTTGATGAAGCCGGTCTATTTTCGTCTGGTCTTTGTCAATGCAAACCACTTCGTGACCGAAATCAGCGAAACAGGCGCCAGAAACCAGGCCTACATAACCAGACCCAACCATCGCTATCTTCATTGTGCAAAGTCCCCATTGACTATCTTAATTCGGCCATGATTTTCGATGGCCTGCAGAGTTTGACGCTCATCGCCTTCGAGCATGAGGCTCGTTAGTATCCCAGAACGAAATGCGCCAGTATCGATTCCAATGCGATTTCCGCAGTCTAGAACCTCATCGAATATCGTATGACCATGGATGACCACCTTTCCAAGCGGTCCTTTGTGCCGGAGGAATCGATCCCTGATCCAAAGCATGTCCTTGCGCTTCTGTTGGTCGATCGGAACGGAAGGATCAATTCCTGCATGCACAAAGAGAAAATCGCCGGCGACGATCATCTCTTCAAAAGCGCGAATATAGTCACGTTCCTCTAGGGGCACCAACTCAGGAAGCCGGTCGTATATCTGCTGCAACGTGAGCGCGGCGAACTGGCTCTTTGTTAAGCCATAACTCATGATAGTCTCGCGTCCGCCATGCTTGAGGAAGTGACGAAGAACGTCGACGTCATCAAACGACTGCAAGAACATTTCCTCGTGATTACCCGCAAGAATCCGAACTTCACGGTGCTGTTGCCACGCACGAGTGCGAGCAATGACCCCAGCGCTGTCTGGCCCTCTGTCAACCAAGTCGCCAAGCAAGATCACTGTTGTCTTTGCGGGGACGCGCGAAGCGTCATCTGCCTCGATCGCTTCTATCATTTTTTCATACAGGTCGAGGCGCCCGTGGATGTCGCCGATCGCGTAGTAACGCGTCCCTTCAGGAACGCTTGGGGGCGGAGCATCAGGAGTGCGTGAAAAAAGATTGCGTAGAATTTGAAGCATGATTGTGGTCTTGGTCGACTCAGGGGGCAGGGGAAAAGGGAGCCGAGGTCGCTTTCCGAAAGGTGCCTTAGTCTTCCCGGGGTCTATCGGCAACTCGCTGGTAATCGTGGCCGCGCTGTGATGCAAAATCTCCACACTGCAAAAGGTTCAACAGTATTTGCGCAATTTCTCTTGTGCGATGCGGCATTTTTCGGCACGAAAGTTTCGTCTCTGCCTGAGATCGCCCATCAAGAGGCGGCCTGGCGGACACGCAGGTGGGACGAAGCAACAACATATATAAGGAAGTTGTAATGCTCACGTCCATCCGCGGCCTCACAGCCGCAACACTCTCGACGGGTCTGCTCCTCTCTGCGGCACCCGCACTCGCAAACGAAACCGAAGCCGGAGCAGAAATCGAGCTGCTCGAAGGTGCTGAGTCCACCGATCTTGCTGAAATCGAAACCATCAAGGTTGTCCGCACAGCTGAGCCGGTTGAGGTCGATGCAGCCAACCAAGTGGTCGGCGAAAGCGGTTTTGAGCTATCGGGTAACGTCGCTCTCGTAAGTGAATATCGTTTCCGCGGTGTTGATCTGTCGGGCGGCGATATTGCCGTTCAGGGCGGTGTCGATCTCGCACACAGCTCTGGCATCTACATTGGCACCTGGGGCTCGTCGCTTGACGAAGACACGGTTGGCTTTGGCCACACAGAGCTCGACATCTATGGCGGCTGGAGCGGCGATCTTGGCGGCGTTTCCGCTGATGTCGGCGTCATCGCATATCTCTACCCCAATGCTGGCCCCGGTGATTTCGACTATGTTGAATTCTACGGCTCGCTTGGATTTTCCCTTGGCCCGGCAGAGCTGACAGTCGGCATGGCTTATGCCCCCGAGCAGGATTCGCTTGGAAACACCGACAACCTGTACATCTACACCGACGTCGGCGTGGGAATTCCTGACACGCCAATCAGCCTATCGGGCCACATTGGTTACACCGATGGCTTCCTGACATTCACCAACGACAGCAAGGCGTTCGACTATTCGTTCGGTATTGATGTTGCGATTGGTGGTCCGGTCAGCATCGGCGTCGCCTATGTTGGCGCTGAGGGCGACATTGTTGCTCCGGCCTATGATTTTACCGACGATGCAGTCGTTTTCACGATCGGGGCTAGCCTCTAAATCGTTCAAAACTCGCACACAAACGCGGGCAGGAACAGGGCGTGAGACCTATGGTCTCACGCCCTTTTTTGTTTGGTTGATCGCCGATCCGCAGCAACCCTCTCTCTCCGCCCCTCCACCCGAATTAACTCTCGGAAGGCTCCGGGCGGAGGCAGCGGGCGGCGAGAATCACATAGATCAGCCGTCAATCCAGCGAGAAATTGACTGTCGTGACAACTCGGACCTTTTTGTAGGGGCTGTCTGAAACTCCCCAGCCACCGCTATCTCCATCGCGCGCTTCGATCGAGAAGTAGCCTTGCGTCGCGCTTTTGATCGCGCCAACGTCAGCCCCCGAATCGTTCGCGAATTGCTCAGCAGCGGCACGGGCATCGCGCGTTGCCTCAGCGACCATCTCGGGCTTGATGTCGTTTAGCTGGGTGAAGGTGTAACTCATGCTCGAACCTTCCTCCAGGAACACGCCGCGACCGACCAGATCAAACTGTTGGGCGACTGCCTTTTGCGCGAGCTCGATATTGGTTGTCCGCAACGAGAGCCTCTGTCGCACCGTGAACGTTGTGATGCCTTGCGAGGTGTAGCTTGAGACATTGGCTCCGGTAGGCTGCAGAGCGTCATCCGGAAATCCCAGTCCGTCAAAGAATCCTTCAATAGAATTGGTGTCTTCGCGCACTTTGGCCTGCGCTTGAGCAAGGCTGGTCGAACTCGCCGAATAGGAAATGGTCCAAGTCGCGAGGTCTGCGGTAACATCACGCTCCGCAAGCCCGCGGACGGTTACCGATCGTTCTGCCTCCTTGGCCCGCAACAGACCGTCACCAAGCAGATATCCGCCGAGGGTCAGACCAATGGCAGCGATCGCAGCGGTGCCAAACCAGCGAAATGTCGGACCGCTCATGTTGATCGGCCCGGATTGTTGTTTTTCTGGATTGCTTTCTGATGCCCCATTCTCCACCTCACTCATAACACCCTCCTTGCAGTCTGACCCTGCGACGAGTTGTGCATTCGTATCGATGAACCGTTTTTGAACCGGAGTGTAATCTTATGGTCAAGTATCTGCATTCGATGATCCGGATCACCGATCCCGATGCGACCGTCGACTTCTTCAAGCTGATCGGATTGGAAGAGGTTCGCCGGTTCGAGGTTGAAGCGGGACGCTTTACGTTGATCTTTTTGGCGGCTCCGGGACAAGAGGAAGTCGCCGAGGTCGAGCTGACTTACAATTGGCCGCCCGAAGATGGCAGCGACCCAGAGGAATATGACGGTGGCCGCAATTTTGGCCACCTCGCCTATCGTGTGGAGAATATATACGAGACCTGTCAGCGTCTGGCAGATGCGGGGCACACGATCCACCGCCCGCCGCGCGATGGTCATATGGCATTCGTAAAGTCGCCCGATGGAATTTCGGTCGAACTCCTCCAGGACGGTCGGCTTGAGCCGCAAGAGCCTTGGGCGAGTATGGAGAATACCGGCAGCTGGTAGGCTAACCAGCGCGCTGGCATCACTTCACGACTGAACCGGTTCCGGACCGCGATCATCGCACTCCTCTGGGGGATGCGAGGTGGTCAGCCGCAATATGGTGAACCCGAGGATTGCGCTGATAGCCGTGCCGGTCAAGATTCCGATCTTGGCTTCCTCGATCAGGAACGGGCTGCCGGGGAAGGCCAGTCCGCCAATGAACAGGCTCATGGTGAAGCCGATTCCGCACAGAATCGACACGCCCCATATCTCTGGCCAGGTGGCATTGTCGGGCCGTGGAGCAAAACCGGTTTTCTCAGCGATCCAGACAGTGCTGAAGATACCGACCTGCTTGCCCACGACCAAGCCTGCTGCGATCGCAAAGGGAAGCGGATCGAGCAGCGATTCTAGCCCCATGCCTTCGAAGGAAACTCCTGCATTGGCGAAGCCGAAGACGGGGACAACGAGATAGGCGCTCCATGGCGCCAGGCCATGCTCCAGACGCTCGAGCATGGAGTTGCCATCGGGCCGTTGCAGCGGGATGGTCAATGCCGCCAAGACGCCGGCAATTGTGGCATGGACTCCGGTATTGAGAACACAGTACCACAGCACCAGCGCAAGCAGGATGTAGGGCCAGAACTGGCCGACCCGCATCCGATTGAGACCGATCATCAGAGCCAACACCACAGCTGACGCGACCAGCCACATCATCTTGATCGTAGGCGTATAGAAGATGGCGATCACCAGCACTGCGCCGATGTCATCGACGATGGCCACGGTCAGCAGAAACAGCCGCAAAGAAGCTGGTACGCGATTGCCTAATAGGCCCAACACGCCCATTGCGAATGCGATATCGGTCGCCGCAGGAATCGCCCACCCGCTTGTATATTGGCCACCGCCGGAAACGATCATGAAAACGACCGCCGGCGCAGCCATGCCCGCCGCAGCCGCGACCATCGGCAGGCGCCGCGCGGCTGGATCCGAAAGCTGGCCCGAGATTAGCTCGCGCTTCACTTCCAGGCCGACGACGAAGAAGAAAATCGCCATCAGTCCGTCGTTGATCCAAAGATGAAGATCATCAAGCTTTGGAATCGGTGTCCAGGGGAGCTCTCCATAGAACAGCTCCCGATACTCACCAGACAGAGGCGAGTTCGCTGCCAGCATTGCCGCGGCTGCCACAAGGATCAGTAGGACACCGGCAGAGGCGTCACTTACGAAGAGCGCCCGAACGGGAGCAAAGATTCGACTGATCGGGCCCGTGGGAGAAGGTTGACTGGTAGACATTGCTCGCACTCCTTTTCGAAAAGTGTGCCCGGTTGCAAGTGCTAAGACGCGGGGTTAGGCTCCAATCTCGTAAAACGAAGGGGTCGCACCTTGGATTTTACCGATTTTGGCGTGTGGCACTGGCTCACGCTCATTGAGCATGAGCTGTTTCTGTTTGCCGCTATCATCTTCGTCATCGGGGCACTCGATGACGGAGCGGTCGACTGTGTCTGGCTTTGGCTTCGCGCCACAGGGCGATGCAGGACGCAATCAGTCGATGCATCGGTTCTGCAGCAGCAAGTCCTAAAAGGGCGGGTGGCAGTCATGGTTCCTGCCTGGCAGGAGCACAAGGTCATTGGCGCCACGGTCGCTCATGCCTTGCAGGTTTGGCAGCAACCCGACTTGCGCCTGTATGTCGGCTGCTACCGCAATGATCCAACGACCGTTTCTGCATTGAGCGAAGCCCAGGTGCGTGATCCGCGTTTACGCATCGTCATCTACGACTGCGATGGCCCAACCACCAAAGCAGATTGCCTCAATAGGTTGTTTCTGGCGTTGGCCGATGATGAGCTTCGAGAGGGGATTAGCTATAGAATGGCGGTCTTTCACGACGCCGAGGATATGGTGGACCCTGCGGGGCTAGCACTATTGGATCAGGTAATCGGTGCTGGGCCCGGCGAAGCGGACTTCGCTCAACTCCCGGTCGTGCCCCTGCCACAAAGTGGTCTACGCTGGCTTGGGAGTCATTATTGCGAAGAATTTGCCGAGGCGCATGGCAAGATGATGGTCGTACGCGACGCTCTGGGAGCAGGGTTGCCGTCAGCTGGAGTAGGATGCGCTGTCTCTCGCACCGCGCTTGCGCAATTGCAGGCACGCTCTCGCGAGGGCCTTCCGTTTGAATCGGCTTCGCTCACAGAGGACTATGAGCTTGGTCTAAGAATCGCGGCGTTGGGAGGACGATGCCGCTTTGTCCGTGCCAAGGACCAGAATGGTCGGCTGATCGGCACGCGGGCGTATTTTCCATCGAGGCTGGGTTCGATCGTTCGGCAAAAGTCGCGCTGGGTCAATGGCATCGCTCTGCAGGGCTGGGACCGTCTTGGGTGGTCTGGTGGCACGATCGAGACATGGATGCGAGCGCGTGATCGAAAAGGTCCACTGGCTGCGCTCGCATTGTTCTTCGCCTATTTCTTTCTCCTCTTTGTCGCCGCCAGTTTGCTGGCTACGCCGTTCCTGCCCGGAGAGACCCTCGCGCGGTCGCCCTTGGCGGAGTTGCTACTGACCATGCTGGGCATTGTTATTGCCTGGCGCGCGGTTTTTCGATTTCTGTTCACGGCACAGCTCTACGGTTGGCCAGAGGGAGTTCGGGCGCTCGCACGAATTCCGGTGACCAATGTCATTGCAATCATGGCTGGGCGCCGAGCCTTGTTTGCCTATGTCGCTTCGCTCAGCAGTGGGACGTTGTCTTGGGACAAGACCGAGCACGACCGTCACCCGTTCCACGACGACACGAGTTTGAAAGTGGAATGATCGTTCGAAGCATTCTTCCCTTGAGCCAAGGCGCTCCGATTCTGGCATTGGGCGCGCTCGTTGCGATCTGGGTTATCGCGAGGGCGCTGATCTGGTCGAACCCGTTTTTGCCTGTGCCCGGATCGGAGGCTCCAAGTCAGCTGTCAGCAGATACTCCTGATAGCAAAGCGGTCTCTGACGCTGGCGCAATTCTGGTGCCGTGGCAGACTGTCTCGCTGTCCCTCTCCTCCGCGGCGCCCGAAAAACCTGTGGTGTCGTCAGAGTCGCCCGACTTGTGGGTTGATCACTCTGGCGATGCAGACCTGACCCTAGCGTCAGTCCCATCTGAGATTGCGCTCAGGCACCAGGCACTTTGGCTCGCTGCACTTAGCACCCGCTGGGAGCCCGCTCATATCGCATTAGCCAGAGCGGGACCGCCCACAAGAGCTCCATCCGGGACGCCTCAAACGGGCTCAGGCCAACGGGTCTGGAGGAGCGATGCCTGGGTGTTCTTTCGCCAAGGCGATAGCAGTCCCAGCGGACTTGGCCCGATCACACAGACATATGGAGCGAGCCAGTTTGGCGGCACTCTTCGTTACCGTCCGCCAGTCGGTTGGGCTGATCGTAGTGATATCTATTTCCGGACCTATCGAGCGCTTGTTGAACCGTCGGAGAGCCAGCTTGGCGTCGGCTTTTCGACGAGGCCGATTCGATCGCTGCCGGTCCGTTCGCATTTGGAGCTCCAGGTCGTAGACCAGACGCCGTCTTCCGAAGTGAGAATGGCGGGCTTTGCAACCACCGAACTTCCTCCGATTGAATTGCCCCAACGTTTCAAAGCCGAAATCTATGCTCAGGCGGGATATGTCACAGGCGGAAACGCCACTGGCTTTGTCCAAGGACAAGCTGTCATTAGTCGTGATCTCGCTGAATTCAGTCTAGAGAACGTCAATACCGGCGTGGGAGCCTGGGGAGGGGCCCAACGGGGCGTTTACCGTCTTGATCTTGGGCCCAGTGCCTATCTCACGGCCCAATTGGGGGAGGCGCCAGTGCGCGTTTCGCTTGACTGGAGGCAGCGAGTCGCCGGCGATTCCATGCCTCCATCAGGCTTTGCGGCAACGATTTCGACCAGTTTCTGAGGCGATCAAGCGCCTCGATCCCGTTGGAGAGGGGATCATGCTCGACTTTGGGTTTAATCCACGCGGTGGCTAGGGTAGGCCATCACCATGGACGTGTACCTGCCCATTGCGAATCTTTCAGTAAACGGTCTGCTGATCGTTGGGCTGGGCTTCGTGACGGGCATCCTGTCAGGGCTGTTCGGCGTGGGTGGGGGTTTTCTGACCACGCCACTCCTGATCTTCTATGGCATTCCACCGACCGTGGCGGCCGCGTCAGCGGCAACCCAGGTAACCGGGGCGAGCGTGTCGGGTGTGTTAGCGCACAGTCAACGCAATGGGGTCGATTATCGCATGGGCGGAGTCTTGGTCGGCGGCGGTATTGTAGGGGCGTTGATTGGAGCCCTGCTGTTCCGTTTGCTCCAGTCGATCGGGCAGATTGATGTCGTAATCGGAGTGCTGTATGTTCTTATGCTTGGGACCATCGGCGCCTTGATGATGCGGGAGGCGCTTGAGACGATGCGTCCAAGCCTCTCGGGCACGCAGCAGGTTCGAAAGCGGAGACACCATCCGCTGGTCGCGTCGCTTCCCATGCGTTGGCGGTTTTACCGCTCGGGTCTCTATATCTCCCCTCTGGCACCGCTCATTCTCGGGACGATTGTAGGGGTTTTGACCATGCTGATGGGCGTGGGCGGGGGGTTCATTCTGGTCCCGGCCATGCTCTACCTGCTTGGTATGAGCGGCAACGTGGTGGTTGGCACCTCGTTGTTTCAAATTCTGTTTGTTACCATGGTCACCACGATGACCCATGCGTTGACCACCAAAGCGGTCGATATCATCCTGGCTGGCCTGCTGCTGCTAGGCTCGGTCTTAGGTGCTCAGTTTGGCACTCAGATTGCTTTGAAGGCGCGGCCCGAAATCTTGCGCCTGGTTCTGGCTGCAATCGTGATCTTGGTCGCCCTGAGGATGCTCTACGGGCTCGGCGTTCAGCCCGATGAGATCTACACGGTGAGCCCGCTATGACGGCACGCCTGATCCTGTTGGCTGTGATGGCGGTGTTTTTACAAGCGCAGCGCGAACCGATCCTTGTGCCGGAAGTGAGCCAGTCACGGATCGAAGTGCGGCAGGGTTTCACGGGCGCGAACCTGCTTCTGTATGGGGCAATCGTCGATCCATCAGGGCCGCGCAGCGGTGTTGAATACGACATCGTGGTTGTGCTGAAGGGGCCAACCGAACCGATCCGCCTGCGCGAGAAAGAACGGATTGCAGGCATTTGGATGAATGCGGAAAGCTCCGATTTCCGCTCGGCTCCGTCATTCTTTGCGGTCGCGTCGTCACGCCCCATCGATGAGATTGTCGATGAACGCACAGCGGCGATTTACGAGCTTGGTACCGAATTTATTCAGCTCAGTCCGTCGGGACAGATTGATCCGGAAAAGCAACAGAGATTTGCCAGCGGCCTGGTCGACATGCGTCAGCGTTTGGGACTGTACAAAGAGAATATGAACGGCGTTCGCATTACTGAGAGCGTGCTTTATCAGGCGCGTATTGCATTGCCGTCGAACGTGACCACGGGCGAGTATACGGCGGAGACCTTTGCCATCGCTGACGGACGTGTGCTGGCCAGTGCGACCGCGGACATCCAGGTGGAGAAAGTCGGGCTGGAAGGGCGCGTTGTTGATACTGCGAACCGGATGTCCTTGCTGTACGGCCTTGGCGCAATCGTTTTGTCGCTGGGAATGGGACTCTTGGCTGGCCGCATATTTGCCCGCCTTTGAGCCTGCTCATGCGGCGTTCGGCTGCCTTCAGGGCAAAGTGTTGACCCGATTTTAACCCAATTCTGCCAAATCCCCAGGCTGACCAAGCAGGGGATTGAGACCGCACATGGCGGACATGAGTAATCACAATTTTTCTGATCGCGGCGCTGGTGGCGCTCGCGCGACTGACACCGCGGCAGAAGCGGTGGCCAAGATGCATTCTGAGAAGTCCAACCAGCAGGCTGAACTGACCGACAATGCTAGCCAGCCTGTTGGTGTGGTGCTGGAGATTTCGGGGTCAGGCTCACAAGTGGCTTTCGACCTGCAGCGGCTCAACGAATGCATGGAGGACAGCGATCCTTCGATCGCCCTTTCCGGCCAAGTCGGAAGCCAGATCAAAATCCGGGTCGGCAATTCGTGGCTCCTCGCTAACGTCCGCGACCAGCGCAAAGACCGTCGCAGCGAGAGCGGAATCATCGCGCATATCGACTTTCTCGGCGAAGGGCAGGAAGAAAAGCTGACTGGCCGCATTCACGGCTTCAAGCGCGGTGTGACGCGCTATCCGGTGCCGGGTGCACTGGTTTATCCTGCAACCACGCGCGACCTTGAACAGGTCTATGCGAGCGATGGCCGAGCCAATATCACGATCGGCAAAGTCTATCCGACCAAGGATATTCGCGCCGGTCTTTATGTCGATGCGATGCTTGGCAAGCACTTCGCGCTGCTCGGCTCGACCGGTACAGGTAAATCGACCAGCGCCGCTTTGATCCTCCACCGGATTTGCGAAGCGGCGCCCAATGGCCACATAGTAATGATCGACCCGCACGGCGAATACTCGGCGGCGTTCCGTCAGACCGGCCAGATCCTCGACGTTTCGAACCTGCAGATGCCGTATTGGCTGATGAACTTCGAAGAGCATTGCGAAGTCCTGCTGACCAGCGACGGCAATGAACGCCAGGTTGATGCCGACATTCTCGCCAAATGCTTGCTGCATGCTCGCAGCAAGAACCGCTTGGCGGAGACGATGGGCAAGATCACAGTGGACTCACCGATCCCCTACCTGCTGTCCGATCTCTCGACCCATCTGCAGGATGAGATGGGCAAGCTCGACAAGGCCACTTCGTCAGCACCCTACATGCGGATCAAGGGCAAGCTCGAAGAGCTCAAGGCTGACCCGCGCTATCAATTCATGTTCTCGGGCATGCTGGTTGGCGACACGATGACCGAGTTCATCAGCAAGGTTTTCCGCATGCCGGGCAACGGCAAGCCGATCTCGATCATTGATGTTTCGGGCGTGCCGTCAGACATCACCTCGACGGTTGTCGCCGTGCTCAGCCGGCTGGTGTTCGATTTCGCGATCTGGGGTCGGGAAGAGAAGACCAGGCCGATCCTACTCGTCTGCGAAGAGGCGCACCGCTACGTACCGAATGAGAAGAACTCGGATGGTTCATCGGTCGCCAAGATCCTCAGCCGGATCGCGAAAGAGGGCCGTAAATACGGCATCAGTCTGGGTCTGATCACGCAGCGTCCGTCCGACCTTGCCGAAGGCGTGCTGTCGCAATGCGGAACCATCATTTCGATGCGTTTGAACAACGATCGCGACCAAGCTTTCGTGAAGGCCGCGATGCCCGAGGGCGCGCGCGGATTCCTCGACTCAATTCCGGCGCTGCGCAATCGCGAATGCATCGTTTGCGGCGAGGGTGTCGCGATCCCGATCCGGGTCAATTTCGACACGCTCGAAGAGAACAAGCGCCCGGCATCTGAAGATCCAAGCTTTGTCGATCTTTGGAACGGCGGTGGCGGCGAAGACGAAGTGGTCGACCGCGTGGTGTTGCGCTGGCGTTCACAGGGCTAAGATCGCAAGATCAATCAAGCATCACGGTCACCTTGGTGACCGCAAGCGCGAATGCGCGCCCGCAGCGATGTGATCTTCGATCGCGTGTGCGAGGAAAGCCGAGTGAGCGCATGCGAACGCTGGCGCTTGAAGCCCAACAAACTACGTTCCGCGCTCATCTCCATAGAGATGAATGTGCAAACGGTCTGACATTCGAAAGCCGTGCTCCAAACACAGCGGGGCGAGCCATTGCTGGCGCGCGCGAAGCGTCTCGCTGTCGGTGCCTTCGGCCATCAGGAAGACGTGCTCGGGTTTGATCCGATAGGTCCGGGCCAACTCGAGCACCTCGCCCATATCCTCAGGTTCCGCGATTACGAACTTGAAGAAGGCGCGCGGGTCAGAGGCATAGAATGCGAGCGCTTCCGGCACATGCGCCAGCTCACTGGCATTCCCCGAATGAGAAAGTTTGGGGCTGACATTGTATTGCGACACCCAGATATCGACGTGGCCAATTGGCTTGATCGTACCATTGGTCTCTATCTCAATCTCCATATCGGGCAGCGCAGCCAAAAGATCTGAGAGCTCACGGCCCTGAAGCAATGGCTCACCGCCCGTGATAACCAGCCTTTTGTGTCCCAGCGCCTCGATCCGAGTTGCGACGTCCTTGGCATCCAGCGTGACCTGATTGGCCTTGCGCTCAAACGTGGTGCCGTCACGGTGAGGGCGATTGTCGCCCTCAAAGTGCCAAGTGTAGGCGGTGTCGCACCAGCTACAGGCGAGGTTGCAACGTGAGAGACGGACAAACGCGACCGGCATACCTGCACTCGGTCCTTCGCCTTGCAGCGAAGCGAAGATCTCAGGCTCTCCGGGAGCTTGGGTGGCGAGCACGATGGACATTGCGTGACTCTTTAGCCGATCCGCGCAAAACGCAAAATTCTCACCCCTTCAGTTCAATCAGCCATTCGTCATTGCCAGCCTTGCTGACCCGCGCGGTGATGCGAGAGGTCCAGGAAAAATCCTCGGCAAAATAGATTAGCTCGGCCCGGCCATCAGGCCATACTGAGGCCGCACGCAGGTCAAATCGCTCACCAAATGCCGCCTCATCAATAACCGGCTCGCTCCCCGATCGTTTGGTATCACGCCATGTCGCATAGTGTGCCGCAACAATGGCTTCGCGCACTTGCTGATCCACTTTGGCTCGATCGTCCCAGACTGCGCGCAGGCTTGTCAGCGTCCGCTCGCTCACCTTGGGACCATAGGGCCGCAGCATCAGGACCGTGGTGACAGGGCGATCAAACCATTCGCTCTGTTGAGTAAATGCGTCATGCCAATCGCCATCTGCACGGAAAATCCCGAGCTCATCATCTTCGATCGGGTCGGGATTGAAGATCGCCTCCGCTGCTGCGAGGAGTTCGGCGTTCTCGCCAGGGCCCAATGCTTCTGCAAGGTCAGCCTCAGCATAGGAGTCTGAGCGGGTTACGCCTTCAGAGACACGCATTCGCACCAGTCTTTGCTTGGGTAGTTGTGCTGCAAGATCGCGCAGCGCGGATTGTGTTTCTGCCGACAGGCGAACCCGCAGCTCGGTCACTTCAATTGGACCATTACCCTCACGCCAAGCCGCCAGCTTTGCAGTCTGCTCCCAGTTTTCCGCCTCAGTATAGGGTTCACTGATTGTGCTAAGGCCGGAGACATAACCGGTCACTACATCTGGGCTCTCAGGCTCCATAGGCTCCTGCGCGGAGCAGCCCGAGGCAAGCATCAACAACAGAAGCGAAGAAAGCCAGCGGAGCATGGTCTATCCTAACCGTTGCAAGGCTGTTTCAAGCCGTTCGGCTTCAGCCGAGTGATGAGCGAAGTCGGCCTTGGCCTTCTCTACCGCTTCGGGCTTGGCCCGCTCAACGAAATTGGCGTTGGATAGTCGACCTTCGAGCGACTTGGCTTCCTTTTGCGAAGCCGCCAGCGCTTTCTCGAGCCGGGCTTTCTCCGCGTCGATATCGATGATCCCTTCGAGCGGGATAACGAACACATCGCCGCCGGCGGTGACTTGCATCGCCGGTCCCGACGGAGCCTCGCCAATCGTGACCGGGGTAAGCCGTGCGAGGCGCTCCAGGGCCGCGCTGCTGCGCTCGATCGTCCGCGAAGCTACATCCGAAGCCTCGGGCAGGAAGGCCGCAAGCTTCTCGCCCGGAGGAATGCCAAGCTCATTCTTGGCGCTGCGGACATTGGTGGTCAGCTCGATCGTCCAGTCGATCGCGTCGGTAGCCTGCTTCGACACTTCGCCGCGCGGATTGGGCCATTTTGCCAGAATCAGTTCGTACTTCCGCTCGCCCAGCGCGTGCCACAGCTCTTCGGTGATGAAGGGCATGAAGGGATGGAGCATGACCAGGATCTGATCGAGCGCCCAGCCGGCCACCGCGCGGGTCTCAACCGCGGCCGGGCTATCGGGATCGCCCGAGAAAACCGGCTTGATCAGTTCGAGATACCAATCGCAGAAGCGCGACCAGGTGAATTGATAGATCGCATTGGCGGCCGCATCGAAGCGCAGATCGGCCATCGCCGCATCGAGAGTTTCGAGCGTCTGTTGGACTTCGCCGATGATCCATTGGTTGGCGGCCAGCCGCGTTTCAGGGGCCTTGAGTGTGGTCGAGGCGGTGATTCCATTGGTCTGGCAGAAGCGCGCGGCGTTCCAAAGCTTGGTCGCGAAATTGCGATAACCCTCGACGCGTTTGTCATCCATCTTGATATCGCGGCCCTGGCTTTCCATCGCCGCCATAAAGAACCGCAGCGCGTCCGCGCCATATTGGTCGATCAGGCCGAGCGGATCGACCACATTGCCCTTCGACTTGGACATCTTCTGTCCGTCAGCCGCTCGGACCAGACCATGCAGATACAGCCGCGGCCATGGAGCTTGCCCCATGTTGTACTGACCCATCATCATCATCCGGGCATCCCAGAAGAACAGGATGTCGAAGCCGGAGACCAGAAGATCGTTGGGGAAGTGCTTCTCGACCAAGTCTGTCTGTTCGGGCCAACCCAAGGTCGCGAACGGCCACAGCGCTGACGAAAACCAGGTGTCGAGGACGTCCGAATCCTGGGTGAGCTCAACGCCGGCACCGGCCTGCGCTTGCGCCTCTTCCTCGCTCATCGCGACAAAGACATTGCCGTCGGCATCGAACCACGCCGGGATCCGGTGCCCCCACCACAGCTGACGCGAGACGCACCATGGCTGGATGTTCTCCATCCAATTGAAGAAGGTCTTTTCCCAGCTCTTAGGGACGATCTCGATATCGCTATTCTTGACCTGTTCGATCGGCTTGGCAGCGAGCTTTTCAGCATCGACATACCATTGATCGGTCAGCCAAGGCTCGATCACCACGCCGCCGCGATCACCAAATGGCGTCGCAATCTGGCGCGGCTCGGCGTCGAGCTCCTGCTCTTCGCCTTTCTTGGTCTTGGTGACATGTGGGATCAGCAGGCCCTGTTCCTTGAGCCGCTGAACCACCAATTCACGCGCGCCCGCAACACCGTCTCGCTTGAAGCGATGCAAACCGATGTATTCGTCCGGGACAAGACCATCAGCGGTCTGGCAGACATTGGCTTCGCCATCCAGCATGTTGAGCATGTCAGCCGCGGCGATCCCGGCGCGCTTGCCGACTTCGAAATCGTTGAAGTCGTGTCCCGGCGTGATCTTGACCGCGCCTGACCCAAGTTCAGGATCGGCATGCTCGTCGGCGACGATCGGGATTGTGCGCCCGGTGATTGGCAGGACGACGTGCTTGCCGACAACACTGGCATAGCGCTCATCGCTGGGATGAACCGCGACCGCCATATCGGCCAGCATGGTTTCGGGCCGGGTCGTGGCGACCTCGATATAGTCGCGCCCATCGTCAAGCGTAACGCCGTCCTCAAGCGGATATTTGAAGTGCCAGAAACCGCCTGGGATGGTCTGTTGCTCCACCTCGAGATCGCTGATCGCGGTCTTGAGCTTGGGGTCCCAATTGACCAGCCTTTTGTCGCGATAGATCAGTTCGTCATTGTAGAGATCGACAAACACCTTGAGAACCGCCTGGGTGAAGTGCGGGTCCATCGTGAATTGCTCGCGCGACCAATCCATCGAACAGCCCAAACGGCGAAGCTGGCGGGTAATGGTCCCACCGCTTTCCTCTTTCCATTTCCAGACGATGTCGACGAAGTCTTCGCGCGAATAGTTGGTGCGCTTGTCCTGGCGCTCCTCAAGCTGCCGTTCGACCACCATTTGCGTGGCGATCCCGGCGTGGTCGGTGCCGACCACCCAAAGAGCGTCCTTGCCGCGCAAACGCTCATAGCGGATCACAATATCCTGCAGTGTGTTGTCGAGCGCATGCCCGATGTGAAGCGAACCGGTCACGTTCGGCGGCGGATTGACGATTGTATAGGGCTCGGCGTCGGGTCGTTCGGGCCGGAACAGGCCTTTCTCTTCCCAATGCTGATACCATCGCGCCTCAATTTCGGCCGGGTTGAAGGTCGTCGGTAGGCTCATTCTTACTGCTCGCTAACGCTCGCGGGCCGGGCCACCCGCTCCCTCCACCCTTCCACCCGGATTATCACTCCGGAGTACGATCCGGGTGGAAGGGTGGAGGGAGCGGGTGGTCTAGCCCGAAGGATCAGCCGGATGGCTGATCCGCACGCATCAAAATTTCCCAACCCATGCCAATCCAATGGTTGCAGTGCAACACTTCTTGCGTCCTAAGCCAGCAGCGCGTCGATCTCGGCATCGGCCTTGGCCCGAAGTTGCCTTTTGCAGGCAGCAAACGCAGGCTGCGAAGCGAGCTGACCAGCCCGTCGCAATGCGGTGCTGAGCAAGTCAGCCTCCGGCACGACTTCATCGGCGAGCCCAGCTTTAACCGCGTCGTCCGGTCCCAACAGCTCTGATGTAAGCGCAAGACGCCGCCGCCAGACCGGATCGAGCCAATGATCGAGGATCGCCTGGGGAACAGTTGGGAAGGGCAAACCAGCCTTGGCCTCAGGCAGCCCTATGCGATGATCGCCCGGTGACGTCACCGTCCAGTCAGCGCACAGGATCACAATCCCTCCAGCGCCGATCGAATGTCCGTTGACCGCACACACAAGTGGGCAGGGCAATTGGTGCAAAGCTGCGCAGAAATGGTTGATTGCATAACGGGTTCGGTCAGCCTCCGCCTCGTCGAAGCTGGCCGCAATCTTGATATCCATCCCGCGGGTAAAGTCGGCGCCATCACCGGTCAAAACAACGCCCCCTTCCGGCGGCCGTTCGGCAAGCTGGCGGAGGTAGGCGGTGCCCTCGTCAAACACACCCGCGTGAAGTGAATTGTAAGGTGGATTGGTGAGTGTCAGCAGCAGAGTCTCGCCGCGCGTGTCCTCGACAAAGTATTCCATAGCCCCTCTCCCAGGCGCTGTTGTGTTCGGGACATATGACCGAAATTTGCGCGCGTTTCCAACACTCTCGATCAATTGCCGCAAGTTGATCCGAAATTACGCGCTTGTTTAGCTTGGGATTTCCCCGCATATCCTTGGCCCATGGACGGTGCAGCGCAGTTTTCCTTTACCGAAGACGATGAAGGTCGCGCCACCCTGGCCTTTTCAGGGCCATTGCTGGTCTCCACCATTGGTGAGGCTGAACGCCAGGTCGCGCAGATCGAGCAGCCGATCGCCACGATCGACATATCGGATGTCGCCGATATCGACACTGTCGGTGCCTGGCTGACCTGTCGCTTGGCGTCAGAGCATCAGGCAGAGATCACCGGCGCCAATCCGCGCGCACAGCTGTTGCTGGCGGCAGTTGAGGATGCCGGCAGTGATGCGGACATGGTGCCGCCGCGTGGACCGGTCTGGGAGCGGGTGCCGCTGGCCCTGGGCGAGCAAGTTTTTAACGCGCAAGCAGGTTTCAAGGGTGTTGTCGGCTTTCTCGGGCAGATTCTGATCGGAATGGGCAGTTTGTTGCGAAATCCCAGCCGCTTTCCGGTCAAAGCCTTGGTCAGGCAGATGGAGCTGGTGGGGGTCTCCGCTCTGCCCATCATCGGCCTGATGAGCTTCCTGATTGGCATCGTGATCGCGCAGCAAGGCGCGGTCCAGCTGGAGCAATTCGGTGCCGAAGCACTTACGATCAATCTTGTTGGTCGGATTACCTTGAGAGAGCTTGGAGTTTTGATGACGGCGATCATGGTCGCGGGCCGGTCTGGCAGCGCCTTTGCTGCTCAGATCGGGACCATGAAACTGACCGAAGAGGTCGATGCCATGCGCACGATCGGGATTTCGCCGATCGAAGTGCTGGTGATCCCGCGCATTCTCGCCTGCACCTTTATGATGATCTTGCTCGGCTTCTATGCCTCGGTCGTAGCGATTATTGGTGGGGCAGTGGTCGGCAATTTTGCTTTGGGCATCCCGTTCTTCACCTTCATTGATCGGATACAAGAGGTTGTCCCGGCCCATGATTTGTGGGTTGGCCTGATCAAGGCCCCGGTGTTTGGTCTGATTGTCGCGCTCGCGGGCTGCTATCATGGCATGCGCGTCCAAGGAAATTCGGAAGAGGTGGGTCTACGAACTACGATGGCGGTCGTTTCGGCGATCTTCGCTGTGATTGTTTTGGACGCCTTTTTCGCGGTGTTCTTCACTGAAGTGGGTTGGGGGTGAGTATGGAGGGAGATCACTCCAGATTCAGCGGCGAACCGCCGATCGTTGTCCAGGGGCTTGAGAACCGCTTTGATGATTTTGTGGTTCATCAGAACCTCAATCTGACTGTTCGACCGGGGGAAATCCTTGGAGTGGTCGGTGGCTCGGGTACGGGCAAGTCAGTCCTGATGCGCTCGATCATCGGGTTGCAGACGCCCTCGCACGGCCGGGTTGAAGTCCTGGGTCGCGAAATTACCGGTATCGACCCTGATCAGGACATCGGTGTGCGTTGCCGCTGGGGAGTGCTGTTCCAGGGCGGCGCGTTGTTCTCTACGCTGACTGTCGGGGAGAATGTGGAAGTTCCACTCAAGCAATTCTATCCTGAGATCAGCGATGAATTGCGCAGTGAAATCGCGCGCTACAAAGTCCTGCTTTCGGGCCTTCCGGAAGATGCGATTGCCAAATATCCCTCGGAATTGTCGGGCGGTATGAAGAAGCGCGCGGGTCTCGCAAGGGCGCTTGCGCTTGATCCTGAGCTGTTGTTTCTGGATGAGCCAACCGCGGGGCTGGATCCAATCGGTGCGGCCAAATTCGACCGCCTAACGCGCGAATTGCAGCGGACTTTGGGACTGACGGTGTTCCTGATCACGCACGACCTCGATACTCTGTATGAGATCTGTGATCGTGTCGCTGTCTTGGCTGATAAGCAGGTGATCGCCGTCGGCACAATCCCGGAATTGCTTGAGACCGACCACCCTTGGATCGACGAATACTTCAACGGTCCACGCGGTCGGGCAGCGCAACACAGCCAGGAGCGATCGTCCAATGCATAAGCCGTCGGTCGATAACGCGATGGACAATCGCATGGTCGGACGTTCATAGGAGGCGCTATGGAAACGCGGGCCAATCACCTTTGGGTAGGCGCAGTGACACTGGCTTTGCTGGTGGCCTTGGCTGCTTTCATCGTTTGGCTCGCACAATTGGGACGCGGGCAGCAGAACGAATATGACATCTTCTATGCGCAATCTGTTTCGGGCCTCGCAAACGGTTCCCAGGTCTCGTTCGCTGGTGTTCCGGTCGGCCAGGTGAGTGAGATTTCGCTTTCGCAGGATGACCCAGAATTTGTGCGCGTGCGGATCCGGGTTCGTGACGATGTTCCGATCCTGGTTGGTACCACTGCAACAATTCAGGCCAGCTTTACCGGCGTCTCGAGTATTCTATTGGATGGAGCCCGGCGTGATGCGCCCGCCATTACCTGTGAAACGACAGCCTGTCCCGAGGATCGTCCCGTCATCCCTCCGAAGGATGGTGGGATCAACGCCCTGCTCAACAGCGCTCCGCTGCTGTTGGAACGGCTGGCGACGCTGACCGAGAACCTCAACCTCTTGCTGGGGCCAGAGAACCAGCAAGAGCTCGCTGAGATCCTTCAGAACTCGAACCGTTTGACGCGGGAGTTGGCCGCGGCCGCGCCACAGCTTGATGGCACGTTTACCGAATTGCAGACCGCGCTGAAAGAAGCTGGAGAGGCGCTCGAGGCTTTCGAGAAAGCAACCGAAACCACCAACGATCTGCTCAACCGCGAGGGACCTGAGTTGGCCAAGGAGCTGCGGGGCACGCTCGACTCCGCGAACAAGGCGGCAGCGTCCTTGGCCGCAACTTTGGATGACACCAGGCCAGCCGCCAGGCAGCTGCGCGAGCAGACGCTCCCGGCAGCTGAAGCGACGTTGCAAGACCTGCGAGCAACCAGCCGCTCGCTCCGGGCTGTAACCGAAAAGCTCGACAACCAAGGAATTGGTTCGCTGCTCGAGGGTCAGACTTTGCCAGACTATGAGCCGGAATAGAGGATCTTCACGATGACACTCTCAGCGCATTGGATCCGTATCGCATTGCTCACGCCAGCGCTGGCGCTTGGCGGCTGCGTAAGCTTCGGCGGTGCAGAACCGCCCGCAAGCTTGCTCACCCTTTCTTCAACCGAGACGAGCCTTGCGGGTCCGGCAGGGTCGGCAACAGACGGTTCGACTGTTGCGGTGATGGTGCCAGAAGTTCCGGCCAAGCTCGATGTGGTGCGCGTTCCGGTTCAAGTTGACGAAACCGAGATTGCCTATTTGCAAGAGGCATTCTGGATTGAGAAACCCGCTCGGTTGTTTCGTGCCCTAGTCGGGGAACGGCTGCGCGCTGGGGGTGGCTCGCTAGTGATTGACAGCGATGACGCGCCATTGGTGGCTGGCACCACTCTGCGCGGGAGTTTGCGAGAGTTTGGTTACGATGCTCGCACGTCAACGGTCATTGTGCGCTATGATGCGATACGATCCTATGTGGTGGGCGAGGGTGAAGAAGCGCGCCAGGCCTTCGAAACGCAGCGCTTTGAAGCTCGCGAGACTGGTGTCTTGCCCACCGCAGACGATGTCGGTCCCGCACTTAACCGCGCCGCTAATCAGGTGGCCAGCGAAGTCGTGGCCTGGCTGTCAGAATAGATCAGCTCGCCTGCGGGCTTGGCCGGGCCAGACGGACAAACTCATAAGCCTTCAGAAAGTCGACCCGCCGCCGCTCCCGCCGCTCTTGTGCTTCATGGTCGCGCCCCCAAAGGTCGGCCTGCCATTCTTCCTCGAGACTGGCAGCATCCCATAGCGTGTTCGCATCGCTCGCATCATCGGTCGCGAGCAAGGCTATGCTGAGCGAGGCGGACAGTGAAGCGAGCGTTTCCAGCGCCGCGAGCGCAAAGGGATCGTAAGCCTCGAGACGCTTGCGCAGATTTTCGTGGGTCGCTTGCTCTTGGTCTCGATGGACGATCCCACTGATCCGCACGAGATTGACGCCCTCTTTCGCTTCGAAAGCGGTGAGCAGGGGTTCCCATATTTCTTGCTGGCGAGCGAACAGCGCATCTTCCGGATCGGCGCGATAACACAACGTGTCGGTCTCAATATAGGCGAGCAGCTTTGCGACCACTGCGGCCTGATCGGCTGCTACGATGTCCAAGGCATAGTCTGCCATGTCACGATAAACGAAACGCGACGTGTCGAGGTCTTCGCTTTGAAGCTCCCATTCTTGCGCCATAGCCTTTGCGAGTGCCTCTGTCGGCACCAATTGTGGCGCCCCTTTGATGGTCTTCAACCCGCGGCCATCCAACGTGACTTGCCAGCCCGCTTCTGCCGATCTGACACCAACTTCATCGTAGAATCGCTTCATTCTTCTCGGCCTGCATCCTGGTCGATCTCTTGGCTCTTCCAGTTCTTGGCCATGAAGTAGGGGCCAAAGAAGAACCCAAGCATCCCGCCCACGGCGAGCACAACGCCCAGCGAATAGGGCGCTTCAACGGCGTTTTGCGCAATGGCTATTCCCAACAGCAAGATGCCAAGCGAGGCGATGCGAACCGCGCTCATGAGTGCAAAACGGCGCATGGCCTGCTTCTCTTCCGGCGATGTCTTGGGGGATTGGGTCTCAGGGAATTGGCTCACAGCAGTCCCTCCAGCTGATCGATGTGGTCGGCGATCGCGGCGGCACCGGTGTCCAGCAGCTCGCTCGGCTCATGATAACCCCAGGCAACACCGACCGCACGGACACCGGCCTGTTGAGCCATCAGCATGTCAAAGCTGGTGTCGCCGATCATCACGGTCTCGCCCGGTTGTGCCCCGGCCTCGAACATGGCTGCTTCCAACATGGCGGGATGCGGCTTTGAAGGGTGGCGGTCTGCTGTTTGCAGTGAAACGAACAGATCGAAAAGCCCGTGCATTTCCAGACAGCCCTTGAGTCCACGATCGGACTTCCCTGTGGCTACGGCAAGCTGCCAGCCATCTGCATGCAGCTTGGTCAGCAGTTCGCGAATGCCATCGTAAAGCGGCTCCTCAAGCGAGCCATCAAGCCGTCGCTCTCTGAAGCCTGATTTGTAGTATTGGACCACATTTCGGGCGGTGGCTTCATCAACTTCTGGAGCCAGGTAACGGACCGCTACAGGCAGACTCAGGCCGACCATTCGGCGGACTTCATTGCGATCAGGCGCAGCAAGCCCAGCCATGGCAAAGGCGTGCTCCATTGAATCGCACACCATGGCCTGCCCATCGACCAGCGTACCGTCACAGTCGAACACGGCGAGCCGCCTCATTGGACGCCCTCTCTCACCAAGCTCGCCAAGGCAGAGTTGCCGGCCTTATCCAACCCCTGCGCAATTCGCTGGCGTTCGTTCGGTGTTTTCTTTTGCGAGAGCTTGAGGGTGGGGCGCCACTCCATGGGATCAAGCGCAAAGCCGACGATTCCGCGAAACAGACCAGCCCAGACCTTCTCGCTCGCTTCATTTGCGAGCCAAGGCTCGCCATCAATCTGGCCTTCGAATTTTGTGATGACTTTGTGGAGCAAGTCTTCGAGGTCGTCATTTTTCAGTCGAGTGACCGGGCCTTCGATTTCGAGCGCGACATAGTCCCACGTCGGCACTGTATCTCGATTGTCGTACCAGCGGGGACTGACATAGCCATCAGGACCATTGACCGTGATCAGCGCCGTCATGCCCTCGATATGGTTTGTTAGCGCGTTGCTGCGCGCCAGATGAAACCAGATCTTCCGGTCATCGGTCAGCAGGAGCGGCACATGCGCCACGCGCGGGCCATTGGGCGTCGTTGCGAAAACCTGTCCAAAGCCGATGCTATGAACCAGATCGTCCAAAACTCTCTGATCGTCGCAGCGGAAAATCGGGTTGGGGTGCATCAGCGCCGACCTCTCGGCTTGCTCTTGGCTTTCGCCTTCTTCGCCGTCGCCTTTGATGTCGTGCGGCTGCGACGTTCGCCCCGGCGGCTTTTGCGATATTGCTTGGCGTGCGCGCGGGCCGCCTGCTTCTTTTCGGCTGGCGTGCGCTCGGGCGCCTCGTCGCGCATTGGCGAGGCATCGCTTTGGCCCTCTTCAAAGCCGAGCGCCTCCATGCTGGCGGCGAAATGTGGCGGTAGCGGCGCTGTGACATCAAGCTTGCCGCCGGTCCCTTTGCTCTCGGGTGTAGAAATGATCAGGCGGCGCGCGTGCAGGTGCATCTTACGACTGATGCTGCCGGTCAGAAAGGCGTCTTGTCCCCCATACTTGCCGTCGCCGACGATCGGATGGCCAATCGCGGCCATATGGACGCGCAGTTGGTGGGTGCGGCCGGTGAGCGGTTCGAGCTCGACCCAAGCCGCGCGTGTACCAGCGCGCTCGACAACCCGATAGCGGGTCTTGGCGCTTTGCCCGTTCTCTTCATCGACGTGCATCTTCTCGCCGCCGGTTCCCGGTTGCTTAGCAAGGGGTGCATCGATGGTGCCTTCGCGAACCTCCGGCACGCCGACGACCAAGGCCCAATAGACCTTGCGCGCGCTACGACCTGAGAACCTTTTTGAGAAACTCGCGGCGCTTCCAGGGGTTCGAGCAACCAAGAGCACGCCAGAAGTGTCCTTGTCGAGCCGATGGACCAGTCGCGGGCGCGGAGTGTCGTCATCCTCGACGAAAGCGTCGAGCAGACCATCAACATGTTTGGTGGTCTTGCTACCGCCTTGCGTCGCGAGACCCGGTGGCTTGTTGAACACGATTGCGCTCGGTGTCTCCCGGATCACCATGTTGCGCGCTTCCAATATGTCCTCTTGGCTCAGTTCGCGGCGCTTGCGCGGAGCCTTGCCCTTGGCTTCGCCGCCCGGGGGTACCCGCAGGACTTGCCCGGTTTCGAGCCGATCCTCCGGTTTCGCACGTTTGCCATCGACCCTAATTTGGCCGGTTCTTGCCCAGCGCGACACGGTCGCAAACCCGATCTGCGGCAGATTGCGCTTGAACCAGCGGTCCAGCCGGATGCCGTCATCGTCTTCGCCAACGGTGAATTGGCGGACATCCTGGCTCGGTTTGCCCGTCATCCGACCAGCCGCATAATGATAAGGCCAATGTAGAGTGCCGTCAGGCTCGCCAGCACAGACACGGCGCCATAACCGAGAGCCAGCCCGGATTGTCCGCGCTCGATCAGGACCATCAGTTCGAGGCTGAACGCGCTGAATGTCGTAAAGCCGCCGAGCACGCCAACGCCCAGGAACAGTCGGGCGGTCTCGCCTTCGCCGACCCCGGTCCTGCCCATCCAGCCGAACAGCAACCCAATCGCCAGGCAGCCGAGAACATTCGCGGCGAGAGTGGCCCACGGGAATGCCATGATTGTGCTGGCGCCCAGCCAATGGGTCATCAATCGGCCCAATTGGTAGCGTGCGACAGCGCCAATGGCACCGCCTAGCGCCACTAGACCTGAAGCGATGAGAGTTGAGGGTGTCCCTGACATTGAACAGCCCTTAGCGAGGCAATGCAGCGCTGCATAGCACCGCGTGTCTCGCCATGGGCGGTGATTTGCTTGCGTTTTGCCGTGGTTTTGGTTAGTGGCGCGCTGTTCGAGCCGATCCGACAGGGATTCGGCACATTTTTCGTTGAGATCTTCGGACGCGTTTCCGCTGTTTTGGCGGGCCTGAGGATTTTGATAGAGTATTGAAGTGAGGTAGTGGAATCTATGCAAATCATCGTTCGCGATAATAACGTCGACCAGGCCCTGCGCGCGCTTAAGAAGAAGCTGCAGCGGGAAGGTGTCTATCGCGAAATGAAGCTGCGTCGTCACTACGAGAAGCCCAGCGAAAAGCGCGCCCGTGAAAAGGCCGCTGCTGTTCGCCGTGCACGCAAGCTTGAGCGTAAGCGCATGGAGCGCGACGGCATCAAATAAGCCAGTTCGGTAACCCGGCGCTTTATCGTGTCGTGTTCGTACAACTGGTTTCAAAAGGGCGTGGGCTAAGGCCTGCGCTCTTTTTGTTTTGGGGAAACGATATGGGCCGGCTTTCGATTTTGGCGGTTGCGATTTCGGCGACAGCAGCTGCTTTGACCTCAGTGCCTTCCTATGCTCAAAACCCTGTAGCGCATCCGCTCGTCTCTGAGGGACAGCAGGCCTACAAAGAACAGGACTTCGTTACAGCGCAGAGCAAATTTGCGGAGGCATGTCGACAGGAGTCGTTCCTTGGTTGCCTCTCTTACGGAGACTTGCTGTACAATGGCACTGGCGTCACCAAAGACCTTGCCGGCGCTCGGAATGCGTTTGGCCTAGCTTGCAAATACGGTGGAGCGGGTGGGTGTAACCGCTATGCCGTCATGATGATTAATGCCGAAGGCGGAGCTCAGGACGTTCAGTCAGCGGTCAAGATCTTCACCGCCGTGTGCGATGGGGATGTAGGGGAGGGCTGCTATTACCTCTATCTGGTGCATACCAATGGGCTTATCGGTCAGGTCGATTTTGAACGCGCGGAAGCTCTCAAAAGCAAGGCCTGCTCTCTCGGCTACCAGCAGGCCTGCTAAACTTTCTTAGCGCTCGGCGCTTTATTGATCGATCCGCACTTGAACATGCGGACCGGCTTGGCCAAAGCAGTCCGAAATCCATTCTCATTTTGGACGCTCTTATGACCGAAATTACCCGCGTACCGATCCAGCCCGTGGCAAAGGGATCGCTGACCAAGCTGTGGCTTGGCGTAATCATCGCAGTCCTACTGGGCGCAGCGCTGGCATGGTCAGCCATGCCGAAGGGCCTTAGTGTTGAGACAATCGTCGCTGGCGAGGGACCCAGCCCGACGGCAGAGGACGTTGTCTTCGTTCGATACAAGGGCACGTTGGCGGATTCGGGTGAGGTCTTTGACGAATCGCAGGATGTGCCTTTGCCGGTCGAGGGAATCTTCCCTGAGGGTACGCCGCTCCCACTTGAGCAGATGCTGCCTGGGTTCACTGCGGGCGCTGTGCAGATGCAGAAGGGTGGACAGTATGAACTCTTCATCCCGTCGGATCAGGCCTATGGTGCTGAACCACCGCCAGGTGCCCCGATCCCGCCAAATGCGGATCTCGTATTCGAAGTTGAGCTGGTCGACTTCATGTCGCGCGAAGAGTTCGAGCGCAAGCTTGGCATCCTGCAGCAGGTTATGCAGTCCAACGGTGGCCCACCTGATGGCGCACCCGCTCCGGCACCCGGCAATTAGGGAAGCACAGGTATGTCGGTCGACAAAGACACCGTCGCCAAGATCGCGTCGCTGGCGCGCATCAAGATGGGCGACGAAGAATTGGAACGGA
Source organism: Erythrobacter sp. (assembly GCA_965229665.1). Classification (GTDB taxonomy): domain Bacteria; phylum Pseudomonadota; class Alphaproteobacteria; order Sphingomonadales; family Sphingomonadaceae; genus Erythrobacter. Next base: position 486,429 of record OZ245896.1, on the reverse strand, counting down.
TGGTTCCCGAACTCAACCAGATCCTTGGCTGGGTTGAGCAGCTTGGCGAAGTCAATGTTGAGGGGATCGAGCCAATGAGCGCGGTGATCCCTAACACTTTGCGCCTGCGCGATGATGAGATCGACGCTGATCCCAAGACCGGCGGCGGCAAACGCGACGAAGTGCTGGCTAACGCTCCAGCGGCAGAGCATGGCTTTTTCGGCGTGCCCAAGGTGATTGAATAATGACCAATTTCACGGACCTTGGTGTCAAAGACATTCGCGATGGCGTCGCCGGTGGTGATTTCACCGCTCGCGAAGTGGCCGAAGCCTTCAATGCGGCGGTTGCGAGCGCGGCCGAGCTCAATGCTTTCATCGTGACCACGCCAGACCATGCTCTGGCGGCGGCTGACGCGGTTGATGCCGCGCGCGCCAATGGCGATGCGCTCGGCAAGATGGCTGGTGTGCCGATCGGCATGAAGGATTTGTTCGCCACCCAGGGCGTGCAGACCACGGCAGCCAGCCAGATTCTCGAAGGGTTCAAGCCTGAGTATGAGAGTACGGTCTCACAGAAATTGTGGGATGCCGGTGCGGGCATGCTGGGCAAGCTCAATCTCGATCAATTCGCGATGGGCTCGTCCAATGAAACCTCCTATTTCGGCAATGTCTCCTCGCCTTGGCGCAAGGATGGTAGCAATTCGGCGATGTCGCCGGGCGGCTCTTCGGGCGGTTCATCGTCAGCGGTTGCCGCGCGGATTGCTCCAGCAGCGACAGGAACCGACACCGGCGGTTCGATCCGCCAGCCAGCGGCCTTTACAGGCATCTGCGGGATCAAGCCGACCTATGGGCGCTGCTCGCGCTGGGGCATTGTCGCCTTTGCCAGCTCGCTTGATCAGGCCGGACCAATGGCGCGCTCGGTCGAGGATTGCGCGATCATGCTCGAAGCCATGGCTGGATTCGATCCCAAGGATGCAACCTCGCTGCAAATGGATGTGCCCAATTGGGAAGCGGCGCTCAACGCTGATCTGTCAGGCAAGAAAGTTGGCATTCCGCGCGAATACCGCATGGATGGAACCGATGAAGAAATCCTGGCAAGCTGGGAACAGGGCATGGCAATGCTCCGCGATGCTGGTGCCGAGATCGTCGACATCTCCTTGCCGCACACCAAGTATGCGCTGCCGGCCTATTACATCATCGCACCGGCTGAGGCGTCCTCGAACCTCGCGCGCTATGATGGCGTGCGGTATGGACTGCGCGATCTGCCTGACGGGGCCGGGCTGCAGGACATGTACGCCGCGACCCGCGCCGAAGGTTTTGGCGATGAGGTCAAGCGCCGCATTCTGATTGGCACTTACGTGCTCTCGGCTGGCTTCTACGATGCATATTACAACCAGGCGCAGAAGGTGCGGGCGCTGGTCTCACGCGACTATGACAACGCTTGGGCCGATTGTGACCTAATCCTGGCGCCAACCACGCCGACCGCCAGCTTCCCGCTCGGCTCGCTCAATGACGATCCGCTGACGATGTATCTCAACGATGTCTTTGCGGTGCCCGCTTCGCTGGCTGGGCTGCCAGCCATGAGCGTCCCGGCTACGGTGAATTCGGACGGTCTGCCACTTGGCTTGCAGTTGGTTGGTAAAGCGTTTGACGAGCAGAGCGTGCTCGATGCCGGGCTAGCGATCCAGCAGCGCGCCGGTTTCGCAGCCCAGCCTGAGAAGTGGTGGTAAGATGCTCTTCGCCGGAATCTTTCTGGTGTGTTTTGTGATCCTTGGCGGGGTCGTGATGTATCTCGCCAAGACCATCGATCATGGCGAAGCGCGGTTTGACAGCGAGACGGGCAAGCAATTGCCCAGTGATGAGCAGGTAAATGACGATGAGTGAGTATCGCATCCAGGGTGCAACCGGCGAGTGGGAGGTCGTGATCGGCCTCGAAGTGCACGCGCAAGTTACCTCCAACGCCAAGCTGTTCAGTGGCGCCTCGACCGCTTTCGGCGCAGAGCCCAACACTCAGGTCAGCCTGGTCGATGCGGCTATGCCCGGCATGCTGCCGGTGCCCAATCGCGAGTGTATTCGTCAGGCTGTCCGCACTGGCATGGCGATCGACGCAAAGATCAACAAATGGTCGCGGTTCGACCGCAAGAACTATTTTTATGCCGATCTTCCGCAGGGCTACCAGATCAGCCAGCTCTATCACCCGCTGGTGGGCGAGGGTCAGCTCACTATTGAACGAGATGAGAAAGCTGGAATCGCCGAAGACAAGGTAATCGGGATCGAGCGGATCCATGTCGAGCAGGATGCCGGCAAGCTAATGCACGATCAGCACCCGACCATGTCCTATGTTGACCTCAATCGCACCGGGATCGCGCTGATGGAGATCGTCTCCATGCCCGACATGCGCTCGCCTGCAGAGGCCGGGGCCTATGTCCGCAAGCTGCGTTCGATCCTGCGCTATGTCGGATCCTGCGATGGCAATATGGAAGAAGGCTCGATGCGGGCTGACGTCAATGTCTCTGTCCGCAAAGTGGGCGACGAACTCGGCACCCGGACCGAGACCAAGAATGTCAATTCGGTCCGCTTCGTAATGCAGGTCATCGAATACGAAGCCAACCGCCAGGTCGATGTGCTCGAAAGTGGTGGCAGCGTCGATCAGGAAACCCGCCTGTTCGACCCGGGCACGGGAACAACCCGGACCATGCGCTCCAAGGAAGACGCGCATGACTACCGCTATTTCCCCGATCCCGATCTGCTCCCGTTGGAGCTGGAGGATGATTTCCTTGAGGCTTGCCGCGCGAGCCTGCCCGAGCTGCCTGATGCCAAGCGCAAGCGCTACGCCGAAGATCTGGGGCTGAGCGATTACAACGCCGCTACGCTGACCGCCGAGGTTGAGAGCTTCGCGCGGTTTGAAACGCTGTTGGCAGAGACCGCCAAGCGCACGGGCAAAGATGAGAAGGCAATAGCCACCCAGGTTGCCAATTGGTCGCTCGCGGTCGCGCCGGGAGTGATCAACGCTGCTGGTGACGAGGCTGATCCGGCGAATGCCACTGCCGAAGCGCAAGCTGCCATTCTGGCGATGCAGGACAAGAGCGAGATCTCAGGCGGTCAGGCCAAGGAGATCTTCGAGCTTGTGCTCACCACCGGACGCGATCCGGAAGAGATCGCTGATACTGAGGGGCTCAAGCAGGTTTCTGACACTGGCGCGATTGAAAGCGCGATCGACGAGATTCTCGCCAACAATCAGGACAAGGTTGAGCAGTACAAGGGGGGCAAGGACAAGCTGTTCGGCTTCTTCGTCGGTCAGACGATGAAGGCGATGCAGGGCAAGGCCAACCCGCAGGTGGTCAACCAGATCCTCAAGGACAAATTGGGCTAGTCGCAATGCGGCCGTGGGTCGTCCGGCTGGCGCTATGGGCCCCGATCCTCGTCGCGGCGGCGCTGATCGCCGCCTATGTGATGGTGCATCGGCCGTTCGCCTCGGATTCGACCGAGCTTGTCCAGGTTCCGCTGTCCGAGGCTGATCCCGGTCTCGATACAGTTGGAGAGCTAACCTATCTTGGCGGGCTCGATATCCCACGCATGGGCCAGAATATCGGAGGCCTTTCAGGGCTGCGCTGGGACGAGGATAGCCAGCGGCTGCTCGCGATCACAGACGATGCCCGCTGGGTCTGGATCACACCTGACGAGCAAGATGGCCGACTGGTCGGACTCGGCGCGGTCGAGTCTGGCGACTTGCTCGGACCGGGCGGCGAGAGACTGAGCGGCAAGGAGGCGGGCGATAGCGAGGCGCTGGTGCGCGAAGACACCGGGCCTTGGGCCGTGGCGTTTGAACGCGACCATCGCATATTGGTCTATAACGACGGCCTAGTAGAGCCACCGATTCAATCCGTGTTTGAACCGCAGGCAGAGCTTGGCGCGTTGGAGGACAATCGTGGGATCGAGGCCTTCGCACTGGGCGATGACAGCCAGCTGATCTGTGCCGAGCGTCTGGCGTCGATCGACCGTGCCAACTGCGTACTCTACACCGCCGAGGACGACAGTTATTCGGAGTTTCCCGTGAGTCCGCCGGCAGACCTCATCGCGCTTGGATCGGTTCCGACCGATGCCGATGTACTGCCCGACGGATCTTACCTAGTGCTGTTCCGTTCATATGACCCCTCGCGAGGAAACTCAGCAGCCTTGGTAGCCTACAATTTGGATGGCTCCCGCCGCGAGATCATGACTATGCGCGCACCGTTTACGGTCGACAATTTCGAAGGCGTTGCGGTCCGGCAGGTAGGCGATCAGACTTTTCTCTATGTTGTTTCAGACGACAACTTCTCGGGTGGTCAGCGCACATTACTGATGAAGTTCGAACTTCGCTCCGAATAGTTGGCGGCTCTGCAATTGCCTGTGAGTTGAGCCGATGTTTCCTATTGAATTCTGACCATTTTCGTAATTGTATAGCGCATCGCCGATCGCGTTGTTGGCGAGACGAGGGGAGCTTTATGAAATCGAAGTTATTGGCGCTGTTGCTCCTGCCTGTGGCAGGGGTGGCTCAAGCGCAAGCGATCAAGACTGAGCCACCAATTCGGGAGTTCAGCGAGGAAGAAGTTGCGGCGATCGAAATGCCCGAGCTTGAGTTCGAGTATGGCAAGGTCAAGCCGAAGGACTTTGAGAAGTATTTCTACTTCCACCGGCCCGACACGAGCTTTGACCAAGCCTATGCAGATGTGTCTGAGTGTGACTCGCTGGGGAGTGGGATCAACATCTACTCGGGCGCCAACGATGCCGCCATTGCCAGTGCAGTCGCGCAATATGGCGTGTTAGCTGGTGCGATCGGCGGAGCCATTGGCTCACTGATGGCAGACGCCATCTTCGGCAGCGCTGAGCGGCGCAAGTTGAAGCGGATCAACATCCGCACCTGCATGTTTTACAAGGGGTACGATCGCTACGGGCTCAAGAAGAGTCTGTGGCAAGAATTTCACTTCGAAGAGGGGCTGAGCCGCGAGAACGCTGACAAGCGTGAAGCCGCTCTGCTGCGCCAGGCGCTTGTCGCCTCGAGCGCTCAACCCACAACGGAGGTGCTCGTACCATGACGACCAACTTTACCATGTCTCGCGGTATCGCAGCATGTTTGGCGGCTATGCTGACCATATCCGCACCTGCGGCCGCACAAGAAGTCGAAGCCCAGCCGATTGAATTGAAGAAGCTTGCCGATGGCAGGCAGACTCTTAGTGAAGACAAAGGCTACATTTACGTCCGTTCGAGCGCGCGGTCTCAGGGCGCTTTCATCAAGGCCGCTGATGCCGAAGACATCGCCGCATTTGAAGCTGAATGGCTTGAAGAATTCGAGGAGGCCAAGGAGAAGTATCCCCGCCGATTGGAGCGTTGGAAAGAGAACAAAGCCCTTCAGCGCAATCCGGGGCCAAGGCCGGTCGAGCCCACCGAAGAGACCTTTTCAATCGGTTCAATCGAGACCCGGCTATTCGTCGGCTTCGGGCCGCAATATGTCTTTGACAAGGGCAAGCTCGACAATGGCGAGAAGTATTTCGACTACGTGATCGAACTCGAGCCCGGCGAGTATACCTATTACGGCCCGTTGGCGCTGATACCAGGTGGGGTCTTCGGTGCGTGCTATTGCATGGGCTCGGTCAAATTTACGGTTGAGCCCGGCGTCATCACGTCACTCGGCAACTTCCTCGAAGGCAACTGGGTTACCCCGGAAGCGATGCAGCAGGCCTCGATCTTCGCCAGCACGATGCCGGCCCGATCCGGCGAACCGGCTGATTGGAGCGTGCCAGAGACATTGTCAGGCCTGCCGGCTGTCGAAGCGGATCTGTATGCTGCTGGCAAGATGAACAATTTCCACCGCGTTGGTGTTGGCCGGATGCCGCCGGTTGACGGTGTGCTGGCCTATGAGCGGGATACGGTCATCGATGTGAAGGCCAAGTTGGCAGCCGAAGCCGAAGCTGCAGAGGCAGAACGCCTGGCAGCGGAGCAGGCCGCTGCAGCCGCTCAAGCTGAAGCTGAGGCGCGCGCCGCAGCTGAGGCGGCAGCTGCTGCGGAGATGGACCAAGCCGAAGCAACGGACGCTGAGGCAGCTGAAGCCGAAGCGGTGGTGCAATAGGAGGCGAACCGCTGTGGTGCCTGCCTGGGGAGGGCGTAGAATGAAGATCAGCAAGCCAATTGCAGGCTTTGTCGCAGCAAGCTTGCTTTTGACGGGAGCACCGCTCGCGGCCCAGTCTGCACCCCCTCCGATTCCCGATCTGGCAGTCCCGGAGAAGGAATTGGGCGACGAACGCAAATATGTCGTCTTCCATAAGCCGGGCGTATCTTATGAGGATGCCCTCAGGGACATGTCTGCTTGCGCTCGGCATTCTTCTCGGACGACCCAGCGCACGGCGCCCGGCTTTGTGCCTTGGGGACGCGATGAGGCAGGCCGCGGTGTGACCTATGACGGGCTCAACTTTGGGTTGGTCGGCCTCGCGATTGGAGCAATCATTGATGGTCCTATCGAGCGCTCGGTCCGACAAACCACTATGATCCGTTGCCTCACCCCGAGGGGCTATGTTCGCTACCGCGCGGGAAAGGACCAATGGCAGCAGTTGTTTGAAAAGAATGAGGATTGGATCCCGATCGCGGCGGCCATCGCCTCCGGTCCGACACCGCCAACCCCAAAGGCCAACCCATGAAACGCTTTGTCAGTATGCTCGTCCTGTTCGCCGCGATGCTGACTGCTCCGGCAGCTGCCAAACAAGATGACACGGGCTTCGTCCAGTTCCGCAAGGAGGCGCCGGTCACGATCAAGCCAGACAAGGCGTATCTGCTGGTACGGCAGCCCGATGTTAAGAACAATCTGCTGCTGCTGCGCGAACCCAGCGCGGCCGAGCTGGCAGCCTATGAAACGGCTAGACGCGCTGAATACGATCGTAAGGAGCGGAAGGAGTCCTTCGAGGAATTCGTGTTTGAGTGGGAGGACGTCAGCAATTTCTACTCGATCAAGGTGCCGCACCATTATGCCCGACCAGAGAAGAACCTGCGGGTTCTGTTCGTCGAAGTTCCGCCAGGCGAGTATGTGCTTTACGGGGTAGGCTACGCCAACATCCTCTATTCCTGCCATTGCCAGGGCTCAGTCGGGTTCACGGCCGAGCCGGGCCAGATTACAGATCTGGGAACATCCCTGGTCGCACCAGCCTGGGAACCTTCGCCTTACCCTGAGCTGGAAGACGAAGCCGATCTTGGGCGCGTTGCGCGGATGGATTTTGGCCTGTTTGCCGCGACAATTCGACCGGTAAAGGGTGGTGAGTTCGTTCCCTCTCAACTGGCAGGGGCAGAGATCGTGGCTGCTGATTATCGCGCGATCGGACCCTGGATCGATACGCGGCGGGTGCATGCCAACCGGCTCGGCGCGATTCCCGGCGTGCTCGAATATCGAGAAGGCATCGCCTATGATCCGGTTGCGCAAAAGGAACTGCGTCTGCCCGATATCGAGTATTGAGACGCCATAAGTCCTAAATGCAAAGGCCGCCTGGGCGTCTGCTCAAGCGGCCTTTTTCTATGAACGGTGGTGTCGACTTAGTCGCCAAATCGCGCGGTCAACTCAATGCCGAAGAATTGGGGTTCAGCAGGGATGAAGGTCGGAATGCCAAAGGCTCCGCCCGTGTTTCCTCCATCGAGCAGATAGTCCTCGTCAAACGCGTTGCGGATGAAGCCCGCTATCTCATAACGGTCATCTGCAAAGCTGAACCCGGCCCGCGCGTTGACCAATGTGACTGCGTCCTGCGAGATCAGCGGATTGTTGGGGACCTCGAAGAAGATCTGGCTGCGATGGGTGACGCTCGGGGTAAAGAAGAATCGTGCACTGTCGCCAAACTCGTAATTCACGCTGAAACCGCCTGAGGCTTGGAATTCTGGTTGAAGCCGGAAACGGGCGCCCGAGAAGGCCGGTGAGAAGGCGCCGTCTTCGTCGATCCCGCCGTCGATGTAGCCGAAGTTGCCGAACAGTTGGAGCCAATCGGTTGCTTCGACCGCGATCTCTCCTTCGACGCCCAGATTGCTGGCTGAGCCCGCGCTTTGCGTGATGAATGTTCCGACCGGTCCGTTGGGATCCTGAACCGAGACCTGGAAGTTCTCATAGACTTGGTAATAGACGCCCAGCGATGCGGACACTGGACCGCTCGCTAGCTTGATCCCGCCTTCATAGTTCCACACTGTCTCCTGCGAAACCAGATCGGGGTCCGCAACCACATTGCCTGCGCCGTCGACCGTCGCACCCAGGTTGACCACGGGCGAGCGGCGCCCCTTGGAGATCGTGGCAAAGACGTTCACGTCGTCGCTTATCCGATAAAGCGCGTTGAAACGTGGGAGGACAGATTGAAAGCTGTCCTCAGCCGAGAAAGTCTGACCATTGGTATCCAGAAAACCCGGGATCAGCGGCGCGCCGGACAGCACTGAGTTAGGCGAGAAGGAGATGAAGCCTGATTGGCGATATTCGTCGATGAAACGAACGCCTGCGGTCAGCTCAAGACTGTCGGTCGCAAACCAAGTGACATCAGCGAAGACCGAGTAGGCTTCGTTGCGACCTTGGTTCTCGAACCGAGCTGCGTAGGGGATTGCGGTGGCCGCTCCCATGGTCGCCAAGGCGGTAACTTGTGTCGCGGGCACGCTGCCGTCAGCCGCTACGCAAGGGATACCTGGGATCAGCGGCGTGCCGAACAGTGTCGTCAGACACTGAAGGTAGAGGCCTTCCTCGGTCGCGAAGGGGACGTCTTGCAAACCGTCTTCAACGAAGATGTTCCAACCGGCGCTGGCGCGCAGATTGCTGCCCGAATAGGTGAAGCGCCCTTCATGGCTGAATTGCCAGCCCTCGGCAATTTCAGCGAACTCGAGGAAGGGAGCGGCTGTGCCATCGGCGTCGAAGACTTCGGCGCTGTCGAATTGCCGATAGCCATTGACCGTCGTGAAGGTCCAATCATCCGCGAATTGATACTCTGCGGTCAGGTTGAGATCGTACACCTCGCGGTTGAGGCCGAGTTGGTCATCACCAAGCGCCGATGCACCGGCAGGATTGCCGCCTAGGTTGGCGTCAACAAAAGCATTGGCCGCACCGCCAGGAGCACCGGCGAAGGCCGGGAAGGTGCCCGAGATGAAGGGCGTGCCGCCATTACGCTGCTGGTCGTAAGTGCCAATCAAATCGACTGTGATGTCGGCGTTTGGAGTGAAGCGAAGCGATGCGCGGACGCCGAGTTGGTCCTGCGAATAAAGCTCTTCCTCCTGGCTGGGATTGAGGTTCTCGACGTAACCATCGCGTGCGCGCCATTCGAAGGCAATCCGGCCCGCAAGCACATCAGAACCGCCATTGATATGGCCACCGACCAAGGTCTGGTTGAAATTGCCATAGCCAGCGCTGAGCTCACCCGAGAAGCCCGGGCGCGGCTTTGCGGAGACCAAGCTAATCGCACCAACGGCGGACGCGGTACCGAACAAGGTGGCTTGCGGGCCCTTGATGACTTCGACCCGCTCGAGATCATAGATCGCTTGGTAGGAGCCGCGGGAACGCGAGATATCGACGCCGTTGTAGTAAAGCGTAACGCGCGGGCCCTGCTGCGAAGAGCCACTGTCCGAGGTGATGCCGCGAATGACGACGCCAGGGTTGTTGGCGCTCTGTTCCTGGATCAGCAGGCCGGGGACATAGTTTGACAGCTCATCAAGGTCTGTGACGCCGAGCTCTTCGATCCGCTCACCGGCGACCGCAGAAATCGTGATCGGCACATCTTGGGCGCGCTGCTCGAATTTTTGCGCGGTCACGACAATAGTATTGCCAGAATCGCCGGAATCCTGTGGTTCTTCGGTTTCCTGAGCGAGTGCCGGTGATGCCACAAAGGCGACAGATGCGAGCAAGCTGCTGCGCAGAATAGGGGCTTTCATAACGGGGCCTTTTGAAGTTGGAGAGGGAGGGTGCGCTCCCACTACGGACTTCGTGTGACATCGTCACGGCGCCGCGATGGCAGTTCAGTTAAGCCTTTCTGACCGGAATGTGTCGGCACCTGAACACCCGATCGACGTCGCATTCTGGGGTGCGCGTCTAGGCCCACCCTTTGCTACGCAATTCTGCGCGATAGGTCCGGCTCACGGGGACTTTGAGAGATTCTCCAATCGTGGCCTCCCATTTGCCTTCGGCGCGATCAATGGAGCTTAGCGCGTCTCGCGCGATCCACCATGAACGGTGCACTTGCATGCCCTCAATGTCGGCGGTTGCATCGACCGCATCACCGAACCGCATCAGAAGCATGTGATTACCCAAATCAGTATAGACTTGGACGTAGTGACCTTCGGACTTTAGCGCGAAGAGCCGAGCGGATTGGAGCGCTCCTGGTAGACGTTTTAGGATCGGTGCTTGGGTCTTGCCACGCTCTTCCGTTCCGGCGGCTGCAGGCTCCACCACTTGGCCTTGAGACAGCAACGCTCCAATGCCGAGCCGAAGAGCCACCAGGGCAGCGCTGATCGCCAGGGAGTTCCGGACGTACAATGGCAAATCGGCGATAGGCGAGGTGTCTCCGGTCGCGTTGACCAGAAAAATCACCGGAACCATGGCCAGCGCCAGGCACAGGCTGAGCGCCGCCCACCAGATCACCATACCACGCTCGCGCAGCACAAATCGCGCCAGAGCGGCCTCGATCGAGACGGCAAGCAGGCCGGCCACTCCGCACAGCCCGAGCCAGAAGGCGAGCCTTACCGGCAGCGCATATTGGTAGGAATCGGTTGCTCCGATGAAGCCGAGGAACAAGCCACCAGCACCCATGGTCATAGCCCAGCTCGCCAAGGGGCGTGCCGGTGCTTGGGTCATTCGCGCATCACCAAATGCATCGACATGCGCTTCGTGAAATTCGGTTGGCGCTTCATTCATGCAAGCTTGCTGGCTCCAAGGGTTTGGGCACTGACATTCAGCGTCACCCTAAGAAAGGACCCAAATTATGGCAATGTTTCGGAAATCCAGCGTCGCGCTGACTGCGCTTGCAGCGCTCACCACTACACAGGCTGTCGCGCAGAACCGGGAGCCCGAGCCCCGGGCAGTGATTGAGCCAATCATCGAGAGGTTTGTCGAGGATTACGCCAAAGATCCCATGGCAATCGATCAGACCTTTGGCATTGAGGTGAATGGCCAGCGTTGGACTGTGGTCTCCACCAGCGAAGATGGGAAGCGCACAGTCGAATTGAGCGACGGTTTCGGGGACCAGCAATTCCTCTATTTCACCGCCAATCTCGAGACGCTCAACCTGCTCGACCAAGGGGTATGGAATGGTCTGACCGCGATGGGGGCTGCTACCTCGGCAGATCTCACTCCGCTCGATATCTTCACCACCGAGGGCTATGAAAAGCCTGCCAATTACGATGCGATTATTCGCCCATTGATCGCACATTTCTGGACCCGCGGCATGCCAGAAGTCATCCCGATTGGCGTTGCCCATAGTCGCGTGGTGCACGGAGCGCCTGCAACAGCGCTCTATTACGACAAGGACTTCCGAAGTGCGGTCTATCACATTCCTGGAGGACTCGGACGCGAGCAAGCGCCGACGCTGACCGTTCCGTTTCCGCGCATGGTGATTGTGACCGCAGGTCAGGCGGTGGGTGAGATCGGTGAACAGCCCTTCGTCGCCAAAGCTGGAGAGATGGTGTTCTCGCCTCCCAACATTCCTGTGACCTTCTGGAATGATTCAGCAACGGAGACCTTGTCGTTCGTTTGGCTGATGTGGGGTGACGGGGCCTGAGCGAAGGCCGCCGTCACCAGCCGTTGAAACGCTCTGCGGTTGCAAGCACATGGCCTGAGCTATCGACCATCAGATACTCGCTGTGCTGTGCCGCGGTGGCGCAGGCGTGGTTCGGCAGAATTCGTAACTGCGTGCCGACCGGCCATTCGGGCAAGTCACGATCACTACCCGGGCGGACGGCGAGAATGCCGTGCTCCTGATTGGCGGAGATCATTACAACATCCTCGATCACTTGGCCGCTGGCGTCGCAGACCAGCCCATAGAATTGGTCGATTGCCTGGTCAGCGGTGCCGCGGTCGCGCGACATCGCCATCCAGCCGGCATCGACCAGAGCCCAGCCTTTGTCATGCTGGTGGCCAATGACTGTGGTCAGGACCGACAGCGCAATCTCATCAACATCGCATACGCCAAGTCCGGCCATGACCAGATCGAAGAATGCATAGACCCCGGCGCGCACTTCACTCACCCCGCTCAGATTATCGGTGTGCAGCGCGGTCGGGGTCGAGCCAATGCTGACCAGCGGGCAGGCATAGCCCGCCTCACGGAGGATTTCAGCAGCAGCCAGAGTGCGAGTGCGTTCAGTTTCTGCGCAGGCCCGCATCTCATCCTCAGATTGCGTATCATAGGAGCCGCCGGCATGGGTTATGACGCCGCGCAGCTCAGCGCCGCCGCTCATTGCTGCGGCTATGGCCAGCAAAGTGTCACTGTCCTCGGGCACGACCCCGGAGCGATGGCCATCGACATCAACTTCGATCGAGACCGGGATCGCGCAATCATTTTCCTTGCAGAATTCACAGATCGCTTTGGCTGTCGCAACATTGTCGGTGATGATGGTGAGGTCCACGCCAGCGCGCTGGAGCGCCGCAACCCTATCGAGTTTAGAGGGCGTGATCCCGACCGCGTATAGAATGTCTCGAAAACCGGCTTCGGCGAATATCTCCGCCTCTTTGAGGGTAGAGACCGTAATCGCGTCGGTTTCGAGCGCCTGGGTGATCTGCCGCGCCAGCTCGACCGATTTGACAGTCTTGAGGTGCGGGCGATGACGGACCTGTCCCGGAGTCGCCTCGACCTTGGTCTTGAGCCGGGCGATGTTCGCTGCAAACCGCGCCTGATCAACCAGCAGAGCTGGTGTCTGGATGTCGAATGGGGCGTTGGCATTGGCGGACAAGGCAAAGATTCCTGGCTGACAGATTGGCCAAGCATCGTGCCACGCCTTGCCCGGTGATCAAGCCACATTGCCTCTTCGCAACGAGAAAGGCCGCCGGAGCGAGCGCTCCGACGACCTTTTGAACTCTCAAAGTGTATGCGGCTTAGGCGCGGGTGCCCGAAACCGGCATCGCACCGAAGGCGCCAGCGTTGACGGTGCCGGTGATGCTGTCGCCATCGACCGTAGCTTCGCACTCGAGCGTCATCGGCATCGGAACCGTCATGTTCATTTTCCAGGTCAGGGTGTTGCCGTCGACCTTGCCTTCTTCAACGTCCATCGAGCCCATGCCGCCGGCCATGTTGCCGGAGAAGGTGCCGTCGCCGTTGTCTTCAACGGTGAAGGTGCCAGCTTGGTCGCCCATCGGGCTCTTGACGGTGGTGGTGTAGGTTCCTGCTACAGACATACTGAAATTCCTCCATTTGGATTGTTGGAGCCGGTCGCCCGAAACTCTCTCGCTTCATTTACACTGGTGTCAGTTAGACTCAACCACATATCGTCTTTGGACATTGGCCAGCACGTCTGCACGCCAAAAATAAACTGGCTTCATCTCGTGATCGACGAACATTTGCATTTGGTCGGTGTAGTGTGGGCTGTCCGGCCGAGTGATCGCTGACCCAAACGGCTGGACCGAGCGTGAGCTGACTGGCTCGCCCTCAATCCATTCGACCCATTGGATGAAGCTGTCACCATGGATCAGGCTCAGCCGACCGTCCTCATGCACTTCCCACGAGGTTGCCGCGCGGAGCGTGTCTGACCCACCGTCGAGCGGAAGATCGACATCGCCTTGGCGCAGTCGCACCAGCTCGCCCATTGGCGGATCAAGCCGCCCGAAATGGGTTCGGAGATGGTTGGCTGCGGCTGCAAGCTTCTCCCCGGCGTCAGGCCAGGCACCATTGGTGTACTCTGCCGCCATGAAGTCGCGGATCAGCAAATAGGCCAATGCGTCGGCAGGCCCCTCACCATCAGCAAAGAAATCCCACGACAGGATCAGATCGCGCGCTTCAGCCAGCTCGCCTTCGGCCTCGAGCGCTTCGAGGTCATCGAACAGCATCGCGATATAGCCCTGACGCTCATAACCGGTGTCGTATTTGATCCGCTCAAGCGTCTCACGGTCGAGCAGACTGGCGTCGCTAAGCAGCTTGTAGGCTCGCCAGGAACGATTGGTCTGCTTGAGCTCGACTCCGAGCTCCGGCGCGAAGTCGGCCGGGTCGAGATCGTCGGCAGCACCTGCCGCGGTATAGGGCTCGTTGTTGGAATTGTAGACCCAGCCAGAGCTCGGGTTGATCACCTTGGGGATTTCGTCATAGCCGACCGAGCCCTGCCAGATCAGATCGCTGCGCGAGCCATCGAGCACGCCGCGCCAATCGGCTTCGACCTCGTCCGCGGTCGGCCGATCCGGGATTGCAGCGTTGTAAATGTAAGCGATGTTCCCGCCCTCATCAGCATAGATGAAATTGGTGCTCGGGATCGCCATCCTCGCGATCTGCGCTTCCCATTCCTCGAACGTTGTCGCCTTGTTGATGCGGTAATAAGCATCAAGTTGATCGATCTGGTCGATCCCACCGTAACGGACGGCGAAGAAGCCCTGGTCGTTCTGAATCACAGGACCATGCTCGCTGCGCAGGACTTCGCGGCGGATCGGCAGCGTAATCGGGCCGAGCTTGACGGGCAGTGTGACCGTCTTGCGCTCCAGATCGCGCCATTCTCCATCGAGCCGATACTGCGTGCCGTCGTCGCTCATCTCGAGCTGATAGACATCGGCCATGTCGGGGCGGTTGACCGTGTTGGTCCAGCCTAGATGGCGATTATGGCCGACAAAAGGGAAGGGCGAGCCGGGAAAATTGGCACCCGTGAAATGCCAGCCTTCCTCACTCTCAACGGTCATTTCGTACCACGCCACCCCGCCGCGCAGCGGCTGGTGTGAATTGACGACCAGCGCGGTTGTGCCGCCCGATTTGTCTGGGCTGACGGCAAAGGCGTTGGAACCAAGGAGCATGGCATCGTCGCCCCACGGCAGGGGATGGTGCCGCTTTCCGGCCATATCGCCAGCCTTCTTGGCATAGGGGCTTGGCTCGCGTGGGAAACCGGGAATGTCCGGGCCGAATTCTCGAGGCAGCTCGTCCCCGGCGACCAGCGGGCCAATGACATTGCCCAGGCCGAAGAAGAACGGCTGGCGAAGCGCGAAACCAGCGGCGACGTCCATTCCATTGACCGGGAAGAGATTGCCGAGCTTGACCTCGTCGGGATGCGCCTCGGCATAATGATTAAGCCCGGCGGCGAAGCCTTCGAACAGGGCGCGGGTGTCTTCGGGCAGGTTCGGATAGTGCCGCTCTGCTGTGCCGCGCGCATCGAGCAGGTGATAGACATAGTCAAAGGTGGCGCCATCCTGACCAGCGATCGCGCCGTAGCGCCCGCGCGACATCGCCACGACATCCTGCATGGTGAAGAAATCATCCTCGGATTGAGCAATCGCCACACCAAAGGCTACGTCGGCATCGGTCTTCCCGTAGATCTTGGGAACACCCCATTCGTCGCGGATAATCTCGGCCCGATATTCTCTGTCATTGGTGACTTCAGCCGTTGTCGCAAAGAACGGCTCCCAGCTCGCCAAGACCACAAAAACTGCGATCAAAACCGCCACCAGCGCGAAGGCGCCGCGTCCAATCCACTTCATTTGGATGTCTCTCCCAAACTCTCTTGGAAAGAGCATCGCGGTAGGGAACGCAAAGGTCAACTGAACCGTTGTTTGAGACAGTATTTCATCGGAATCTCGCCCCCAATTTGAGGACAGGAATTGAGCGCAATGTCATATCGATCATCTCTGAAGAATGCCGCTGGAGCCGCTTTGCTGGCGAGTGTCTTGGCAATGCCATTCGCCGGCTCGGCCCAGACTGTGGTCGGCTCAGGCGTCGTGCCCTCCACTGCCGAGAACAGCGCAGAACGGCCAATAGAGTTCGCTCGGAGCGCTCCTAGAGGAGCGGCTTTGATTGTCGTAATGACAAGCGATAGCATTCCTGGCGGAGTAGACCTTCCAAGGGACACAGCAGCGCGCATTGCCGCGACGGACTTTACTGGCAAGGCTGGTACTTCGCTGGATATCCCCTCGCCAGCAGGGGAACCGCCGATCATTCTCGTCGGCGCTGCCGGTGAGGACGGCGAAGAGCCGAATTGGCGCGAAGCGGGGGGCCGTATTGTGCAGGCCATGGCGGATCAGCCGTGGCCGCTGGCGATTGCTGGTCTACCCGATGCAAACGCCATGGCAGAACTGGGCCTCGGCGCGACCATGGGGCAATATCGATTTGATCGGTACAAATCGTCTCGCACCGATCTGCCAAGCGATCCCGTCATTATTGTCGGTCCCAGTGCGAGCGCTGCCGAGACCCTGCTTGACCAGCGGCATGGTCCGCTCAGCGAAGGCGTTCGCTTCGCCCGCGATCTCATCAATGAACCGGCCAATGTGATCTACCCGGAAAGCTTCATTGCTCGGGCCCAGGCTCTGTTCGAAGGAGTGGACGGAGTTACGATCGAAGTTCTCGACGAGGCCGCTTTGCGAGAGCGCAATATGGGGACGATCCTTGGCGTTGGGCAAGGCAGTCCGCGCAGCTCTCGCCTAATGCTGATCACCTATCGGGGAGCCAATGGCCCACCGATGCTGCTGGCAGGCAAGGGAATTACCTTTGATACGGGGGGGATCTCGATCAAACCCAATACGAATATGTGGGAAATGAAGGGCGATATGTCGGGCGCTGCGGCGGTCACCGGCGCGACCTACAGCCTCGCGAAGTCCGGCACGCCAGTGCATGTCGTCGCCGCTGTGCCGCTGGCCGAGAACATGCCTGGCGCGAACGCTCAGCGTCCAGGAGACGTGGTGCGGACCTATTCCGGGAAGACGATCGAAATGCGTTCGACAGATGCTGAGGGGCGCCTCGTTCTCGCGGATGCGATCGAATACGCCGTTGATCAGAAGAACCCTTACGCCCTGATCAATATCGCGACTCTGACCGGTTCAGCTTTCCGCGCCTTGGGTCGTGAATACGCGGCCGTGTTTTCGCGCGAAGACGCCTATGCCCAAGCGGCGATTGCTGCGGGCGAAAGGACCGGAGAAGAATTGTGGCGGCTGCCGCTGCACCCCAATTACGCAAAGGCGATGTCCAGCGAGGTGGCGGATATCAAGAACTCAGATGCCAGCCCGGCACCCGGCGCCAGTGCGGGCGCGCATTTCATCGAGTTCTTTGTGCCTGAGGAGCTGCCCTGGGTGCATGTCGATATGGCCAATGTTGACCGGCAATACAGCTCGACCCCCTTGGTACCCGTTGGCGCCAGCGGCTTTGGCGTATTGCTGCTCGATGAGATGGCGCGGACCTGGCGGCCAGAATAGGGCCAAAGGCTGGCGGTTCCTGGTCGCTGCCGATAGGGTCTTGCGGATTGCTCCACAGGACCCACCTAGTCGAGTAATACACCTTGCGCTAAGATAACCTCATCAAGGGGTTGTGTTGCAAATAGGCAACACTACATGTGAGGCGTAGCATCGGATCGTAACAGGGAGCCGCCGTAAATGAATCTGGAGAAATTCACCGACCGCGCGAAAGGGTTTCTGCAAGCTGCGCAGACCGTCGCGATCCGGATGAACCATCAGCGGATTACCCCGCTGCACCTGCTCAAGGCCTTGCTTGAGGACGAGGAAGGCATGGCTTCGGGGCTGATCCAGCGCGCGGGGGGCGATGCCAGCGCTGGTGTCACTCAGGTCGATGCCGGGCTTTCCAAGATTCCCGCCGTCTCTGGCTCAGGCGCGCAACAGACGCCTGGTCTCGACAATGATGCGGTTCGCGTGCTCGATTCTGCGGAGCAGATCGCCGAAAAGGCAGGTGATTCCTACGTTACAGTAGAACGGCTTTTGGTCGCACTCGCGCTCAATCAAGGCAAAGCGGGCGAAGCGCTCAAAGCTGCCAATATCACGCCTCAAAGCCTCAATTCCGCAATCGAAGATCTGCGCGGCGGCAAGAAGGCCGACAGCGCCAATGCGGAGAGCGCCTATGACGCGATGGAGCGCTATGCGCGCGATCTCACGCAAGCAGCACGCGACGGCAAGCTCGACCCGGTCATCGGCCGTGACGAAGAGATTCGCCGGACCGTCCAGATTCTTGCTCGGCGGACCAAGAACAACCCTGCGCTGATTGGTGAGCCCGGTACGGGTAAGACCGCGATCGCGGAGGGTCTCGCTCTGCGGATCGCCAATGGTGATGTGCCGGACAGCCTCAAAGGTCGGACGCTGATGTCGCTCGACATGGGCGCGCTGATCGCTGGCGCGAAATATCGCGGCGAATTCGAAGAACGGCTCAAGGCCGTGCTCGACGAGGTCAAGCATGCCGATGGCCAAATCATCCTGTTCATTGATGAGATGCACACGCTGATCGGGGCCGGCGCAAGCGAAGGCTCGATGGATGCCTCCAACCTGCTCAAGCCCGCTCTGTCGCGCGGGGAGTTGCACTGTATTGGCGCGACCACGCTCGATGAATATCAAAAGTATGTCGAGAAAGACCCGGCCCTGCAGCGGCGCTTTCAGATGGTCTATATCGACGAACCGAGCGTCGAAGACACGATCTCGATCCTTCGGGGGATCAAGGACAAATATGAGCTTCACCATGGTGTTCGGATCACCGATGGTTCGATTGTCGCCGCGGCGCGTCTGTCCGATCGCTACATTCAGAACCGCTTCCTGCCGGATAAAGCGATCGACTTGATGGATGAGGCCGCGAGCCGGATCCGGATGGAGGTTGAAAGTAAGCCGGAAGAGATCGAAGCGCTCGATCGTCGGATCATCCAGCTCAAGATCGAAGAAAGCGCGCTTGAGAAAGAGGATGACGATAATTCGAAGGATCGTCTGACCAATCTCCGCAAGGATCTGGCCGAACTGGAGCAGGAGAGCTCTGAGCTCACGACACGCTGGCAGAATGAGCGCGACAAGATCGAAGCCGAAGGCAAGATCAAAGAGCAACTCGACGCCGCACGGCTGGAGCTGGAACAGGCACAGCGTGAAGGCGACCTCGCCAAGGCTGGCGAGCTGTCTTACGGCACCATTCCCGAGCTTGAGAAGAAGCTCGAGGAAGCAGAAGACCTCACCGAGAATGCTCTGCTGCGCGAAGAGGTGACCGAGGAGGACATCGCTGGCGTGGTCTCGCGCTGGACCGGTATCCCTGTCGACAAGATGATGGAAGGCGAGCGCGAAAAGCTGCTCGAAATGGAGGAAATCCTAGGCAAGCGCGTGATCGGTCAGGTTGACGCGATCGAGGCCGTCTCAAAGGCTGTGCGCCGTGCGCGCGCGGGTCTGCAGGACCCCGGCCGTCCGCTCGGCTCCTTCCTGTTCTTGGGCCCAACCGGTGTGGGCAAGACTGAGCTGACCAAGGCGCTGGCGGAATTCCTATTCGACGATGACCAGGCATTGGTCAGGATCGACATGTCGGAATTCATGGAGAAGCATTCGGTCGCGCGTTTGATCGGCGCGCCTCCGGGGTATGTCGGCTATGATGAGGGTGGGGTGCTGACCGAAGCGGTGCGGCGTCGCCCCTATCAGGTCGTCCTGTTCGACGAAGTCGAGAAGGCGCACACCGATGTTTTCAATGTGCTGCTGCAGGTTCTTGATGATGGCCGACTTACTGACGGTCAGGGCCGCGTGGTCGATTTCTCGAACACGCTGATCATTCTGACCTCGAACCTCGGCAGTCAGTTCCTCTCCAACCTCGGCGACGATCAAAAGGTCGCCGATGTCGAAAATGAAGTGATGGATGTCGTACGAGGCCATTTCCGGCCCGAATTCCTCAACCGGCTGGATGAGATCATCCTGTTCCACCGCTTGGCGATGGAGCACATGGCGCCGATCGTGAAGATCCAGGTCCGCCGGGTGCAGAAGCTGTTGGCTGATCGCAAGATTGAGCTCGAGTTGACGGAAGCGGCGCTGCGTTGGTTGGGCCGTGTTGGCTATGACCCGGTCTATGGCGCGCGACCACTCAAGCGCGCGGTTCAGCGCTACGTCCAGGATCCGCTCGCTGAGATGCTAATCGAAGGGAAGGTTCCTGATGGCAGCACCGTCAAGGTCGATGAAGGCGACGGTGAACTGCAAATGGATGTGAGCTAACTCCCGTGTTGCTTCGCCTGAGCATGCGCGCTTAAAGGTAGGCTTGCATTTCGGGGCTGAACTTTGAGCAATTTTGAAGAATTCTGGGCGCGACAGGAAGATGTCAAAAGTCTCGGATGCCTTCCCAATAGGGATGCGCAGCTCGATGGGCAGCTGCGCGGCCTGTGGGTTGAGCTGGCCACGCAGTTACCGGAAGAGGGACAAGTCCTCGATCTTTGCACCGGGGATGGCCTGGCGATCGTGCTGATGCAAGAGCATCGCTCCGACTGCGAGTTCGTTGGAGTGGACTTGGCCAAAAACCTGCCGTCAGACGGCCAGAACGCCCGGTTCATACCCGGTATAAACATCGAGAAGCTACCGTTCTCCGATGACCAGTTTTGCGCGATCACGAGCCAGTTCGGGATCGAATATTCGAACCTCGATCGTTCGGCCGCTGAATTCCTGCGCGTTCTGAAGCCAGCGGGTCAGTTCCGTTTTCTGATGCACCATCAATCGAGCGCAATCGCACAGAACAGTGCGGCCCGCGCGCATCAGTTGGAGTGGGTTCTGACTGGTGAAGAAGTGCCACAGAAGGCAATTCAACAGGCTGAGCAATTGGTGGGTGGCCCTGCCGCGAATATTGGACGTGAAGCTATAGCGCCATTTGAGGCACTGGCGCGCCAGGCACACAGCATGTTCGGCCAAGCGTCTGTGGCGCTGGAGATTTGCGTCGCTGTTTTGCAGATTCTGGCGGCTCAACAACCACCCGCTCCGGGGCTTGCATCAGAAAATTGGCGGCAGAATGAGCTGCGCCAATTGCAGCGTTTCGCTCAAACAGAGCATAGCTTGCTGCAGGCTATGCTATCGGCCGCCATGGATGATGAGCAATTCAGTGAGTTTGGAGCTCTGCTGGCGTCCAATGGCGCTGAGCTCACTCGCTGTGATGCGTTTTTATACGGGGAACGCGGCCCACAGATCGGGACTGTGGTGTCGGGCACAAAGCGATAATCCAGTCTTTGACCGATGGGCTGCATGCCGTCGCGCCAACGAAACCCCCTCATCTCTAAAACTTGGGCAAAAAAAAGGGCGGTCCGAAGACCGCCCCTTTCTTGTGTCTGACTTCGATTAGAAGCGCAGGCCAGCCGTAGCCGTGAAACGACGACCCAGAGTGTCGTAGTTTGACGGGAAGGTGTTACCTGCGTTGAAGCCGGTCGGTCCAACGAACGAGCCGGTGAACGGAGGCTGCTTGTCGAGCAGGTTTTCGACCAGGAACGAGAACGTGAAGTTTTCGTTGACCGGAATGTTTGCCGACAGGTCGAAGTAGCTGAACGGATCGATCTGAGTGAACTCATCAGACAGCGAGGTCGCCGTGATGCGCTCAAACTCATAGCCATCCTGCCAGCGCCACAGCAGTGACAGAGTACCGAAGCCGTCAACTTGTGCGCTGGTGCGCAGGTTGAAGCTGTACTCGTAAAGGCCGAGGCAGTTCGAGCTGAACTGGCCAAGGCAGTCACGGTTGATGCTGGTTGGCGAAGCCTGGAAGTTGTCGTCAATGGTGTGGTTACCAATGAAGGTCCAGGACAGGCCACCAAAGCTGGTTGGCAGTGAGTAGTTGATCTCAAGGTCGATACCTGAGCTTTCGATCCGGCCTTGGTTGGTGAGGTTCAGGAGAAGACCTGGGGTTTCACCACCACCGTTAAGCGAACCGTTCAGCGGGTTACGCTGGATCAACGAGCAGGTTGAGCCACCCGGAGGGTTCGAGAACGGAGTCGTACCGAAGCAAGGAACGATCAGATCGTCCGGGCTCGGGGTCGTGATCGCGCCGGTAACCGTGATGTTGTAGTAGTCCAGAGCAATCGTCAGACCCGGGACGAAGTCCGGGGTGAAGACGAAGCCGAGAGTGTACGAATCAGCGGTCTCAACGTCGAGGTTCGGGTTACCACCACTTGAGGCGTTAACCTGTGCAGCCGATGGGATCGGAATGCTGCCGATCTGGCTGGAAGGCGCGCCCTGAGCAATACAGATCGCGGTGAGCGCTGCGTTGCCAACTGGGTTGGTAAGCTGACAAGGGTCAACGGTGAGGTTCGAAAGACCGGTCGTAATCGGGGCGAACAGCTCCGAGATGTTCGGCGAACGAACTGAACGCTGGTAGATACCGCGAACACGGAGGCTCTCGATAGGCTCCCAGCTACCGCCGGCCTTGTAGGTCCAGCTACCGCCCGACGTTGAGTAGTCGGAGTAACGAGCACCAAGCTCGACGCTCAGGCTGTAGAAACCAGGGGTGTCTTCAACAATCGGAATGATTGTCTCAACGAAGGCTTCTGCCACATCGAAATCACCGAACTGGTTCGGCGAAGGAGCGCCGGTACCCAGAACTTCGTCTTGCGTCGATTCTGGAACGTCCGATGCGATACCCGCAGTGTAGCGACGATATTCAGCACCAACCGAGAAACCGATTGGGGTCGATGCGAACGGCGACGACACTGGCAGATCGCCAGAAATCGAGCCGATGACCGAAGCCAAGGTTGTCTTGGTGGTTGAGAAGGTCGCAGCGTTGATGAAGTCAGCAGCGCCTTGCGAGATGCTCTGACCATCGCCGAACAGGTTCAGCGGCACACAGCCGTTTGAAGAGTCGACACAGGTGTTTGCATCAAGCGTTTGCAGAGCTTGCTCAACGCGGGACTTCAGGCCCCAGTTGATACGAGCACGCTGACGATCTGATTCGCCATACTGACCGAAGATATCGAACTGGATGTCATCGGTGATGTCACCGCGCGTACCAACCGTGATTTGGAAGGTGTTCGTGGTGTTGTTGGTCTGACGTGGGCCCTGCTCAACGAGACGACGGTTAATGATAACCGTTGATTCGATGTAGTTGGGGTCCGTCGGATCGGTCGCAGCACCAGCCGCGGCACAATCAGCAGCCGAAATTCCGTTGTCAGCGCAGATCGAGTCGCGAACTGCGGCTGGCAGGAACGCGTTGTTCAGAGGAAGAACAAACGGATCGCCGAACAGACCGGACGGAGCCAGCTGCAGGTCAACGATGTTCTTCGAGAACATGGCGTTAGTGTAAACTTCAATGCCGTCGGCGACTTCATAGTGAGCCTTACCGAACATGTTGAAGCGCTCGAACGGCGCACGCAGGTAGTTGAACGGTGCGTAGTTGAACGTGTTAAACGTCGGTACCAGCGAGGCAGATGTCGGATCGTACTGGTCGCCGTTGATGCGGGTCGGAACCGAAGTACCTGAACCCAGCGGAGTGCTGCCGAAGAAGGTGTTTTCGCCGAACTCACGGTCACCTTGGAAGATGCCGGTGGTGTTCTGATAGCCAACGCTGAGGACTGCGTTACCGCGGCCTTCATCGAAGTTACCGCCTACGGTGACGTCTGCGCGGAAACGAGGACCATCGCCACGCTCATCAATACCGCCAGTCAGGTCGATCGCGACGCCTTCGAAGTCGTCTTTGGTGATGAAGTTAACAACACCGGCGATAGCGTCAGCACCGTAAACCGAAGAGGCACCACCAGTCACAATGTCAACACGCTCAACGAGAGCCAGTGGGACGTTGTTAAGGTCGGTAACCGCAGTCAGGGTCGCCGGGACGATACGCTGACCGTCAAGCAGAACCAGGTTACGGTTTGAACCAAGGCCGCGGAGGTTGAAGGTTGAGAAACCGCCGTTACCGTTGTTCCGCGAGGTGCTGGTACCGATACCAACGCCTGGCAGTTCGCCGATCAGCGATTCTGCATCGATCACCTGCCGCGAGTCGATTTCGACTTCACCCAGAGCACGAACTGGGCTCGAAGTGACGAGGTTCGGGTTGTTAATACGCGAGCCGGTAACGACGATCACTTCGTCCGTTTCTTCGGCTCCATCGTCAGTACCCTGAGCCATGGCAGGCGAGGATGCCAGCGCAAGCCCAACGGCCAGCGAACCAGCGCTGACTCGGAGTTGAGTTGAAATTTTCATTTGTTCTTTTGCCCTCGTGATGTGCGACGAACCATTGCTGAAACGCCGCGTTTGCGATGAAATCTGGCCAAACTGGTCGCAGGCGAAACCTCATCAATCCATCGGGTTGCAGGCAGAAATGATGAATTTCGACGGTGCTCGAAAATTCACCCAGCCAGTCCCTATGGTTTCGTTAAGCGCGGAGTGCGGGGCAAGGGAAGCAAAGCTGACGCGTTTTCGGAAATTCGGAACACCACTGTAGCACGGTTGCAACAGTCGTTCCGGACGCCGATCGCTTGTTCTGTCGCATCACTGGTAAGTGGCACTGCTTTGGTGGGCCGCTTCCGTAGGCGTAAGGATGAACTGCGCTTGCCCTCTAAGCTCTTTGGGTTAGGCTGCACCGTGATACAAGGAGGGTCTCTGCAATGATGCGGTTTTCTAAGCGAGTTGGTTTTCTTGGTGTTGCGCTATTGGTGCCATTTTCGGCGGCAACAGCACAACCGAATCTGGCCGAAGACATTGATACGCCAGAGATTGTAAGCTCAATGTTTGAATGCCGCGATATCGCAGAAGATGCGGAACGCCTCGCCTGTTTCGATCGCGAAGTCGGGCGGGTCTACGAAGCACAGGAGTCCGACGACCTTGTTATTGCGGATCGAACCCAGGTGCGCGAGGCGCGCCGTGGCCTGTTTGGACTGAAATTGCCTAATCTTGGTGGCATCTTTGGTGGCGGCGACGATGATGAGGATGAAATCAGAGAGATTACATCGACCATCACTGCGGTCCGCGCGATTGCCAACGGGCGCTACATTTTCACGCTCGAAGACGGCGCACGCTGGATGCAGACAGAAACGCCACAATTCGGGTTCTACAAGGCTGGAGATTCCATCATAATCAAGAAGGGCGCAATTGGCAGTTACAGAGCCAAAGTGAACCGCGGCCGCTATTTGAGTGTGCGGAGGGTGAATTAGCGCGATTGGTGGATGGATACGCCGTCACTTGGACAGCGCTGCACTAGAAACTCCGGGATTTTCGGCGCGGTGGCATGCGGCGGTAAGGAGAGGCCATAGCGCTGGCTTAGAATGGGGCTAAACCCCAAAGATAAAGGGCGACCTCTGAGAGGCCGCCCTTTTGTTATGCTATTTAGCAATGCGATCAAAACCGCATGCGCACCCCGGTGTAATAACGACGACCAAAGACGTCATAGACATCGGCCGCCGTATCACTTCCGGTCACATTGAACGTGGTTCCGCCGAGCAAGTTTGGCGCGCCGTTATTCAGAAGATTGTCTGCGCCAATATACCAAGCAATCTCATCGGTGACGTTCCAGCTCAATTGCGTGTCGAGATAGAATTCTGCCCCAACGCTCGGACAGACTCCCCCTTGCGATGGATCTAGCTCAGCAAACGCAGCGCAAAATTGGTCATCTTCGGAGGATGCCCCAATGAACGTGCCGGTGAACGACAAGTCGAATTCATTGGTCGAGTAAGCGGCAGTCGCCGTGAAACGATCCTTTGCAGTCCCAACCTCTCCATCGGCGGGATCAGCATCCGCGTCCGGCAAAGAGAAGAAATTGTATTTCAGCACGTGAGTGTAGGCTACTCCTAGCCGTAGCCCGTCACCTTCAATCAGGCCAACTCCCGTACTCCACCGAGCCGTGACGTCTATGCCTGACGTTTCTAGGACAGCAGCATTGACCTGTAGCGCATTGATTAGGTCAATTGACCCTGCGCTGTTGGTCGCCGTCGCCTGAGGGCGACGCACAATCAAGCTACAGAAGGTTGGATTGCCCTGATCATAGCACTGATCGAGCGTGAACTGACGCGAAAAGCCAGAGATCACGTCTTCAACCTCGATGTCATAATAGTCGACAGTAATTGTAAGATTACGCAAGGCGTCGATTGACCGGGGGTTCAGAACCGCGCCGACTGTCAGAGAGGTCGCCGTTTCCTCGAACAGATCAGCATTGCCGCCATTGAATCCAGATATGCCTTGGATATCTGCCTGGTTTAAAGTGAACGTGCCATTGGTTGCGATGTTTGCAGCAACGCCAGGATCTAGCCGACAATTTTCACCAGTTGCTCCGCCGCCGGTTGATCCGATGCCATCGCAAGGATCGCTTAAGCCAGACGGGAAGGTCTGTGAAAGACCCGCAAATAGCTCACCGATATTTGGTGCGCGAACCGAAGTTGCGTAAGTCGCCCTGAAACGAAGGTCATCGATAGGCTGCCAAGTCCCTTGGACGTTCCAGCTCAGCACACCTCCCGCAGTCGAATAGTTGGCGTAACGGGCTGCGCCGCCAACTTCTAGAAGCTGGAAGCCTGGCGTATCGGCGAGGATCGGAACCTTGATTTCGCCGTACACCTCGGCCACGTCGAATTCCCCGCGTGTATCGGGGAGCACGTTGCCGGCGTTTAAACCAGCATTGGTCAGAGCGTCGTTATCCGAGAACGAAGTTTCCTTGCGGTACTCGGCGCCGATAGCGATTCCAACCGGACCAGCAGGCAAATCAAACAGCGATCCTGACAGATTGCCGGTAACGACTTGCTGCGTAATTCCGGTCTGGAACGTACCCTGAGCGGCGATGTAGTTGACGGCGGCTTGTGACAGGCTGCCGGCGCCGAAGATGTTGGCTGGAGCACAACCGTTGGCCCGTGCTTCAGGATCGATACAGATCACCTCACCCGGGACGCCATTGCCGTTCTCGTCGCCAACTTCCAGACGTGCTGCCAATGCATCGCGGAAGTTCACGACGTTGACCTGGCCGTTCGAGACCTGATTTTCACTCACATTACCGTAGTTGTAACTGACATCCCAAGAGAAACGATCGTCAAAGATCGAGCCTTCAAGGCCGACCACAAAGCGATAGAAGTTACGTTCCGTGCTGCCTTCACGCGGACCAAACTCCACCAGGCGGCGAGTGAAACCGATATCCCGCAAACCGTCGCCATCGCTGTCGACCGCTGCCGCGAGTATCTCGGCGGGGACATAGGGGTTGGCAACGATAGTATCTGTGCCTGGCAAGTAGTTTTCGATCGGCATTTGGCCGCTGCCTGGATAGACGCCATTGGATCCGTCGGACGACAGTGGGAACGGCTCTATCTGGCGTGCTGAGAAGGTGCGACTGAAGGTGCCTTCGAAGAAGAAGTCGATGTCTTGAGCCACTTCATAGAAGCCGCGCGCGGCGAACAGGTAACGTTCGACCGGAACAGCCAGAGTGCGGAATTGCTGACGGTTGAAGCCGTTCGGACCAGTCCCTGAACCAATCGTAGCCGTGCAGGTTGAGCCATTCGTCGTGAAGCAATCTTGTAATTGTCCATCGGGCCCGTATGTCCAGTTGTTCCCATCAACGATAAAGCGGCCTTGTGGCGGGAAGCTGGAAAAAAACGGTTCAGACGATGTGAAAAAGTCGTCAGCGTTCCGTGTGAGGCGTTGCAGTGCGAGATCGTCGGTGGTGGTATTTGCACGACTGCTGGATGGCAGGCCTTCTTCGTTTGAGTAGCCGAAGTGGACCATGATGTTGCCGCGGCCCCCCGCGACGTTGGTGCCGATCGTAACGTCGGCTTGATAGCGCGCATCATCGCCTTCTTCGGTGATGCCATGTTGCGCGTTGACCGCGATCCCTTCGAAGTCCTTTTTGTAGATGAAGTTCACAACGCCGGCGACAGCGTCAGAACCATAAAGAGCCGAAGAACCACCCGTTAGAACATCAACCCTATCGAGAAATTGGACGGGAATGACGTTCAGGTCCACGATCGCGCTGCCGGGAACTCCTGCGACTACGCGACGGCCGTCGATCAAAACAAGGGTCCTATCCGAGCCTATGTCTCGCAAGTCGACTGTTGCTACGCCTGTACCTGAGGTCAGGAAGGCTGAGTTGGTTCGGCTCAAAGCTGGCGTCCCAAAGACTGGGTTTTCCAGCAAGAGTTCCTGGATATTGGTGATACCAGATTCGTCGATCGCAAGATCGCTGATGATTTGAAGCGGCGCTGTTGACTCAGTCGTTGGCGAAGCAATCCGCGATCCGGTGACAATAATGGCAGGTCCCCCGCTATCAGTTGAGCAAGCGGGACTGCTCGGATTCTCTGAGCAATCGATCTCCTCCTGAGCCAAAGCAGGCGAGGCCGCCAAGGCAATACCAATAGCGAGCGTTCCCGCGCCCAGGCGGAATTGTTGTGCAATTTTCATTTGAATGCGTACCCCTATTCGCTGTGGCGTGCATTTCTGCGCGACCACGTTGCAGGTGAGGGCACCGCGCTCTTCCCCATGAGCGGCACGATTTCACCAAGTATGTCGGGACAGCAAAGCCAATCGCACTGACGCAATGTCAGGCAATTAGCGGAGCGACCCTGTTGAGAAGATTAGGCTTTTTGGAGCGGGCTAGGGAAGGGTGTGAACCACGTAGCCGCAAAATGTTGGCCTCACTGTGTCGAGATTGCCACATTTCAGCGCGGCACATTTCAGCGCGCGAGATTGTTCGCCTGTCTCGGAGATTCGCGCGACCTACCCTCGTGGCAGCTCGGAGCCATCACTCAGCTTCCCTGCGAGAAAGAAGTCCTTTCGGTCCTAAGAGCGCCTCACCGGTTTACGCTGCGGTATTGGGCATTTGCGCGGCACTGCGCACGCTGACCCCTAAAACCACTAATTTTGGGCGCTTGATTCCCTGCTTTCGCTCCCATAGTCGGGTCTCAAACAAAAACTGATCCCTCAGGAGAACACCATGACCACAGCCTATATCGTCGATGCGGTTCGGACCGCTGGAGGCCGCCGCGGTGGCCGTCTCGCCGGAGTGCACCCGGTCGATCTGCTCGCCAGCTCGCTCGATGCGATTGTTGAGCGGACCGACATCGATCCAACTGCGATTGATGATGTGGTCACCGGCTGCGTCAGCCAGGCTGGTGAGCAAGCCATGCAAGTTGGCCGGATGGGCGTGCTCGCGTCCAAGCGTCTTCCGCAATCGACCCCAGCGGTAACGATTGACCGCCAATGCGGCTCTTCGCAGCAGGCGATCCAGTTCGCCGCGCAGGCTGTGATGAGCGGAACCCAGGATGTCGTAGTCGCCAGCGGTGTCGAAAGCATGACCCGCGTCCCGATGGGCACCAACGCCACCTTCCACATGAAGGAAGGTCTGGGCCACTACAAATCACCGGGTCTCGAAGAGAAATACCCCAAGGTTCAATTCAGCCAGTTCATGGGCGCTGAGATGATCGCGCAGAAGCATGACTTTTCCAAGGACATGCTCGATCAATTCTCGCTCGACAGTCACAAGAAGGCGATCGCGGCGACCGAAGCTGGCGCATTCGACAATGAGATCGTGCCGATCGATATCGAAACGCCCGAAGGCGCTGACGTTCACAAGATCGACGAAGGCATTCGTTTCGACGCCACGCTCGAAGGAATCGCTGGCGTCAAGCTGCTCGCGCCCGATGGCCGCGTTACCGCTGCTTCGGCCAGCCAGATCTGCGATGGCTCCTCAGCAGTTCTGGTGATGAGCGAAGAGGCGGTCAAAGCCCATGGCGTGACCCCGATGGCGCGGATCCACAATCTGACCGTGACCGCGGGCGATCCGGTGATCATGCTGGAAGAGCCGCTGTTCGCGACTGATCGCGCGCTCGAGCGGGCTGGCATGAAGATCGAAGATATTGATCTCTATGAAGTCAACGAAGCCTTCGCGCCTGTGCCGATGGCCTGGCTCAAGCACACCGGTGCCAACCCTGAAGCGCTCAACGTCCACGGCGGCGCGATCGCGCTCGGCCACCCGCTCGGTGCATCGGGCACCAAGCTGATGGCCACGCTGGTTCACGCGCTCAAGCGCCACGACAAGAAATACGGTTTGCAGACGATGTGTGAAGGCGGCGGTGTCGCCAACGTCACCATCATCGAAAGCGTTTAAGTTTCAAATCTCTCGAGAGGAAAATCAATGGAAGTCTCTGCTAATACCCCTGCCGTCGTGACCGGCGGTGCATCGGGTCTCGGCGCGGCAACGGTCCGCGCTCTGGCTGCTAAGGGCGCCAAGGTCGCGATCTTCGACATGAACGAAGAGAAGGGCGAAGCCATGGCCGCTGAAGTTGGCGGCATCTTCTGCAAGGTCAATGTGACCAGCGATGACGATGTCGACGCTGGCTTTGCCAAGGCGCGTGAAGCGCATGGTCAGGAGCGGATTCTGGTCAATTGCGCCGGCATCGGCAATGCGATCAAGACCGCCAGTCGCTCGAAAGAAGACGGTTCGGTCAAGCATTTCCCGATCAGCGCCTTCGACTTCGTCATTCAGGTGAACCTCATCGGCACTTTCCGCTGCATTGCCAAATCGGCCGCCGGCATGCTGACGCTGGATCCGATGAGCGAGCAAGGGGATCGCGGCGCGATCGTCAACACCGCTTCGGTGGCAGCTGAAGATGGTCAGATGGGCCAGGCTGCCTACTCGGCGTCCAAGGCTGGCGTCGTCGGCATGACCCTGCCGATCGCGCGTGACCTGATGAAGGAAGGTATCCGCGTTAACACGATCCTGCCTGGTATCTTTGACACGCCGCTGCTCGCCGCTGCGCCGCAGAATGTTCGCGATGCGCTCGCTGCAAGCGTTCCATTCCCCAAGCGCCTTGGCCTGCCTGACGAATATGCCAAGCTTGCCATGACCATGATCGAGACCGGCTATTTCAACGGCGAAGACGTCCGTCTCGACGGCGCGATCCGGATGGCACCGCGTTAAGCTGAATGGCACGGATCGGGCTTCTGCCCGATCCTGTTGCCGAGGCCGCCCACACAGCATAAAGACAAGGGCCTCCGCCGACCAAGTGGGGGCCCTTTTTCTTGTTGAGCAGTGGCTTGCAAATTTGGGCTTTCTTCGAAGTCTCGTTCTGCTAGCAGTGTGTCCATCGAGGGCGTTTCCCCTGGCGACAGGGGCCTGACGAAGGACGAGACAATGAAACTCGCAACCCTCGTGCCCGCCTTTAGCGTGGCTGCGGCACTGACCCTTATTTCAACCCCTGCCCAAGCCAATGGATCGCGCTTCGCATGCGATACGGCCAGCGGTCGAAGCTCAGAATTCACGATACCATTGCTAGCATCCGAATTCCGAATGACCGGCACAGTCCAGCCGATCCTGTTCAGGACAGATGCGGACTGGATCCCGACAGCGGTTCTTGGTCTACGCAACCCGGAAACCGGTAACACTCTGAGTATCCGACTGGCGGCACCCAATGGCGAGGCCGAAGGGGCGTTTGTCTCGCTGGCGGTCAACAATGGCGAAGGTGAGCAACGCAGCGGCGTTGGAACTCTGGCTCTCGAGAACACAGTCAATTTTGCGCTGACCTACCGCCAAGCGGGCGATAGCGAGATTGTGATTGGTGAACAGGCATTCCCGATCAGCAGCGACCTTGGCAATCGGTTTGACATGTCGATCGGCTGCTCGACTGGTGACTTCGTGTTTGATCGGCTGGTCTGGCAAATCGGAACGCCGCCCGGCTGATTGGAGCGCGTGGTTCAGCTTTTGAGCTCGCGGAGACGGGCAAAGGCTTGCGAAACCCGCTTCCACTCAGTGCAGTAGATGGTCGCGATATCGACCCGGCGATCGCCCATCGCGATCAGCCGAGGACCGATCTTGTCGTTTCCAAAGACCTCGGTTCGCACTTCGAGAGTCACGCTGTCTGATAGGTCATAAACATACACGTCTTTGACATGAAAGCTGACCGGGACGTTCCGCCGCCCTGGTGTGGTGGAAGTAAGCCGAACGCTGCCATCGGACGCGATACTGAAGTCGCGGGTTGACCAGACGGCCAATCCTCCGTTGCCCTCCCTTCGAACATTGCATTGGCTTGTGATGAAGTCAGCCGCTTCGGCGAACGAAGCGGATGCGAAGTCGCCAGGAGTAGGGATCGGAAAACGTGAGCTCGATTCAATTGCGCGCGCGTGTGCCGTCAGAAAAGGCTCGGCGGCTTGGTCTTCCTCGACAACATCTGCGACGGACGCATTTGCGCCGCACGCGATCAATCCGGCTGCCAAGGACACCACCGAAATGATCCTTCCAATACCCGAATAACTCGACTGCATAAGAAAACTCCCGCCGACCTTGCTAGGCGGGCGGGAGTTGAGCTGCAAGCGGGGAGTGAGGGGCTCTTGGGGACTGGGCTTACAGCGGGGAGAGTTGGGGCCGGGACAGCATCTTGGGGAGGGGTGCTGTCCCGGCGCGGTGTCCGTGAATTGCGGGGACTAGGCCGGACACTCGCAAACTGTATCAGGCAAACAGGGCGGGGCTTGCCGGGATGATGGTGGCTGCGAAGACAGCGCTAGAGAGGGTGATCGCAGCGACAGCGGCGAAGAGGTTCTGAGTGGCGAGGGTCATGAGAGGGGTCCTGGAGGGAAGGTGTTAGGCAAACAGCGCAGGGCTGGCTGGGATGATGGTGGCTGCGAAGACGGCGCTCGAAAGGGCGATTGAAGCGACAGCGGCGAAGAGGTTCTGAGTGGCGAGGGTCATTGGAGGGCTCCTGAAGGGAAGGTGTTAGGCAAACAGCGCAGGGCTGGCTGGGATGATCGTTGCTGCGAATACAGCGGTTGAAAGAGCGATCGAGGCGATGGCTGCGAAGAGGTTGTTGGCGGTGTTGGTCATGGTCGGCTCCTAAAGTGTTCAGTCTGTTGTGCGGGTCTGTTCCGCTGGATGCCCAACACTCTGCAGGCACCGTGCCAAACTCAAAAAATGGCAGAATTCTGGGGTTCCCGGAGCTAGCTCTATAGTACCGCTTGTTCATCAATCCGAAATGTTGGGAAAATTGGCCAACTTTTTGGAACCCGCATTTGGACTGGCGGTTTGCTGGCACCGCATAGGCGTTTCAGTAAGGCCAAAAAGGAGCGTGCAATGGGACCAGTCTCAAGTGTCCGCGCTTTCCTACCTGTGACCTTTCATCCTAAGGCGGCGGAATGGTCCACCACGCCCATCTCGTAAATTTTTCCCGGAATTCTGCGGGTTTGGGCAGGGTGGCGCTTTATCGATTGAAACCTGTTCCATGTGTTCCATCCTGTAGGATTTACGGCGCGCCAATTGCTGCGATGGATCAGTGGGCGACCCTCTCAATTCCGCGCTTGAGCGCCGGACGGATCGGTGCAAATTGTGCTGCTCAAGGAGAGACTGAATGACCGACTATACGCAGATCCTCGTCGACAAGACCGACGGTGTTGCCACGATTACGCTCAATCGTCCGGAGAAGATGAACGCCTACACAAGGACGATGGGTGAGGAAATCATGGCGGCGATGGACGATATCGATGCTGATGACAGCACGCGTGCAGTGATCTTCACCGGAGCCGGCGAACGCGCCTTTTGCGCCGGGGCGGATCTCACGCCTGAGGGTGGAGGGCAGATATTCTCGAGCGGCGATGAAGTCGAAGACCTCTCTGACACGCGTGTGCGCGATGGCGGGGGCTTGCTCACCTTGCGTCTCTTTGAGAGCAAGAAGCCGCTCATCTCGGCCTGCAACGGCGTGGCTGTCGGGGTTGGAGCCACAATGCAATTGGCGATGGATATTCGGCTTGCGAGCTCGACTGCTCGCTATGGGTTCGTTTTTGCGCGGCGCGGGATCGTGCCGGAAGCGGCCTCGAGCTGGTTCTTGCCGCGACTGGTCGGCATCAGTCAGGCGCTCGAATGGTGCTATTCGGGCAGGGTTTTTGATGCCGAGGAGGCGATGGCGGGGGGCTTGGTCAGGTCAATCCATGCGCCCGAGGACCTGCTTCATTCCGCGCAGGCGCTGGCGAGCGAGATCGCACAGAACACCTCGGCTGTCTCGGTCGCAATGACGCGAGCAATGATGTGGCGCTTGATGAGCGCCGACCACCCGATGGAGGCACACAAGATCGACAGCCGAGCAATCTATCGCTTGTCGCGCGGGGCTGACGCCAAGGAGGGCATCGCGAGCTTCCTGGAGAAGCGCAATCCGGTCTATCCAGCCAAGGTCAGCGAAGACATGCCAGACTTCTATCCATGGTGGGAAACGCGCCATTACGAATAGGGCGACGATAGGCCTGCGGGCCGATGTCTGCCAGCGGGGGCTTGCCAGCCACACTGGTTTCATGGGAAACCATTCAAATGAATGCGGACACTAAGATAGAGGGCAAAACGCGGGTTGAACCAGGCAAACTCGAAGAGTTCCTGCCATACCAGCTGTCGATCGCGTCCAACGCTGTCAGTAGCCTGATCGCGGAACGTTACCGCAAGAGGTTTGGCCTGAAGATCCCGGAATGGCGGGTGATGGCGGTTTTGGGCGACGCTGGAGCGCTGACCCAGCGGGCTCTGACCGAGGCGACACTGATGGACAAGGTGGCGGTCAACCGGGCTTGCAAAGTGCTCGAGGATCGGGGGTTGGTTGCGCGGGCGCCCAATGCCAATGACGGCCGCTCGCATCTGCTGACTTTGACAGCTGAAGGGCAGGCAATCCACGACGAGGTCATGCCGCTTGCGCGTGCGACCGAGCGCGAATTGTTCGAAGGCTTCTCAGAGCAGGAACAGCGAGCGCTGCGCACTTTGCTCAGGCGCATGCGAGAGCGCGCCAGCTCGCTTGGCGCAGACGCTTCTAACTGACGTCTTCAACTGACGTGTCCAACTAATGGGGCTACGAAAAAGGCCCGACATTTCTGCCGGGCCTTTGGTTTGATCGGATCACTACCTAGTCTGACAGCAGCGCGTCGGAGATTGAGCAGGCCGCCGGGCCAAGGATCACGATGAACAGCACCGGCAGAATGAACAGAATCAGCGGCACGGTCATGATCGCCGGCAGGCGAGCGGCTTTCTCTTCTGCCCGCATCATCCGCTCATTGCGGAATTCTGCCGACAGAACCCGCAAGGCCGAAGCCAAGGGTGTACCATAGCGCTCGGTTTGAACCATGGTCGTGACCACGCCTTTGACCGCTTCCAGATCAACCCGGTAGGCAAGGTTGTCGAATGCAAGCTTCCGTTCGTTTAGGAAGGACAGCTCAATCGCTGTGAGCGCGAATTCATCACCCAGTTCCGGATAGGCACGACCCAATTCTTTGGCGACCCGGTTGAAGGAGGCATCGACTGTAAGGCCAGCCTCGGCGCAGATCACCAATAGGTCGAGCGCGTCTGGCAGACCCTTCTGGATCTCTTTGGTACGCTTGGCCGACTTGTTTGAAAGGTAGAGCTCAGGACCCTTATAGCCCAGAAACAGCATCATGCTGACGGCACCAAGCCGCGTCATGGGGCCCCAGTCCGGGAAGTACTCTACGACGTAGATCATCAAGAAGCCGAAGGCGCCGAGGATGATCGGCAGGATCATCCGCAGACCGATAATCAGAACGCCCAGTTCCTTGTTGCGATATCCGGCATGCGCCAGCTTCTGCTGAATGTCGTCAAGCTGGCTCTGCTGCAGCACCTTCATGCTGTCGAGCCGTTCCTTGACCATGTCGGTCGTATCGCTCTTGCGCACAAGGCTGGCGCGCTTCTTGGAGCTGGATGTTACGATCCCGGCCTTGAGCTCATCGCGTCTGGCCTCGAGCGACTTAACGCGCTTGGCCATTGGGTCTTTGATTGTCAGCGCGGCGTAGATTGCCAGCACCACGGCAAAGGCGGCTACGCCAGCCAGGACGGTGCCAACGATGACAACGTCAAAGCCTAGCAGAGTGGGTCCGGCGGGTTGGTCGATCATGGTTCGTCTCGCTCCCGCTTAGATCTCAAAGCTGACCATTTTGGCCATGATGAAGACACCGATGCCCATCCAGACCAGTCCACCAAGTCCGGCGACAATCAGACGGTCATCATAGAAGAACCCGCCGATGTAGCCTGGGTTGATCCAGTAAATCAGGCCGAACACGATAAATGGCAGCGAGCCGACGATGTAAGCTGAGGCTTTGGACTCAGAGCTCATCGCTTTGATCTTGAGCTTCATCTGTGCGCGCTTGCGAAGCACGTCAGCCAGGTTGGAAAGCGTCTCCGCCAAGTTACCACCAGTCTCGCGCTGAATGGCAAGAGTGATGCAGAAGAAGTTGAACTCTGGAATACCAAGGCGATCGGCAGTTTCCTGGAGTGAGTCCTCCATCGTCTTACCGATTTTGATCCGCTCGACGATGCCCTTGAATTCGATCCCGACCGGTCCTGGGACCTCCTCGGCAACCACGGCCAGGGTTTCAGTCACAGGCAGACCTGAGCGTAGGCCGCGAACGAGCAATTCAATCCCATCAGGGAACTTAGCGTTAAAATCGTTTGTCCGTTTGCCAATGAAGTAGCCCACCACCAAGTGCGGCAGGCCCGCTCCGATGAAGAGACCAACACCCGCTGATAGCAACAGCGCGCCGCTTTGGATGAATATCAAAACGGCAATCGCCAGCGCAATCCCAAGCGAGACGTAGAGATACTGGCTGACCGGCCAGTTCTTGCCTGTCCGGTCGAGCCGCATTTCAAGCGCTTCAATGCGCGAGCCCGATCCAGCAACCCGATGCGTCTTTGGTTTGCGTGCAGCGATAGCCTTTTTGAACTGAGACTCAACCTTGGCGTCGGTGCTCTGCGAGTGACGGTATCGCAATGATTCAAGCCGCCGCTGACGAGCCTTGTTTGCGCCCGAACCAGTCAGCAGCGTATAGCCAATAACCAACGCGCCAAAAATGGCGACAGTGGTCATCAGGGTCTCAAGAATGCTCATTCTGTCTGGTCCTGTCTTCGAAGGCTAGGCCGAGTTCGAGTAGGTATGTGCCAAAACCCGCCAAGCGTAATCTCAGCGGGAGCTTGGCACGGGGTTACTCGGCTGGCATCTCTTCGGTCTTGTCCTTCTTCGCCAGCAGCGATTTCAGATCGAAACCACCAAGCAAAGACTTCTTCTCGTCGACCACTTCGGTCATGTCTTCTTCGCTTGCACCCATCACGCGCTCAGCGATCTGCTTCATGACGGCAGTGGATTTGGCTGAGCGGTTTGCATCGACAAACACTTGGCCAAGTTTTGCTGCGTTCGAAGCGGCTTTGACATCGTATGGGATGGTGAAGTCGATCTTCCGCTCAATCGAGGCTTCGAAATCGGCTTTGCTGATTTCCGCCATATTGGCCTGAACCTTGTTCGCCACGATCATCGGATGAGCGTGGCCAGCGTTGGCTTTGAGCCAGCTGAGAATGCGGATGGTGTCACGGGCTGATGCCAGGGTGAGCTCACATGTCAGGACCACCAGGTTAACATCCCCAAGCAGTTGCGGGAAATTGATCAGCATGTTGCGAGGCAGATCGATCACCGTCATCTCGAAAGCCTGACGGAATTCTTCCTCCAGCTGCACAAAGGCCGAACCATCAGTCATCAACGGCTGGTTGATCGGGGCCTCTGCCGACAGAATCGAAAGATTGTCATTGGCACGGATCATCGCGCGTTCAATGAACAGGCCGTCAATGCGGCTTGGGTTGTCGATTGCGTCAGTCAGACCACGGCCTGGTTCAAGGTCCAGCGCCAGTGCGTCGGTGCCAAAATGGACATCGAGGTCAAGCAGTGCGGTCGGTGACTGATGAACTTCACTGAACAGCCAAGCCAGTGAAGTCGCAAGCGTAGAGGCGCCAACACCGCCGCGGGTCCCCACGACAGCGGTAGAAATGTGGCGCTTTACTGCTTCGCCGTCACCGGCTTTGGGTGCAGTGAATACTGCGAGGGCCTGGTTGAGCGCGTCATGAACTTGCTGGGCCGAGAGCGGCTTGAGCAGATAGTCATGGATTCCGCTTGCCAGCAAATCGCGATACAGACGGACATCATTGACCTGGCCGATCGCAATCACAACCGTGCCGGGTTCGCAAACCTCAGCCAGGGCGTTGATGTCGTTGAGCGGGTCACCGCTTTCAGACAAATCGACTAGCAGGATTGCTGGGCTCGCGCTGACGGACAGCGATTGAATCGCATTTCGCAGGCCACCTTTGTTGCACTTCTCAGGCTGCCAGCCCATTTCGATCACAACTGGGCGAAGAACGTCCAGCGCTGTATCGTCACAGATGTAGGCAGCAAACGGATCGCGATTGCCGGGGAGTCCGGATTTCCAAGGCGCGTTCATGGATCAGTTCCCTCCGTTGGCGTCTTGCAAGCCCTGAGCACCTGTCGGGGCGGTTTCACGATGAGTGTCGATGGCTTTGTTCGAGGTTGCGATGAGCGTTTCGCTGTCGCCAGTCTTGCCTTCGAGCAGATCTTCAGGATCGGCGATCATGGCAGCGAAATTGCTGTTGACCGCGCATCCGTATCCAGGACTAGTCGCGTTCAGATAGTTCGCATCCGATTTGGCTGACCAATCTGGGCACCCATCAACCGAGGCAGTCGAACGCGTGATCACGATGCGCGCTTGGCCCGGTTGCAGAAAGCCCTGAGTTGTTGGGGCGGTATCGCTTACCAACAGACCATAGCGGCCAGCGAGATCGCTCACAGCCGACTTGAAGGCTGGATTGTTGGTCGGATCGTCAATTGAGACGCGATCACCATATTTGAGGTCCATCGCTTCAAACCAACCGTTCACGCGCTGCTGCTCTGAAACTGTGAGACCTGAACGATCAGTCTGCACATCCAGCGCAAAGTTATTGCGCTCCACCACCGGTTGCTTGGTGCTGTAGAGCCCTTGATTGTTGGGCATCGAGCCACAACCGGCCAGAGCCAGTCCAAGCGAGAGGGCGACTGCGTAGACTGGCGCTTTGGCCAGCTTGCTGTGATTTGCAAATGTCATCGTTCTCACTTTCTCGATTTAGAGGCTGAAACCAGGCGCAGCTGCGTCTGCTCGGCGGTCATCGGACTTACGGTCGCTTTTCTTCGCGCGCCGCGGCTGTTTGGCATTTCCTGCCGGATTGGCTGATGGACTGAGATCGCTGACGCTCGGAGGAGCCGCTTCTGGATCTACCGCGGTAGGTCCTGGACGCTGCACACCGCTTTGGCCTGCGTTATCCTTGAACATCAGTAGCTGATCGAGCTCAGTCGCCGAGCGGAAACCATCGGTTGGAAGCTTGATCTGGTTCGCACTGACTGGCTTCACGAGATAGGGCGTAACGACGATCACAAGCTCGGTCTCACCGCGGCGGAAAGAGCGTGAACGGAACAGATTGCCGATGATCGGCATATCGCCCAGGCCAGGAGCCTTATCGATTGTGTTCTGCGAGTTTGCGCTCATCAGACCGGCGATCATGAAGCTCTGGCCAGAGCCAAGCTCAACCGTCGTTTCAGTCCGGCGAATGGTGAGTGCAGGAACTTGGAAACCGTTCAGTGTGACAGCACCCTGGCTCGAAAGCTCAGAGACCTCTGGACGGACACGCAGTGAAATGCGGCCGTTCGAAAGCACTGTTGGAGTGTAAGCCAGGCTAACGCCGAAATCGCGATACTCGATCGAAACGTTGCCGAGGCCTTCGCTGATCGGAATCGGGAATTCGCCGCCTGCAAGGAATGTTGCGGTTTCGCCAGAAAGCGCAGTCAGGTTCGGTTCCGACAAGGTTGTTACGAGACCGATCTGTTCGGCAAGGTCGAACGCGGAAACGATATCCACCCCGAACAGATTGCCCAAAGCAGCGATTGAGGTGCCCCCAAGCGAATCGATCGCTGGTCCGCTGACCTGCGAGCCGTCGGGGAAAGTGATGCTTGGCGCAGCGGTTCCATCGCCAACCGAAACTGGGCCGGCTGGTGCAAATGTACCGCCGTCGATCGTGCCAAGCTGGCGGCCCGTACCAACCCCGCCGCGGAAACCGCCGACGGAGAAGTCATAGGTGGCCAAGTTGCCACCGATATCGCGCACCAAGGAACGGCTGACTTCAGCAAAGGTCACCTTGAGGTTGACCTGCAATGGTGTGGCCGTTTTCAAACGGGTGATCACGGTTGAATTGGGTCCAACAAAGGCTTCAACGAGCCGTTGAGCCTCAGCTGCATCTTCAGGGGCCGCAACCGTACCAGTTAGCAGCACTGTGTTGGTGCCCATTGTCGCAACGCCAATCTTGGCTTCAGGCATGGCGAGTGACAGCATCTGGTCGATGCTGTCGATGTTTGAGCCAACACGAATGTTGGCGGCCCAGATCACTTTGCCAGAAGCGTTGCTAGCATAGATCGTGGTCTCGCCACCGGCGCGTCCGAAGACATAGAGCTGACGCTGCGACTTGATCTGAACGTCGGCCACGTTTTCATTCGCGACAAAGACATCCGTCATCGCGCCAGGAACAGTGACCAGCTCGCCGCGGCCAATTGACAGGACAATGTCCTGTTTGGGGCTGACGACTTGCTGAGCGCTGACCACGCTTGCCGGAGCCACCGCAAGCGGGGCAAGGGCAAAGCTGGCGAGCAGCATTTTTGCAGTGAGCTGGCGTTTCATTGTTGTGCCTCTAGCTTTGGTCGTTTGTGCCGTGTGGTCGGCATTCAAGCGGTTTGGGCGGAACGACATTTTCATTCCCCTCAACGGATCAGTGCCGAAGCGGCGACCGGTGCAGTGCGACCGGCCTCACGGACGTTTTCAGATTGACCGCGCAGCAGAGAGTTCGCCGCAGCCTGTGGTCCACCAACTGGAACTTCAGTGGTGGCCTTGCCACGGGTTACGCGGACCGTCGGACCAGGATTGACTGGCTTGTTGTTAACGGTTGCCGGAACACCCATTCCAGGTGCGGTCGCTTTGGGTGCGCCGCCACCACCACCGCCGCCTTTGGGGGGAGGTGGGGTCTTGCGCTGGAAGCGAGACACATCGCCGCCGGTCGAGAAGGTCGTACCCTTATCGATCGGCTGCGTCATTGCGGTGCGCAGCAGACGCTCTTCCTCTTCAGGAGAAGCGTTCTCTGGGATCGAAACATCGCCAGAAGCAATGGCGCGCTCGAGCTCGGACTGAGTGTCGGCGATCGAACGAAGAACCAAAGTCAGCTCACCGATGGTTTGAGCGACGGTTACCTTCTCTGCGATCTTTGGAGTGACTTCGATGGTTACCGTGCGGAATGCCCGTACAACCGTTTTACCTTGATCGTTAGTAACCTGCTCGGTGGTTTGGTCGGTAGCGAGAACGCGGAGGTTGCGCAGGACCGTCTCAGCGGCGCGCAATGGACGGCCTT
This sequence comes from Erythrobacter sp., assembly GCA_965229665.1. Classification (GTDB taxonomy): domain Bacteria; phylum Pseudomonadota; class Alphaproteobacteria; order Sphingomonadales; family Sphingomonadaceae; genus Erythrobacter. The sequence goes on along the minus strand of OZ245896.1, from coordinate 445,430 downwards.
CGCCAGTGACATTCTGTGTCAGCACCAGATCAACCCGGTCACCCGGGAAGACGAAGCCGGCCACGCCGGTCTTAGCTGACACCGGAACCGTGACAGCGCGCATGCCCGGGCCAAGGGCTGCAGCCAGGAAGCCACGGTCGCCTGGGCTGACCAGTGACCCTTGGGTGACAGGCTCTCCAGCCGTGATCGGGTGGCGGACAACCGTTCCCAGCAATTGGGTGATATCGCTTTCGCCGTCGATGAAATAGGCGTCTTGGACCAGCTCTTGAGGCCACATCTGATAGCCGATCGCATCGGCCGTAATGATGGTACCAACCGGCAATACGCGCTGCGCGACCAGGACCTTGGGTCCTTGTGGTTCGGCTGCAACAGCTTCGGGAGCCGCCGCTCCGCTGAACATGGAACGCGCCGCGAATGCAGTGCCGACCGCGAAGATCAGCGCTCCAACCAGCAATAAGAGTTTCTTCCTGTCCATGGCTCAAAAGCCCCCTTAAATTCGGCCCAAAGATGGTTGACGGGCGGGTATGGTTGCGATGCGTACGTGCAGACTGGTTAAAATCAGGTTCACCCCGCGCCATTCATTGATGACGCGACAGGCAAGTAAGTTGTTGTCAGGACCCAAAGGCCGCCAAAGGCAATCGCCACACCATAGGGAATGGCGAGGCGTTCCTTCTGCTGCATGAGGAAGTGATATCCGCCCATGATGATGGTCAGAATTCCGCCTGCGATGGCCATAATGATCAGCAATTGAAGGAAGGCGTTGGGCTCGATCCAAAGCGCCAGTGCCGTCAGCAATTTGACATCGCCTCCGCCCATCATGCCGAGCGCAAAGAGGCCGGCGAGCGCGGCAAAGGCCGCGACGGCAACGCCGACTTGAAGCGCGACATCTGGCCAAAGCGCCAGACCACTGGTCCACCAGAACAGCGGTGCGCCAGCGGCGATCGCGAGGTTCAACCAGTTATCGATTTGACGGCGACGAATGTCCGTAAACGCAGCCACGATCAGCCCAATTGCCAAGGCAATCAGCAGTCCGTAATGGAGAGTTTGACTTAGCATTGGGCCCCCATGATTTGCCGCCGATCCTGTTTGGCGGTCCTCATTGAGGGTCTTGCTACAGGGCAGTACTTACCAAAAAGTAACCAACCCCGGAGGCCTGAAATTAGTGACGTGACCACATCCGGACCGTCTGAGCTTGATCAAGGGAAGGCGCCGATTGACCGTCGTGCGATACCGCCGGCGGCGGTCGAGACCGTCTGGCATGCACGAGATGGTCACGCGCTGCGGCGGATTGACTGGCCTGGATCGCGCGGATCAATCCTGTTCATGCCGGGTCGCGGCGATACCTATGAGAAGTATCTCGAGACCCTCGAAGAATGGCACCGCGCCGGCTGGCGCGTGACTGCCGCGGATTGGCGCGGCCAGGCTGCTTCTGGCCGTTTGGGTAATGACGCTTTCACGGGCCATATCGACGACTTTAACACCTGGATCGATGACATAGCCGAGTTCTGGGAGGATTGGGCTGCTGACACCCCGGCGCCCCATATTCTCGCAGGGCACTCGATGGGTGGACATCTTGTTCTGCGAAGTCTGGTAGATCGGCGGATTGAGCCCGATGCGGCAGTGTTGAACGCCCCGATGGTCGGCGTCGCCGGCCCGCCATTGCCACTGCCCGCGCTGCACGCGGTAGCTAAGGTGATGAACCGTGTCGGTGATCCAAAGCGTCAGGCTTGGAAGTGGAGCGAGAAGCCCGGAGAGCTGCCGATTGGCCGAAGCAATCTGCTTACACATGACAAAGATCGATATGATGATGAACAATGGTGGCGTGATCATCGACCTGAGTTGGTGATGGGACCCGCCAGCTGGCGCTGGGTTGAGCGCGCCTATGAGTCCTGGCGCACGTTAGAGAAACCTGGCGCAATCGAATCTGTTCAGACACCGGTGCTCATTCTCTCTACCAGCAATGATAAACTGGTAAGTCATGCCGCTGCAGTGAGGGCAGCCGAACGATTGCCGAACGGGGAACTGGTGTCCTTTGGTAAAGAGGCGCGGCATGAAATTTTGCGCGAAGTGGATCCGGTTCGCAACCGAGCCATGCAGGCGATTGCTGAGTTCCTTGACCGCGTTGCACCCGCAGAACCGGCAGCTTGAATTTTTTGAATGTCCGATCCGATTTACGACTTTGCTGTGATTGGTGCCGGGATGGCGGGAGCCAGCCTGGCGGCTGAGTTGTCACCTCATGCGCGAGTTCTGGTGTTGGAGGCTGAAGATCAACCCGGTTACCATTCCACCGGGCGGTCTGCGGCATTCTGGGAAGAATGTTACGGCGGGCCGGGAGTTGTGCCACTCACATTGGGTTCTGGTCCCTATCTGCGTGAGAATGGCTTCGTTTCGCAACGCGGAGCGCTTTATATTGGGCGGGCCGAGGACAAGTCGGAAATGGACGCTTTCGTCGAGCGTTTCTCGGGGACTGGCGTTACAATTGAACGGCTGAATCGCGCGGGATTGGCCAGTAGGGTTCCACAGATAAAGGCGGAGTGGCGGGACGCGATTTGGGAGCCAGCCTGTGCTGATATCCATGTGGCCGGCCTGCACCAGCACTATCTCAAGGCTCTTGCGCAGGCAGGTGCGACGCTTGAATGTCGCGCAAGGTTAGCAAGCGCAGTGTTAGAGCAAGGAACATGGACGCTCGAGACTGAACGTGGCCAAACCTATCGCGCCGCGCGATTGATCAATGCCGCCGGCGCTTGGGCCGACACGATTGCTGAGCTGGCAGGTCTCGCGCCGATTGGAATCAAGCCATTGCGGCGCACGGTCGCGCAATTGCGAGTGTCGCCATCAGCGCCCGACCAGCTTCCCTTGGTTCTCGACATCAATGGCAATTTCTATTTCAAACCGGACAATGGCCGGCTGTGGCTCAGTCCGCACGATGAGATTCCAACCGAACCTTGCGATGCTGCGCCCGAAGAGCTTGATGTTGCGCTTGCGATAGACAGGTTCGAACGAGCGACTGATTGGAAAATCGAAGCAGTGGAGCGGCGCTGGGCTGGATTGCGCAGCTTCGCACCTGACCGTTTGCCGGTTTATGGCACTGCGCCCGACTTGCCCGAATTCTACTGGTTTGCTGGCCAGGGCGGGTTTGGGATTCAGACAGCCGCTGCTGCAGCCAAGCTCGCAGCGCAAGACCTGCTGGAGCTCGCGCCCGATCGCTTTACGCAAGCGATTGATCGATCAGCCTATTCGCCAGCCCGTTTCGCCTCATCAATGGCTAGCCAAGCGCGAGCCAATCTGTAAGGTGTTTATTGACCAGTTTCCAACAACTCAGAGAGGGGAAGACCATGGCTCACAAATTTGAGATCTACAAAGACAAAGCCGGCGAATTCCGCGTCCGCTTCAAATACAATTCGGAAATCATGTTTTCGACCGAAGGCTATTCGAGCAAGTCGAGCGCGCAGAACGCGATTGACTCAATCAAAAAGAATGGCCCGGACGCACCGGTGGAAGACAACAGCTAAGCTGGTTGTCATTCAAGCAAACATGCGGGCGTACCATAGCGGTGCGCCCGTTTTGCTTTCAGCCTAATCCCGCGCGGTATCAGATCTGGCAATGCGATCCGCCTCAGCGCTCGCCAATTGATCGACCCGCTCATTCTCCGGATGTCCGGAATGACCTTTGACCCAATGCCAGGAAATGGAATGGGGCGATGCCGCATCGATCAGAGCGCGCCATAGATCGGCATTCCGAACCGGTTCTTTCTTCGCGTTGACCCAGCCACGCTTCTGCCAGCCGTGGATCCATTGTGTCATACCATCGAGCACATATTTGCTGTCGGAGTAGAGCTCCACTTCACAGGGTTCCTTAAGAGCCGAAAGCGCTTCTATTGCGGCGGTGAGTTCCATGCGATTGTTGGTGGTGTCTGGTTCGCCGCCTGAGAGTTCCTTTTCATGGGGCCCCATGCGCAACAGCGCGCCCCAGCCGCCTGGCCCCGGATTTCCTTTGCAGGCTCCATCGGTGAAGATCTCAACCCGTTTCATGATTACGCCTTTGCCAGACTGCCGCGATCAGGCAAACGCATCGGGACCCGCATCGTCGTAAAAGCGCCAGCGTGCGACGAATTCCATTGGGTCCTTGCGCGAGACCAAGGCATCATCTGGAGTGTCTAGCCAATCCTCTGCGCGGCTTGCGACGAAGCGCAGCGCTGCCCCCTTCGCCACCTCTGGAAGGATATCCCGTTCATGGCCTTCAAGGGGGCGAAGCGAGGTATAGCCCTCCATCAGAGCGCGTCCGAGCTCTGGATCAAACTCCGCACCAGTTTTGTCAAAACACCACGCAGCGTGGGTGGTCGCCAGATCGAGGACCATGGTGTCTGTACAGGCGAAGTAAAAATCGATCATGCCCGAGACACGTGAATCGAGCATCAGTACGTTGTCAGGGAAGAGATCGGCATGGATGTTCGATTGCGGAAGTGAACCGAGCTCTAGTTTCGCTGCGTCCTGCGCCGGTGCGAGCATCGCTGGCAACTCGGGGTGGATCGCTTCCAATCCCTCTAGCCCGCAATTGACGAGAGTGGCGAGGTTATTCCGAAACCCCATCGTATTCGCGCGCGAACGGGCAAAATCCCGGCTCGCCAGATGCATCTGAGCCAGCGCTGTTCCAACCGAGAATGTCTGTTCTGGCGTGGGTTGGGTCGGCGAGACACCCGGTAAGAATTCGATCAATGCAACCGCTTTGTTGTCGACCATGCGAAAGGCGGCGTCATTTCGGTCATGGATTGTGCGGGGTACTGGGCAGTCTCTTGCGGCAAGATGGTCCAGTAGACCGAGGAAATAGGGCAAATCCTCGAGCACGATCCTTCGTTCGTACATGGTTAGGATGAACCGGCCACCGGTCGTTTCGATGAGCCAGTTGGAGTTTGAAACACCCTCGGCGATACCCTTGGCGGAGACCAGGTCCCCGACATCATACTCGCCGATAAGCTCAGCAAGCTCTTCCGCACCAAGGTGAGTGTAAACGGCCAGGTCTTATTCCACCAGCTGGCGGGGCAGTTTGAAGACCATCTTCTCTTCGGCGGCTGTCACGGTCTCTTCGGTTACGGCGCGGAGTTCGGCGATCCGATCCACCACTTCCCGCACAAGCACTTCCGGCGCCGACGCGCCAGCCGTGAGGCCACAAGTGCTGACACCATCCAACCAAGCCGGATCAATCTCGGAAGCGCGTTGAATCAGATAGGATGGGGTGCCCAGTCTTTCCGCAACTTCAACCAGCCGCAGAGAATTTGAGGAATTCGGTGCGCCGATCACAAGCACCAGATCGCAGTCCTCGGCAATTTGCTTGACCGCGGCTTGGCGGTTCGAAGTCGCATAACAAATATCCTCGGCTTTGGGCCCGCGGATATTCGGGTAGCGCCAGATCAGGGCATCGATCACTTCCTTGGTGTCGTCGACTGACAAGGTGGTTTGAGTGATGTACGCCAGATTGTCTTCCGGTTCGAACGGGAGCTTGTCGACATCCTCAACCGATTCGACGAGCGTCATTTGCCCCGGCTCAACTTGGCCCATTGTGCCGATCACTTCAGGATGGCCCTCATGACCGACAAAGATGATGTGGCAGTCTTTCTCGATCAGTCGCTCGGCTTGGCGGTGGACTTTGGACACCAATGGACAGGTGGCATCGACATAAAGCAGTTTACGCCGCTGCGCTTCGGCAGGCACTGATTTGGGTACGCCATGTGCACTGAATACGACCGGGACATCATCCGGTACTTCGTCCAATTCTTCGACGAAGATCGCTCCCTTGGCCTTCAATCCCTCGACCACGTATTTGTTGTGGACGATCTCATGGCGCACATAGACCGGTGCACCGTAACGCTCGAGCGCGCGCTCCACGATCTCAATTGCTCGATCGACGCCGGCACAGAAACCACGGGGCGCTGCAATCATCAGCGTAAGGGGAAGCTTGGCGTCGGCTGTCGACTCATTGGCTGACACCGAGGCATCGTTAGGAAAGGGAGCATTCATGTGCACCCCTCTAGCGCTTTGCGTCGCGCATCGCTAGGGCGAGTGCACATGCTCTTTGCGTGTTATGGATCGATTGCATATGCCAAACAAGGACGGCTCAGCTCAATGACACTCCGCACCCGTATTTTGCCTGCTTTCGCAATGGTGGCAGCTCTCGCTGGATGTTCCCGCGAAGGTGAGCTGGTGATTGACCAGGGCGTCGGTATCTCGGCAGTGCTGTCGTCTTGTCCGGCGGTTGGCATTCCGGACTACACTGGCGATGTCACACTGTTTACTGATCCGGCCTCACCGACCAGCGCCAATATCGACATGACAGCGGCGATAACCAATCTTCGTCCGACCTGTGATGAGGCTGGCGAACAGGTGTACAGTCAGGCGACTTTTGATGTCGTGGCTTTGCGCTCCAACACTGCCGGAGCTCGCTCCGTGACACTGCCCTACTTTGTGACAGTGCTGCAGGGCGGCAGCGCCGTTGTGACCAAGCGTGTGGGCGAGGTCACGCTGAATTTCGCCAATGGGCAAGCGCGAGCGCAGGCCAGCGGCACCGCTGCATCATATGTGAATCGGGCGGCCGCGACGCTACCCGCAGACATTCGCGAGCGTATCACTCGACGACGACGGGCGGGCGATGTTGATGCGGCGCTCGATCCGCTATCCACTCCTGAAGTCAGGGCAGCAATCCAGCGCACGCGCTTTGAAATGCTGGTCGGCTTTCAGTTGAACGAGCAGCAGTTGGCTTATAACGCCACTCGGTAATCCCAGTGTCGGGCCTTGTGGCCCAAGGACAATACAATGTCGAAAGATCAGACCCTTTACGCCGCTTATGCGGCTAAGATTGATAATGCGCTCCAGACTCTCGTAGCAGAGGGCGCGCTCCCCGAAGGTACAAGCTTTGCCAACGTGACGCTCGAACCGCCGCGCGATCCCTTGCACGGCGATTTGGCCACCAATGCCGCGATGGTCCTTGCCAAGCCGGCTAAGACCAACCCGCGCGCGCTGGCTGAACAGATTGTCGAACGGTTGAATGCCGAGCCGGGCATTGTGAGCGCGGAAATCGCTGGCCCGGGTTTCATTAACCTGCGGCTCGATCCTGGCGCTTGGCACGCCGAACTCGAAGCCATCGATACTTTGGGAACGGACTATGGCCGCTCGCAACTGGGCCAAGGCAAGACCGTCAATGTCGAATATGTTTCGGCCAATCCGACCGGCCCGATGCATATGGGCCATTGTCGCGGAGCGGTGGTTGGCGATGCCTTGGCGGCACTGCTCGAATATGCCGGGAATGACGTAACCCGGGAGTATTACATCAACGATGCTGGCGGACAGGTTGACGTGCTCGCACGGTCAGCACACCTGCGTTATCGCGAAGCGCTAGGCGACGAGATTGGTGCGATCCCGGAAGGACTTTATCCAGGCGACTACCTTAAGCCCGTTGGGGCTAGCCTTGCGGATGAGTTTGCCGATCGCTTCAAGGATCAGAGCGAGGACGAATGGCTCCCTGTTTTCCGGGCTGAAGCGGTTACCCGGATGATGGATCTGATCAAATCGGATCTCGCTCTGCTCGGCATCCACCACGATGTTTTTGCCTCCGAAGCGGCGCTTCATTTGGCGGGCAAGCCGGACGAAGCTGAGCAATGGCTGCGTGAGCACGATCTGGTCTATGACGGCGTCTTGGAAGCTCCCAAAGGGAAGGCTCCGCCTGAGGACTGGGAGCCAGTTGAATTGCCGCTGTTCCGTTCGACCAAATTTGGTGATGATCAGGACCGGCCGATCAAGAAATCCAACGGAGCGTGGACCTATTTTGGTGCTGATCTGGCCTATCACATGCAGAAGGCCGAAAGCGCCGATGAACTTATCGACATTTGGGGGGCTGACCACGCCGGGACTGTCAAGCGGATCAAAGCGGCCGTTGCGGCGCTGTCCGAAGGCCAGGGAAAACCCAAGCCATTCGATGTGAAACTGGTTCAAATGGTCCAGTTGATGCGTGGCGGCGAGCCGGTCAAAATGTCCAAGCGCTCAGGCAATTTCATCACCATCGCCGATATGGTTGAGGAGGTCGGTAAGGATGTGGTCCGGTTCACCATGCTGACCCGCAAGCCTGAAGCGCAAATGGAATTTGATTTCGCCAAAGTGGTCGAAGCCTCCAAGGACAATCCTGTTTTCTACGTGCAGTATGCGCACGCTCGGATACGTTCGACCTTGCGCAAAGCCGCAGACGCCGGGTTCGCTCCCGCGCCGGACGCACTCGCGAAACTAGGCGAGGAGGAATCGTCGTTGATCAAGTTCGCGGCGCGCTTCCCGCGAGAGATTGAAGCGGCGGCAAAGGCGCGCGAGCCCCACCGGATCGCGTTCTATCTCTACGATCTTGCGGCAGAGCTTCATGCGTTCTGGAATCTCGGCAATGACAATCCCGAAAAGCGCTTCATCCTGGAACAAGACCCTGAGATGACGTCGGCAAGGCTTTTCCTGGCGCAGTCTATCGGGCAGGTGTTGCGCAATGGCCTTGCCGTTCTTGGGGTTGAGGCCGTCGAATCGATGTGATTGGCTTACGCGGCTAACGGAGGTAGGACGCGGATTATGATGTCTGCGGACGAAAATGACGATCTGAATGAGATCGAGCTGGATCTGAGCGAGGAAGAGAGTCTTCCCTGGCTCGAATCCGACGAGGAAGATGAGGCGGCTGGAGGTGTCGACAGTCGTCAGATCATCCTGTTCGCAGGCATTTTGCTGGTGCTCCTTGCTGCTGCAATTTTTGCGATTTGGTACTTCACCAACAAGCCCAGCGATGATGCACCAATTGCCGACGGCAGCACGATCGCGGCGCCTGAGGGGCCCTTTAAGGAGAAGCCCGAGGATCCTGGCGGTAAGGAGTTTGCCGGAACGGGAAATGTCGCCCCGGCGGTTGGCGAGGGCGAAACCCGCGAAGGCGTGATGTCTGAACCAGGAGCAGAAGTGGCGGCGCCCTCGATCGAAACCCGTACGACCGATGATAGGCCGACCGCGCAAGACGGCGTTGGCGTTCAAGTCGGAGCTTACGGCTCACGCGCCCGGGCAGAGGTTGGATGGCAGAACCTGACTGGACAGACTTCAGCTCTGGCCGGTGTGCGCTACCGTGTTCTGCAGGGCGAAGCTGATATTGGCACCGTCTATCGGTTGCAGGCAATCGCAGAGGATGTTGATGCGGCTGAGCAGCTCTGCCGGGCACTGAAAGCTGATGGGATTGCTTGTCAGGTTAAGCGATAGAGCAGGGCGGTTCAGCGTTTTCCCCATCACCTGGGGTTAGCGCGCTTGCGCGGAGTGGGAGTGGGTGCAAGGCTGAGCTTATGATTCCAGCTGTTTTCGGACTCTCTGGCCCTGAGCTAACTGCGGACGAGCGCGCATTCTTTCGAGAGGCTGACCCGGCTGGCTACATTTTGTTTGCCCGCAATTGCGAGAATCCAGAACAATTGCGTGCGCTGACCGATGATTTGCGCAGCCTGCAGGGCCGAGAACACGTACTGATCTCGATCGATCAAGAGGGTGGGCGCGTGGCGCGATTGCGCCCGCCTCACTGGGCTTCATACCCTGCTGGCGAGGCATTTGATCAGCTTTACCGAGTCGCGCCCGCGAGCGCGATAGAGGCTGCTCGGATGGGGGCTCATGCGATGGCGATCGAGCTGTCTGCTATGGGGATTACAGTCGATTATCACCCACCTTTGGATGTGCGCCAGCCCGGAGCGCATGACGTGATCGGCGATCGCGCTCTGGGAAGCGAACCACAGCAGGTCGCCGCCATTGGTCGTGCGGTGCTTGATGGGCTGGCGCGTGGCGGGGTGGCTGGGTGTGTCAAACACATGCCCGGACATGGGCGGACGACGACTGATACCCATCACGCCATGCCAACGGTAACTGCCAGCAGCGAAGAACTGGAAAGCGATCTTGCGCCGTTTCGAGCATTGAATGATGCGCCGATCGGCATGACCGGCCATCTGCTGTTCACAGCATGGGACGCAGAGAACCCGGCGACTCTGTCCAAAACGGTGATCTCCGACATTATCCGTGGGGAGATCGGTTTTGACGGGCTGCTGCTGACTGATGACATCGACATGCAAGCCTTGGAAGGCACAATCCCAGAGCGCACTGAGCGTGCCCATGCGGCTGGCTGTGACATCATCCTCAATTGCTGGGCAAAGATGGAAGATATGCAAGGCATTTGTGACGTCCTGCCGAGCATGTCTGACCGGACAGCAGAGCGGCTTGATCGGGCCCTGGCTAAGACCCAATTGCGCGACGATTTGGCCCAGCAAGCGGAATTGCTGGCTCAGCGGGACGCGTTGCTGGCGCTCGTAGGGGAGGCGGCCTGATGACCAGCAATGACGAGGGCTTCATGCTTGGTGGTGGCGAGGGCGACAAGCTCGAGCCGAATGCGGAAATGCCCGATGGCTGGGCTCCGGATGCTCCGGGCGAGCGGGCTGCGACGGGTGCCGACAAGGCCCTGTATCTTGAGCTGGACGGTTGGGAAGGCCCACTCGACCTGCTGCTCGACTTGGCTCGTCGCCAAAAGGTCGATTTGCGACAAATCTCAATTCTCGCGCTGGTCGATCAATACCTTGGCTATATCGAGCGGGCTGAGGCGCTGAAGCTTGAAGTCGCCGCTGATTATCTGGTGATGGCGGCTTGGTTGGCATACCTCAAATCGGCCCTTCTCCTTCCTAAGGACGAGCAGGAAGATCCGAGCCCGGAAGAACTGGCTCTCAAATTGCAGCTACGACTGCAGCGCCTTGGCGCGATGCGCGAGGCGGCGGCGCGTTTGATGGGGCGCGATCGGATTGGCCGGGATATCTTCTTACGGGGCGCTCCGGAGGGTCTCCGAATTGATCGCAAGGTCATGTGGAAGAGCGATGCCTATTCACTGATCCAGGCCTATGGTCAGGTAAAGGCAAGGACCGCGCCGCGCATCTACCACGTTTCTGACCGGCCAGTGATGACGCTAGACAGCGCATTAGAGCGGGTGTCGGCCATGCTTGGTGTAACTCTGGACTGGATGGATTTGCGAGATTTTCTGCCTCAGCAGGCGGAACCGGAATTGCGCAAGTCAGTGCTTGCATCGAGTTTTGTCGCAGCTCTTGAATTGGCGCGATTGGGACGAGCAGAGATTGATCAAGAAGAAGCCTATGGCGCCCTGCGAATCCGCCGCATCAAGGAGGCGGTCGGATGAACGAGGTTGAGGCCCCCGACGACGTTGTGCGGTCGCTCGAAGCGACGCTGTTCGCAGCAGAAGAACCGATGAGTGTCGAAATGCTGGCAACGCACCTCGGCGGGCTTGAGAACGCGGCGGTTCGCGATGGACTCAAGCAATTGGTGGCCACTTACGCCAAGCGCGGCGTGCATCTGGTTGAGCGCGGCAAGAGGTGGCATTTCGAAACTGCTCCCGACCTTGCGCATCTGTTACGGCGAGAGCGAGAGCAGGTCCGGCGCCTCAGCCGGGCTGCCACTGAAGTGCTTGCGATCATCGCGTATCACGAGCCTGTCAGTCGGGCAGACATCGAATCAATTCGTGGGGTTCAGACAAGCTCTGGGACCTTGGATGTCTTGCTCGAGGCGGGTTGGATCAAGCTGGCAGGACGACGTGAAGTGCCTGGTCGGCCGGTGATTTATGCGACGACCCCAGAATTTCTCGATCACTTCGGGTTGGGTTCGCGCAGAGACCTGCCTGGAATCGATGAACTGCGCGCCACTGGCCTGCTTGATCCGGTCGATGAGGCTTATGAGGCGGTGGTCGAAGCCGAGGCGGCTCCAGCGGCAGAAGAACAACCTGCGGCTGACGGCGAAGCACCGAGCGAAGCTTAGCTCGTCGATTCACTGGCGCAGCGCGTTCCTTCTCCCTATATTGATTCGAGTAACTTTAGAGAAAGACCGTCTCCATGGGTTTAAGTGTCTGGCAAATTGCGATTATTGCACTCGTTGTTCTCGTCCTTTTCGGCCGTGGCCGCATCTCTGAAATGATGGGCGATTTCGGCAAGGGTATCTCCAGCTTCAAAAAGGGAATGAGTGAGGAGGCTGCGCCTGAAGAAAAGCCAGCGGCCCAATTGGAATCGCCCGAGAGTAAGCCCGCGAGCGAGGCTACGGTGGACGCGAAGACCGCAGATTCGAAGGATTGAATGAACTGAGCTGACGTCTCATTCACTCGGCTCGATCCTCGCGCAGGACCCCGCATGTTTGATATTGGTGCCGCAGAATTGCTTGTGATCGTGGTTATCGCGATCCTTGTTATTGGACCCAAAGACATGCCGCTTGCCATGCGCACAGCGGGTCGCTGGATCGGCAAGGTCCGTCGAGTGTCTTCTCACTTCCGCACCGGGATTGATGCCATGGTGCGCGAAGCCGAGCTTGAGGACATGGAGAAGAAATGGAAAGCGCAGAATGAGGAGATCATGAAGCGCACGGCCATGTCTGCCGAAAGCGAGGCTGGGGAGCCGGTGATGACTGGACCGCCTCCTGTATCCGCAGAAGCCAAGGCACCAGTCACCGCCAAGACCGACCCTGAGCTGCCGCTGGATGAGACAGATCAGCCTGTTGCCAAGGGTGATCCCCCCGAAGGCAAAGAAGGGTAAGCCTGGGAATGGTGTTGAAGATCGACGATATCGATGAGACCCAGGCGCCATTGCTCGATCACTTGATAGAGCTGCGGACGCGATTGCTGAGGGCAGTCGTTGCTCTGGCGATAGGCTTTGCCGTCTGCTTCTACTTTGCGCAGGAAATCCTGGGCTTTCTTATTCAGCCCCTTAGGGATGCTTTTCCCGAAGGTGAGGGGCAGCTGATCTTCACCAAGCTCTACGAAGTCTTCTTTGTGGAACTGAAGGTTGCGCTGTTTGCCGGCTTCTTTGTCAGCTTTCCGATAATCGCCAACCAGCTTTGGGCATTTGTTGCTCCAGGGCTCTATGCGCGTGAGAAGAAGGCTTTCTTGCCATTCCTCTTGGCGACACCAGTGCTGTTTATCGCAGGAGGCGCGCTGGCCTACTACGTGGTTATGCCAACAGCGTTTCGCTGGTTCTTGGGCTTTGAGGGGCAGGCAGGAGGGCTGGATATCGAAGCTCTCCCGGCAGCGGGCGATTATCTGAGCCTTGTCATGCAATTCATCCTGGCTTTCGGGATGAGCTTCCTATTGCCAGTTTTGCTGCTTCTGCTTCATCGTGCAGGGATCGTTTCGCGCGAACAATTGGCTGGTGCGCGTCGCTACGTAATTGTCGGCGTAGTGGCCTTGGCAGCTATTGTTACACCGCCGGATCCAGGGTCGCAGGTGATCCTGGCGATTCCGCTTTTGCTGCTGTTTGAGGGATCGCTGCTGCTCATGCGTTTGCAGGAGAGCAAGCGGGACGTTTCTGAACCCAAAGAGACAGACGGCGGAGCTGAGGTGTCAGAGCCAGTCGCCAAGGAAGACGGCGCCTCGTAGGATAACTCTGATCAAGGTAGAGATTGGAATTGGGGCGCCCGAGCAAATCGGGGCTGCTCAGCGCGCACACGAAAAAACGGGGCCCAACAGGACCCCGTTTTTCTTTGAGCTCAAGAAAGAATTATGCGCTGATCGGCTCGTCGTCGCCATTATCAGCGGCGATGATGATGCCAGCGATGATGGCCGCTGCAGCCAGGATAGCAATGATGATGCCTGAGCCGCCTTCCAGCTCTGATTCGCCATCGATCGGTGCAATGTTGCGATCAAGATTGGCTTCAGCGATTGCTGGAGTTGCTGCAAGCGAAACCATGGCAGTTGCTGCGGCAAGGGTACGGAAGGTCATCGATTTATCTCCTGTTGAGCTCTAAAAATTCAATCTCGCTTTAAATAGGCTAGCGATTTGGCTGTGACAACCCCAAACTTTCGGTCGCCAAGCTTTAGTTCGGGGAATAAATTTGTTGTTTATCAGGTGCCTATTTTGATTGTGACATATAAGTCGCGTTCTGGAGTGTGGAAAGTGGTTCTAACGAATCGATCTTTCAGCTTTTTCTGAGCACTCTGTGGCGTGAGCCAGTGACATTCTGCGCTTTGGATTGATCCAGTGAATCGCCCGATTTCCTAGCTTTGCCTTTGCACGAGAATGGTTAAACGAATCATAACTACGTCGCCCAAAACGTGTCATCTTTCACTGTTGCTGGAGCGACCCTATTTGACCCGCTCTCCACCGATCCAGACTTGTGAGATAATTGTCTCTCGAATCTCCGTTGGAGATGAAAGGAGTGGGTCCCGATCGACCAAAATGAAATCGGCCTTTTCACCGGGCAGGAGACGTCCAAACCGCCCTTCAGCAAATCCGGCGTAGGCTGCGTCTGAAGTGTAGGCCTTGAGAGCCTGTTCACGGCTAACCGTCTCGCTCGGCCACCATCCGCCAAAGGGCTGGCCGTTCTCGTCGGTGCGGCTGATTGCGACCGCGATTCCTGCAAACACATCGGCGGGCTCTACCGGGGCGTCTGAACCGAATGCCAGCCTCCCGCCCGCCGTTAGAACGCTACGCCAAGCATAGGCCCCGTTCAGCCGGTCGGGCCCAAGCCGGGCCTCTGCCATCAAGCGGTCGGAGGTCTGATGGAGAGGCTGCATTGAGGCAATGATCCCATTGGTACCAAAGCCGGGAATGTCATTGGGATCAGCAATCTGGGCGTGTTCAATTCTCCATCGCCGATCGCCGGTGTATGCCTGCGAAAGTTCGGCGATTGCAGCCAAGACATCGGCATTGGCCGCGTCCCCAATGGCATGAACTGCTGTCTGAAAGCCATCAAGCGCTGCGCGGCTCATCAAATTGCGCAATTGCGCGGGAGACAGCATTGGCAATCCGCGGGAATCGGGATGGTCGGCGTAAGGTCGCTTAAGGAAAGCACCGCGAGAGCCCAGCGCACCGTCGAGATAGAGTTTGACCCCGCCCATCCGCAGGCGCTCTTGATAGAGCCAGGGTGTAGGGCCGGGACCGGCGATGAGCTCCATTGTGTCATTGCTGTTTGCATAGGACATGATCCGCAACTTCAACGTGCCGTTGTCACCGGCACGTCTGAAAGTCTGCCAATCCTCCATCGTCGTGCCCATGTCAGCCACAGCAGTGATTCCATAGGCGAACAGGCGCTCTTGCGCTTTCGCTAAGGCAAAATCGCGGTCCTTGGGCCTTGGTTTGGGAACGATGTTCCCAATCAGAGGCTTTGCATTGTCGACGAAAACGCCGGTGGGCGCGCCTGAAGCGGGATCGCGGATGATCTCTCCTCCAGCCGGGGTTTCGACGTCGGGAGTAATCCCGGCACGGCGCATTGCCTCGCTGTTGGCCCAGTTCGCATGGTTGTCGGCGCGTTCAAGCCAGACGGGACGGTCAGGGACGATCGCATCGAGCTCCGCCGCCGTAGGAAAGCGACCCAGCCCCCACTTCTCTTGATTCCAGCCACGCCCTAGAATCCATGGACGGGTAGGGTTTTCGTCGGCAAATTGTTTGATGGCAGCGAGTGCTTCCTCGAGCGATGTGGTCGAGGAAAGATCCAGGGTGAGGGCACCAAAGCCGATATCCATGACATGAACATGTGCGTCGATCAGCCCCGGAAGCATCACCTGCCCGGCACCATCGATAGCGAAATCAATCGCTTGTGGACGTTCCTCTCCGCGTACCAGGATCTGGGTGATCCGACCTTGGTCGTCAAACACCAGACCGGTGAAACGCTGAATTTCGCCGTCAGCATTGATCGTGATGCCTTCGACATTGTCGACGAGAGTGTCGGCAGAAGCTGGCGCATTAATTGACGCGACCAACCCGGCGCAGAGAAGGCCAAACAAGGTGCGGATCATGCGGATTTTGCCCCCTTAGGTAGGCGTGTGATCAAAGCGCTCGTATCCAGGCGACCACCTCCTGCTGCTTGAACGTCGGCGTAAAACTGATCGACCAAAGCCGAGATTGGAGATGACAGCCCGAGCCGAGTGGCTTCTTCAAGAGCGTAGCCCAAATCCTTCCGCATCCAGTCGACTGCAAAGCCGAAATCGAACTCGTCACGCGACATGGTGTCCCAGCGATTGTTCATTTGCCAACTCTGCGCGGCACCTCCCGAGATGGCCTCATAGGTCTTCGCAAGATCCAGGCCTGCTGCATCGGCCAGCCGTATCGCCTCGGAGAGCCCTCCAAGAACGCCGGCAATGCACATCTGATTGGCCATCTTGGCCGTTTGACCCGCGCCAGCAGGCCCCACGTGGACTATCGATTTGGCATAACAATCCATCACCGGGGTCGCCCGATCCATGGCCGTTTCGGTGCCGCCGCACATTATCGCAAGTTGGCCGTTCTCAGCGCCCGCCTGACCACCGCTAACCGGGGCGTCAACGCATTCAATGTCTCGATCCTGACAAGCGCTAGCCAGCTGCCGAGCCATCCTTGCTGAGACCGTTGTGTGGTCGACCAAGAGGCTGCCAGAATGCATGGCGCCAAGCATGCCCTCTGGTCCCGTTGTTATTGACTGGAGGTCTTGGTCGTTACCGACACAGGTGAAGACAATCTCTGCATCCTGAACCGCCTCGACCGGGGTGGTGGCGAAGCTGATTTCGAGCCCCTCCTTTTGCCACATATTACGCCACTTGCTGGCACGTTCTGGCGAGCGATTGTACGCCGTGACCGAATGGCCAGCGCGGGCCAAGTGGCCAGCCATCGGGCCTCCCATTACGCCAAGGCCGAGAAACGCTACGGATTTGTGTTGGGTCATGAGCAGGAGCCCTAGTCAGAATTGCTGTGATTGCCAATGCGAAGGCGTTGCCCTTGCGCTTGCAAACGCCTAATCCGCCCGAGATGACTGCTAAATCTGCCTCTTTCGATCCGGCAAGCGATTCCACCGCAACGCCGACCGATCTAACCATTGACGATGTTCGCGCAGCGGCAGAGCGGATAGAGGGCTCTATCGTCAGAACGCCGATGATGCATTCGCAGACTCTCTCTTCGATCGCTGGAGCGGAGATCTGGCTCAAATTTGAGAATCTGCAATTCACTGCGGCTTACAAAGAACGGGGTGCGTTGAACGCGCTCTTGCATTTGACCGAGGAACAAAAACAGCGAGGCGTGATCGCCGCTTCTGCTGGCAACCACAGTCAGGGTCTCTCGTATCACGGCACGCGATTGGGCGTGCCGGTGACAATCGTTATGCCTCGGACAACGCCGACTGTGAAGGTGATGCAGACCGAGAGTGTCGGCGGCAAAGTTGTCCTTGAGGGGGAGACCTTCGACGAAGCATATGCCCATGCGCGTTCGCTTGAAACGGAAATGGGCCTGACATTTATTCATCCATTCGACGATCCCGTGGTTGCTGCGGGACAGGGCACCGTCGCTTTGGAAATGCTAGATGACCAGCCACAACTCGATTGTTTGGTCACCCCGATCGGGGGTGGCGGTCTGATCTCCGGAATGGCGACCGTCGCACGTGAGTTGAACCCTGAGATTGAGATTGTCGGTGTGCAGGCGGGTCTGTTCCCCAGCATGTTTGCCAAGATCAAGGGTGAGGAACGCGATTGTGGGGGCGACACCTTGGCTGAGGGGATTGCGGTCAAGCGGCCCGGTGTGTTCACCTCAAAAGTAATCGCTGAGCGGGTCGACGATATTGTCCTGGTCGGAGAGCCAGCGCTGGAGAAAGCCGTTTCGCTGCTGCTGCAGATCGAAAAGACTGTGGTGGAAGGCGCGGGTGCGGCCGGCCTTGCTGCAGTGCTATCCAATCCCGCACGATTTGCGGGCAAGAAGATCGGATTGGTCTTGTGCGGCGGCAACATCGATACGCGTTTGCTTGCCAATGTGTTGTTGCGCGACCTAGCCCGGCAGGGGCGGCTGGCTCGGCTAAGGGTGACCTTGCAGGACCGCCCGGGTGCGCTGTTCAAAGTCATGCGGCTGTTCGACCAGCACAATGTCAATATCATCGAGATCTATCATCAGAGGATCTTCACGACATTGCCTGCCAAAGGTCTTATCACTGATATCGAATGTGAAGCCCGTGACGCTGACCAACTCAACCGGCTCGTCGAGGCCCTGCGTTCCAATGGCTATACCGTCAGCATCGCCGAACTTGCCTAGCTTGGTTCGAGTTAGACAAGGGCGCGAATCATTATCGTAAGACTTGGCTGTATGGGCGTCCCATGGCGGGAACCCCTCACAAGCTTTCCCATCAATTCGTCCTCCGGCGTGTGCAAACTAACCAAATATTCACGCTGTTTAATGGTTAAGGGTCTTTTACCGCGGCAACCAAACAGGCATAGTAAGACTCTACCGCGCACCGATTGCGATTCCCGCAGCGAGAGGACGAAACCTAGCCGTGACGGCCCCGATACGCTTTCCCCGTTTCTTTGTGACGAGCCCTGCGCCGTGTCCTTACCTGCCCGGTAAGACCGAGCGGAAGGTGTTCACTGAGCTCAAGGGAGCGCATGCGGACCAGCTCAATGAAGCTTTGGGCCGGATTGGGTTCAGGCGTAGCCAGACAGTCGCTTACCGCCCGAGCTGTCTTGATTGCCAAGCCTGTATCTCAGTTCGCGTCGTTGCCGGCGCCTTCAAGCCTTCGAACACTCAGAAGCGGACAATCAAAGCCAATCGCGATCTTGTCGTGACCGAGTGTCGCCCGTGGGCAACCGAAGAGCAATTTGAGCTTTTGAGCAAGTATCTCAGCCGTCGCCATCCTGACGGCGGCATGGCTGCGATGGACGAGCTAGACTATGCTGACATGGTCGAGCACACACCCGTCACGAGCGCTTTGGTCGAATATCGCGAGCCAACGCCGACTGGTGAACCAGGTAAGCTGGTCGGTGCCTGTCTTACCGATCGTCAGGGCGATGGTCTGTCGATGATCTACTCATTTTATGATCCCGATCATTCCTCCCGGGTTGGCTTGGGCAATTACATTATTCTCGACCATATCCAGCGCTCCGCCCGCGAGGGCCTCCCTTATGTATATCTTGGATATTGGGTCGAAGGTTCTCCGCGGATGCAGTACAAAGTCCGCTTTCGCCCATTGGAAAAGCTCACTCGCGAAGGCTGGCGCCGACTCACCGAAGATGAGCAAAGCGAATTGATTGCCGAGGCCACTCGCCCACGCAAGACGCTTGACGGGGCGAGAGGCAAAGACGGTCAGCCGGTGAAATTTGCAGCCAGCTGATTAGCCCAAATAGAGCTTTGCTTCGTCAGCGCGTCGTCTTGTAAGACCGCGCAAAACACGCCCACCCGCTTTGTTCCATCGCGTGAACTCTACAGCTGCGCCTTGGTGATCACCGGCGCAATGCCGCTTGGTCAGAGTCGCGCGCGCAATCGCGCCCGTGTTGTAATGGAAACTGACCATCGCATCGAATTGCCCCTGACTGGTCGGAGAGTCCGCAATCGCTTGCGACACCTCGGCAGCGTAACGCAGAAGGTCTTGTTCCAGCCTAAGATCGCACTGCTCTTGGGTCCAAACCGTCCCGGGCCCGATTTCTCCAGATCCATCCAGGTCCTGGCCTGTTGCGCCCCAGCCAATTGTCCAGGGTGCGCCGCCAGTGCCGGGGTCAGGGTAGGCTTGAACCAGCCCATCCTGCCGGAGATTTGCGCAGCCTTCAAATCGCTTGATCAGGGCAATTCCCGCAGAGGAAATCCTACGGGATGGAACACTTGGAACAGGGTTATTCCTGAAATCTACACGAGGAGCGGAGTGCTCGTCAGACATTGCATCAATGACATTGTCGATAGCGGTGACCTCGTCGGGACGAAGCCTTCGTCCAAGCCACTCTCGGATAGCGTCGAAGATAGATTTGCGGGAATATATTTGGGCCATTTCAGGTGCCTCCATGTCGAGGGGGTGGGGCGCCCGGTTAGGCCGAAATTGGCCGTGTAGGAAAATGGAGCTTGGGGCCGGGCTGGCTATTTGACGGTTCTGAAATCAAAAAAGGCCGCCCGGTTTCCCGAGCGGCCCTTTGTTGGAGCGTTAGCTCCTAATTGCAAACGACTTAGAAGGTGTAAGCCGCGGTTGCACGCCAGACCTGTGCGTTGGCGCTGGTGCGACCGATGGTCGCGTCCACACCCAAGCCCAAAGTGAAAGGTCCTTCGCCAACTGTACCCGAAACACTAACTTCACCCCAGGTGTCATCGGTCGAACCAAGGCCAAAGCCAGCAGTTGGACCAGTGCCTGCAGCGAACTGTGCCTGGAACAGGGTCGGAGAGTCTTCGAACTCATAGACCACGTCCGCGCCGATATTGAGTTTGAAGTTCGGCTTCGTGAGTTGGTAGTCAGCACCCGCACGGCCTTGGAAGCTCGTGTAGGTCTCACGATTGATCCGCAGTGCAAGGATGCCGCCCGTCTCATCGATCGTGTCGAACGAATTGCGAGCATAACGGACTTCGACACCCGGTGTCAGCGATTCATCACCACTTTCGACCTTGTAGCCAATGCCAGCAGCGGCTGCGATACCATCATCATTGCTATCGGTGCTGAGAGTTTGCGAGCCACCCAAGAAGGCAACCGTACGCTCTGTCTCAACCTCAAGGTTGGCGAAGCTGAACATACCGTCGATAACGACGCCACCTTCAGTCTCGTGGCTAGCGTAGAGTGATGCACCCCAGATTGAGCTTTCAACTGCCTGACCAAGCGGTGCGTCAGCTTCAAGCTCAGAGTGATAACCCGAGATACCGATGACGGTGTTGTTATCGGGGAAGTACTCAAAGCCAGCCGCATAGAAGTGGCCGTCAAACGGAGTGTTCGGATCGCTGCCAAGAAGCGATTGCCCGCGACCATTGATAAAGCCGCCAGCAAGGTAGATTGCTACATCTTCGCTAACAGCACCGTTCTGAACGCCAGTTTCTTCGCCGTGATCGTCAAACGCCAAGGCAGCACCATTGAGCGGCTGAACACCACGAGACGATACGGCGGCCGTCTGGATCGGGCTGCCGAGGGTGGCGATTGAGCCGCCGTTACTACGACGATCGGTTTCCCTCATACGGTTCGAGGTGAAGTTCTGCATGTGAGTGTAGGACTGCGCAGTAAGGGTCCGAACCGTGGTTTCAGAGACCGGGTTCAGGCCTTCAAAAGTGTCACGAATTGTGACCCTGTTTTCGAAGTCCAGACCAAAGAGCCCAGCCAGAGCAGCATTGCCGCGGTTCTGGTCGAACAATTGAGCGTAGGCCGTCTGCGTGGTGCTCGCCGGATCGATCGCCGTTGAGTAGCTCGCCGCATTGATTTGCATCAGCACTGCGTTCTCTTCGTAGGTGAAGCTCTGCGACAGGATGGCACCAATTTGTCCTCTGACGAAGGTACCATTGATCGAACCGTCTGCCGTTACGATCGTGTAGGTTTGTCCCAGACCATTCACTTGATTGGCGATGCCTCCGCCAACACCGACGACACCACGGATGATAGCGTCACCGGTCACGTTGAGTGTGTCGGAGTTACCAGCATCGTCGATGTCGATAAGCAGGTTTGAGGCCGCCGTCATTACGACATTGCCGTCGATGGTCAGAGTATCGATGCCACCAATCGTGCCTGGTGAAATCGCGCCCATGAAGTTGGTCAAGAACGGAGTGGTAATCGTGCCTGAACCCTGGAGGGCTCCACCGAAAAGTGTGTAGTCGCCGACAGAGGTCAGTTGGCCGTCGACGGTCACTGTACCGCCAAACTGACTGACATCGATCAGAACGTTGAGGTTGCCGCCTTCGCCGCCTTCGCCATCGTCACCAGCGATGGTGAGACCAGCTGTTGATTGAACGGTAAGCCGGTCAATCGTCGCTTCGCTGCTCAGGGTCGTGGTGCCAGCATTGGCCAGCGTCACATCATAGTAGCGAGGGCCAACCGTGCCATCGGGGTCGATATTGTCTGGAACGAAATCGGTCGCGCCTGGCAGGCCATTGGCGAGCGTTGGGTCGGGGTTCGCCGTGTCGGTGAACTCCGGTGCGCCGCCGCTTGGGCCTTGCGCTTCGTCTTCGACGATCTCAGCGCCGTCAGAGGGTGACTCCTCGGCGAACTCAACACCAGTGCTGATCGCGATATCTTCCAACTCAAGCGCACTCAAATCAGTGCTGATCGCGATGTTCTCAACGCCGTCGAGCGTCAGACCAGCGCCATTGAGAGCGAGGTCCTGAAGTTCGGACGGGTCGACGACACCCAGGTTATTGCCAATTCCGGCGTCGATGCCGGTTTCGCCGCCTTCGCCACCATCAGGTCCGGGGCGGGCAGGAGGCGTCAGATCGCCGGTTTCGAGATCCTGACATCCATCGCCAGGGTTATCGCCCTCAGGGTCGAAGCAGACTTCACCGAAATCGGGCGATCCGCCTTCAGTCCCCGCTCCGAGCGTGGTTGGAAGGCCGTTCACTACCGCGCCAGTATCATCGATAATGCGATAGACGGGATCAAGCGTGGTTTCCCAGTGTGATCCGTCTTCCCAATTGCCGTCACCCGCTTTGGCGGTGACATAGCGATAAGGGTTGTTGGCTACGATGTAGTCCCAATAGAGATACAGCGGCTGATAGAAGCTTTCCGTACCATAGCTTGAGAATACCTGCGCGCCAAAGAAGCGCGAGCCGCCCGACAGAACACCGATCACGAGATCTTCGTCGGACAATGAGTTGTTGGCCGCATCAAGGATCAGCGGGCCACCCGAGTCACCGCCAGCGGTGGTGCCTTCGCCTGCAAGTGGCTCATCCTTGTAGAGGTTGAAGTCAAACGGGTTGGTCTTGTTCGGATCGTCGAAATCGAGCCGGTACAGGCTCTGCGGCAGGTCGCCAAAAGCATTTCCGAACAGGAATGTGTTGCGCTCGTTAAACGAGGTCAGCGAGCCAAGCATGTTCTCCGCTGCGCGGCGACGCCAATCGATACCTTGGCTGGAGCCGGTCGTGCCGGAGCCCGAACGGCCATAGCCAGTGATATTGACGTGATAACCGGTGCCGGTCACCGGATCGATGCTGTCCGGGCTCGGCAGAGGTGAGAAAAGCAGCGACCAGGTCGGAAGGTTCGCAGCTGGGGTGTCCAGGCTTGCAAGAGCGATATCGGCTTCGAGGAAGCCTGCTGCTGCCGGATCCGCCAGCGAGCGTGGATCGTAAACGATCTGGTTGACGTTGAAGACAGCCTGATCTGCAAAGCTGGTGAAATTGTTGTTGATCCAAGCGAGGAAGCCAGGAAGCGCATTCACATTGAACGAGAACGCTGAGCGGATGGTACCGTCGACGGCGTAATCAGACTCTGGCCGGTCGTTGACACAGTGGGCGGCAAACAGAACGGTCCGTGGGTTAATCAAAGAGCCCGTGCAGACAAAACCGTCGTTGCGGAAGAACATGCCAACACCGGAGAATTCATCGTCGGTGTCTACGGCTTCTTCAGGAGTGATATTGTCGTTTGGAACAATGGCGTGAGCTGGCGTGGCGACAGCTCCCGCGGCAAGTGCAAGCGTGGCTGCCCCCGCCAATAGCGAACGCTGGCGCAAATGCGCTTTGGAAATTTTCATGGTTTCCCCTTTGTTGATCGAGTCTGATCGAACTCTGAATAACACGCTAACGAATAGAAAGCTGGAAACAACGATTATTCATGTCCGCGCAAGGAGTCTATTTCAATTGTTGCAATAGGGTAACGCCATTGAAACTTCTCACAACTTGCGGTCATGACCTTGATGAACGTTAACACTGGAATTCGGCAGCTGTCTGTAAAGAGCTCTTGACTGACAAGCGCTCTTTACAGTAAAGAGCTCTTTACAGGCGCGAATCACCGAGAGAGTTTGCAGTTGGAAAACCATCTGAAACTGCACCGTGAAGCGCACGGTTGGAGCCAGGGCGAACTTGCCCGGCGGCTGGGCGTCTCACGACAGACAATCAATGCGGTTGAAACCGACAAATATGACCCTTCGTTGCCGCTAGCGCTGCGAATGGCGAAGCTCTTCGGAGTGAGTGTACCTGAACTGTTCATCGATGATTGGGAGCCGGAAACGGAATGACAACCATGAGTAAGCTTGAAGCCCCAAACCAAACTCCCCGAAAATCTCGCAGGAACCCCCTCATCTCCGCCGCAATCGGCGCAGTGGGAGCGTTCGTGCTGGTTTATCTTGGTCTGCAAACCGGCTCATCGGTTCGTGCCAGCGGCGCCTTTCTGAACCCGATAGGGATATCGGAGATCGCGGCCGCCCTGGTCGGCGCCATGCTGCTCATGTGTGCTGTGATTGTTGCGATCGGCGCCTCTTCGCCCTCTCTTGGCGTGAAGATGGACATGTTCGAGGACGCTGACGAATGGGAGGACGAGCGCAAGACTATGTGGTTGAGCGTGGTTGGTTGTCTTTCCTATGGCTTGGCGATGGTCCTGCTGGCTCTAGTCGGACCGCTGGATCTTGCGGGCAACGTGCCCTTGCTCGCCGTGATTGCAGCACTGGCTGTGATCTTTGGCTATACCTGCTGGAAGTTGGTCAAGCGCTATGATGAGCTGTGGGTCGGAGTAAACAGCGAGACCTGCACCATCGCGATGTATCTGACATTACTCACTGGAGGATCTTGGTCGATCATCGCGCACCTGGGCTTTGCTCCCCAATTGGGGGCGCTGGATTGGATCACCTTGCTAGGTGCCACCAGCATCGTCGGGGCGATTGTTTCGACTTATCGTCGCGGCATGCTGGCCGACGCCTAATCTCCTTGCCTGAGGTCAAAGTGGTTCTGCCTAGGTAAGCTGCATGCAAAAGGCCGCCCGGTTTCCCGAGCGGCCCTTTTTGTGCCTTAGCTGCACCCAGTGTGGGCGCGGCGTCGGAATGCGCTTACGCGCTGTAATACATGTCGAACTCGACCGGAGCAGGCGTGGTTTCGAGGCGGATAACCTCTTCCCACTTGAGCTCCATGTAGGCTTCGATCTGATCCTTTGAGAACACATCACCCTTGAGCAGGAACTCATGGTCAGCTTCGAGCGCTTCGAGCGCTTCACGCAGGGACCCGCAGACAGTCGGAACTTCGGCGAGCTCTGCCGGCGGCAGATCGTAGAGGTTCTTGTCCATGGCTTCGCCAGGGTGGATCTTGTTCTCGATCCCGTCGAGACCGGCCATCAGCAGAGCTGAGAAGGCGAGGTAAGGGTTCGACAAAGCATCCGGGAAACGGAACTCAACGCGCTTGGCCTTTTCACCGGCACCGTACGGGATACGGCAGGATGCCGAACGGTTGCGAGCCGAGTAAGCCAGAAGAACCGGAGCCTCAAAGCCTGGGACCAGACGCTTGTAGCTGTTGGTCGTGGCGTTGGTAAAGGCGTTGACCGCCTTGGCGTGCTTGATCACACCGCCGATGTAATAGAGGCAGTTTTCCGAGAGGCCGGCGTATTCGTCGCCAGCAAAGGTCGGCTTGCCATCTTTCCAGATCGACATGTGCGAGTGCATGCCCGAACCGTTATCTTCCTTGATCGGCTTCGGCATGAAAGTCGCGGTCTTGCCATAGGCGTGGGCGACTTGCTGCACGACATACTTATAGACCTGCACCTGGTCGGCTGACTTGGTCAGTGACGCGAAGGTAATGCCCAGCTCGTGCTGAGCAGCGGCCACTTCGTGGTGGTGCTTGTCCATCGGCAAGCCCATTTCCATCATGGTCGAGACCATCTCGCCGCGGATGTCCATTGCACTATCGACAGGAGCAACCGGGAAGTATCCGCCCTTGGCCCGCGGACGGTGTGCCATGTTGCCTGACTCGAATTCCTTGCCCGAGTTGGTCGGAAGTTCAACGTCATCAATCGCGTAGCCTGATCCGGCATAACCGTCTTCGAAACGGACATCGTCGAACATGAAGAACTCAGGTTCCGGCCCGACATAGACCGTGTCGCCAATTCCGGTCGACTTGAGATAGGCCTCAGCGCGCTTCGCAGTTGAGCGCGGGTCACGGGCGTAGAGCTGACCATCCGAAGGCTCAACAATGTCACAGAAGATTGCGATCATCGGCGTTGCCGAAAACGGATCGATGTAGACACTGTCGAAATCCGGCTTGAGGATCATGTCGGATTCGTTGATCGCCTTCCAGCCTTCGATCGAGGAGCCGTCGAACATCAGGCCGTCTTCAAGCGCGTCTTCATCCATAACGCTCGCACACATTGAAAGGTGCTGCCACTTGCCCTTCGGGTCAGTGAAACGCAGGTCGACCCATTCGATTTCTTCGTCCTTGATCATCTTCAGGACATCTTTTGCACTTGCCATTGTTAAACTGCCTCCAGTTTGTTGTTCATGGTGCAAGCCGCTTGGCAAACGGCTCGAGAGGTGAGGAAATGATAGTCAGGTAAACTTGCGATCAGATCGCGTCGTCGTTTGTCTCTCCCGTGCGGATCCGCAAAGCGGTTTCGATGGGGGTCACAAAAATCTTACCGTCGCCGATCCGGCCCGTTTGCGCTGAAGCTGCAACCGCTTCAACAACTCGCTCGGCCTGTTCGTCGGAAACGACCACTTCGAGCTTAACCTTGGGCAGAAAATCGACGACATACTCCGCCCCGCGGTAGAGTTCGGTGTGGCCCTTTTGACGGCCAAAGCCGCGCGCCTCAGTGAC
Source organism: Erythrobacter sp. (assembly GCA_965229665.1). Classification (GTDB taxonomy): domain Bacteria; phylum Pseudomonadota; class Alphaproteobacteria; order Sphingomonadales; family Sphingomonadaceae; genus Erythrobacter. The sequence continues at coordinate 418,960 of OZ245896.1, read as the reverse complement.
CGTGATCCCGGAGACACCAATCTCGTGCAGGGCCTCTTTCACTTCATCAAGCTTGAAGGGCTTAATGATCGCCTCGATCTTCTTCATCCGCCCGGTACTCCCAGATCTGCTGTTGCACGCTAGAATGCGTGTCTTCTTGAAATGATCTGACCGGGGTCGAGCACGCGAAAGCGGACTGATCTGTCAAATCGTTACCAAATTCTTTCCAAGAATCGTGCCAATTGACACGACCATCTTGGTTAGTTGATTTGCTCAGTCGCGCAAGGGTCATTCGTACGATCTATTGGCTGCGTAATGATCTTTCGTAGCCAGATTTCCTGCCTAAGCAGCAGACGGCACCTGCCTATTTTTTGGGCAGGTTTGGATCGCTAAGCCTCAACCCGGTGGTCTCTGGTAGACCGCACATGATGTTGAGGTTTTGAACGGCGGCGCCACTGGCGCCTTTCCCAAGGTTGTCGAGCCGCGCCACCAACCGCACCGAGCTGGCGTCGGTGTCTTCCCATTCGTTGTCGTTTGCGAACACGTAAAGCTCGAGCCCGTCCCAACCGGGATCTGTCGAGCGCAGCAGCAGCTCGGATGGGTAGTCCTGGCGCTTGGGAACTGCAATCATTGGTTCCGGCGGGCGAGGGAAGTCACCGGGTCCACCCCCGACATAGTCGCGCAGGTTCTCATACAGCCAGCGTGGAGACGCCGTGCTGCCCATAGCAGCCAGGTTGAGCGGGACTTCCACGATCATACCCCGATGTGCCGGCACCACAGCGGGCGAGAACACCGGAGGATACGCGAGGCCACCAAAGGTTGCGTGCTGCTGCATCTCGGCAAGGTGTTTGTGCCTGACACCCAGGGCATAGTTGCGTATGGCGATCTCCGGATCGGCTTCGAAGCGGTCGATCAGGGCTTTTCCGCCGCCAGAATATCCGCTCACCGCGTGCACGGTATAAGGCCAATTAGCGGGAAGATCCCCGTTTCTAACCAGCGGCTGCATCAGCGCCAGAAATCCGGTCGGGTAGCATCCTGGATTGGCAACAAACTGCGCGTTGGCAATCCTGTCGCGCGCGCATTCATCAGTGGCGATATCGACGATTTCGGGAAATCCGTAGGTCCATCCGTCCGCTACCCGATGGGCGCTCGATGCGTCTATAATCCGCGTGTTCGATCCGGCGGCGAGCTCGACCGCCTCGCGAGCAGCGTCATCTGGCAAGCACAGGATCGCGATCTCGGCAGCGTGCAGCGCCTCTTTGCGCGCAGCCTCATTTTTGCGTTGCGTATCATCGAGAACGAGCAGTTCGAATTCAGCGCGCCCGGCCAGACGGTCACGGATTTCGAGTCCGGTGGTGCCAGCGGCGCCGTCGATGAAGATGCGTGTCGTCATGCCGCTGCTCTAGCGGCATTAATCGACGAGGCAATCCGCTTTGATGTAGCCGCTTGGACCTTCGGGACCAAGGCAGCCCCATATCCAGTCGCCTGCAATGTCGAGAACCTCGATCACCGCATCGCCTTCGAAGCGAGCAACGATCGGGCTGTCGTCGCGGGTGTTCTCGAACACATCTGCTCCACCTGCTGCGATGGTCCGCGCGTGCGGGATGACATAATGCGCTGCGAGATGTGTCCCAGCGAGCGCCATGTGCGCGAGGTCACCGCGCAGAGGAAGCGTGCCCGGGGCGGGCTTCTCGACCGGTCCCAAGAGACCGAGTGGCCCCTCTGGCACGGTGTATTGTGTAGCGCCGCTCATTTCGGCCGGTTCCCCTGTCCCTCTGGCGAGCTGCTGCGCGAAGCGCCAGCTCAATGCGCCGCTTATACGGCCAATCTCTTTCGAGCAAGTTAGCCATTAACACCTTAGGATTTGTGCGGGTTCCCGAATGGGCCGTCCAAACCTAGCTGGCTCTGCCGTAGCGGGCTTGAAGGGCATGCCACATTGCTCGCAGGCCATATGCCGTACCGCCTTTGGACCGTCCGGGCTTCGCGCTCGGTCGCCATGCGAATGTGTCGAAATGGACCCAGTCGATTCCATCGCCAACGAATTTGTCGAGGAACAGCCCGGCGACGCTCGCACCGGCGTAAGGGTTGGCGTGGGCATTGGAAAAGTCTGCCACATCTGATGCCAGGTACTCGAAATAGGCTTCAGGAAGAGGCAGCCGCCAGGGTTCGTCATCATGCGCCTTGCCCGCGTCGATGATTGCCTGCGAGGTGTCGTCATTGCGCGCCATCATGGCGGCGTAATCTGGGCCAAGGGCAATCCGTGCTGCGCCGGTGAGAGTGGCGAAGTCGACAATCAAATCTGGTTTTTCTTCGCTTGCTCGCGTCAAAGCATCGCCGAGGATTAGCCGCCCCTCCGCGTCGGTGTTGTGGATCTCAACCGTCAGACCCTTGCGCGACTTGAGGACATCGCCGGGTCGAAAGGCCGGACCGGAAATGGCGTTCTCCACCGCGGGAACAAGCAGGTGAAGCCGAACCGGCAGGTTGGCTTGCATGATCAGCCGAGCCAGCGCGATAGCATGGGCGGCGCCGCCCATATCCTTCTTCATCAGCCGCATGCCCACTGGAGGTTTGATGTCGAGACCGCCGGAGTCGAAGCACACGCCTTTCCCGACGATCGCCAAAACCGGGTGATCCTTCTTTCCCCATTGCAAATGGTTGAGGCGCGGTGCGTGGTGCCGAGCAGCGGCGCGTCCAACCGCGTGCACCATCGGATAGCCTTGCTCCAGGTCGTCGCCGCGGGTCATTTTGAGCTCGGCTGAAAACTCCTTGGCCAGCGCGTTGCATTCCGCTTCGAGCGCGGCTGGTCCCATGTCCTCGGCCGGAGTGTTCACAAGATCGCGGACCAGCAATTCGGCTTCTGCTTCTGCGAGGAGCGGCGCGATCTTACCAGCCTGCTTGGTCAAGAGAACCCGCGGGCCCTGTGCTTTCTCATCATCCTTATAGCGGGTGAAGCGGTAATGCGCTGTCATCCAGCCAAACATGGCTGCGCCCGGGTCGACATCGACCAGGCTGTATGTACCTGCTGGGAGCCGCTCGGCCAGGCTGGCCAGGCAATAGCTCTTGAGATTGTTCGGATCGGTAACGCCACCAACTGCGAACCATCCATCTCCGTCGGGGACGATCGCGACTTGTCCTGCTCCGCCCTCAAACTTCTGGCCCGCCAGTGAAGCTCTCTGTCCGGCAGAGAGTGTCTTGAGCCATTCCTCAAGCGAGGCTTTGGTGGCGAGATGGATGGCGATGCGGTCTTGGCCGCGGTCGGCCTGGATCAAATCGGCGATATCAGTCATGATGCGTCCTTAGCTTGGACCAGAAGCTTGTCACGCATGTTTTGTTGGGGGAGAGCAAAATTGCTTAAACTGTCCAATGTCGCGCTTGTACTTGGCATTACCCTTTTGGGCGCTGCTGCCTGTTCATCTCCGGCTGAAGTCAGCCAAGAGGTTGGAGTTGAGGAAAGCAATGCAGCCCCGGCATCTGACACGGGCATCGCGGAGCTTGCTGAGACCGTGGCGCCTGATTTTGAGCCAGTGGATTTCGAGGATACGGTTGAAGACGGGGAGGCATTGCGCGAGTTCAAATATTCCTGGCCACGCCAAGTCAGCGCAATCCCTGAATTGGTCGCCGTGCTTGAGCAGGAGCGGGCTGAGCAGCTGGCCGACCAGAAGCGCGTTTGGCAGGAAAATCTTGAGGAGTTTCCCGGTGATGAGTGCCTGCCCTGCAAGCGGATGAGCTTTTCGCGAGAGTGGAAGGTCGTCGCCAACCTCGATCGTTTCCTGTCGCTGTCCGCCGATCATTATGAGTACACTGGCGGGGCGCATGGCAATTATTGGTTCTACGGGAGTGTGTGGGATCGCGAGGCTAAAGCGGTACTCGACCCCAGAGATCTTTTCGAGAGTCCCGAGCAGCTGTGGTCCGTATTGCAATCGCCCTATTGCGAAGGCTTGAACGTCGAACGGCAGAAGAAATTTGGCGACGATGCCGACGTGGGAACCGGCTTTGGCTGGGAATGCCCAGGGCTGGAGGAGCTGACGCTGTTGCTGGGATCGTCCAATGGCGAGAGCTTCGATCGCCTCGGCTTGTTGGCCGCTCCCTATGTGGCAGGATCCTATGCTGAGGGCGCGTATGAGGTCACTTTGCCTGTGACCGAAGCGGTGCTCGGCGTGGTCAAGCCCGACTACAAATCCGCCTTCACCCGACAATAGTGACAGTCCCTAGCCGAACCGGTTTCGCTCGCATTGTTGCGAGGCTTTCGCTATATGGTTGTGATGCAAGAATACCAACTCATTGACGGCGTCGAGCCGGTCACCCGCGATGGTTCAATCAAGCTCCACACCGAAGAGGGGTTCGACGGTATGCGCAAAGCCGGTCGGCTTGCTGCAACTATCCTGGATGAGGTTGCCAATCTGGTGCAGCCAGGCGTCACGACCGAGAGCATCGACACTGCTATCCGTGAAATGATGCTGGATGCTGGCGCTGTGCCGGCCACGCTAGGCTATCGCGGCTATACCCATTCCAGCTGCATCTCGATCAACCACGTGATCTGCCACGGCATTCCCGGTGAGAAGCTTCTGAAAGAAGGCGACATTCTGAATGTCGATGTCACGCCGCTGCTGGATGGTTGGCATGGTGATACGTCCCGAATGTTCTTTGCTGGTGAGCCGTCGATCAAAGCCAAGCGTCTGGTCGAAGTGACCTATGAATGCATGATGCTGGGTATTGAAGCCGCTCAGCCAGGCGCGCGCTTGGGCGATATCGGTGCCGCGATTGAAGCCCATGCACGCCAATACCGGTATGGCGTGGTGCGGGAGTTCTGCGGGCACGGTTTGGGCCGGCTGTTCCACGATGCACCAGAGGTTGTTCACGCGGCGAAAGCGGGCACCGGGCCAGAGCTCAAACCAGGTATGTTCTTCACCATCGAACCGATGATCAACCTCGGCAAGCCGTGGGCCAAGGTGCTCAATGATGGCTGGACTGCAGTAACCCGGGACAAGTCACTCTCAGCGCAATTCGAGCACTCGATTGCGATCACCGAGGATGGGAACGAGATCTTCACCAAGAGCCCGACCGGCAAGGACAAGCCACCTTACTAGAGGCGTTGCGGGGGCAAGGTGACGACAAGCAGTGAACGACCAATCCGCGAATGCGTGATTGTAGGAGGGGGAACCGCTGGTTGGATGACTGCTGCGGCGCTCGTCCATCAACTCGGCCCCGCAGGCGTTTCTGTCACTTTGATCGAATCGGATGCGATCGGCACCGTCGGTGTCGGTGAGGCGACCCTGCCGCAAATCCGCGAGTTCAATCGCTCGCTGCGGATCGATGAAGCGGAATTGATGAGCGCGACGAGCGCGACGATCAAGCTCGGCATCGAGTTCCGGGATTGGGGGCGGATCGGGGATCGCTATATTCACCCTTTCGGATCCCATGGGGAAGCGATCGAGTCGGTGCCCTTTCACCACTATTGGCTGCACCAGCGGGCGCTCGGCGATGCGGCGGATTTTGGTGCCTTCAGCCTGCCGATCGTGGCCGCACGCGCGGGTCGTTTTGGTCCACCTGAAGCCACTCCAAGCGCATCACTGGAAGCTTTTGCCTACGCCTTCCAATTGGACGCGAGTCGCTATGGGGCGTTTCTCTCTGACCTGACGCAGCGGCGTGGCGCAAAACGTGTCGAAGGGAAGGTCGTATCGGTCGAGCGCGATCCTGAGAGCGGTTTCGTTGTTTCGGTCACGCTTGAATCCGGGGTCTCGATCAGTGGCGATCTGTTCGTCGATTGCTCCGGTTTTCGCGGGCTTTTGATCGAGCAAGAACTGCAGACAGGGTTTGAAGATTGGAGCGCCTGGCTGCCGTGCAATCGGGCTTGGGCTGTGCCCTGCGAAGCTGGCGAGGAGGTGCGGCCCTACACTCGCGCCACCGCCCGCAGTTCAGGCTGGCAGTGGCGCATTCCTTTGCAGCACCGCGTCGGCAACGGGCATGTCTATTGTGACCGCTATATCTCCGACGAGGATGCACTCGACCAATTGATGGGCAGTCTTGAAGGCAAAGCGCTTGCCGAACCGCGGCAATTGTTCTTCCAGGCTGGGAAGCGGAACAGGCTCTGGAACGGCAATTGCGTATCGATTGGGCTGTCCGGTGGCTTTCTCGAGCCACTCGAATCCACCAGTATCGACCTGATCCAGAGCGGCATTCAGAATCTGGTTGCACTGTTTCCAACCCAAGCCTGTTCTGATCGTGACCGCGACGAATACAACCGATTGATGGACTTGGAATTTGAGAGGATCCGGGATTTCCTGATTCTGCATTATGTTGCCAACCAACGCGATGACAGCGCGTTCTGGCGGGATATGCGGGAGATGGAGATCCCTGACTCCCTTGCCGCCAAAATTGTGGCATTTCAGTCGCGCGCACTTGTTCCCGATTATGCCTTTGGATTGTTCCAGCCACCGAGTTGGCTTTCTGTCTTTATCGGGCAAAACGTCACCGTACACGGTATCGACCCAAGAGTTGCAAGGCTTGAAGCGGATGAGATCGCTGGGAAAATGGAGGCTATCCGCCAAGCGGTGGCAGAGGCCGTCGAAGCCATGCCAACCCACCGCGATTTCCTTGTTTCGAGCAACGCAGTTTTCGACGATATGGCTGCTTGATGTCGACCGAAGCAAAAGAGCTTAGGATCGCCCTTTTCGGCAGCAAGACCGATGTATGGGTGGTCGGAGCATTGCTGCTTCAGCTGGCTCCGCCAAATCTCAAACTGACACTGGCGATCGATCCTGACGAAGCGCCTTTAGCTGCCGCTCAGAGCGTGGCTTTGGATCACGGCTATTTTCAAGCTCTCGGCCTGGGACAGGATGAACTCGTCACAGGTTGCGAGGGTACGCTGGCTCTTGGGGCAGAGTTGAGCGGATGGCACGGCGACGGATCGAGCCTCTTCTCCGCTCGAACAGGAACCCTGCCGCTGATCGGCGATGTAGCACTGCATCATATTCTATTGCGCGCGGCAATTACCTACGAGGAACCGAGCAGGCTTGGTCATTTGTACCGGCCCTTTCAGTTTGCTGCCCGTGCGGCAGAGCAGGGCAAGTTCGATCTGCCCGGTGATGACCCTGACTCGCCTTTGCGATTGCTTGGCCCGATCGTGCAGCATGATCGCCTGGCATTGGCCCAGAGGCTGGCAGAGCGGGCTGAGTGCCAGAATGTTGCAATAGTCTCTGGCAGGCCCGTGGAAGTCGACCAACATGGCGAAACCGGTGCCGTTGAAGCCGTCCAATTCAGTGACGGGACCCAACTCGATGCTCATCTTTTCGCCGATTTGTCGGGGCAATTGTCTGCATTGCTTGAAACAGAGGACGGTGCAGAACTGATCGAAGCTCTGGCTCCATTTGATCGATTTGTGGCTGGAAGCGGCGCGCCCGAAAGTGGCCAGACCCAAATGCGCGTCCGGGCTATGGCAGGGGCCCTATTGGTCGAGACTCCTTTGGCTGAAGCGCGCGATAATGCGATGCTCTATTGCTCTGATCAGCTGACTGACGAGCAGGCTTGCAATTGGGTCGGCTTCGGTCAGGAGCCCGAAGAGTTTCGAGCGTCGCTTGCTGTGACTCCATGGCATGGCAATGTTGTGCGTATGGGTAAGGCGGCAGGGCAGTTGGGGCCAGCATTCTCGGCTGATGCATTGTGCTTGCTCGAGCAGGCACAGCGCCTTGTCCAATACCTCCCTGCGGGCGAGTTGATGGCGAGCGAGGCTGCCGCTTACAATTCGGCAGTGGCACAAGTTATGCGGGAAATCCGTGATTTTGCCCTTTTGCCGATCGCTCTGAATCGACGTGCGGACGCGCCGTGGGCGAGTTTGCAAGACGTCGCCTTGCCCGAGGGCTTGGAATTGATCCTAGAGCAATTCCGCAGCCGCGGCCGATTTGTCGGAACCGAGTGCCAGATTTTCGATGATCAGCGCTGGGTCGACCTGCTGATCGCAATAGGCCTTGTACCCGAGCGCTACGATCCGCGCGCTGACGCCTTCGAGATGAAGCAGCTTGCGCCCATTTTGCAGAGGATAGCACGGGACTTCGATCGAGCTTTGGCCGGACTTGATAGGTAGGACCAGCACTACCTGCGTTGCTGCACTATGTATCCTGCCGTGCGCAACTCTCGCAGGAACCCGCTCCAATAGGGCTGCCAAGGAGACATAGGGTCAGCAATACAAGTCCGCTCGACAGCTACCTTGATGGCATAGTCGCCGGGCTCCCAGCGCCCGCTGATCACCACACTGACGTCGTCACTCTGCATGATTGGTGACTTTGAGGTGACGGTGCCGTCACCATCGCTCGCGACCACCGCGCCGGTCAGCATATTGATACTTTCAGCGATCTTATCAAAGCGGTGCATGAAGACATCGATGCTGTCGGTCGGCAGAGCCACAATCACGCTGTCGCGGACACCGGCTCGATCCGGATCGCTGCAGAACGTGCTGGTTGCAAAGGCTGGCTCGGCCAGAGTTCCGATTGCCATTGCCAGCGCGATTGAACCCACAAACCTCATTCGATTATCCTAGCTGATAAAGCCCCTTTTGAAGGCAGGACGCGCAGCGATCCTTTCAACATAACCCTTCAGATTGGGCATTTCGTCGGTGATACAGCCCAAACGATTGCTCATGAAAGCGGCGTGGCCCAGCATGATATCTGCGCCAGAGAAATCGCCGATCAGGTAGTCCTTGCCCTCAAGCGTTTCTTCAACCGGTCCCCACGAGCGGGTCAGCAGACGTCGGGCCTGGTCGCGTACGGTCTCATCCTGACGATCGGGCGGAAGCAGTAGAGTGTGGACCACGATCGTGTTGATCGGCGGCATCACCATGCCTTCGCAATAGTGGAACCATTGCAGATAGTAGGGGAATTGCGGGTCATCGACCGCCGGTTTGAGACCGCCATTCTTGTGCCGCTCGAGGATGTATTCGACGATCGCGCCGGACTCGAAGATCTGCACATCGCCATCTTCTAGAACCGGAATCCGGCCCAGCGGATGGCGCTTGCGATGCTCATCCGATTTCAGATCCTTGGGATGGAAATCCATTCGATTGAGCTCGTAGGGCAGCTCCAGCTCTTCGAGCAGCCAGCTGATACGGCTGGCTCTGCTGTTGGGTGCATAGTGCAACTTGAGTGCCATGGCGTGAAATCCTCCCTGAGCGGGCCCGATGGCCGGTGCCTGGTTTTATTAAGGGAGGCGTAACGCGCCGGTCCGGTCAATGCAATTGACTGAGCTCGGCTACAGGAACCAGATCGACAGCACGCCGACCATCACGACAATCACTGCGATGGAAAAGCCGAGCATGGCGGTGGTTTCGCGGGCAATTCGGTGTTGGGTGAGCCAATCATACCCGATGGCAATCGCAATGGTCAGCGGCGGCTGGATCCCGATTGCGACCTGTGGGGGAAGTCCGAGCACATCTGTGATCCGAGCATAGACCGGTGTCATGAAGGCCAGCGTCCCTATCAACATGGCTTGCCGATGTGCTTCGACCCGATGGTTGCGCGCGAAATGCACCGCGGCGAAATAGAGCGGGAGAAAGGTTGCGAAGGCAGCGATATTGACGATCGCGACCTCCGGTCGCCCCAGCTCTTGCGCGATGTTGACCGCCACCATCGCGCCCGAGACTGTCATCGCTCCGACGAGGGCTATCGATGCCTGCCCAAGCGCGCGGTGCAGCTTCATATTGCCTGCCGCCGCAAGATAGGCTTGGCCTGCCAGCAGTCCCATCCAGGCCAGCATGGTCAGGGCATGAAAATTGACCAGTGGAGTGTAACGCGCGGCCCGCTCTGGGTGCACTATCACCTTGAGGGCGAAGGCAAATATGGTGAAGACCAACAGCGCGAGGGCAATTCGGCCCAGCAGAATATGTCCGTGACGGTGAGTGCTTGGCGCGCGCATGCGTTCCTAACGCTGGTGTCCTCAACTTGCTCCCAAGGCTTGCAAGAATGCTAGGGCAATCCGCCTTCAAAGACATTGATCGCTTTGCCAAATGGCAAGTGGCCGTCGGTGTTGAAATTCGACTGGGCGGGTACCGCATCGCTCCACAAAATATCGGCGTGATCGAACGGCAGCAGGGCTTGAACCTTGGATTGATTCTCGGCGCTCAATTCGGCGAACCGCCGACGCAATTCTTCGAGGCACCAGACCCGATATTGCGAGGTTGCAATGCTGCGATAGGCGATCCCTTGAATCTCCATGTCAAAGCGCGGTTGATCCGCGGCAAAGGCCCCCGCATTGGCTTCGAGTTGGCCAAGGTGGCACTCGCAGGCCTCGCGCAGCAGCGCCACGGAATCCTCCGGCATATCGCTCACAAATTCGGGCGATCGAGTGTCCTGCGCATGCCACATGCGCGCGACCCATTCGTAGACTGCTGGGGCTCTGGTTCGCATGATCTCTTGCGGGGTGGGGTCCTGCCCGTAGTGGCGGAACATCGGTCCCATCATTCCGTAGTCCGCGAAGCTCGGCGCATTGCCGAGCAGGAAAGGCCGGTGCTCGAGCATGGCTGACATAGCGTCAAGCGCGTTGAAGTATGTCTCCTGCGAATGGTGATGATTGGCTTCGGTCACGCCATCGCGCTCAACATAATGCCGGACCTGACGCCGCACGATCATCCTCCGCCGCATAAAGCGTGGCGCCTTGACGTGATTGGTCAGTTCGTCGGTCAGCGTGCTCGACGCGAGCATCCGATCATAGCTGTACCACCAACGGTAATACATGGCCGAGCGCCACAGCCATTCATCGCCGTAGTCTTCGATCAGATAGGCGAGGAAGCGCACCACCGGGTTGGTGGGTATCACTGGACGATCGAGGACCTGCGTCTCCAGATGCTCGATGATCGGCGTGGTGTCCGACATCCAGGTGCCGTCATCATCGACGATCGGCATTTGCACCGCGCCGACCTTTTCGCGCAGCATCTTTGCCTTGTCATAGGGCGTCGGCAGCAGCGTGTAGTCGATGCCCTTGTAACGCAGATAGGCTTCCAGCTTCCCGGTGTAATAGGAAATGCGCGAACCGTAGACTTTCATGCGATCCTCCCGCCGATCAGCTTAGAAGATGGAGCTGTGCTGGCCACCATCGATGACGATATTCTGCCCGACGATGAAACGCGCCAACTGGCTGCACAGCAGCGCCGCCATCGGTGCGAGATCGTCAGCATCACCCATAAACCCGGCCGGGATATGGTTGTGCTTCTGGAAATGCTCGCGGATCACCTCTGGATTCATCTCCAGATCGAAGGCGTTGGCATAGGCGCCCATGATCTCCGAAGCGCCCTCGGTCGCGAACATGCCCGGCAGCAGGTTGTTCATGATCACCCCATGCGGGGCGACCTCGCGCGAGACACTGGCGGTGTAGTTGAGCAGTGCCGATCGAGCCGGGCCTGACATCAGCCGCCAGATCATTGGGTTCTTGGCTGAGAATGTGGCGATGTTGACGATCCGGCCCCAGCCTTTCTCCTTCATCACCGGGATGTAATTGCGCATGATTTCGATCGGTCCGATCAGCGCGGTATCGATCGAATCCCGCCACATCTCGGGTGAGACCTTGAGGAAGTCGCCATTGGGATCTGGTGGCTTGATCGTGATCGCGAGAATATCGGGATCGGGACAGGCGGCGAACAGCGCGGCGCGGCCTTCCTCGGTTGAGCTGTCGGCCACGACTGGGGTGACACTGGCGCCATATTTTGCCGAGATTTCTTCGGCCGCCTTGGTCAGCCGCTCCTCGCCGCGGGCGGTGATGACCAGCTCAACCCCAGCTTCGGCCAGCCGCTCGGCAGTGGCGCGACCCATGCCGGCGCTGCCGCCAGCCATGATCGCTTTCTTTCCCTGAATTTGCAGATCCATTGCAATTCTCCTTGTATCGACGGACGCGCATCTGAGCGTCGCCTGAATTCTTTTCCTAGTTGGGATTGGCCTTGATTTTGGCGGCCACGCGCTCGGCAATCATGACGCAGCCGAGATAGGTATTGCCGGAAGGGATGGTCGGCATGACCGAGGCGTCGACCACGCGCAGACCAGAGATGCCGAGCACGCGGCAATCGGCGTCGAGCACTTTGCCCATCGGGCATGAGCTGGTCATATGACCATAACTCATCAACCCACGCTCCAGTGCCACTTCAGCGGCATCAGGACGCGACAGATCGCTCGGCACCAGGGGGACGCAGCCCGATTGCTTGAAGGCCTCTGAAGCCTCCCAGGCGGCAAGCTTCTGAAAGGCATGGCGTAACCGCTCGACTCCGTCGTCTGGCAGGGGCGGAGCGGTCACGATCGGATCGGCCTCGGGCGTGTCGCCCAGCCGGACGCTACCTTTGCCGGACGATCGCAGCAGAAAGGCCGCCATGTTGAAATCCACCGGGCCATCGCCCGGAGGAGGGGCAATCGGGAACAGGTGATAGTCAACGTCCCGTCCATTCGAAGCGCCGATGTAGAGCGATTGCGCGGGACCGGCAGTTCCACCACGAGGCCCCTCGTGGCGATAGGGCACGCCGGGTCCGAGATGGTCATGCAGGCTCTCGCCAACCGGCAGGTCCGCCTTCACGGCTATGCCATGGTCTTGCAGATGTGCTGCGGGTCCGATGCCCGAGCGCATCAGCACGATGGGCGAGAACAGCGCCCCGGTCGAAAGGATCACCTCATCCGCTTCAATCATCTCGCCGCTATGCAAGGTGACGCCGCGTGCACTGACCCCATCGACCGCGATGGTGGCGACCGGACAGTCGGTCCGAATGGTCAGACTGTCGCGCGCGCGGACTTCAGGTGAGAGAAAGGCAAGGCTGGTGGTCAGCCGCTGGCTCTCGCGGTCAATGGTCACCGGGAACACGCCAATCCCGGGCAGCTGGCTGGGATCATTGATATCCCCTGCGACAGCATTTCCGGTCTCCACCATGCCATCATAAAAGGCGAGCTGTGCGTGGCTCGTCTCATCGCGGCGCCAACGTCTCACTGTCAGCGGTCCGCTGTCGCCATGCAGGGGGGAGGCGGGGAAGTCGCGATCTGTTTCGACCGATTTGAAGGTCTCGACAACGTCATCCCAACCCCAGCCTTCCAAGCCGCCCGCGGCCCAGCCGTCATAATCTTCCGGCAGCCCGCGCAAAGTGGCGAGGCCGTTGGTGGCCGAGGTCCCGCCAAGCATTCGACCCTGCAGGATCGGGATCGGATTTTGCGCGGTGTGCATGATGGTCCGTTCGATCGGGCAGAGGCCAAGCCAGGCTTCTGGCGCGCGAGAAGGCTCCTTCACTGAGGCGTTATAGGCGCTCTCATCGGGACCGGCTTCGAGCAGAGTGACCGCGAAGCGCGGGTCCTCACTTAGCCGCGATGCCAGGACAGAGCCAGCGGTGCCGCCGCCGACGATCACAATGTGCCTTTGCTGTGTCGCTCTCATTGAGCCTCTCCCTTGCCCCCGGTTTTCAACATCGCGAATCGCGAATTAGGTAGCCAAACCTAATTTTAGGTATTACATCCTAATTTGCAACCCCCGGCCATTTGCAGGCCGAAACACAGGAGGCAGAGGGGATCGGATGACCAAGAGATCAGCCACCGCCAGCCGGATCCTCGAAGCGAGCCGGAAGCTGTTCAATGCCAAGGGGTATGCAACCACTTCGGTGACCGAAATTGCGGCCTCACTCGGTATGTCGCAGGGCAATCTGACCTATCACTTCCCGACCAAACAGGCGCTCGCGATGGCGATCGAAGATGATCTGCTGCTGATGATGCAGCAGCGGCGCGCCAAACTGGTCCCGGGCACTCTGGCGGAGGATTACCTCGAGCAGGTGTTGTTCGGGCTGGAGGTGACCTGGCGGTTCCGCTTCGTGTTGCGTGACCACCGGCATTATGCTGGCGGGCCGATCGGCCAACGACCGGACTCGCAGCTCAGGGCTGATCTGGGCGACCTCACAGCTCTGCTGAAGCGTGCGGAGGCAGAGGGAATGTTCGTCGAGCAGGAGGTCGATTTCGAAAGCTTGGCGCGATCGCTTTGGATCGTCAGCCGCTACTGGATCGACTATCTCGCCGAGGTCGAAGCGCTTGAGCAGCCCAGCTGGGCAGATCAGGAGCGCGGCGTTCACCAGCATCTCGCGATCCTTTTGCCGCGCATGCGGGCTTCTGCCAGGCGCGAGTTTGAGGACGCTCTTGAGCGGCGCAAGCGAACAACAATGGCCGAGGTGCCTGCCTAGTCAGCGCGTCGCCCGAATGGCGGCTCCAGCGGCAAAGGGAGCGATAGCCACCAGTAAGAGACTGATCGCGGCGACAAAGCCAAGGCTCGCACCATCTCCTCGCGCCAATGCACCGGCCCCGAATATCAGGATCGGCAGTGCGAGTGGTATCAGCAGCAGGCCCGACAGCGCTGCGCCCGCGCGCAGGCTGGCGGTGAGGGCTGCGATCATTAGGCCTATGGCAGCGAGCCCAGGCGTGCCTGCCAGCAAACCCAGTAGGAGCAACCGCAGGCTTTCCCCTTCGAGATTGAGCAGCGCCGCAGCCGGAAAGGTCGCGATCAGCAGCGGCGGTCCAAAGCTTAGCCAATGGGCGAGCAATCTGACCACCATGGTGATTTCCTCGCTGATCCCGCGCAGGCGAAGCTGATCGAACACGCCTAGCTCAATGTCCTGCGCCACCAGTTTGTCGAGCGGTAGGATCGCCGCCAACAAGGCCGCAATCCAGACGACGCCGCCACCGGTGCGGGCGAGCAAGGGCGCATCGGGCCCGACCGCAAAAGGATAGAGCATCGCCACGGCAAGAAAGAACACCACGGGCAGAGCTGCGCCACCGCCAGCAAAGGGGAAGAACTTCGACAGATCGCGTTTGAGCAGAGCAAGGATCACGGCTGGAAATCCTCGATCGCGAGAGTCTTGAGCCCTTGAATTGCCAGATCCTGGTGCGAGGCGATCAACGCAATCCCGCCAGCCGCGACATGGCTCTCAATCAAGCCAGTGACTTGCGCAATTGCTGCGTGATCGAGCCCGCTCAGCGGCTCGTCGAGCAACCAGATCGGCACGGCTCGGTTGAGCAGGCTGGCGAGCGCGGCGCGCTTGCGTTGTCCGGTCGAAAGATAGCGCACCGGCACTTCGAGCAGATTGGTCAGACCCAGCCTTGCGAAAGCTTCGCTCGGATCGTCGCATTGATCAACCCGCTCCCAGAACGACAGCGCTTTGCCCAAAGGCAGGTCGGGATCGAGACCAGGGCGTTCGTCCAGCAGTCCAATCGCGCCACTCGTTGCTACCTCGCCAGCAAAGGGCTCAAGCAGGCCGGCCAATGCGCGGATCAGGGTCGTCTTGCCGCTGCCATTGCTGCCGGTGATGTGGAGTGCTTCGCCCGCGCTCAGCTCCAATGAGAGACCGCGGAACAACACACGGTCGCCACGACGACAGGCGAGCGCATCGGCTGACAGCGAAGGGGCAGTTCGAGCTTGCATGCTCTCGCGCGTTAGGGGAAAGCCTTTTTGCGAACAACTTATGTCTGTGGAGACCTCGAATGTCTGCTGTGCCCGAACTGACTGACGCTGAACGTGATGCAATGCTCGCGGCGCATCCCGAATGGAGCCTGAGCCGCGAAGGCAAGGCGATCGAGCGGACCTTTAAGTTCGGCGACTTCTCCGAAGCCTGGGGCTTTATGAACCGAGTGGCGCTGCTCGCAGAGAAGCAGGACCATCACCCTGAATGGTTCAATGTCTACAATCGGGTCGAGATAACGCTGACAACGCACGACGCGAGCGGATTGTCCGCGCGCGATGTTACGATGGTCGAGGCTATAGCCGCGCTGGGCTAGATTTCCGCCCCGACGCCGTTCTTGCGCATTTCCTTGCGCACTTTGCCAGGCAGCCAGCGGGTCAGAAACAACAAGCGACTGGCCATCTTGCCGACAGTGTAGTCGAGCTTGTCGCCGTGCACGGCCTCCCACACCACCGGGCCGACGGTGCTGACCGGAGAAACCTCCACACCGGATTCTTCCAGTGTCTCCTTGACCGATTGATTGGATTCCGGCGCGGTAAGCTCAATGATCGGCGTATCGATAAAGCCGGGGCACAGTGCGGTGACCTTGATGCCATCCTCGGCCCATTCGGCATCGAGGCTACGACTTAGTCCGCGCACTGCCCATTTGGTTGCTGAATAGATCGCCAAATTGGGCGCGCCGATGATCCCGGCCAGACTGGCGGTGTTGATCAGAACCGAGCCCGGCGCGCTTTTCTTGAGGTGGGCGTGCGACGCTTGCGCGCCATAGACCACGCCCTTGACGTTGATGTCGAGCAGGCCCTCGACCTCACTCTCGGTGTTGTCGATGATCGGGCCGCCATGCGCGATACCGGCATTGTTAAACACCACGTCGATCTGACCGCCCGCTGCGGTTGAAAAGGCTTCGAGGGCTTGGTCCCAGGCGGCTCGATCGCGGACGTCGAGCTTGTGCATATATTTGAAGCCGCCCGGAATCAGGCCGAGCGTGTCTTCCATCCCCTCGACGTTGATATCGGCGATGCCAACGAACCAGCCGCGTTCTCCGAAGTATCGTGCAACCTCACGGCCAATGCCAGAGCCACCACCCGTGATGAAAATTGAGCGCCGTTCGGCCATCTGATCCCTCTCCCAAAAGAAAACCGCGCAAAGCCATAGCTCCGCGCGGTCTCTATGTCAGCTACTGACAAGTATGTCAGTAATATTCTTAGCCGCCGAGGGCTTCTTCCAGCCCCTGGACATGCTCCGCGCCTTCTACGATCTCGGCCGTGGATGGCTCAAGCACATCACCGAGCGGCTCGGAACGGCCTCCGAGGCATTCTGACAGGAAGTTCTCAGAGATCGCATAGAACGAGATGTTGTTGTCAGGCTTGGCAAAGCCGTGGCCTTCGTCTGGATACAGCACGTAAGTCACCGGAATACCGGCTTCCTTCATCGCGCCAACAATCTGGTCACTTTCGGCCTGCTTCACCCGTGGATCATTGGCGCCCTGCGCGATCAGCAGCGGCTTGATGATCTGATCCGCCTTGTACAGCGGGCTCGCGGCCTTGAGTAGGGCGAGACCTTCTTCGGTGTTCGGATCGCCCATCCGCTCATGGAAGATCTTCACGATCGGAGCCCAATAAGGTGGGATGGTCGAAAGCAAAGTCTCCAGATTAGAGGGGCCTACGATGTCGACCCCGCATGCAAACTTCTCTGGAGTGAAGGCCAGGCCTGCGAGGGTCGCATAGCCACCATAGGATCCACCCATGATCGCGACCTGATCAGCCCCGGTGATGCCTTCTGCAATCGCCCAATCGGTTGCATCGATCAGGTCGTCATGCATTTTCAGGCCCCACTCTTTGTTGCCTGCGTTGAGGAAGTCCTTGCCGAAGCCGGTCGAGCCACGGAAGTTGACTTGTAGAACAGCATAGCCGCGGTTAGCGAGCCATTGGACCGTGCTCGAGAATCCATAATTGTCGCGTGCCCAGGGGCCGCCATGGACCAACAGCACCATTGGCACTTCCGCTGTGGGGCGTCCGTCACCGTCAGCATCGCTACCAACCGGCAGTGTCAGATAGGATGGGAGAGTCAGGCCGTCACGGCTGGTGATCTCGACCGGATGCATTGGCTGCAATGGCGCGCCTTCCAATTCCGGCCGGGTGACGTAGAACGGCGTCAGTGTCTCGGCTTCGCGGTCGAAGATGTAGCTACCGCTCGGGGCGGTCAGCGGATCGTTCCAGACGATCCAGGTCTTGTCGTCATCGGTGCGGCTCGAAATCCCGAATTCGCCTTCTAGGCGCTCATCGAGCCAATCGAGTGCTGCGCCGAGCTCCGGATCGATCGCCGTCCATGTGTTGGTGAGGTAATTGACCGAATAGGCCTCAACCACGCCCGTCTTCGGATCACGGATTGTGCCACCAAGATCGGCCTTGTCATCCTCAGCAATCAGGGACTTCTCTCCGGTTGCGGTGTCTTGCGCGAACAAGGCTGCCGTGTTGCGACCGCGGCTGTCGAGCCAGTAGAGGATCGAGCCATCGGTGGTGTATCCGGCTGGCGAGGTTGTCAGCGAGTCCTCCATCGCGGTGGACTCAAAAGCTTCTTCCGACACTACATTGTCTGTGATCTGGAAATAGTCAGTGCCGCCCTCTGCATTCTGACGAAGGGCCATCCGGAGAGTCAGGGTGTCGTCGGCCATGAATCCGGCATACCCTTCATTCTCGTAAACCAGGGTGAGTTCGCCTGTGTTGAGATCGAGCATGTGAACATCGTGGAATTGCGGATTGCGGTTGTTCAGGCCGACAAGGATCTTGTCCTTGATGGTTTCCGAGCCACCAATGATCTGCACCCGGGTGTTCTCGAACGGGGTCAGCGTGGTTTCTTCACCGGTCTCGATATCAATCTTGTACAGGAGGAAATTCTCATCACCGCCTTTGTCCTGGATGTACATGACGCTGTTGGATTCGGGTGACCACATGTGCTGACGGATCGGTCGGTCCGTCGCTGTCGTAATCACTTTGCCGGCATCAGGATTGTCGCGTGGGGCGACCCAGATGTTCAGCACATCATTGCTGGGCGCAAGCCAGCTGAGGTATTTGCCGTCAGGGCTCAAGCGTCCTTGTGCCTTGGTTGGATTGCCAAACAGGGCGTCTCGAGAGATCAGCGGAGCGGCTTCGGCTTCTGTCGTCATTGTTGTTCCCTGCGTTGCGGTGTTGTCGGCGGAAAGCGTTGCCGGAATGGCCATCGCGCTGGCGGCAGCAAAGGTGGCCAGCAGCTTGGTGGTGCGGGTGAAGGTGGTCATAGGGGTCCTCTCAATTGAACAGGTGTATTATTTAATTAATACACGCTTCATCTCGTCCCACAAGCGAATTTGGTATCACGGGGACGAAAGTCAAATGGGTGTCAGATGTGCGATGGTCGGCCGACGTATTTGTACAAGACTTGAGAAAATGACCGGGGTAGCTGCGCAAGCCAATGGGAGAGAATTGATGCGAACTTTGGTTGCCCTCGCGGCACTGTTTCTGGCCGCTCCGGCTTCTGCACAGCTGGATGGGAAGACAACTTCTTTGTCCCCGGCGCAGCAGAGTGTTGTCCGGACGCTATCTGCGGCCGAAGAAGCGTTGGACGAGAAGCAATGTGCCAAGGTCGCGCTCACGCTTACCGAAGACAAGAAACTCACCGTCGCGGAGAAGGATTGGGTGCGGAAATTGCAGCGGAGCGATCTGGCGCGGGTTGACGTTGACACCGCTGACGGTCCGATTTCAATGCCGACCGCGGGAGAGGCCTGCCGCACCATGCTCGGCTATGTGGTTGCTACAACCAAGATCGACGCCAAAGCCTTGTGGAGCGGTGATGCAGAAGACCTGGCGGTGCTGGGTACACATTTCCATATCTATCCTGCGACCCGTAACCTCATCTTGTCTACGATCGCGCCAGACCTTCTCGCTGCCAAAACGCGCTCCAATGTGGCCAATGCCTATGGTCCGCTGAGAGAAACTTTGGGAGTCTACGATCGCCGATCGGCGGAGTTGAGTGGATACAAAAAGGCTGCGGCGCGGCAGATGATGTACCAGATAATGTCTCGGATCGACCGGCACTATGATGGCGAGATTCCAAACTTCACCTACAGCTATTTCAGCTCGCGAGAGAATGATCGCTGGCTTGAGTGACCTCTCGTGGGAGCAACTGTTTTTGGCGCGCGTCGTTGTCGCATCAATGCAAGTCTGGCGACGAATTGCGCACTAGGCAGCGCAAAGGGAGAGATGAATTGCGATATCTTCTGCTATGGATTGTGCCGCTTCTGGCGTCGCCCGCCTCTGCAAAAGAAAACGAAGCGGATTCGCTGCTGAAGGCTTGCGTTGAAGCGCCAGCGAACCTTGATGCAGCCGGGAAAGAAAAGCACTTTGCGACCTGCATTACCGCTTTTGACCGAGCGATCGTAGAGGCTCAGCGCAGCGACAGCCACAGCCCAGCCAGACGGAGGCTCTATTGGATGCAAGCCAGTCAGGCCAACGCCATTTCGGTATTGCATCTCTTGGAACGGGAGAGCGCATTCACCGAGTATGTCTGCGACATTGCGAAGCTGGGTATTCAGGCGTGGGCTCAAGTCGATCCGAAGGCGAGCCCGAGCGATGTTATTCAGGTCCCTCAGACACTTGTCGTCGCCTATCGCGAATGCAAAAGCTTCTGGCAGTGAGTCAGAGCGCCGAGTTATTGTACATGTGCCAGGCGAACACCGCCATTGCGCCACGATAGGGCTGCCACTTTTCGGCCAGCGCGCGGGTCTCTTTCTCATCAGGCTTCTCGTCGAGGCTATGCAGCTGTCCCACAGCCTTTTGCACGGCAAGATCGCCGGCAGGCCAAATGTCGGCGCGGCCTTCGGCAAACAGCAGATAGATTTCCGCGGACCAGCGCCCAATGCCCTTGATCCTTGTCAGCTCGGTAATGGCCTCTTCGTCGCCAGCTGGCAGATTGTCGAAATCGAGCTCACCCGCCGCAACCAGCTCGCACAGGCTGCGGGCATAGCCTTGCTTCTGCCGTGACAGGCCGCAGGCACGCAGCGTGTCGAAATCGCGCTCTAGAATGCAGGTCGGTTTGAAATCCTCGCCCAACTCGGCTTCGAGCTTGTTCCACATAGACGTCGCCGCCGCGACGGAGACCTGCTGCCCGACGATGGTGCGGAGTAGGGTCTTGTAGCCGCGCGGCCGGATCCGCGTTTCGGGATATCCGAGCCTCTCAATGAGCCCAGCAATGGCTTTGTCGGTTGAAGCCACTGCATCAAGATGCGCTTCCAATGTTGACTGCGGCAATCCCACTACCAAATCCCTTAGCTTGCAAATGCTGAAATCAGGCCCTAGCAGCGCGGCTTGCAGTTCGATAGAGCCGCGCCAATGTCGTTAGACTAGACGGGCAACCCAAGAGGAATTTGAATTCATGCCGAAGCTGATCGTCACCAACCGCGAAGGTGAAACGAGCGAAATCGAGGTCGAAGACGGCCTGACGGTTATGGAAGCCATTCGTGACAATGGCTTTGATGAATTGCTAGCGCTGTGCGGCGGCTGCTGCTCTTGCGCGACTTGCCACATCCACATTGATGGCGGTGCGACCGACAGCCTTCCTGCAATGAGCGACGATGAGGATGATCTGCTGGAAAGCAGCGAACACCGCACCGAGACCTCGCGTCTTTCGTGTCAGATCCCGTTCACGAGCGATCTCGACGGCCTCAAAGTGACTATCGCGGCTGAAGATTAATCGGTTTTTTGCGTGCCTGCAGCCTTCGCTGCAGGCTGGCATCTCCACCCGCGCCCTCCACCCTTCCACCCGGATGATATCCCGGTAGGCTCCGGGTGGAAGGGTGGAGGGCGCGGGTGGCTTGGGCCCTACCAAACCAAGCTTTATCCCGGGCAAGCGCTTATACGTTGCCCCACGCGCGCTGAGCACCTAGTTCAGCGGGCATGAACATCACTCAACCTATTGGCGATACGCTCGCCCTTATTGGAAACACACCGCTGGTGCGCCTGACCGGGCCCAGCGAAGCAGCCGGCTGTGACATTTGGGGGAAGTGCGAGTTCGCTAACCCCGGATCGTCGGTCAAAGATCGCGCGGCACTTTACATGATCCGCGATGCTGAGGCACGCGGCGAATTAAAACCTGGCGGCACAGTTATCGAAGGCACCGCAGGCAACACCGGGATCGGGATCGCGCTGGTTGCCAATGCCTTGGGCTATAAGACGGTCATCGTCATGCCCAACAACCAGTCCAAGGAGAAGATGGACACGCTCCGCGCGCTGGGGGCCGAGCTGGTTCTGGTCCCGCCTACCAAATACGCCGATCCGTGCCATTTCCAGCATGTCTCACGGCGCATGGCGGAGGAAACCGAGGGCGCGATCTGGGCCGGCCAGTTCGACAATGTCGCCAATCGCAAGGCGCATATCGAGGGCACCAGTCAGGAGCTGTGGGAGCAGCTCGAAGGCAAGATCGATGGCTTCACCTGCGCCGCCGGTACCGGAGGCACGATTGCCGGCGTGGGCATGGGCCTTAAGGAGAAGAGCGAAGACGTGCGGATCGCGCTGACCGATCCGCATGGCGCGGCCTTGTACAATTACTACGCCCATGGCGAGCTCAAGAGCGAAGGTTCTTCGGTTGCCGAAGGGATTGGGCAGGGCCGCATCACAGCCAACCTCGAAGGCGCACCGATCGACACCCAATTCCGTATCTCGGATGAGGAAGGCATGGTGTGGGTTGAGCGCCTTCTGCGTGAAGAGGGGCTGTGCCTCGGCCTTTCGAGCGGGATCAATGTTGCTGGGGCAATTGAGCTTGGCAAGCAGCTGGTCGCTGAAGGGCGAGACAATCCGCAAGTCGCGACAATCCTGTGCGACACCGGCTTTCGCTATCTGTCTACGCTCTACAATGCGGAATGGCTGGCGAGCAAAGAGCTTCCAGTGTTCGACTGGCTCGAGTCTGCGTGATAAAGCGGGGCCATGGTCGACCAATCTCCTACACCTGCCAGCGGCACCATTGCTGACCAAGCCGCGCGCGAGGGCGCTCCGCTAGGCGGCACGAAGGGCGAGGCAATGCAGCGTTTGCAAGTCGGACTTTCGGGTCTGGCCGGCATGGTTTTGCTAGTTGGTCTGGCGAGCGTGATCCAAGGGAGAGCACAAAGCATCGACGATTCTGCAGTGCCTGAGGCGGCACCGACTACGGAGCCGGTCGATACGCCACAGCAAACTGATCCATTGGCCGATGCCGGGGTCGTTCCTGACATTCCCGCTGAACCGGATCCGACCCCGGCGCAAGAGCCGGCGCTTATCCCGGAACAAGGCGCAGGAACCGATGTCGTCCCGGACGATGTCCCGGCGCCTTAGGTTTCTGCTGCTGGCCGGGTTGGTGCTCGCGCTTGGTGGCGCGGGCATTTGGTACTTTGTTGAGCGTCAGAAAGTCTGCTGCGCTTTTCCAGATAATCCCCCTGAAATGCCCGAGGCAGAACTCGGCCTGATGACCGGCCTGCCACTCTATTGGCCGCTTGGGACCGGCGTGTCTGACCTGGCTGGAGGTGATGTTGCGATCCCTTGGCAGCGTGCCGCCCTGGAGCAATCCTATCGCTTGGTGCCCTTGGACACTCTGTCACCGATCCCCGACTTGGATCCCGATGCTCCAGAGATCGACCCGCTTGCAGGCCTCACGAAACTGGCGATTATTCAACCACGCGGTCTCTCTCCTGCAGACAATGTTGCTTTGGACAATTGGGTGAGGGCGGGCGGCGAACTCCTGATTGCGCTCGACCCGGCTCTGACACTTGATTACCCGGTGCCCTTCGGAGACCCGAGGCGACCGACTGCCTCGGCCAGCATTCCACCAGTGATCGATCGTTGGGGTATGGCGATCGCATACGAGGACCACTCGTATCACGGACACGCTATTGATGCTGACGTGCAATTGGAGGCTCTGGAGAGGGCGCATTTCCCGTTCTGTCAGCCGGCAGGGTCGCACGCGAAGAGGATGCGGACTGCGTTAGCGCTGCTAGCGAAGTCATCGCGAAATGCCGAATTGGAGCAGGAAGTGTCACAATTGTCGCTGATGCCGCCGTGTTCGAGCATTGGCTTGAGGATCGCCCTGAAGGGCCGGGCTCAATCGACATGATCCGCAATCTCCTGAATTTCGCTTTTTCTCAGGGTCTTGCACCGAAATCGTGAGGGAGAATCGCGATCGGGGATTTTGCGGGAAAGGCCCCAATTCCTGCTCGATTCCTGTAATGAGTCGGCCTCTCAATGGCTGAATCCAGCTCATTCCAACGCATCTGAGGGACGTTTGGAGAAATGTAGATATTCAATAAATATTGGTAAATCAGATATTTACCATCTTATCCCGTGAAATCCCGTAAAAATCCCTTTCTTCCCGTCTGGTTCCGCGATATTACCGCCTTCCATCAAACATGTCTGTTTGTGCTGCGCCGCTCGTTTTGGGTCGGCGAGCTGTCTGCGTTCGCGCGCGGTCGGCAGCGGGGAAGGCGTGTCTGTGGCGGGGCGAGGGTAGAGCTCCGTGTGTTTGGGGTTTTTGGGGAGGTATATCGGTGTCGTTCGCCGGGTACAGTGGCCAAGCGTATTCGCCCGCGGGCGATAAGGGTCGCTTTGTGCTCCCTCCCTTGTTCCGAAAGGCGGTAAAGGAAAGCTCCGAAGGGCGGATCCTTTGCTTGGCCAAGCATGAGCGCTGGAAATGCCTGATCGGCTTTGGCCTATCACGCCAGGCTGAACTTGAGGCTCAGCTCGACCGCGAAGAAGAACGCGCAATCCGCACGGGCGAGGAATTTGATCGCGATCTGCGGGCGATGGACCTGTTCGGCTATGCCCAGATCCCATTCGATGACAGTGGGCGCTTTGTCATGCCCGATCATTTGCGCTCGCTCGCGCTGATCGACGATGGGCTCTATTTCCAGGGTGGAGGTCGGTTCTTCACGATTTGGAACCCGGACCAGCTGAAGTCGATGGGCGAACGATGGGAGGCTGCCCAAGCTGCCTGCGCCAGCCTGATCGCGGAAGCCGCTGCAAAGGGGAGGCGCAAATGACGCAACCCCCGCACATTCCCGTTTTACTCGATGAAGTGATTGAGGCGCTCGATCCACAGCCCGGTGACGTGATTGTTGACGCGACCTTTGGCGCGGGTGGCTACACCCGTGCGCTGCTTGACCGCGGTGCGACGGTTCACGCCTTCGATCGCGATCCTGATGCGGTCCGCAATGGTCAGAGCTGGGACGAGGCTAAGAGCTCCCCGCCGCGATTGATTCTGCACCCCAATCGCTTTTCTGAAATGGTTTCTGCACTCGCTGAAGCCGGCGTGGGGCAAGTCGATGGTGTTGCAATGGACATCGGGGTGTCCTCGATGCAGCTCGACCAAGCTGAGCGAGGCTTTGCCTTTTCCTCAGATGGTCCGCTCGACATGCGGATGAGCCAAGATGGTGAAAGCGCCGCTGATTTCCTCAATTCCGCAGATGCCGAGACGATCGCGGACGTGCTCTATCAATATGGCGAAGAGCGTCAGTCGCGCCGGGTTGCGCGTGCGATAATCGCTGCGCGTCCATTGGAAACAACGGGAGATCTTGCTCGGGTCGTCCGCAAAGCTCTTGGCCACAAACCTCACGAGCCCAAGGATCCGGCGACCCGCAGCTTTCAAGCGATCCGCATTCATGTGAACGATGAGCTTGGCGAACTCCGCGAAGGTCTGGTCGCCGCCGAACGTCTCCTGGGTGAGGAAGGGCGGTTGGCCGTGGTCAGTTTTCACAGCCTCGAAGATCGTATCGTCAAGCGCTTCCTCAAATCCGCTAGCGGCGCTGGTCGGGCCGTTTCGCGGCACCTGCCCGGAGAGGTCGCCGCACCACCGCCCGTATTCACAAAAGTTTCCAAGGCGATCCGCCCATCGGAGGTCGAGATCGCACGTAACCCGCGCGCGCGGTCGTCTGTCCTGCGTCACGCGTGCCGGACCGATGCTCCCGCCAGGAAGGAGGCCGCATGATCGTTTCAGGTTCTCGTCTGCGCCAAATTGGCTGGCTTGCCGTATTGGCTGTCTGCGTAGGATTGTATCTGGCGCTGAGCTTCCGTGTTCATGCGGTAAAGAGCGAAGTGCTGTTGGCGGAGCGTCAGATCGTCGCGCTGAAGCGCGAGAACTTGCTGCTCGAAACGGAGTTTCAAACACGTGCCAGCCAACGTCAGCTGTCCGATTGGAACGTGGTTGAGTTTGGTTATGCTGCTCCTCGGGCTGACCAATATCTCGAAAGCGAACGGCAATTGGCTAGCTTCGGTGAAGCAGAACTGCCCGGCGCACCTTCGCCCATCCGTGTGGCACGCGCACGGCTCGATTCTGGCGACGGCGTAGGCCGCTCTCCGCGCGACATGGTTTCGCCGATTTCTGGCGAGAAGGTGACTTTGGCGTCGGCAGACGTTCCGGATGAGGCCGGTGCTGCTTTCGCCGAGGCATTTGGTGACTTCTTGATTGAAGCCTCACCCATCCGGTCGGCTCAGGCGCGGCCAACTCCAGCAGCTCCAGCAGTTGGAGAGGCCCCTGAATGAGTGCCATTTCGGCCAGCCCGGCGATTCCAGCAGGCCGCATTCAGCTCGTCAATCTGCGTTATCGCTCGCTGTTGACGGCGCGTTGGCGCGTCCTTTGGATCGCGATTATTTTCTCTCTGGTTGCGCTCGCTGCGGTCCTCCGGATCGGCTATCTCGGATTTGCCGGTGCCGCTCCACAAAAGAGCACTCTGGCGGAGCAATTGCTGCCACCGCGCGGTGAGATCACCGATCGCAATGGTGTTCCACTGGCTCGGGCATTTCCGGCTTATGCCTTGTGGTATGCACCCACAGCTATGGGAGATGGCGGGACGCCATTGGTGCGAGCGCCTGAGGAAATTGCAGACGAGCTCAAAGCGATTTTCCCAAGCATGGACCGGCTAGCGATCGCCGAACGGCTTGCGTCTGGTCGACCCGGTTACCTTCGCCGCCGGGTTCTGCCTGAGGATGCCAACAAAGTGCAGGCCTTGGGAGAAATCGCGCTTCAGATTCCTCAGGAAACGGACAGACACTACCCACAAGGCTCATTGGCCGCCCATATTCTTGGCTATGTCGCCGCCGACGATGCTGGTCGTGTGGGTATGGAGGCCGTGCTGGACGAGCAGTTGCGCGATCCCTTGACGCGTTCTGATCCCGTTGCCTTGTCGATCGATACGAGAGTCCAAGGCGCGCTCGAGGACGAACTGCGCAAAGGCATGCTAGCAGTGAACGCCAAGGGTGCGGCTGGCATTGTGCTTGATGTCGACAGTGGTGAAGTGATGGGGCTGGCTTCGCTACCGGAATTCGATCCCAACAAGATCGACGAAGACGGTCTCAAGAACATGATGAACCGGGCGACCAATCAGGTCTATGAGCTTGGTTCAACGTTCAAACCGATCACGGTTGCGGCTGCGATCGATGCTGGTGTTGTGCGCGACCTCAGTAAGGACTGGAACGCAGAGCCGGTAACAATCGGGACCCGCACGCTCGCAGATTTTGAGGATAAGGGATCAGTCCTCAATGTCCCTCAATCACTGGTGTATTCTTCGAACACTGTGACGATGCGGGTGGCGGATGAGCTTGGTGCAGACAATCTGCGCCAGACCCTGATCGATCTCGGCATGAATAAGCGCCCCTATATCGAACTGCCTGCCAGAGGTTTTCCGCTCTGGCCGGGAGAGAAGTGGTCACGGCTGACCAACATGACCGTCAGCTATGGCCATGGGATCTCAGTCACACCGCTCCATTTGGCCAGCGCTTATGCTGCCTTGGTCAATGGCGGGATCTGGCGTCCAGCGACTCTTCACAAGCTCGACGCAGCCGACATTCCCCGCGGAAAGCGCGTCTTTAAGGCTTCGACCTCCTCGCGCATGCGTCAGCTGATGCGAATGATCTCAATGTACGGAACCGGGCGGAGCGCCGATGCCGATGGTTATCGCGTGGGAGGGAAGACCGGTTCGGCAGAGAAGGTCTACCGTGGTCGCTACAGTGAGACCAAACTGATTGCGTCGTTCGCAGCTGCCTTTCCAATGGATCGTCCGCGCTTCGTAATTGTTGTCATTCTCGATGAGCCGCGCGGCACAATCGCAAGCTCATTCCAGCGCACCGCAGCTTGGAACGCGGCCCCGATTGTCGGGCGCCTGGTGCCCCGGATTGGTCCGCTGCTGGGTGTGCGCCCCGATGCCAATCGTGATGTCGATATCAGCGATCTGCGCTTCCTGGTGGAGGGGCGTCTATGAAGCTGAAACTGCTTCTCGAGCAAGCGGGCTTCACGGCTACCGACGGCATCAGCGAAGCCGATGTGACGGGCTTTGCCATCGATCATCGCAAAGTTGCCCCCGGCACCGTGTTTGGTGCGTTCACGGGTGCCCGCTTTAACGGCGAAGATTTCATTCCCGCTGCGGTGGACGCCGGCGCTGTGGCGGTTGTGGCCCGGCCAGAAGCCAGCGTCTCAGACGCCGCGCATATTGCTGATCCTGAGCCGCGGCAGATCTTTGCTCAATTGGCAGCCAAGTTCTTCCAACCTGTCCCTGCCAACATTGTCGCGGTGACCGGTACCAATGGCAAGACCTCCTGCGTAGAGATGACCCGCCAGATCTGGCGCATGTGCGGAGAGCGCGCTGCAAGCATCGGAACACTCGGCGTGACCACTCCGGATGAGAGCGTATCGACCGGCCTGACCACGCCCGATATCGTGACCTTTCTTTCCAACATGACTGGGCTCGCCCGCGAGGGCGTGACCCATGTCGCCTATGAGGCTTCGAGCCACGGTCTCTCGCAATTTCGCAACGAGGGCGTGAGTGTTTCGGCTTGCGCCTTCACCAATTTCAGCCGTGACCATCTGGACTACCACGGCACTATGGAAGCCTATTTCGAGGCCAAAATGCGCCTGTTCGACGATCTCGTCGAGCCGGGCACACCAGCCATCATATGGGACGGCGGGGAACATTGCGAGTGGACCCGCCGCGCCATCGAGCACGCCGAATCCTCCCAACTGCGCGTGCTTGTCGTTGGCGAGGCGGAGGACGATCTCGACACGTTTCTCCGTCTTGCCGCACGCGAGGCGACACCCCTGGGACAGACGTTGACCGTTGTCCATGATGGACAGGAACGAGTGATCAACCTGCCGCTGATCGGTGCTTATCAGGCCGCCAATGCGCTGGTTGCTGCGGCGCTAGCGTTGGCCACCGGATGCAGTCCGGCTCAAGTTTTTGATGCAATTGGCAGGTTGCAGCCAGTGCGCGGGCGTTTGGAACGCGCTGTTATCGCGCAATGTGGAGCGCCGGTCTATGTCGACTACGCTCACACTCCAGACGCCTTGGCCGCCGCGATTGCTGCGCTGCGTCCGCATGTACAGGGGCGCTTGCTCACGGTTTTTGGAGCTGGTGGCGATCGCGATCAGGGTAAGCGTGGCCCGATGGGGCAGGTGGCCTCGGATCAGTCGGATTGGGTGATTGTCACCGACGACAATCCGCGTGGTGAAGATCCATCCGTGATCCGCCGTGAGATCATTGCAGGCGCTGGCGACAATCTAACCGAGATCGGCGATCGACGTGAGGCGATCGCCCACGCAATTGAACAGGCTGTAGCGGGCGACATCATTCTAATCGCGGGAAAAGGCCATGAAGAAGGCCAGATCGTGGGCGCAGGAGACTCGATGCAAATATTGCCATTCAACGATGTTGAAGTCGCGCGAGAGGAAGCCTCTCGCCAAGGTCGTCTGGCCTGGGAGCAAGCTGAATGAGTGCTCGTGCTTCGCTGCATCCTGCCCTTCGCCAATGGCCGGTCAACAATCGCGATCGGCTTCCGCTGGCGCTGTGGAATTCGCGCGAGATTGAAGAGGCAACCGGCGGCATCGCCAGCCATCAGTTCCAGGCCTCCGGGGTCGAGATGGACTCGCGCGATGTGCGTCCTGGTGACCTGTTTCTGGCGCTCAAGGGTGAAGCGATGGATGGCCACCGCTTTATCCCGCAGGCCTTTGCAGCGGGCGCCGTTGCAGCGATTACGGATCGTCCAGTCGAGTTCCCTCATATTCTGGTCAAGGACACGTCTGAAGCGCTGCGGGCATTGGCTTATGCGGCGAGGGATCGCGCAGCGGCCGTGCGGATCGGGGTGACCGGCTCAGTCGGAAAAACTGGCGTGAAGGAAGCGATCTTTGCCAGCCTGGATCGCGCCAGCCGCGGCGGAGCGCACCGCAGCGTCCGTAGTTACAACAATCATGTCGGAGTCCCGCTCAGTCTGGCCCGTATGCCGGCTCGCAGCCGCTTTGGGGTGTTCGAAATGGGCATGAACCATGCGGGCGAGATTGCGCCTTTGTCCGATCATGTGCGTCCGCACGTGGCATTGATCACCACGATCGCTCCAGCGCATATCGAGAATCTGGGCAGTATGGAGGCGATTGCCGACGAGAAGGCGCAGATATTCACTGGTCTGGTTGAGGGCGGCACCGCAATCATTCCTGCCGACAGCGAATACAGCGAGAGAATGATCGCACGCGCCCGTGAGCTCGGCGTGGCCATTGTTACCTTTGGCCGCTCGTCGGACGCTGATGTGCGTTTACTCGACGCTATTCCAAGCGTGAACGGCGGTTCACTCGTGACGGCAGACCTTGGCGATGCCCGGCTGTGCTACTCAGTGGCCGAACCCGGTGAGCACTGGATCACGAATTCGCTTGGCGTCATGGCGGCAGTGCGGGCGGCTGGTGGTGACTTAGCCGCGGCTGGATTGGCGCTTGCCGAAATGGGCGGGCTTAAGGGTCGCGGCGCACGATTTCAGATTGCGGTTGCGGGCGGCAAAGCCCTTTTGGTCGACGAAAGCTACAACGCGAACCCCGCATCCATGCGGGCTACACTCAAGCAATTGGGGCAGACCCCGGCGCATCGCAGGGTCGCGGTGCTTGGCAGCATGAAGGAATTGGGGGACTTCGGACCCAAGTTTCATCGCCAACTGGCTGAGCCGCTGGCCAGTGCTCAGATCGATCATGCCATCTTGGTCGGCGAGGAGATGCAAGCGCTTGCCGCCCATTTGGGGACAGCTGACGCAAAACCACTTGGCAACTCCCTCAGCTTTGATCATTGCGACGGCCCTGCCGAGGCGATCACTGCGCTCGAGGAATTTGGCCTGACGCACGGGGACGCTGTTCTCGTAAAAGGATCCAATTCGATTGGCCTAGGCAGTTTGGTTTCACACTTTACGCAGACCTTGGCTGCAAGCGATCAGGACGGCTGAATGCTCTATCTACTTGCCGAATGGCTAGGCTTTGAGGGAATTTTCAATCTGGTTCGCTACCAGACCTTCCGAGCTGGCGCGACGCTGATGACCGCGTTGGTAATCGGTCTCATCATTGGTCCAAAGTTCATCAACATGCTCCGGGTAAGGCAGGGCAAGGGCCAGCCGATCCGAGAAGATGGACCGCAGACTCACTTAGCCAAACGTGGAACGCCGACCATGGGCGGCCTGATGATCCTGGTCGCGTTGACGTTCTCCTTGCTGTTGTGGATGGATCTGCGCAATCCGTTCGTCTGGGCCTGCTTGGCGGTCACCATCGGGTTTGGTTTGATTGGCTTCATGGATGATTACGACAAAGTCTCCAAAAATAGCCATGCCGGCCTGTCGGGTCGGATACGTCTGCTGCTTGAGTTCGTCGTTGCTGGGATCGCTTCGTACATTATCGTCAGCCAGATCAGCACGGATCTGTATGTGCCATTCTTCTCTGATGTGCAGATCCCTCTGGGTCCCGCTTACTATGTCTTCGCGGCTTTCGTGATTGTTGGAGCAGGCAATGCGGTCAATTTGACCGATGGGCTGGACGGGCTGGCGATCATGCCGGTGATCATTGCCGCCGGAACATTTGCGATGATCGCTTACCTCGTGGGTCGGACGGACTTCTCCGAATATCTGGGCATCCCGCACGTGCCAGGTGCTGGTGAGTTGGCGATTTTCTGTGCCGCGATCATGGGGGCGGGATTGGCCTTTCTGTGGTTCAACGCGCCGCCGGCGGCCGTCTTCATGGGCGACACTGGCTCGCTTGCCTTGGGTGGCGCCTTGGGAGCCATCGCTGTTGCCGCGCACCATGAGATTGTCTTGGCGATTGTCGGCGGACTGTTTGTGCTCGAGGCGGTCTCGGTCATCATCCAGGTCTTCTGGTTCAAACGCACCGGCAAACGAGTCTTCCGCATGGCGCCGATCCATCACCATTTCGAGCAACTTGGCTGGAGCGAGAGCAAGGTCGTGATCCGGTTCTGGATCATCTCGATCGTGCTTGCACTCATGGGATTGGCCACACTGAAACTGAGGTGAAACGAACCGCGTGATTACATCGACCGCCTTTGCTGGAAAACGCTATGCCGTGCTCGGCCTGGCGCGATCTGGTGCGGCGGTTGTGGAGACGCTACTGGCAAGCGGAGCCAAGGTCACGGCGTGGGATCGTCAAGACAACGCGCGCGAGCCTTTTGAACGGCGGTGTGATCTGGCCGACCCGCTCGAGACAGATCTGACCGGCTTCGACGGGGTGATCGTCTCTCCAGGGGTCCCGCTCAACACGCATCCAATCCAGCCGCATGCTGCGAAATTCGGCGTCCCGGTCATTGGCGATATCGAGCTGTTCGCGCTCGCTCGCGCAGAGCTGCTGCCGCACAAAGTTGTCGGTATCACCGGGACCAATGGCAAATCGACCACCACCGCATTGGTTCAGCATATCTTGCAGATGGCTGGCTTCCCGAGCGTGATGGGCGGCAATATTGGTGAGCCCATTCTCGGGCAAGAACAGCTCGCGCCCAATGAGAACAGTGTCGGGATCTATGTCCTCGAATTGTCGAGCTATCAGATCGATCTGACCTATTCGCTCGATTGTGAGGCGGCGGCGCTGACCAATATCTCACCTGACCATCTGGATCGCTATGCCGGATTTGAGGCCTATGCTGCCGCAAAAGCCCGGTTGTTTGAGATGCAGAGCGCTCAGCATCTATCTGTGTTTGGCGGAGACGATGACTCGACGCGCAGTTTCTTTGAGCGCGAGCGTGATAGTCGGAGCGCCGGTCGGGCAGTGATGGCGCGGCAAGATGAGTTAAAGCCCCTGCAGGGTGATTGGCCCAGCCTGCAAGGCCCCCACAATCTCGAAAATGCTGCTGTCGCGGTCGCGCTGGTGGAAGAGCTTGGCGTTACTCCGGCCCAATGGCAGCACGCGTTGCCGCGGTTTCGCGGCCTTGCGCATCGGATGGAGCTGGTCTGCGAGCACGACGGCATTCTGTTCATCAATGACAGCAAGGCAACCAACACGGCCTCTTCGGCGCCGGCTTTGGCGGCTTACCTTCCCAATCCTGATCCGCGGATTCACTGGATTGTGGGTGGTTTGGCGAAGGAAGAGGGATTGGGCGATTGTGCAGATCACCTTGGCAATATCGTGGCCGCCTACACCATCGGTGAAGCCGGTCCGAAATTTGCTGATCTGCTCGAAAGCACGATCCATGTTGAGCGCTGCGAACTGCTTTGTGAGGCGGTTCGTAGGGCAACCGAGTCAGCCAAACCAGGTGACGTGATCCTTTTGTCGCCCGCTTGCGCGAGCTTTGATCAGTTCCGCGACTATGAGCGGCGTGGCGAGCATTTCCGACATGTCGTCGGTGCATTGACTGATAGCGCTCCTTATCGTGAGGAAACCCGGGCAATGGGGGGCACTGCATGAGCGTCGCTGGTTCTTATGTGCCTGGACGTGAGGGGCAAAGCTTCCATCCACCGGTCGCTGCGCGCCGCGATTGGATTGGCGAGATCCGAGTGTGGTGGCGCGAGATCGACAAGGTCCTTTTGACCTTGATCATTTTGCTCATGATGTTCGGCACGGCTGCAGTGGCTGCGGCCTCGCCGGCCAGCGCGGACCAGCTCTCGACCAGCGATGTGCGGCTCGACGATCTCATGTTCTTGAAGCAGCACGTCGTTTGGCAGTTCATGGGGCTCGGCGGGATGCTGGTGCTATCCTTTGCGACCCGTGATCAGGCCCGCCGGTTGGGAATCATAGTTGCGGCTGTGATGCTTTTCCTCTTGGTGCTCGTCCCGTTCATTGGATTCGAACGGAATGGCGCCCGCCGTTGGCTTGATCTTGGCATGTCGCTGCAACCCAGTGAATTCCTCAAGCCAGGCTTTGCAATTGCCCTGGCCTGGATCTTGAGTTGGCGGGTGAGGGACCCTCACCTTCCCGTTTTGTCTACGGCGACCGCAATCCTGGTTATGGTTGCCGGCCTGCTGATGCTTCAGCCGAACCTGGGTGCGACCATTCTGTTTGCGGGGATCTGGTTTGTACTGGTCCTGTTGTCCGGCGTTTCGATCCAGCGGATCAGTGCCTTGGTGGCGGCCGGGATCGCTGGCCTAACGGCGACCTATTTCCTGTATGACAACGCTCGTCACCGGATCGATGCTTTCCTTGGCGGAGGGACCGCTTTCGACCAGGTCGATCTGGCGCAGCGGACACTGCTTGCTGGCGGCTGGACCGGCAGCGGCTTGTGGCTCGGCATTCGCAAGATGAACTTGCCAGAGGCGCATACCGATTACATTTTCTCCGTCATTGGCGAGGAGTTTGGCCTGCTGGCCTGTGCCTTGGTGGTGCTGCTCTATCTCGCCATCGTCCTGCGTGTTTTGATGCGACTGGTCGATGAAGAGAATCTGTTCGCTCTGCTGGCGGGAACCGGCTTGATTGCCAGCATTGGCGGACAGGCCTTCATCAATATTCTCGTCAATCTCCAACTGTTCCCATCAAAGGGTATGACTCTCCCGCTCATCAGCTATGGCGGTTCGTCGACTCTGGCGATGTGCTTCACGGTCGGATTGCTGTTAGCAATTACGCGCCGCAATCCATTCATCGACCGTGCATCTCCGGGGCTGATGGACTTTCTCGAGCGGAAGGAGGAGCGCACATGAGTGGGGAAGCACACGCTAGCTCAAACCGTCACTTCGTTGTGGCGGCTGGCGGCACTGGGGGTCATCTGATCCCGGCCTTCGCGCTCGCGAGCGAGCTTCACCAACGTGGGCATCATATCGCGCTGATTACGGACGAGCGCGGCGCAAATATTCCGGGAAAGCCAGACTTTCTGCCCGCGCATGTTTTGCCGGCTGGCCGGTTCGGCAAGAATCCGCTGCGCTGGATTGGCGGAGCGCGCGCGGTGCTGGAAGGGCGCAATATGGCTCTGCGCCTGTTCGATGCGTTCGAGCCGACAGCAGTGATTGGCTTCGGCGGCTATCCGGCGCTTCCCGCTTTGTTGGCTTCGACGTCGGCCAAGATTCCCAGCGTGGTGCACGAACAGAATGCTGTCTTAGGACGGGTCAATCGTCTTCTGGCAGGGCGCGTGGACGCGATCGCCACCTCCTATGATGAAGTCGCCAAGCTCAAAGACAAACACCTGACCAAGACACACCTGGTGGGTAATCCGGTGCGCGCGGAAGTCCTGGCTCTGCGCGACCAGGATTTCCCGGCCTTTACCGAGGATGGCCTGCTGCGGGTCCTGGTGACCGGCGGCAGTCAAGGCGCAAGTATTCTTTCCGAGATCGTTCCTGACGGGCTGGCCATGCTCCAACCCGCGCTCCGGCAGCGCCTACAAGTTACTCAGCAATGCCGCAGCGAAGATCTCGAAAAGGTCCGTGAACGATATCTCAACCACGATATTCCCGCCGAACTTGGCACCTATTTTGAAGACATGCATGAGCGGCTGGCTGATGCGCACCTGTTCATTGGCCGCGCGGGAGCGTCGACCATCGCTGAGCTGACCGCGGTTGGCCGGCCTGGGATTCTGATCCCGCTGCCGATTGCGACGGATGACCACCAAGCCGCGAACACTCGTGAAGTCGTGAAGGCGGGCGGGGCGCGGATGATCCGCCAGCATTCCTTCAATTCCAAAGAGCTGGCGAAGCAGATTCAGGCCATGGCCCAAAGACCGGATTCGCTCGCCAATGCTGCGCATGGGGCGTGGAATTGTGGCTACCCTGACGCGGCCAAGGACCTGGCTGATCTGGTCGAGAGCTTCGGCGGAGCCGACATGATGGATGTCATCCGCGTTGGCGAAACGGGTCAGGTCAAGCCTGCCGCTCAAGCCGCTGCGGCCAATTCCAACCGGGACGAAGCCGAATGAAGGGCGTCGGCACCGATATTGGTGTGATTCACTTCGTCGGGATTGGCGGCATCGGCATGTCCGGGATTGCCGAGGTGATGCACAACCTCGGCTATTCGGTTCAGGGCAGCGATATTTCTGAGGGTGTCAGCGTCGAGCGCCTGCGTGAGCGTGGCATTCCGGTGAGCATCGGCCATGCCAAGGAAAATGTTGATGGTGTTGGGGTGGTGGTCACCTCAACTGCGGTGAGGCGGACCAATCCCGAAGTCGCCGCAGCGCTTGAAAACCGCATCCCAGTGGTGCGGCGGGCCGAGATGCTGGCTGAGCTTATGCGGCTTAAGTCGACCGTTGCCGTCGCGGGCACGCACGGCAAGACAACGACGACCAGCATGATCGCGGCCTTGCTCGACAAGGGCGATGTCGATCCAACAGTGATCAATGGCGGGATCATCGAGCAATATGGTTCCAACGCCCGGCTCGGCGACAGCGACTGGATGGTTGTTGAAGCCGATGAGAGCGATGGCAGCTTTCTCCGCCTCGACGGGACCATTGCTGTGGTCACCAATATCGATCCTGAACATCTCGATCACTATGGCGATTTCGAAGGGGTCAAAAAGGCCTTCCTCGAATTCATTCAGAATGTACCCTTCTACGGCGCGGCGATCCTGTGTGTTGATCACCCTGAAGTGCAATCGGTCATTGGTCAGGTGCGCGATCGCAAGGTCGTGACTTACGGCTTCTCACTGCAAGCTGATATTTGCGGCGTGAACATCCGCAGCGAAGAGGGTGGCAACACCTTCGACGTGATGGTGCGCCAGCGCGGTGAAGAGGATCGTCGGATCGAAGGTGTGCATCTTCCCATGCCAGGGCGCCACAATGTTCAGAACGCGCTGGCAGCGATCGCGGTCGCGATTGAGATGGGTTGCCCCGACGAGGTGATCCGTGAAGGGTTTGGACAGTTTGGCGGAGTGCGCCGTCGCTTCACCAAAGTCGGTTCGGTTGCGGTCGATGGCGGCTCGGTCAGCGTGATCGACGATTACGCCCACCACCCGGTTGAGATCCAGGCGGTGCTGAGCGCGGCGCGCGAAGCGGTGACTTCAGGCCGAGAAGAGGGTCGGGTCATCGCGGTGATGCAGCCACACCGCTATTCGCGCCTCAGTGATCTGATGGATGATTTCCAATCCTGCTTCAACGACGCGGATATCGTCTATGTCACGCCGGTTTACGAAGCGGGCGAAGCGCCAATTGCAGGGGTGGATTCCGAAGCACTAGTTGCCGGCCTCAAATCGCGCGGACATCGATCCGCTCAGACCATTGCCGATGCCAATGCCTTGGCGTCCGCGCTGGCAGCAGAAATTCGTGAGCGCGACATCGTGGTCTGTCTCGGCGCCGGGGATATCACCCGTTGGGCAGCTGGCCTCTCTGCAGCGATTGACTCAATACGGAGCGCATGAGTTCGATGGTTCAACCTGGTGATTGGTACGATATGGATGATGGCTCGGCTCCGACCAGCGCGGTCGAAGGTGCGGCCATCTCGCCTGTGCCCGTCGAAGGTATTCGCGGTCGTCTGACGCGCGAAGCTCCATTGGCCAAATATGTCTGGTTCAAGAGCGGTGGCAAAGCCGATTGGCTGTTCGAACCGGCAGATCGCGAAGACCTCAAGAATTTCGTCGAAGCGCTTGATGGCCAGATGCCGATCATGGCTTTGGGCGTTGGCTCGAATATGATCATCCGCGATGGCGGAGTACCGGGCGTGGTAATCCGGCTGGGGAAGCCTTTCGCTGAAGTCGAAGTGACTGGCCCCACCACATTGCAGGCAGGGGCTGCCGCTCCGGTCAGCATCGTATCCCGCCGCGCTGCGAAGGCTGGCATCGATGGGCTGGCCTTCTTCACTGGTATTCCGGGATCGGTTGGCGGCGTCACCCGTATGAATGGCGGGTGTTATGGTCGCGAGACCAAGGATGTCTTGGTCGAATGCGATGTGATCCTGCCTGATGGGCAGTTCGTGACGCTGAGCAATGCCGATCTGCAATACTCCTATCGCCATTCGGCTTTGCCTGAGGGCGCGGTGGTCGTCGCTGCCCGGTTTGAAGGCTTTCCCGGCGATCCCGAGGTCATTCGGGCCGAGATGGACCGGATCTCAAGCGAGCGCAAAGGCTCGCAGCCGATCGGCAGCATGACCGGCGGATCGACCTTCAAGAATCCTCCCGGCCACAGTTCGTGGAAACTGATCGATGCCGCCGGATGTCGCGGCCTGATGAATGGCGGCGCTCAGGTGAGTGAGAAGCACGCCAATTTTCTGATCAACACCGGCAATGCCACCAGCACTGATATTGAAGGGCTGGGAGAGATCGTGCGCGACAAGGTCTATGCTGATTCGGGCGTAAGGCTTGAATGGGAAATCAAACGCGTGGGGCGGCCGTGAGTGATAGTGCCCCTCTTCATGTCGCAGTGCTGATGGGCGGTTGGGCGAACGAGCGCGAAGTCTCGCTGAGTAGCGGGGCCGGCATCGCCGATGCGCTTGAGAGCAAAGGCCACCGCGTCACCCAGATCGATATGGACCGCGATGTCGCCTCGCGGATCGCTCAGACCGAGCCAGACGTGGTGTTCAATGCTCTCCACGGTGTTCCAGGCGAGGATGGCACGGTTCAGGGCATGCTCGAACTGATGGGGGTGCCTTACACCCATTCGGGCGTCGCGACCTCGGTTATCGCGATCGACAAACAGCTGACCAAGCAGGCCCTAGTGCCACAGGGCATTCCCATGCCGGGTGGGCGGATTGTTCCCTGCGAGGAATTGTTCGAGCGCGATCCATTGCCGCGTCCCTATGTGCTCAAGCCGGTCAATGAAGGATCCTCGGTCGGCGTGGCGATCATCACCGAGGACAGCAATGTCGGCAATCCGATTGCCCGCACCGCCGAAGGGCCCTGGCAAGACTTTGACGAGCTGCTGGCTGAGCCCTTTATCAAAGGGCGCGAGCTGACCACCGCGGTGATCGACGGGCCTGACGGGCCGCGTGCGCTGGGCGTGACCGAGCTGATCATCGAACACGGCTTTTACGATTACGAACACAAATACACCGAAGGGCGCACACAGCATGTCTGCCCGGCCAAGGTGCCGCCTGAAATCGCTGCCCTGTGCGAGGACTATGCCTTGCGCGCGCACAAGGCGCTAGGCTGCCGGGGCACCAGTCGGACCGACTATCGCTGGGACGATGAGGCGGGCGAAGCCGGATTGTTTGTGCTCGAGACCAACACACAGCCGGGTATGACCCCGCTCAGCCTGGTGCCCGAGCAGGCCCGGAATGCCGGGATCGACTATGCCGAGCTGGTTGAGCTGCTGGTCCGTGATGCACTTCGGATTCATCAGGGAGGCGCCAATGGCTCAGATTAAGCGCGGCGGTAAGGGCGTCAGACGGGCGGCCAAGGCGAGCAGCCGGGCGAAGACGGCGCGGCGAGCCAAGGCCAAGACCACCGGCGTGTTCGACAGCGCGATGGCACTGCTGCCGTTTACCGATGAACAGCTCCATCGGATTTTCCTTGCGATAATCATTGGCGGAGCGGTGGCCTTGGCGTGGTTTATCGCGACGCTGGCGGGCGTGCCGGCGATGGCGCGCGCCGAAGTTGCCAATCTGGCCTCCGATGCAGGCTTTGAAGTGCGCCACGTGCGTGTGTCCGGGACCGAGCGGATGGACGACCAGCTGGTCTATGCCGAAGCATTGGCGCAGCGTGATCGCCCAATGCCCCAGGTCGGACTCGACGACCTGCGCGCCGAATTGCTTGACCTGCCCTGGGTGAAAGACGCGCGCGTTTCGGTTCAGCTTCCCCAGACTCTGGCGATCGATATTGTCGAGCGCGAACCACATGCCGTGCTGGAGAAGCCAGATCGGCTTATGCTGATTGACGCATCCGGCGTGGAATTGGAGCCGATCTCGCGAGAGAGTGCCAAAGAGATGCTGCTAATTTCTGGCCCAGGCGCCAACCGTCAAGTCGTGGCACTTGATCGATTGTTGGCGGCCGCTCCGGCGCTGGGCCCGCAAGTGGTTGGAGCAGAATGGGTCGGCAACCGCCGTTGGAACATCGAGTTCAAGACAGAGCAGATCCTGGCCCTGCCTGAAGGTGAAGATGAAGCCGCGACAGCGCTCGTCAAATTCGCTCGTTTGGACGGTCAAAAT
The DNA here is from genome assembly GCA_965229665.1 of Erythrobacter sp. Lineage (GTDB taxonomy): Bacteria > Pseudomonadota > Alphaproteobacteria > Sphingomonadales > Sphingomonadaceae > Erythrobacter. The sequence continues at coordinate 379,261 of OZ245896.1, read as the reverse complement.
CGCTTGATCGGTGGCAAGGTCGCGACCTTCGATATGCGGGCGCCTCCGCGGATCTACATGCGTGTGCCTGGCCGGGCCGATGAAGTGCTTGGCGATTCCAATGGAGCGAACCCGTAATGGCTCAGACGCAGCGCTCTTCCGGGCAGAGGTCCCGCCTGCAGAAGGTGTTTGGGGCGCTTAACATTGGTTCGTTCCGCATCTCGGCCATGATTATGGGCGAGACCGAGACCGGCGAGCTCGTCGTGCTGGGGTCAGGCCACCGCGCCAGCCAAGGGATTAAACGCGGCTATGTCACCGATATGGCAGCCGCGACCTACGCCATTCGCGATGCTGTCGAGCGTGCTGAAAAAAACGCCGGTACCAGTGTGCAAAGCGTCTGGGTCGCCTGCGCTGGGGCGGGTCTCGCCAGCCAGGTGTCAAAGGTCGAAATCGAGATCGGTGGGCGCCGGATTGAGGAAGAAGATGTCGAGCATCTTCTGCTAACCGCAAGGGACACCATTCAACCCGACGGTCGCATGCTTCTGCACGCTCAACCAGCGCATTACACGCTGGATGGCGCGCATGGCGTCGCCAACCCGCGCGGCCTCCATGCCGAACGCTTGGGTGTCGATGTCCATGTGATGCTGGCTGACGGCGCGCCGGTGCGAAACCTCACCGAGGCCGTGCAAGGAGCGCATCTCGAAGTGGAAGGGGTGGTCGCCGCTCCATTGGCGGCCGGCTATGCTTGCCTCAACGAAGAAGAGCGCGAACTCGGCGTGGCGCTGGTCGAGATTGGTAGCGATGTCACCAACGTCTCCGTTTTTGCTGGCGGCATGTTGCTGGGGCTTCGTGCCGTCCAATATGGCTCCGGAGACATTACTGACGCTGTGGCATCAGCGTTTGGCGTTCGACGCTTTCAAGCGGAGCGTCTCAAATGCGTGTCCGGTTCTGCCATCGCATCGCCCAGCGACCATCGCGAAATGATCCCGGTCAACGGCCCGGGCGATGATGGCGCGGGACCCATTGCGCGAGGGGCGGATGACAAGAACCGGATCGCACGAGCAGAGCTTGTTTCGGTGGTTACTCAGAATCTCTCACGCTTGACTGATGAGGTCGGCAAGTGCCTAAAATCGATGGGCTTTTCGGGAAGCAGGGCAGGGCAAGTGGTTCTAACCGGCGGCGGTGCCGAGCTCGATGGCGTGGCCGAGTATGTCCAGGGCGCCCTGGCTATGCCGGTTCGGGTTGGTCGGGCCCCTCAGCTCAAGGGACTACCTGAAGCCCATTCGACCCCCGGTTTCGCCACGCTCGCGGGTCTGTGCCTCTACGCGGCAGATGACCCGGTCGACATCCGGTCGGTTGGGTCGCAATTGCAGTCTGGGCTCCGATACGGGGCCAGCCCAGCGCCAACGCAGGCGATCGGCCGGGTGTTCCGAGCACTTAAGGAGTACTTCTAGGTGCCAGAATTATGCGGTTTTTGGGACCTTGGTCACTGTGGATAAGGGAATGCGAGCTATAACGAGAGTATCGCAAATGTGTCACAGATATCGAGAGGCAAAGGGTCGCCATGCGCAGGCCCTCATTGGGCTCCGGAGGAAGACGGTATGAGTATCACTATTGGACCGGCAGCGACGGACGATCTTCGCCCCCGGATAACTGTGATCGGCATCGGTGGCGCGGGTGGCAATGCCATTGCCAACATGATCGAGTCCGAAATCGAGGGTGTTGAGTTCATTGTCGCTAACACCGATGCACAGGCGCTCAACACCAGCCCGGCCGAAAAACGCATTCAATTGGGACCAGATATCACTGGCGGTCTGGGCGCAGGCGCCCGGCCGGAAGTCGGCAAAGCGGCGGCGGAAGAGACTGTTGCTGAGATCGAAGAAGCACTGGATGGCGTGAACATGGTCTTTATCGCCGCCGGGATGGGCGGTGGAACCGGAACAGGCGCGGCGCCCGTAATTGCCGAAGCGGCTCGCCGGATGGGCGTGTTGACCGTCGGCGTTGTGACCAAGCCGTTCCTGTTTGAAGGTACACGTCGGATGCGGGCGGCCGAGGCTGGCATCGAAGAGCTGCAAGACCACGTCGATACCTTGATTGTAATTCCGAACCAGAATCTGTTCCTGGTCGCGAAGGCGGAGACCACTTTCAAAGAGGCATTCCAGCTCGCTGATGAAGTGCTTCAACAAGGCGTCCGTTCGATCACGGACCTTATGGTGATGCCGGGTCTGATCAACCTCGACTTCGCTGACGTCCGTTCTGTCATGAGCGAGATGGGCAAGGCGATGATGGGCACTGGTGAAGGCGAGGGGGAGAACCGCGCGCTCGACGCTGCCGAACAAGCCATCGCCAATCCGCTGCTGGACGGGGTCAGCATGCAAGGCGCAAAAGGCGTGATCATTTCGATCATTGGCGGCGAGGATATGAAGCTGCTTGAGGTGGATGAAGCCGCCAACCATATTCGCAAGCTCGTCGACGAAGATGCCAACATCATCTGGGGTAGCGCATTCAACCCAGACCTAGATGGCAGCATTCGGGTTTCTGTGGTCGCGACTGGCATTGAGCCCGGAACGATCGGTCAGGCCGGCGATACGACGCCGGTTTCCTTGTCTGCTTCTCGCGCGCCGAAGCGCCCTGTTCTTGAGCTGCCGGGTGATAGCGAATTGCCAGAGGCAGAGGAGCCAGCACCCTCTGCTCCCGAACCGTACGAGCCTGAACCAGCGGCTGAAACCGAGGCTGAGACAGAAGAGCTGGATGACAGCCTGTTCGAGTCCGAGCCTTTCGACCTCAGTGGAATGCAAGAAGGCGACGCCATGGGCGAGAGCGAGGACGGTGACGTCGACGAAATCGTTGATCCGCTCGCGGGGCTTAGAGCTGAGGCAGAGGAAGATGCTGATGACGAGATCTTCCAAAGCCCGCCCCCTGACCCTGCCTCCTTCGAGAGCGCAGCTGAGCCCTATGACGCGACGCCACCTGAGGAAGAAGCGGAGCCGCTCGATCTGACTGCCGAAATTGCTTCTGAGCCTATAGAGGCGGAGGCTGAGACTGTTCCGCCAAGCGCAGACGACCAAGAGGGTCCAGAAGCTCCACGCGCCGGTGGCTCGCGCCGTCGTGCACTGTTGGGTGACAATGCGGATGGTGACAGCCAAGGTTCGGCTCCCGCTGCTGGCGCCGCAGGTGCTGGTGGAGGAAGTACTCTGTTTGAGCGCATGGCAAATCTGTCGCGCAGCTCTGGCTCTGACGAGGACGAAGAAGACGGCGACGAGGATGATGACTCGTCTGCGCTCAGCATTCCGCGTTTTCTTGGGCGGCAGAACAACCAATAGGCAGCCTTCAGCTCACTTTTGCTGAGCTTCGAACGGCCCATCCTTGGTGATGCGCGGTTCGGCGCGAGTCCAGATGTCCATTGCTGGTATCTTGGCGACCGAGCGCTAGGTCTTTGCGGCAATGAACAAACACCTGCCTCTCATATCGCGCCAATTGGCTTTACCTTGCGCGCTGGCGGCTTTTACGGTCCTATTTGCCGCGTCAGCTCCCCTGTCCGCTATGCAAGATAGCGAGTCTACAGCCCGCGCAGTGGTTCAGCCGCTACCGACACCAGAGGTGAAGAGGCTCAACGAGGCGTTGCGAGAACTTGGCCGTCGACCTCGCGACGTGAATGTTCTGATTGCCGCTGGCAAAGCATCGCTCAAGCTCAATGATCTTGACGCCGCCATGGGTTTCTTCGGCAGAGCGCAAGATATCGATGCCGACAACGCGCAAGTGAAAATGGGGATGGCTGCAGTCTATTTGCGCTCGGGCAGCCCGATCGAGGCTTTGCGACTATTCAATGAGGCTGAGGCCGCTGGTGCGAGCGCCCGAGAGGTTATGCTTGATCGGGCACTGGCCTATGATTTGGTCGGAAACAATGAAGCTGCTCAGGCTGCCTACCGTGAGGCGCAGGAGATCGACTCCACAAGCGAAGGCGTTCGACGGCTGGCTCTGAGTCAGGCTATCTCGGGCGACGCCAATGGTTTTGAAGAGACCCTCCGGCCGCTTCTGCGTGATCGCAATTATGCCGCCTTTCGCACCCGCGCTTTTGGACTGGCTATTCTCGGAGATACGCAGGGGGCAGCTGCCATCGCAGACGCTGTTATGCCGCGTGATCTGGCTAGCCGGATGATTCCATATCTCGAATTCATGCCTCGCCTGACCAAATCGCAACAGGCTGCAGCTGCCAATTTGGGGATTTTCCCGAGAGCAGCGGAGATTGGTCGGGAGGATCCACGCATTGCCAGATTCGCCCGAGAAGGCTCGGAAATAGCTAATGCCGCAAGCGATCGGCTGGCACCCAGTGGAACGCCGCTAGGCAGCCCGGTTGGTCTTGCTAATGCAGACGCGGAACAGCCGACACAACTCATTGAAGCAGGGGCCGAGAATGATGACCGCTCAAAAACCGGCATTGTGCCCGCACCTGGCTTCGACCTTGCGAGCATAGGCAATCGGGAAACCCAAGGGCCACCAGGAAACCAAACGCGAGAAACTCAAACGGTAGCCGATGCCTTTGCCGGCCTGGCGGCTGAGCGGCCGGTTGAGCGCGAAGCAGTCGAGGGCGCGGTTGATCTGGCCACGATCGAGATTCCGCGCGAGGCTGAGGTGGCAGAACCCCCAGTGATAGTGCATCCGAGCAGACAATGGGTTCAGGTGGCGACAGGCCGTGACACGTCGGCCTTGCGGTTTGATTGGCGGAGATTGGCGCGTCAGGCACCGGAGCTCCTGAACGATCTAGACCCGCATATCGCTACTTGGGGACGTACCAATCGTCTGCTTGCGGGGCCGATGGATGGCGTCAGCGAAGCACGCGCTCTTGTAAATGCGCTAAAGCAGAAAGGGATTGACACCTTTCGCTTTACGAGCGCGGAAGGTCAAGTAATTCAGCGGCTTAGGTGAGGGTTTACGCTGTCCCCGAGTTTCTGTGCACAGGGTTTGAACAAGCGAGGTGGGTTCTCCCCAGTCGGCACGCCCGGCGTCATTGCCAAGCGACTCCATGCAATGCATCTGTCCCGCAATGACATTGCCAGGTGCCCCCCGATGAGACCTCGTGAGCCGGAATACGCCCAGGACGAAGATGCCGCGCCGGTCGACATGCTGGCAGCGCTCTTCGACGCGCGCGGCTGGTCGTGTGACGTCATCGGCGATGACGAGATGACCGGTGAGGTTCAGGGCAGTTGGGCGAAGTATCAACTGCGGGCAATCTGGCGAAGCGAAGACAACGTGCTGCAATTCTTGTGCTTGCCAGACATCCGGGTGACCGATGAGAAGCGGCAGCGGGCATACGAACTGTTGAGCTTGGTCAATGAGCAAATGTGGCTCGGCCATTTTGACATCTGGTCCAACGGCGACGTTTTGCTTTATCGCCATGGCGCTTTGCTGGGGGATCACGGCACCCTCAGCCTGACGCAAGCGCAAGCGCTGGTGGAAACAGCGATTGATGAATGCGACCGGTTTTATCCCGCGTTTCAATTTGTCTTGTGGGGCGACAAGAGCCCTCGCGCAGCCTTGGACAGCGCGCTTGTAGACGCTGCAGGTGAAGCCTAAACCTTCTGCAAAGGAAGGGCGGACATGCCAGAAAAGCTGCTGATTATCGGGTGTGGGAACATGGGTGGCGCGATGCTCGCAGGGTGGCTCGCTGCCGGCGAGCAGCCTGAGCGTTTTGCTGTTCTTGACCCAGCTCTTGATGCCGCACCCGATGGGGTTGAGCTTTATCGGACTGCACCGGTAAGCAGCGACCACGATGCGGTCTTGCTCGGCTTTAAGCCACAGCAATTGGCCGAGCTAGGAGCTGGTCTACAGCCGCTAATCGGAGCTGGCGTCACTGTTTATTCGCTGCTTGCTGGCATTACCTTGAACCAACTTGGCGAGGCCTTCCCGCAAGCCGATGCATACGTCCGGGTCATGCCCAATTTGGCCGCGCGGATCGGCAAATCTCCGATAATCCTGTCCGAGCGTGGGCTTGACGAGGCTGCGCGCGAACCGACCCAATCTCTGTTTGATCAGCTGGGTAGTGCCGTCTGGCTCCAAGACGAGCAGAAATTTGATCTGGTCACAGCATTGGCAGGATCCGGGCCAGGCTTTGTCTATCGCTTCATTGATGCACTGGCAGGTGCCGCCGAAGAACTTGGTGTGGACCGAGAGCAAGCGGACCAATTGGCGCTGCAGATGGTCGAAGGGGCTTCAGCCCTCGCAGCGCAGGCTGAAGCGTCGCCTGGGGCCTTGGCTGATCAAGTGGCGAGTCCCGGCGGCATGACCCGCGAGGGGCTAAATGTCTTGGATGAAGATGACGCACTGCGTCGGCTCTTGGTGCAAACGCTCCGGAAGACCGCTGAACGAGGCGCTGAGTTGTCCCGAGCCAATTGGAGTCGCATCAGTTAATCTATTCGTCGGGTAGGGTTAACAGGATGCAAGCTTTGCAATCCGGTTTCGCTTGAAATCCATTCTCAAAAACACGATATTGCATGGCAACGGCGCGTATTGTCGCGCCAAGTTTTGGAGATAGGTATCCACAATGGCTGATTGGAAAGACACTCAGCGGACGCAGTCAAACTTTGGCTCTGTGCCTCGTGCTGGTGGCGATCTTGCTGGAACGACGTTTGATGCGGGCCTGCGCTCGCACATGCTCAAGATTTACAACTACATGTGCTCTGGCGTTTTGCTGACGGGCATCGTTGCAATGATGGCCGCTTCGACCGGTCTGGCCTATGCGTTCGCCAGCGGCCCACTGATGTGGATCGTTGCGCTCGCGCCGCTTGGCTTCATCTTGGCGATGAACTTTGGCCTTAATCGCATGAGCCAGGGTACGCTGCAGATCCTATTCTGGTCGTTTGCGACTGTGATGGGGCTGTCGATGTCGACGATTTTCCTCGTTTTCACGGGTGAATCGATCGCAGTCACGTTCTTCGCGACCGCTGGCGCCTTCGCCGGCCTCTCGCTGTGGGGCTACACCACCAAGAAGGACCTGTCTGGCATGGGCAGCTTCCTGATCATGGGTGTTGTCGGCCTGATCATTGCAAGCGTGATCAACATCTTCCTGCAATCAGGAACGATGGCATTCGTTATCAGCGCAATCGGCGTGCTCGTGTTTGCGGGTCTGACCGCTTACGATACGCAGCGTCTGAAGAACGAGTATCAGTACCTTCGTGGCACCGAGTTCGCGGGCAAAGCCGTGATCATGGGTGCGACGAGCCTGTATCTCGACTTCATCAACATGTTCATGTTCCTGCTGCAGTTCCTCGGCAATCGCGAGTAATTGCGGCGCAGTGAGGCCGCGGCTTCGCTGAAGCGTTCGAAAAACAGGAATGCCCGAGTTGCGATGTGCATCTCGGGCATTTTCTTTGGCGACAAAGGCCAGTAACGAGACCCCTTCATCACTGAGAAAGACACGGCGGGGCAAACTGCGCGTGTTTTGGACGAGAGGCAAAAATTGATGGGCGCAGCACCAGCTCACAGCAGAACCAATAAGAGCAATCGGGTCCCCGGCTTGCGGATCGTCACCGTCGCAGCGATGACCGCTGCTCTGGCAGCCTGCGCGACGACCCCGCCGCCTCCTCCGCCTCCACCACCGCCACCTCCTCCTCCGCCCCCTGTTGTAGTCGAAGCCACACCCTATCGGCCGCTGCCGCCGCAAGGTGCGGCCTATGTGATGAAGATCCCAGCCATGGGCCCAGACGGTAAGCGGATGACCGTCAACCGCGGTTTGACTGAAGATGAGACCGTTTGGCACTTCCGTTCTGGTTGGAACGTGGCGGCGCTCAACTGCACAGCCAGCCAATATGCGCCGATCAACACGGCCTACACTGCCTATGCTCGGGATTTCTCGAGCGACCTAAATCGGGTCAACAGTCGGATTGAGGCTACATACAGTCGGCAATTCAGCTCCCGCCGCGCGACCATTCAGGCGCGTGAGAAAGTCATGACCTCGGTCTACAATTTCTTCGCCTTGCCGCCGGCGCGTGCAAGCTTCTGTCGCACCGCACTCGATCTCTCGAACCGCTATCTGACTACACCCCCGAGTGATCCAATTGCTTTCGGTCTAGCCAATCTCGCGACGCTTGAGGCTCCATTCGACGCTTTCTTCCTCGAATACGAGAGATATGAGCGCGAATCCGCGGCCTGGGACGCAAAATGGGGCGACATGTTTGGACCGTCTCAGCCTGGCTGGGTGGCTGTCCAACAGGCACGGCGCGACGGCACAATTCCGTCGGCTGACGGTGCTGATCCAACCTCTACACTGTCAACCCCGACCGCTGCTGCTACCACGATCGTCGATCCAGACACGGGTGCTGAGATACCGGTAGTCCCTGTAACCGAAGGGTTTGTGTCGCAGCCCGTTGTCGAACCCATCGCGACCGATCGGGATGAAGCGGGCAATTCGACCATGGTCGGACCGACGGACGATGGCAGCCAGTAAACCACTGTAGGGCTTGGCATTTCCCCTTAGTCTGCTGTAAGGGCTCGTTCAGCGCATCGGTAACGGGAATGCGGTTGGAATCCGCAGCTGTCCCTGCAACTGTAAGCGGTGAGCGTTGGACCTGCGCGCTTTGACAAGCGCAGCCACTGGGCAAGTGCCTGGGAAGGTAAAGGTTTCTCGCATTGATCCGTGAGCCAGGAGACCGACCGGAGCGTGTCGCTCTTTGCCCGGCTCAGGGATTGGCCAGGCGCGGATACGCTTTCGTTTGAGCGACGATTGGAGGTGTTGTGCAGGAGCAATTCTGCGCAGCGTGTCGCTTAACGGGAGAAAGACTGCATGTCTTATCGATATCTATTGGGTGCGGCGTCGCTCGCGCTCGTTTCTACCAATGTCTATGCCCAAGATGGGCAAAATGCCGAAGGCGAGGAAACGATCCTCGTAACCGCTAGCCGATCGGGTGAGGGCGTCGCACAAAGCTCTTACAATGGTTCGGTCACGGTCCTTGATGCGGCAGACTTTGAGGCACGCCAGGCCCGCGATCTGGCCGACATTTTGCGCGATGTGCCTGGAGTGGCTGTCGCTGGCACACCGGGTTTGGTGCAGCTCAGACTGCGTGGGAGTGAAGGCAATCACGTGCTGTTCCTGGTCGACGGGATCGAGGTGGCCAGTGCATTCTATGGTGAGGCAGATGCCGGGACATTCCAAGCCGATATCGGCGGCCGGGCAGAGGTTCTTCGTGGACCACAGAGCGCGCTCTACGGCCCCGATGCGATTGGAGGTGTCATTGCCTATCAGTCAGCCAGCGGGCGGGAGTTGTCGGGCTTGCAAGCCTATGTTGAAGGGGGCTCATTCGGGACGATCAACGGCTCCGCGCGAGGCGGTTTCGCTAATGAGAACTTTGATATCGCGATGAGCATAAACGCGGTCTCGACCGACGGCACTCCCAATGCACGCGGCGGCACGCGCGACATTGGGCGCGACAGCACCACTTTTGCCACCAAACTGAATTGGCAATGGGCTGAAGGCCTGACGGCTCGTTTCGTTGGCCGTTACATCCGCACGCAAGGCGACTTCAACAATCAGGATTTTAGTTCGACCAGCCCGACCTTGGGCTTTGTGATCGACTCGCCCGGTGTGACCTATGAGAACGAGGCGACCTATCTGCTGGCCGGCCTCAATTTCTCCGCGCTCGATGGGCGTTGGACCCACGACCTGTCGGGCCAGTTCGGGGATGTACGACGCGATACCTTTGCCAACAGCGCTCGCGATTCGGGCAATGTAGGGCAGCGTTACAAGGCGTCCTACGTGACCTCGCTGGCGATCCCTGGTGGTCCGTTGGATCACCAGATCACACTGGCCGCCGATTTCGAACGCGAAGAGTTTCGCAACACCGATCCGTCCGGCTTTGCCTTCGCGGAAGAACGTGGCGTCGACAATACTGGCCTAGTTGCGGAGTACCGTTTGGCTGGTGGAGGTTTCGATCTTTCCGCCGCTGTCCGTCACGACATCAACGATCTGTTCGCGGATGATACGACTTTCCGCGTCGCGGGGGGCGTTTCGGTCACCGACTCTACTCGGGTGCGCGCGGCGTTCAGCTCGGGCTCCAAGAACCCCGGTTTCTATGAGCTCTATGGCTTTGTTGACGGGCGCTTCATCGGCAATCCTGACCTCGAGCCGGAAAAATCGACCGGCTGGGAAGTCGGTATCGATCAGAGCTTCGCTGACGGGGCAGTGGCCCTGTCGCTGACCTATTTCGACAGCGAGTTGGAAGGGGAGATCTTTACAAGCTTCCCGGCGCCAACATTCGTCGCAACACCGGCCAATCGCACCACGGTCAGCACTCAGCAAGGCATAGAGTTCGCTGCGGCCATCGCGATCGGTCCGCAGTTCTCGCTCGACGCGGCATACACCTATCTTGACGCGGAAGAGAATGGCGCGGTCGAGGTCCGGCGCCCGGAGCATACCGCCTCTGCCGCCATGACGTGGACAGCTCCAAAGGACGCCGCGTCGGCAACGCTTGTGGTGCGGTATAACGGTGAGGCGATTGACAGTGCCTTTACCGATCCCAGCTTCATTCCCATTGCGACCACTCTCGATGACTTTACTCTGGTCAATCTCAATGCGCGGGTGAAGCTGACCGATGCAATCGAGCTGTTCGGGCGGGTAGAGAACCTGCTCGACGAAGAATACGAGCAAGTGTTCAGCTTTGTCAGCCAGGGACGCTCCGTGATCGGCGGCGTTCGGGTGCAGCTGTGAGCGCGGGCGTTTCGCGTGAGGCGAGCCGCTTTGCGGCAGTTTGGGCCAGCCTTTTGGCTGTCACTACCATCAGTGGAACTGTGGTGTTTGCTTGCATGATGCCGTTTGTCGCCATCGCGACGATCACGGCCTTGTCGCTGCCCCGCAAGATAGGCTTGGCAGCGCTGACGGCCTGTTGGCTCGGCAACCAGATCCTTGGATTTGGGCTGATGGGATATCCATGGGACGTCCCGACTTTTGCTGCGGGGTTTTCGCTGCTGGCGGCGAGTTTGGTCGCGTTTGTGATCGCTGAATGGAGCGCTCCCGGCCTGTCGAGCCGCTGGACCTTGCCGGCATTCGTTGCTGGGTTTGTTGGTTACGAGCTGACACTCGCGGCCTATGCGCTGGGCGACCTGTCCATGTTCACACCCGAGATCATCGCCCTAATCGCCTGGAACGATGCGATCTGGTTCGCAGCCCTGTGGCTGGCGTGGCAGATGCTTGCCATGGCGGTACCGGGCTGGCGAGAGACTGCGGGTCAGAGAAGCTCATGAGCCTCCGTATCGTGTCGCTGCTTCCCAGCGCGACCGAAGTGGCCGTTGCGCTGGGACTCGAAAGCAATCTGGTGGGGAGGTCGCATCAGTGCGACTTCCCGACTGGGGTAGAGAATTTGCCAATCTGCACATCGACCAAGATCGAGCAGGGGCTGAGCTCGCGCGCGATTGAGGATCGGGTCAAGGAGATCGTGACCAAGGGTTTGTCGGTTTATGATGTCGATGCGCCTCTGCTGCGTTCGCTCAAGCCCGATGTTATCCTAACTCAATCGCAATGCGCAGTCTGTGCGGTAACGCCGGCCGATCTGGAGACAGCACTGAGTGAGTGGGTTGGGACGCCGCCAGTGCTCATTTCAACCGCTCCGGACAACATGGCTGACGTCTATGACGACTTCCGTCAGGTGGGCGAAGCTGTTGGCGTACCTGATCGAGCGGAACAGGTGGTTGCCCAAATGCGCACCGAGCTGGTTGAGCTATCTCGGATCAATCCGGGATCGGGCGTCCTAATGCTTGCGCTGGAATGGCTCGACCCACTGATGATCGCAGGCAATTGGGTGCCTGAGCTGGTCGAGGCTGCGGGAGCTGAATCCCTGCTGGTCGACCAAGGCGTTCACTCGCATTGGATCGAGTATGAGCAGATCGAGCAGGCTGATCCTGATGTGATTGTCCTGATGCCGTGTGGCTATGGGCTTGAGCAGACTCTGGCAGAGGCGCGCCCGATATTTGGACAGGCGCCTTGGTCCGAGCTGAGGGCGGTTGAGGCGGGGGCTGTCTATGCTGTCGACGGGCATCATCTGTTCAACCGTCCGGGGCCGCGCCTGATCCAGTCAGCCCGGGTTTTGGCGGAGATTGTTCGGATTACTGGAACCTCTGGTCACTCGCTTCATGAGATTGATCCAGAGCTCAGCGCGTTCATTGCGCGGGTCTGAGCCAGCAATTCGCTCGAACACCCCTCGCAATTCGCTGCGGAAACGCATAGGTGGGCCCCCATGCATTTCCTTGATCAAGCCAAGATCTATCTCAAGTCGGGGGCCGGTGGCCCGGGAGCGGTCAGCTTCCGGCGCGAAAAGTATATCGAATACGGCGGACCCGATGGCGGTAACGGCGGCAAGGGCGGTGATGTGGTTTTCGAGGCGGTCCAGGGTCTGAACACGCTGATCGACTTTCGCTACGCGCAGCATTTCAAGGCCAAGCGCGGCAATCACGGCCAAGGTAAGGATCGCACGGGAGCTGGCGCGCCTGACATGGTGATCAAGGTCCCGGTCGGCACACAGGTTCTGTCTGAGGACAAGGAAGAGGTCTTGGCCGACTTCACCGAAGTGGGCCAACGCTTGGTCTTCCTCGAAGGCGGCCTCGGTGGACGCGGCAATGCCTCGTATAAGAGCGCGACCAATCGCGCTCCGCGACAGCATCAACCGGGCGAACCGGGCGAGGAGATGTGGGTCTGGCTGCGATTAAAGTTGCTGGCCGATGTGGGCCTACTTGGCCTGCCCAATGCAGGCAAGTCGACCTTTATCAATGCTGTGTCCAACGCACGCGCCAAGGTCGGCCATTATGCCTTTACGACGCTTGTGCCCAAACTTGGCGTGGTCCGGCATAAGGGGCGCGAGTTTGTGCTCGCTGACATTCCCGGTCTGATTGAAGGTGCGGCTGAGGGCGCCGGGATCGGCGATCGTTTCCTCGGCCATATCGAACGCTGCCGAGTGCTGATCCATTTGGTCGATATCGCCGGGGATGACCCCGCCGAAGCGATGCAGACGGTCCGCGACGAGCTAGCCGCCTATGGCGCAGGCCTGGCCGAGAAGCCTCAACTGGTGGCGCTCAACAAGGTCGATTTGGCGGATGCTGAACTGGCGGAAGGCTTTGCGGAGGAACTGGTCGAGGCGGGGGCGGACGAAGTGTTTGTCGTGTCCGGCGCGACCGGAGCCGGGATTGAGCAGCTGCTTGATGCGGTTCTGAGCTACCTCCCCGACCAGACATCGACCGAGACCAATGCAGCGGAGGTCGAGGACCAAGACGAGGAAGGCGGAGAATGGTCGCCGCTCTGACCTCGCTGACCGACCTGCTCAATACCAAGCGGATCGTGATAAAGATCGGCAGCGCGCTTCTGGTTGAAGACGGGCAGCCGCGCGCTGAATGGCTGACTTCTCTGGTTCAAGACATTGTGACGCTTCGTGAAAGCGGGGCTGAGATTATCCTGGTGAGCTCGGGCGCGATTGCCTTAGGCGCTTCGCGATTGGCTCTGCCAAACGGCGGCCGGGCCAATCTGGCAGATGCCCAGGCGGCGGCGTCTGTGGGACAGGTCGCGCTGGCGCAATTGTGGGGCGAGGCGTTGGGCGCGCATGGTCTGACCGTCGCGCAGATGCTGGTGACCTTGGGTGACCTTGAGGATCGGCGCCGCTATCTCAACGCGGCTGCCACGCTGGAACGCTTGCTCGAAACCGGTGCTGTCCCCGTAGTCAATGAGAATGACAGCGTTGCTACTGAAGAGATCCGGTTTGGTGACAACGATCGGCTGGCCGCGCGAGTGGCGCAAGCTGCCGGTGCGCAGGCGGTTCTGCTGCTGTCCGACGTCGATGGGCTCTACGATAAACCGCCGAGCGAGACAGGCGCTGTACTGATCCCGCAGGTCGAAGGGGTGAGTCCGGAGATTATCGCGATGGCTGGCGATGCCGGTCCGTCTGGCGTGGGCTCAGGCGGGATGAAGGCCAAGCTGCAGGCCGCGAGGATTGCTGAGCGTGCTGGAATTGCGCTCGCCATAATCAATGGTCTCGAGAACTCACCGATTGCGCGGCTGCGCGAGACCGGGGTCGGGACGATTTTCCTGCCGCAACGCAAGGATACCGCGCGCAAGGCTTGGTTGGGTGGCCGCTTGGCGATTGAAGGCGTGCTCACGGTCGATGCGGGTTGTGTGACAGCATTGAGTGACGGAGCCAGCCTATTGGCGGCCGGACTGACCGAAGTTGAAGGGGACTTTCAACGCGGTGCTCTGGTCAGCCTGCATGGGCCCAAAGGCGAACGACTGGGCCAGGGCCTGGTCGAATACAGCGCGGATGAGTGTCGCGCGATCCTGGGACTAAAGCAGGGCGATCAGGAGGCTACCCTTGGTTATGCGCCGCGCGCAGCGGTCGTGCATCGCGACCACATGGTGCATTCATGAAGATCGCGATTACTGGCGCTACCGGTTTCGTGGGGCAGGCCGTGCTCGAGGAAATCGAGCAGGGAATGGACATCGCCCGTGCGCTGACCCGTCGGGATCAGGATCGGCGGCGCGGGGTTATGTGGGTGCCGGGCAGCCTCGATGACCTCGCCTCGCTCAAGCAATTGGTCGGTGGATCGCAAGCGGTGATCCACATCGCGGGTCTGACCAACACGCCGAATCCTGCGGAATTCTACACCGCCAATGTCGAGGGCACCGAAAGGCTGATCGCAGCCTGCAAGTCGGAGGGGGTCGATCGGTTGGTTTTCGTATCTTCGCTATCCGCTCGCGAGCCCAAGCTCTCTGCCTATGGTGCGTCTAAGTTTGAGGCGGAAGAGCGGGTCAAGGACAGCGGGTTGGATTGGACAATCGTCCGGCCTCCAGCGGTCTATGGCCCGCGCGACAATGATATGTTCGAGCTGTTCCGCGCGGCAGAATACGGCGTGGTCCCGCTTCCTCCTCGTGGCGCGACATCGATCATTCACGTCAAGGATCTGGCACGTCTGCTGGTCGCGTTGTGTGATTCCAGTCCTGCAACAAGGCACAAGACCTACGAGCCTGACGATGGCCGCGAAGGTGGATGGTCACATAAGGAGCTGGGCGAAGCGATTGGCCGCGCGGTCGGACGGCAATCGACCTACGCGATCAACCTACCAGCGGAAGTGTTGCGTTTGGCTGCCTCGGTCGACAAGTGGCTGCGAAAGGACAAGGCCAAACTCACCGCGGACCGGGTTGGCTATATGCTCCACCCGAACTGGGTCGTCCGCTCTTCACAAGCGGTGCCGAGCGAAATCTGGCAACCTCAGATTGAGGGAGAGCTTGGCCTCAAGCAGACCGCATTGTGGTACGAAGCCGAGGGTTGGCTTTAGGCTCCAAGCTTAGAGGAACGGTTCCTCACCCGGCTTATGGATGCCGCACTCAGTCTTGTCCCAGCCTTTCCAGCGGCCCGAACGGGGATCTTCGCCATCAGCTACACGGCTTGTGCAGGGCGAGCAGCCGATCGAAGGATAGCCTTCCGCAACCAGCGGATGCTGAGGCAGATCATGCTCTTCGAAATAGGCCTCGATAGCCTCACTCGACCAATCGATCAGCGGGTTGATCTTGAGCCGGCCCTGTTCGTCGGTCGTGTCGATCTCAAACCGTGGCAGATTGGCGCGGGTGCTCGATTGGAAGGCTTTCCGGCCAGTGAAGCTGGCGTCGTAATTGGCCAGAGCCTTGGCCAGCGGTTTGACCTTGCGGATCTCGCAGCAGCCATCGGGATCATATGACCAGCGCAACCCAGACTCATCCTTGGTGGCGAGGTCCGCCTCTTCCGGGGTCAGGATGACGAGATTGGTCAGACCAAGACGGGCGACCAGCTCGTCGCGATAGGTCAGCGTCTCGGCAAAGTGCTTGCCAGTGTCGAGAAACAGCACCGGCACCGAGGGATCAACCCGTGCGATCAAATGCAGCAAAACCGCACTCTCGGCGCCAAAGCTGGAGACAATCGCAATATCACCCGCCAGATTGCCCTTGATCACCGCCTCAAGCATTTCCGGCGTGCTTGAACCGCGGAACATGCGGTTGAGCCGCACAGCATCGTGCTCGGAGAAGCGCGGGCCGGTGTCGATCCGGTCGACCTTGTGAACGCTCGTTTCAGGCTTATTCATGCCGCAGCTCCTGGATCGTGCGGCGGCGATCGGCCGCGCTCTGGTAGACATTCTCCCAGGTCGCGAACGCTCTTTTGGCGTCCTCTTCGTCGAGCGGTTTGTCCGGCGCATAGGCATCGAAACCGCAGCGCCGCATATGGCTGAGCTGATCGATCAGCACGTCGCCGACCGCGCGCAATTCGCCCGTGTATCCCGCTTCACGGAGGATCCGCGCGGCCGAATAGCCGCGGCCATCGGTGTAAGCGGGGAAGTTGACTTCGATCAGGGCGAGCCGGTCCAAGAATGGGATCAGCACGCGGGCATCGTCGCCCGGTTCGATTCGCACTGCGGTTGCGTTGGTCTGATCGCAGCAAGCATCGACCGTGACCGTGCCATGGTCGGCCGGCTCGTCATCGCGGAAGCGGAACTGGACTTCGTCAGGGCTGCGGCCGAGTGGATTATCCATAAAGCGCCTCCTTGAACGGATCCATTCCGATCCGGCGATAGGTGTCGAGGAACCGCTCTTCACCGGTACGATGGGCGAGATAGACGTCGGTCACAGTCTCAACCGCCTGGACCACGCCATCCTCGTCAAAACCGGGGCCGGTGATCTTGGCCAGGCTGACATCTTCGGCTTCAGACCCACCGAGCGAGAGCTGGTAGTTTTCCTTGCCTTTCTTATCGACGCCAAGGATTCCAATATGCCCGGCGTGGTGGTGGCCACAGGCGTTGATGCAGCCCGAGATCTTGAGCTTGAGTTGACCAAGCTCTTCTGTGCGGTTTTTCTTGGCGAAGTTTTCCGAGATGCGCTGAGCCACCGTGATCGAGCGAGCATTGGCGAGCGCGCAATAATCAAGCCCGGGGCACGCGATGATATCCTCAATCGTATCGAGATTGGGTGCGCCCAATCCGGCTGCTTCCAGCTCGGTCCAAAGCGCATGGAGATCGGCGATCTTCACATGCGGCAGGACGATGTTCTGGGTGTGCATCACCCGCAGCTCGTCAAAGCTGTACTGCTTGGCCAGCTTGGCCATCAGGCGGATCTGCTCGCCAGTGGCATCGCCTGGGATACCGCCAACGGGTTTGAGTGAGATCACCGCTGAGACATAGGAATCGTGTTTGTGGCGATGGGTGTTGCGATCGACCCATAGCGCGAAGTCGGGGTCCGACCGATCGACGGTCTTGGGCCCGTCCTCAAACACCGGGTCAGCGAAGTAAGGCTTGATCCGCTCAAGCTCCTCGCGCGGCGGCTCAACACCCTGCTCTAGCAGATGCGCGAATTCCTCTTCGACCTGGCGGGTGTATTCGTCCTTGCCCAGCTCGTGGACGAGGATCTTGATCCGCGCCTTGTACTTGTTGTCGCGCCGTCCGTAGCGGTTGTAGACCCTGAGGCACGCCTCGGCATAAGTAACCAGCTGGTCGAGCGGGACGAAATCGCGGATCATCGGAGCGATCATCGGGGTCCGACCCATGCCGCCACCAACGAAGAAGCGTGCCCCGATTTCTCCAGCATCATTCCTGACGATCTGGATGCCGATATCGTGTAGCCGCATGGCGGCGCGGTCCTGCTCGCTGGCGATCACCGCAATCTTGAACTTGCGCGGAAGATAGGTGAACTCCGGATGGAAGCTCGACCATTGCCGAAGCAATTCGGCATAGGGGCGGGGGTCCACCAATTCGTCATGCGTGGCGCCGGCAAAGTGATCTGACGAGATATTGCGGATGCAATTGCCGCTGGTCTGGATCGCGTGCATCTCGACCTTGGCAAGGTCAGCCAGGATATCGGCCGCATCTTCCAGTTTGATCCAATTGTATTGGATGTTCTGGCGGGTGGTGAAGTGACCATAGCCACGGTCATATTTGTCCGCGATGTCACCCAGCGCAGTCATCTGCTCGCTGTTGAGCGTGCCATAGGGGATGGCTACCCGCAGCATGTAGGCATGCAATTGCAGATAGAGACCATTCATCAGCCGAAGCGGCTTGAACTGGTCTTCGGTCAGCTTGCCTTCGAGCCTACGACGTGCCTGGTCGCGGAACTCCTCGACACGGGCATCGACCATGGCTTGGTCATATGAATCGTATTGGTACATTCTAGATCACCCAGTCCCAGCCAGTTCGGTCAGCGGTTGGCACGGCGAGATCGCGCCGTACGGTTGGCCCGAGCGCGCGTACCCGGTCTTTGATATGCGCCGGACGGACGCCTTCTTCGGTTCTTTCAGCGAGCAGAGCGTAGGGCACATTCACCCGCCGCGCGGCTTCCTCGCGTGCCATAATCTCATCAGCGGATTCGCCGACGTCGACGGCGTCGTCGACGAAGATCGACCAGCTGTCCCCATTCCACCAGACGACCTCGCCAGTCTTCAGATCATTGCCAGTTAGGATATTCATTGGGCCGCCTCCAAAGCGGTGCGTGCGAGGGTCAGATCGTCACGCGCGGTGACATCGCCGATCACGATCAGCGCGGGGCTCTTGATGCGGTGATCGACCACAAGCTCTGGCAGTCCAGCCAAGAGGCCGCGCACGACGCGCATGTCGGGGCGGGCGGCGTTCTCGATCACGGCGACCGGGACCTCAGGGGCGAGGCCATCAGCCATCAGCTTCTCGGCGATCTGAGGCGCGGTCTTGACGCCCATATAGATCACCAGAGTGCGGCCTTTCCCGGCGAGGCCCGACCAATCCTGGTCGGACAGGCCTTTGCACTGGCCGGCGACAAAGCTGACAATGCTGGCCGCATCGCGGTGGGTTAGAGCGATCTGCGCTGCCGCGGCGGCGCCATTGGCGGCGCTGATGCCTGGCACGATCTCGACCGGAACGCCCGAAGCGCGAGCAAGCTCGGCCTCTTCGCCGCCACGACCAAAGATCAGCGGATCGCCGCCCTTGAGTCGCACAACATCGCGCCCTTTCAGCGCTTCGCGCACCAGCAGGGCGTTGATGTCATCCTGGGGGAGAGTGTGCTTTGAGCGCTGCTTGGCGACCGAGATGAACTCAGCGCTGTCAGGTGCCATTGCGAGAATGTCGCGTGAGACGAGTCCGTCATGCACGACCAATTCGGCCTTCTGCAGCAGGCGAGCCGCGCGCAGCGTCAGCAGGTCGGGATCGCCCGGTCCTGCGCCAACGAGAAAGATGGTTCCGATTCCACTCATGCATGGCGAAATGGTCGCACTTGGCTTTGGGTGCCAGTGAGAATGGATTTGCCCCGATGTAGGAAAGCTTTTGTCGGTGCTTAGCCGGCCTTTTGCTCCGACAGCACTTCGATCAGGCGATCCATCTGTCTGCTTGAGCGAATGTGCAGATCCTGCTGCGGGAACGGGATCTCGATATCGTGCTCTTTGAACAGGTGCCAGATCCGCCGGTAGACGTCCGAGCGGATATTGGAGAGACCTTCCTCGGGGTCCTGAATCCAGAAGCGAAGCTCAAAATTGACCGAGGAATCACCGAATTCCATGATGTTCACCCGCGGCTTGGGCATGTGCAGAATTCGCTCGGTTTCGTCGACAGCCTGATAGAGCAGCTTGGTCACCAGCTCGAGATCGCTGTTGTACGACACGCCGACCGGTGCACGAACCCGGACATCGCGCGAGCTGTACGACCAGTTGACCACCTGGTTGATCATCAGGTTTTCGTTCGGGATCAGATATTCGGTCTGGTCGCGGGTGATCACCGATATCGCTCGAATTCCGATCTTGCGGATCTGCCCGACCGTTTCATTACCAGCCTGATCGGTCACAGAGATCACGTCACCCGGCTTGATCGACTTGTCGAGCAGCAGGATGATCCCCGAGATCAAGTTACCAAAGGTCTTCTGCAGGCCGAAACCAATCGCCAGGCCAAAGGCGCCGCCAAAGAAGGCTAGGGCGGTGAGATCAATTCCGAGCAGGTCAATCCCGATAAAGAAGGCCGCGGCCCAGATCGCGATCGTGCTGAGCTTTTCGGCAAGGACAGTTTGGCTGCTGTCCAGCCGTGTCATCTTGCGCAGGATCGAGCGGCAGACCCGTGTCGCAACCCACGCAAAAGTGAGGACCAGAACAATGACGCTGATGATCAGCAGACCGTCGAGGATCGAAAAGCGCAGATTGCCAATTTCAAGCGCTGCCGCATCAAGTGAGGCGAGCAGGGCGCCAGCGGTCTCGTTCTGCGCATTGACCCCTTCAACCAGTTCGGTCGAAGCTTCGAGGACTGCAACCGGCTCTTCCGGCTCCGGCTCAGGGGTTGGTGTCGCTTCAACAGCTTCCGCGGTATCCTCACCGGTCCCTTCGATCGGCTCCCCGGTCTCGGGGTCGATCTGGGGCTCTTCGATTTCGTCGATAGCAATCGGGGCGGTGGGTGCAGTCATTCCTAATCCAGTTGCGCGAGCGCCTGTGCGAGATCCGCAATCAGGTCGTCAGCGTGTTCGAGTCCGATCGACAGACGGATCGCCGGTCCATCCGCGGCTCCGGCACGAGGCCATGGCATAACCTCGCGATATTCCGAAGGAAAGATTGGCAATGCCAGGCTTTCAAACCCTCCCCAGGAATAGCCGATCCCGAACAGATCCAGCGCATCGACCAAGCGTGCTTGTGCGTCGTCGGCGTTGTTCTTGAGGACGAAGCTGAACAAGCCGCAGCCGCCGCTAAAGTCGCGCTGCCACAAATCATGGCTTGGATCATTGGGCAGGAGCGGACAACAGACCCGCGCGACCTGAGGTTGCTGGTCAAGCCAACTCGCGATCTGGCGCGCGCTTTCTGTCGCATTGTCGAGCCTCAGCTTCATCGTCCTGAGCCCGCGTGAGGCGAGCGCGGCATCGTCAGGTGAAACCACCTGGCCGAGTTGCTGTGACGTCCGCCGCAAAGCCCGGTACCAGCGCTCACCCGCGCTGGCAGATCCCATCATCAGGTCCGAGTGCCCGCCGACATGTTTCGAAAGGCTCATCACGCTGATGTCGCAGCCATGCTCAAGCGCAGCGAAACCCAGCCCGCTTGCCCAGGTGTTGTCGATCAGGCTTACCGCTTTGTTCTCGCGCGCCAGCGCTGCCAGGGCCGGGACGTCGCACACTTCCATTGTCAAACTGCCCGGGCTTTCCAACCAGACCGCTTTGGTCTTGTCACAAAACAGTTCGGCATATTTCTCAAGGTCAAGCGGATCGAAAAAGCGGGTCTCGATCCCCATGCGTTTGAGCAGGCCTTTTGCCATAGATCGGGTCGGATCGTAGGCATTGTCGGTCATCAGCAGCACATCGCCGGGCTTGAGCACCGCCAACAATGCTGCCGCAATCGCCGCCACACCGCTGGGATAGAGCACCGTGCCGTGCGCGCCCGCTTCGAGCTCGGTCAGCGCCTCAGCCAAGGCCCATTGGGTCGGGGCGCCGCGGCGACCATAAAAGAAATCACCATCCTGATTGCTCTTGAGCGCCTGCTTCCGATCGGCCTCGCTGTCATAGAGATGCGTGCTGGCGCGCCACACCGGGGGATTGACCACCTGGCCGATCCATTCCTTACGGCGTCCGGCCAGAGTGGCCTTGGTCTCCTTGCGGAACTGTCCCTTGTCGTCGCTCGCGCTCATGCAGGCCCCGTAGCTTTGGGTGTCGATGGATCAGAGCTCCAGTCGACCCAACTTCCATCGTAGAGCGAAGTCTTGTCTTTGCCCATCAAGTGCAGGGCGAAAAGCAGCACACAGGCGGTGACGCCGCTGCCGCAGGTTGCGACGATAGGCTGATCGGCCTTGACACCGGCTTGCTCAAATCTTGCTGCAAGCTCGGCTGGCGGGAGATAGGTCCCATCCGCTGCGAAAAGTTGATTGAATGGGACGTTGAGTGATCCGGGTATCCGGCCATTCTCGCCGCCATGGACTGGATCGATCCCGGTCCCAAACACGCGATCAGCCCCGCGTGCGTCGACCACTTGTTCTGCCTTGCTGTCGAGATTGGCGAGCAGATCAGCCTTCATCCGGATCGATGCAGGATTTGGCAGGGTGCTGACGTCCAACGGCTTGGTAACCGGCGATCCCTGTTCCAGGTCTCGTCCTTCTTCGCGCCATTTTGCGAGACCGCCGTCGAGAATGGCAACATTGGACAAGCCATGGGCGTTCAGAAGGTACCAAGCGCGCGCCGATGTTTTGACGGCGCTGTCATCATAGATGATCACTGAGTCATCGGCAGACACCCCCAAGGATGCGAGATACTCCGCCAATTGCTCGGGGCGCGGCAGCGCTTGGGGAACGTCCGACTCCCGATCGACGAGCACCGCCAGATCGAAGAAACGCGCGCCGGGAATGTGTCCGGCCTCAAACTCCGCAATGGGATCGCGCTTTGCTGCGGGCAGATGTCTTGAGGCGTCCAGCACAATCAGTCCTGGTTGACCAATGTGCTGTGCCAACCATTCCGTGCTGACCAATGGACCGGGTAATAGGCTCATATGATTGGGTTAGCGCCGCACGCGCCGCTCGCCAAGTCAGGCGTTGAAAGCGACTAAGTGTCAACCTTTCGCGTCTCGAGCCTCGGTAGCCCGCCCGGCGGCAGATCAAGCTCAAGCGGATGCAGCCGGGTCGCGCTTGTTGCGCTGGGCAGGCCGATGATGAAAGTGTGCACAGCGGGCGCCAGGCCCGGCAGTCTAAGCTGGACTTTCATAATCGGGACAAACAGTGGCTTCGATCCCTGCAATAACGGGCGGATTTCGCCCACCGGCAATTGCACTGTCCCCGTGATCACTTCGCTTTGATGCGGACCAACCCGATCGATCCGAACGGTTTCGCCGGTTCCATGCGCGACGGCAGGACCGCGCAGCTCGTCGTTGCCTTTTCGCGCGCTCGACAATTCGGGTGTGACCGCGAGTTCTCGCACCGCGCGTGCCGAGCGATTGGCCACACGCAAGCGGTAGTCGACCGTGAACATCCGCAGGCTTCTGGTGGCGCCGACAACGTCAAGTGTGAGCGCCAGTTTGGCGTCCTCAATCGACTTGAGCGCGATTGCGCCGCTGACGGTTGGGCGCTCAATCACTGCAGATGGTGCGGTCTGGCGTCGGGTGTACAACCAACCGAAGACACCAAAGAGCAGCACCGCAATGAGGGCCAGAAACCACCACAGCATCGAATCTGAGTCGCCACGCAGATCCGTGCCTTCCTCCGGTTCGGTCGCAGTCGATGCTGGCTCCGTTGGTGCCGATGGCTCAACGGAAGGGGCGGCGACGGATGTTTCCAGGCCTCCAGGCGTCGGATCCGTCGACGGCTCATCAGAAGGCGAAGCGGTTGAGGTGGTGGTCGGAGCGCGGACCCTGGGGGTCGGTGCTGTCGGAGTTCGGCCAGCTGCCTCGGCCCGCTGATCGCTGGCATCGCCAGGCAAAGCCTGAATTACGGGTGTTGAAACAACACTCTCAGAAATTGTGTCTTCCGGCGTAGCCTCATTTTCGGTGCCTGCCAAAGCATCATCGGGCGCCGTTGCTGTGGATTCCGTGGTCGGAGCATCACTCGCTTCGATTGGCTCCGAAGTTTCCTCAGCGACCGGCTCCGGTGGCGCCGTCTCCGTCGGACTTGGCAGCGAAGTTGGGACAGCCAGGGGTGGAGCAGCCCAAACGCTGCTCGATCCGATGGCACCCAGCACAAGAGCTGATGGCCAAAGAAACAAGCTATATTGGGAGAGCGCGCGCAGCAAAGTGAATCATCACGGTTTAGAAAAGGACGCTCTTCCTTAATTCGAATTTTGCGCTCGTCCAGTTCCACGCTTGCACGGCGTCCTGAATCGAGGCAATTGCGCGGCATGGAAAGCACACCCGAAACCAGCGGTCAGCCAGCCTTTCTTGGAAAGGATACTCCCCTCCCACAATCGCCCGAAGAGGCCGTGTTGGACTATGTTCCCAATCCGCGCGCCGGGGCGCTGTTCCTTGTTCGCTTTGCTGCCCCCGAATTTACTTCGCTCTGCCCGGTTACCAATCAACCCGATTTCGCGCATCTGGTGATCGACTATGCGCCGGGCGAAACGATCGTCGAATCCAAGAGCCTCAAGCTCTTTCTTGGTTCGTTCCGCAATCACAACGGCTTCCACGAGGACGTCACTGTCGGGATTGGCCAGCGCCTGACTGAAGAGATGCAACCCCAATGGTTGCGGATCGGCGGCTATTGGTATCCTCGCGGCGGGATCCCGATTGACGTGTTCTGGCAGAGTGGCCCCGTGCCGGAAGGGCTCTGGGTGCCAGACCAAGGCGTTGCCCCTTACCGGGGGCGTGGCTGAAGTCTAACCGATGGCCTCACGAGCCTTCATGATCTGCTTGTTGCGAGCGTCGACCAACCGAAAGGCTTTGAACACCGGGAAGCTGTCGTCCACGCGCCCCTCATGGCCGAGCAACCAAATCTGCTGATAGAACCAGTAGATGCCGGCAAAGCCATTGATCGCCTTCATCATTTGCAGGCCTTTGAGGAAGCCGAGCCAGCTTGGGATCAGGTCGAGACTGTCTTCGTAGCGGGGCAGGGATTCGTCCCCCTCCATCAGCTTTTTCGCGCCGTCGGTTGTCACACAGAGCGGTCTGCCTAACCCAACAACATCAGCGGCGCCAATCTCGAGCGCTTGCTCCATCGCCGTTCGGGTCCGGAAGCCGCCGGTGACCATTAAGGGGACACTGACATGCTCCTGCATCGCCTGTGCGAAGTCGACGAAATAGGCTTCGCGCGCGACGGTCGATGGAGCAACATTCTGCGGCTCAACCTCTTCCATCCCATCGATCCCCATCAGCTTGGGCTGCTCATAGGAACCACCGGAGATCTCAATCAGATCAACTGACGCTTCTTCGAGCCATTTTACGACCGTCAGGCTGTCTTCAAAGGCAAAACCGCCCTTCTGGAAATCGGCGCTGTTGAGCTTGACCGAGATCGGGAAATTGGGACCAACTTTTGCGCGGATCGCCGCGATCACTTCAAGTAGGATACGCGCGCGGTTCTCAAGACTGCCGCCATACTCGTCGGTGCGAAGATTGACCCGCGGCGAGAGGAATTGTGAAATCAAATAACCATGTGCGCCATGCACTTGGACGCCCGTAAATCCGGCGTCCTGGCAGGCTTTCGAAGCGATTGCCCAACGGTCGACCAGATCGGAAATTTCGTCCTTGGTTAGAGGAGTGGGCTTGCCGAACTGACCACCCGGCAAGGCCAATGCAACGTCCGACGAGGACTTTGGGTTGGGGTTGACCACCTTCTGTGTCTGGCGCCCACCATGGCTGATCTGCGCCCAGAAATGATTGCCATTGCGGGTTGCCGCTTTGGCCCAGCGCGCAAGGCGCGCTGCCATGTCGGCGTCAGGCTCCTGCTCGATCACGACATTGCCCGGACGCTCAAGATGGTCCTTGTCGATGATGATATTGCCTGACAGCAACATGCCGCAGCCACCGTCCGACCAGATCCCGTACAAGCGCTCGAGCTCGGGTGTGGGGCGACCATCGGGTGTTGCCAGACCTTCGGTCATGGCGGCCTTGCTCAAGCGATTGGGGAGCACCGCTCCGCACGGGAGGGTCAAAGGATCGGCCAGCATCGAAACATCCTCAATTAAGTTTCTTTGTGAAACCTAATAGCAGGCTGGATCAGAATGTCGAGGTCCCTATCCCACCGTCGACATTGAGCGATTGTCCGGTGATGTAATTCGCCATCTCGCTGCAGAACATCGCCACGACGGCTCCAAAGTCATCGGCATCACCGAACCGACCAGCCGGAATGCGGATCGCCTCGGTGAAGGCCTCGACCTCTTCCTCATAGGTCCGGCCATTGGCGGCGCCACGTGGGCCGAAGATATCCTCGGCTCCCGGCGTGTGATGCATTCCGGGCAGGACCGAGTTGATCGTGACATTGTGCCGGGCGACCTCTTTGGCGATCGCATGGCAGTAATTGGACAGCGCGGCGCGGGGCGGTCCGGACAGTACTCTCAGCGAGGAAGGATACTTGGCAGCGCCAGTGCTGATATTGACGATCCGGCCCCAACGGCGGTCGATCATAGCGGGAAGCACCACCTTGATATAGTCGATCGGGCTGAGCAGCGCGATCCGAATGCTCTCCTCCATTTGCTCACGCGGAACGGCTTGGAAGTCATCGGTAAAGGGGGGAGGGGCGCAGGTCGCGACAAGGATATCGGGCTCGGGACAGGCTGAGAGAATGGCATCACGACCGGCATCGCTTGCATGGTCAGCGATAATGGGATGCACTTTTGCGCCGGTCTCAGCGGCGATTTCTTCACAGGTTTTCTTGAGGCGCTCCTCTCCGCGTGCCGAGATAAAGACCTCAACCCCTTCATGAGCCAAGGCCAGGGCCGCGCCGCGCCCCATTCCTGCGCTACCACCATTGACCAGTGCCGTCCGACCAGAAATTCCCAGATCCATTGTCGCTCCTCTCACTTAGAGCGACGCTTTTAAAGTTTCTGAGCAGCATACGCGCCTGCCTAATGCGCTACCATGCCTCGTTTTGCACGCTCATAGCTACGGGTGCGCAAGGTCATCCCATGAGCACTTTAGAAAAGCTGGTCGGGATCCATATTGCCAGCAATCTTCAGTAGGATCGGAGGGGGTGAGTTTTCGCCAATGTCGACAATAAGGGTCTCGCTGGCCCATCCGCCTTTTTCGTATGCTGTGACCCCATAGGTCTTCTCGCCCTGGAGATTTACAAAGAGAAAACGCCCCTTGGCATCCGCGATGGCGCTGTGAGTGCTGTCTCCTCCGGCGCTTCTGACCACAATTTCTGCATGCGGGATAGGAGCGGCATCGAGCCCAAGGACGGCACCCTCAAGGCTGGTGATCGTCACTTCTTGCGCGGAAGGGCTGCTTAATGGTTCGATCAGGGTCAACGGGGTAGCGACGAGCAGGGCTACGAGACTAACTTTCGGGGACATGCGGGAGCGGCCTCATAATTGGCGCTTCCCCGCGACCGGAGTAAAACCCACATGATAAGAATGTGTTAAAGCCCGCCGCGGGCCATAAGCGAATAACACCAGCCTGGCCTGAAACAGATTTTAGGAAAGGAGAAATGGTGCCGGCTAGAGGAGTCGAACCCCTGACCTGATGATTACAAATCAACTGCTCTACCAACTGAGCTAAGCCGGCACACCGTGGATCTCGCTTTGCAGCGGAAGCGCCCGCTAGCCGCAAACAGCACCCAATGTCCAGACTTCGTCGAACTTTCTTGGCTTTCGATCGAAACTCGCCGATCGGGGCTTGCCTGCCCCGGTTGGGAGTGCATAGTTCGACTCGACCACGGGGAGTGCACGATGGATCGCGCCACGCATCAACAATTGCTTTATGAGGCCAATCGCAAGTCGGTAGCGGTAACCTACCTGCTGTGGCTCTTCTTTGGCGTGTTCGGTGCTCATCGGTTTTACGCTGGGAGCAAGGGAACGGGCTTCATCCAGCTTGCGCTGTTGTTCTCGATTATTGGCTGGCTGGTGTTGATCCCATGGCTGTTCGCTGACCTGTTTCTGATCCCGGGCATCGTGCGCGAACATAATCTCGAAGTGATCGAGGATTTGCGCGGGCCGGAACCTGATTATGAGCGGCTCGAGAATCCTCAAACACCGGCCGATGCGCGCCGGGCGGCCATGCTCGAGGACCTCAAGCAGACGGGTTACAGCCGCCAGGGCTTTGGCGATCGCCGACCTGACTATTGAGGCTATTTAGCTGAGCTAGAGTGCACCGAACGTCCAGCCTTCGGTGTAGGCAATCTGAGCAGTCAACGCGCGCGGCTCCCAGCGTTCGGGCTCCGGCGCGACCTTGCGCATCCAGGCCGCGGTCAGCAGAGCGTCTGAGGAATGGTCATCGACCTCGCCAACTTCGTCGACCGGCGGTGAGCCTAGGGCCTCGAGCGCAGCATTGAGATCAGCATAGGTCAACATCTTGGTCCGGGCACCGCGATCCGCAGCCTCCTTCGAGGCGAGGCCAGTGTAGATCTCGACCAGCATTGAGCCGCCAGAGACCTGCCGCTTTTCCGGGATCGGATCGAACGGCCAGATCGCCAGTTCGCCGCCAAGTTGATGGAGCATGCGCATGCCGGTGAGCGAGCTTTTGCCGACTTGCGCCGCACCGACCAGATTGAAATTGCTTACCGGACGGCATTTCTGGAATCGCTGAGCTATCTCGGCCTCGCGAAAACGCCCCTCGCGCGTGATCGCTCCAGGCAGATGGAAGCGGTCGCCGACGAAATCCTTGCTGTGGCGGAAGTACCGTCCGGCTTCGGGGTGGGTGACGAAGCTGTATGCGCCGAGATGAGGGTCATCCTGGCAGATCTCGTCGATCAGCGCCCACAGCTTCTTGGCATTCCGGGGAGAGCGATCCCAGCCCGGGAAAAAGGCGCCACAATCTTCAAACGGCAGACTGATGCCCAGGTCGACGCCTACCAGAGTGTTGGCTGGCAGTTCGTGTTTGAGAATGTCGAGCACATCGGTGCGGGAGAAGCCGCGAGCGGGGGGCTGAACCAGCACTGGCGGCCCGCCTGATCGTTCCGCCAGCGCCAACGCAATGCCCTTGTGCCGCTCACCTTTGGCGCCCGACCAATCGATCGCGAGGAAGTGGTCGAACTCACGCATTGGGATCTCGTTGCGCTACCGTTTCACTGCTTGAGCGCGTTTCTTTCTGCGCTACCGCTTCGCTATTTGAGCGCGTTTCTTTCTGCGCTACCGCTTCGCTATTTGAGCGCGGGTTTCTCTCAGTCCTTAGCCGGTTCCAATAGTCTATCCGTTCCCTAACCTTGCGTTCAAAGCCGCGCTCGACCGGAGCATAGAATTGCTGAGGATCCATCCCCTCGGGCCAGTAATTGTCGCCCGAGAATCCATCCTCTGCCTCATGGTCATAGCTATATCCTTCTCCATAGCCGATCTCCTTCATCAGCTTGGTCGGAGCGTTGAGGATGTTCTGCGGAGGCATAAGGCTGCCGGTCTCGCGGGCTGACTTGAAGGCGGCTTTCTGCGCGGCATAGGCGGCGTTGGATTTGGGGGCAGTGGCGCAATAGAGGCAGGCTTGGACAATCGCCAGCTCCCCCTCGGGTGATCCGAGGAAGTCATAGGCATCCTTGGCGGCAAGGCACTGAGTCAGAGCCTGTGGGTCCGCCAGGCCGATGTCCTCGCTCGCGAAACGCACCAGTCGGCGCAGCACGTAGAGCGGCTCTTCCCCGGCGGTGAGCATCCGGGCGAGATAATACAGCGCAGCTTGGGGATCGGATCCGCGCAGGCTCTTATGCAGCGCGCTGATCAGATTGTAGTGCCCGTCGCGGTCTTTGTCATAGACCGCCACACGGCGCTGCAGAAACTGGCCCAGCGCTGCCGGGTCGAGCGGCTCGCTCAGCTCAGCGTTGTAGAGCGTTTCGACCTGATTGAGCAGGAACCTACCATCTCCATCGGCGCTGGCGATCAGCGCGGCTCTTGCTGCGTCCGTAATGGGAAGGGGGCCTTCAAGCTCTTCGGCGCGATGGATGAGCTGCCCGAGCGCCTCGCTGTCGAGCCGCTCTAGGATCAGGACTTGAGCGCGGCTCAGCAGAGCGGCATTGAGTTCGAAGCTGGGGTTTTCAGTGGTGGCGCCAACCAGAGTAACGGTGCCGCGCTCGACGAAGGGAAGAAAGCCGTCCTGCTGCGCGCGGTTGAAGCGATGGATCTCATCCACGAACAAAAGCGTTCGTTGGCCCGCCTTGGCGGCCTGGTCGGCTTCGGCGAAGGCCTTCTTGAGATCCGCAACGCCCGAAAAGACTGCGCTGACTGAGATAAACCGCATTGCAACCGCATCCGACAATAGCCGGGCAATGCTGGTCTTCCCGGTGCCGGGCGGGCCCCACAAGATCATGCTCGACAGTCTTCCGGCCGCCACCATTCTCCCGATCGCCCCCTCGGACCCGGTCAAGTGACCCTGTCCGATCACTTCGTCCAGATTGCGTGGGCGAAGGCGGTCAGCCAGCGGCGCATCGGCGCGCGGATCGTCCGGCTTTGCGCCGGGTAGGGGGTCATCTTCAAACAAATCAGCCATTCATCGGGCGTGATAAGCCGCTGGTCGGAAAAAGCCATCCACCTCTTGCCATGTTGTATCTAAGATATATCTTAGAGCCATCTTAGATTATCAGGAGAGATGCCATGACATGGCACAAGCACCGTAAATACTCCCGCAAGAACGGCTGGAACAATTGGGGCCCTATGATGGCCATGATGGCTGCCTCGGGCGGCAATTGGGGATCCAACTGGTCGGGTGACTGGGATGACGGCATGGGCGGTTCGCGCCGTCGTCGTCGCCGCGGACGGATGTTCGGACAAGGCGAGCTGCGCCTGGCACTGCTCGCGTTGATCAATGAAGAGCCGCGCCATGGCTATGAGCTGATCAAGGCGATCGAGGAGCTGACTGGCGGCCATTATGCGCCGAGCCCGGGTGCAGTCTATCCAACGCTGCAGATGCTGGCTGACGAAGGCATGATCGAAGAAGCCAAGTCGAAAGACGCCAAGAAGCCGTTCGCTTCGACCCCAGAAGGCATTACCGAGCTTGATGAGCGCAAGGACGAAGTCGAAGCACTGATGGAACGGCTGGGTCAGTATGGCGAGCGCGCCGAAAAAGTTCGCTCTCCCGATCTGTTTCGCGCGATGGGCAACCTCGCCAATGTGCTTCGCAATCGCGCCCGCAACGGCAAACTCGACAAGTCGTCGATGGACGAGATTGTCGACATCATCGACGAAGTGGCGAAGCGCATCGAGCGGATGTGAACGCCATAGTTGATCCCTTGCCTCCCGCACCCTCCGCCCTTCCACCCGGACAGTTTCCCGGTAGGCTCCGGGTGGAAGGGCGGAGGGTGCGGGAGGCTTGGCACGTAAAAAGCCTCCTTCCAAACCTTAACGCATTTGCCGCAAGTCACTGAAGTGACTAATCATCCCTTCCAAGACGAATTGTCTTGGGAGGGATGATTATGAATGAGCTCGGAAAACCAGCGACTCCCTGGCACCTATGGGTGGTCGGGGTTGTGACCTTGCTATGGAACTCGGTTGGCGGGTTCAGTTACTCAATGACTCGCTTTGGGATGCTGGAAAGCCTCGGTATGACTGAGGTGGAAATTGCGTTCTTCGACAGCCACCCAGTCTGGGCCAATGCGCTGTGGGCGTGTGGAGTATGGGGAGCGATCGCGGCGTCCGTGTTGATCCTGCTTCGCTCGCGCTGGGCCATTACCGCTCTCTACATCGCGCTGATTGGTCTGATTGGAACCACGATCTTTCAATATCTGATGATTGAGGTTCCGGAGAGTTTGCAAGGACCAGGCCTGACCATCGCGATCTGGGTGATCACTTTGTTCATGCTGTGGTACGCCCGAAAAATGGCTGCGGAAGGCGTGCTTCGGTAAGGCTTAGGACGATGCGGCTTCGGCTGCCTCTTTCGCAATGATTGCCTGACGCTCTTCGACCAGACGCACATACATATCTGCGACAACCCGGTTGATCGCGGTCCAGGAATATTCGCGAGATTTGGCTTCGCCCGCTGCGCCATGCGCCGCGCGCAGTTGATGGTCGGTGCAATAGGGCGCAATTGCCTCGGCAAAACGAGCAGAGGTTTCTACCGTGTTCTTGCCTGGCGGGACAAGGGCTCCCGTTTCGCCTTCGATTACAAGGCTGGCTGCGCCGGTGGCACCGGCTGCCACTACGGGCAATCCCGCGGCCATCGCCTCCAAGGTAACATTACCGAATGTTTCAGTGATGGATGGGTTGAAGAAGAGGTCCCCGCTGGCAACAGCTCTGCCGAGATCGGCACCGGTTTGCATTCCGGCAAAGATCCCGCCGGGGAGCGCGTCTTCGAACCACTTTCTCGCCGGGCCATCACCGATCACCAACACCTTGTGTGGGACCTGGCGTTTGCGCAATTGGACCACCGTTTCGGCAAAGACGTCGAGACCTTTCTCCATGACCAAACGTCCCAGGAAGACGACAGCGACGTCGTTGTCTTCCAGACCCAACGACCGCCGCCATTCCAAATCGCGCTTGGAAGGATCGAAAATCGTCCGATCAACACCGCGCGACCACAGCCCAATGTCATCGTGCATCTTCATCGCCAGCAATTCGTCGATCATGCTTTGCGATGGTGCGACGAGACCGTCACAGCGGTTGTAAAATCTCCGCAGCAGCCACACGATTGCGGGCTCTGCCCAAGCAGCATTGTAATAGCGCGGATAGGTCTCAAACCGGGTGTGAACCGAGGCGAGGATCGGGATGTCCTGCTTCTGCGCCCATTTCAGCGCAGCGTGGGCAGAGGGATCGGGCGCGGATAGATGCACGATATTCGGCGCAAATTTGGCGAGATCCTGGCGTACTTTTCGCCCCAAGCCGAGCGACAGGCGGTATTCGCCGCGGCCAAAGGGCATGCCAACCGATGGAACGCTGACCAGATCACCGGTCGGCTCAAATGCCGGTTTTTCGACAGTCGGCGAGTATACGCGCACTGCTGCGCCAAGCTCGAGCAGCGATCCGACGAGACGGTTCAACGCCTGGTTCGCACCGTCGCGGGTATAATTGTAGTTGCCGCTAAACAGGGCAATGCGGAGATCGGAAATCTGCATCTTTTCGCAATAATGGGGTGACCTCGAATTGGCGAGGAAAGATTGTGCCTCGCTTCGTCCCTTTCACGCGACCACCTGTCGATTGTCAGAAATTTCCAATTGACTTGTTGCGGCGCAACACTAGTGCGGCGAGCGGGCCACGCGGTCCCAACGCCGCGCGTGCTCTCTGTAAGGAGAGAATACATGACTGATCGCATTCGTGGGCTGGCGCATGAGCCAAGCCTGAAACCTACCCGTCCGCAATTTTCGTCCGGTCCTACGGTCAAATTCCCTGGATGGTCCCTCGACAAACTGAACACCGAATCGCTCGGGCGCTCGCACCGTTCGGCCTATGCCAAGGGCCGTCTGAAGTACGCGATTGACCTTTCGCGCGAGCTGCTCGGCATTCCAGACGACTACCTCGTTGGCATCATGCCCGCCTCCGACACCGGAGCGATTGAAGCCGCAATGTGGTCAATGCTCGATCCCAAGCGCCCGGCAACGGTCGCTGCATGGGAAAGCTTCGGCAATGTCTGGATCCAGGATGCGGTCAAGCAGCTCAAGCTGCCCAATCTGCAAGTTCTCAGCGCCGACTATGGCGAGATCCCCGATCTGACCACCATTCCCCAGCGCAACGACGTTGTGTTCACCTGGAACGGTACAACTTCGGGTGCCAAGATCCCCAACACGGACTGGCTTGAGCCAGGGCGTGAAGGGGTCACGATCAACGACGCCACCAGCGCGGTCTTCGCGCAGGAGATGGAATGGGCAAAGCTCGATGCAACGACCTATTCCTGGCAGAAGGTAATGGGCTCTGAAGCACAGCATGGCATGCTGGTCCTCTCGCCCAAAGCCGTTGAGCGGATCGAAAGCTATGATCCGCCATGGCCGCTGCCCAAACTGTTCCGGATGAAGAAGGGCGACAAGATCAATCGCGGCATCTTCGAAGGCGCAACCATCAACACGCCGAGCCTGCTGGCGACTGAAGATTACATCGCTGCGCTCGAATGGGCCAAGTCGATTGGCGGCCGCAAAGCGATGTTTGAGCGAGCCGATGCCAATGCCAAGATCGTCACCGACTGGATCGAAGCCACGCCGTGGCTCAAGAACATGGTCGATGATCCGGCCAAGCGCACCAACACGGGTGTCTGCATGCAGTTCACCGGCGATTGGTATGAAAGCCTGTCGGAAGACGATCAGGCTGCGGTGCCGAAAAAGATCGTGAAGATGCTCGAAGAGCGCGCGGTTGGCTATGATTTCAACGGCTATCGCGACGCCCCGCCAAGTCTGCGGATCTGGTGTGGCGGAACGCTTGAGCAAGAGGATATCAAGCGCCTCCTGCCGTGGATCGAGTGGGCCTACGCTTCCGTCAAGAGCGGCGCCTGAGATCTTCCTGTCGCCCCGGCCTCTGAGCCGGGGCTCAGCTCCCCCATTTCAAACCGCTGGAGAAGCGGGATCCCGGATCAAGTCCGGGATGACGATAACAGATATGGATTTCACTATGACCAAACCCAAAGTACTCATCTCTGACAAGATGGACCCGAATGCAGCGCGGATTTTCGAAGAGCGCGGCTGTGACGTTGATGTGATCACCGGCGAAACGCCGGAAGAGCTGATTGCGCGGATCGGCGACTATCACGGTCTCGCGATCCGCTCCTCGACCAAAGTCACGCAGGCCGTGCTGGACGCGGCGACCAATCTCAAAGTGATTGGCCGCGCCGGGATCGGGGTCGACAATGTTGATATCCCCTATGCCAGCGGCAAAGGCGTTGTCGTGATGAACACGCCATTCGGCAACTCGATCACGACCGCGGAGCACGCGATTGCGATGATCATGGCGCTGGCACGGCAGATTCCCGCTGCGAACACGCGCACACAGGCAGGCGAGTGGCCCAAGAAGGACTTCATGGGCGTCGAAGTCACCGGCAAGACCCTCGGCCTGATCGGCGCGGGTAACATTGGTGGGATCGTCGCCAGCCGTGCTCTCGGCCTCAAGATGAAGGTGATCGCCTATGATCCCTTCCTGACCGAAGACCGTGCGGTTGAGATCGGCGTTGAGAAGGTCGATCTCGATACATTGCTGAGCCGCGCTGACTTTGTCTCGCTGCACACTCCGCTGACCGATCAGACCCGCAACATCCTCAGTCGCGAACGGCTTGAGAATGCCAAGCCAGGTATCCGGATCGTCAATTGCGCACGCGGCGGCTTGATCGACGAAGCGGCCTTGAAGGATTGCCTCGAAAGTGGTCAGGTGGCGGCTGCGGCGCTTGATGTGTTCGCGGAGGAACCGGCCAAGGAAAACCCGTTGTTCGGCGCGCCCAACTTCATTTGCACGCCGCACCTGGGCGCTTCGACCACCGAAGCGCAGGTCAATGTGGCGCTACAAGTGGCTGAGCAGATGAGCGATTATCTGGTCAATGGCGGCGTGACCAACGCGCTCAACATGCCATCGCTCAGCGCTGAAGAAGCGCCCAAGCTCAAGCCCTATATGGCGCTCGCTGAAAAGCTCGGCTCGCTGGTCGGGCAGCTTGCGCATGGCAACCTCACCAAAATCAGCATCGAACGTGAAGGCGCTGCGGCTGGCCTCAATGGCAAGCCGATCACCGGCGCGGTTTTGGCCGGCTTTATGCGGCGTTATTCCGACACGGTGAACATGGTCAATGCGCCGTTCCTCGCCAAGGAACGGGGCCTCGAAGTGAGTGAGATCCGGCACGAGCGCGAAGGCGCTTTCAACACGCTGATCCGCGTAACAGTCGAAACCTCACAAGGCCCGCGTTCGGTTGCTGGCACATTGTTCGGCAATGAAGCCCCGCGTTTGGTTGAGATTTTTGGCATCGGCATCGAAGCTGACCTCGATGGCCACATGCTTTACATCGTCAACGACGACAAGCCGGGCTTCATTGGCCGTATCGGGACCATGCTCGGCAGCCACTCGATCAACATCGGCACGTTCAACCTTGGTCGGCGCGATGCCGGAGCAGAAGCCGTGCTGTTGCTGAGCCTCGACGAAGCCCTGAACGACACGGTTGTCGATGAAGCAGGCACAGTCGAAGGCGTCAAAATGGTCAAAGCGCTGGAATTCTGATCAGGGATCGGGCAAGCGCCCGGAGCCATGACTGAGAACGACAACCTTTTGCCCGAGGGGCTGGCGGATCGACTGCCAGCCTCCGCAGAATGCATCACGCGCGCCATGCGCGCCTGTCTCGATGTGCTCGACCGGCATGGGTACGATCGGGTTCGTCCGCCATTGCTCGAGTTTGAGCGTTCGCTCTCTGCGCGCATGGAGGGCGTACGGACCCGCAA
Organism: Erythrobacter sp.; assembly: GCA_965229665.1. Lineage (GTDB taxonomy): Bacteria > Pseudomonadota > Alphaproteobacteria > Sphingomonadales > Sphingomonadaceae > Erythrobacter. The sequence goes on along the minus strand of OZ245896.1, from coordinate 343,441 downwards.
AATGTTCCGGTTTGTTGATCCGGCGAGCCTGCGCACGCTGGCTTTGCGGAGCGATATCACGCCGCAGATCGGTCGTGTCTCGGCGACCAGTATGGCCGCTGCTCCGCGCCCCTTAAGGCTAGCCTATTGCGGCGACACGGCCGTCATTCAGGCCGACCAGCTTGAGCCCGCGCGCGAGCGGCTGCAGCTTGGTGGCGAATTGATCGGGGCTGACACAGTTGCCGCTGCTGGGGAGATTGTCTCGGTTGCGATCGCCGCGCTGCAAGAGGCGGGGCTGACCGGCATTTCGGTCGACTTCACCTTGCCAGACCTGGTCGACACTCTGGCCGAAAAGGCGTTCACGTTAGATGCCGATCAGATTGCGGCGGTTCGCCGCGAGCTGGACACTAAAGACGCCGGCGGGCTCAAAGCGGCGGGCGGCGAGGCCTATCTGCCTTTGCTTTATGCCACCGGCGCATTCGACGAGGCAGTTGAGAAACTTTGCGCAATTGACGCTGGCGGAGCCCTGGCCAGTCGAATTGAAGGCCTCAAGGCAATAGCAGGACAGATCGGCGATGCTGCTCGGATTACGCTGGATCCCAGCGAGCGTCATGGCTTCGAATACCAAAGCTGGTTCGGATTTACGCTCTACGCTGCGGGTGTCAGAGGTGTTGCGGGGCGAGGCGGGACTTATCGGATCGGCGGAAGCGACGAAGCCGCCACTGGCTTTACGCTCTATGTCGACGCTTTGGCTGAGGCTTTGACCCTACCGGATCGGCCCCAAACGCTTTACCTCCCGCTTGGTCATGATCCCAACAAGGCCGCCGAGCTGCGCCAAGAGGGCTGGCGAACGATTGCGCAGCTCAGCGACGAGGAAGATCCCGTGGCTCTGGGGTGCACCCACAGGCTCGACGGGAAAGACCCGACTGCGCTCTAGGGGAGGATTCGCGCGGGTGGATCGTGATCGGCGGCCCTCTAAACGGGGGATCGCGGGAAACCCTTTGCGCGAACAATCTTGCCCTTGGTCAGCCAAGCGCCTAGGCCCGCGCGGTTTGTCACATCGGAGTGAAATTTAGGCATGGCCAACGTCACCGTGATCGGCGCCCAATGGGGCGATGAAGGCAAAGGCAAGATTGTCGATTGGCTCGCCAGCCGGGCTGATGCAGTCGTCCGCTTTCAGGGCGGCCACAATGCCGGCCATACTCTGGTGATTGATGGGACTACCTATAAGCTTTCGCTGCTGCCTTCAGGGATAGTCTCCGGCACGATGAGCATGATCGGCAATGGCGTCGTGCTCGATCCCTGGGCGCTGCGTGACGAGGTTGAGAAGCTTGAAGGGCAGGGAGTCACCATCAATGACGATAATCTTGCTATCGCTGACAATTGCCCGCTGATCCTTCCGCTCCACCGCGATCTTGATGCATTGCGTGAAACCGCTGCTGGCAAGGGAAAGATTGGCACCACCGGACGCGGGATCGGGCCGGCCTATGAAGACAAGGTTGGCCGCCGCGCGATCCGCGTTTGCGATCTGGAGCATCTCGACAGTCTCGACGCTCAGCTCGATCGCCTGTGCGCGCACCATGACGCGCTCCGCGCTGGATTCGACCAGCCGCCGGTCGACCGCGAGGCCTTGCTGGATGAGTTGCGCGATGTCGCGCCATTCGTTCTGAGGTTCGCACAGCCGGTCTGGAAACGCCTGAAGAAGGTCCGGAAAGCTGGCGCTAAGATCCTGTTCGAAGGCGCGCAGGGCGTGCTGCTCGATGTCGATCATGGCACCTATCCGTTTGTGACCAGTTCCAACACGGTCAGCGGCACCGCGGCTGCGGGATCGGGTCTTGGTCCCAATTCGACCGGCTTCGTGCTTGGAATCGTCAAGGCCTACACCACACGGGTTGGTTCAGGCCCGTTCCCGACCGAGCTCGACGATGAGGTGGGGCAAGGGATCGGCGAGCGCGGGCACGAGTTCGGCACGGTCACCGGCCGCCAACGCCGGGTTGGCTGGTTCGATGCCGTTTTGGTCCGTCAGACCTGCTCGATCAGCGGTGTGACCGGGATCGCCTTGACCAAGATCGATGTGCTCGACGGTCTCGAGACGGTAAAGATCTGCACCGGCTATCGCCTGCGCAACAATGTCTATGACTATCTGCCGAGCCATGCTGGCGACCAGGCCGAGGTCGAGCCGATCTATGAAGAGATGGAAGGCTGGCAGGAATCGACTGCGGGCGCGCGCAGCTATGCGGACCTGCCTGCCAATGCGATCAAATATATCCAGCGGGTGCAGGAACTGATCGAAACTCCAGTGGCTTTGGTTTCGACCAGTCCCGAGCGTGACGACACCATCCTTATGCGCGATCCCTTTGTCGACTGATCCAGTGCGTTAAGGGTCTGGTCAAATCGAGTCCTTAAACGGGACAGGGGGGCATGATCCGATTGTCCCTGTGTCACCAGCCGGATAGGGATTTGATCAATGAAACGCACTGCCGTTTTGGCGCTCCTGGTCGTTTCTTCCTGTGCTGGTCCCACAGGCGTGCCGAGCCCAGTTGGATCTGATCCGCTGGGCTCGGGTACCCATCTCCAAGCTGATTTCCTATTGGTCGACAAATCCGATCGAACACTGATCGCTTTTCGCGATGGCGAAGAGCTGCGGACCTATCGCGGCATCCAGTTTGGCGATACGCCGCGAGGGCATAAGCAATTCGAAGGCGATGAGCGGACGCCAGAAGGGCGCTACACGATCGACACCCGCAATTCGCAGAGCCGCTATCATCTCAGTCTGCGGATTTCCTACCCCAATGCGAGCGACCGCGCGTTTGCAGAAGAACGCGGCCGCTCGCCGGGCGGGGATATCTTCATTCATGGCCAGCCCAATGCCCTGCCGGTGGGGCGGGTCCCGGGCGATTGGACCGATGGCTGCATCGCCCTGAGCAATGCCGAGATTGAGGAGCTGTGGGACCTAGTTCCCGATGGCACCCCAATAGAAATTCAGCCTTAGTCGTCCTGTTTCTCGCTCAGCAAAGCGACCTGGACCTGCAACCGCTTCACTTCGCGCAGGATCGTCAGCATGTTCATCCGGCTGAACATCCAGTCCTTGGCAAATCCGATGATCACGAGAACCGCCAGCGCGGCGATGGCCCAAAGCGTATGCTCAATCGGCTCGCGCGTGTGAGCGACCTGCCAGATGATGTAGAGGAAGCCAAAGCCCATCACGACAGTGAAGCCGAAGATCAGCTTGGCCCAACCACCCATCGGGCCTTTCCAACTGTCGCCAAGCTGTTGGAACATGCCACGGTCGGATTCGAGACTGGCCAGGAAGGCCTTGTCATCGTCGTCGAGCGCTTCAGCGATGCGCTGATCGGTTGTTTTGTCGGTCATGGGGTTTCTCCTTGTGAGGATTCTGATGGTGAACTGAGCGCGGCCTTGAGCGTGCGGCGCGCGTGAAACAGACGGGATTTGGCGGTGCCCTCGGCGATGTCCTGGACCTCAGCGATTTCCCGCAGCGTCAAGCCTTCGACGAAGTGAAGATGTGCGGCGAGCCGCTGGTCGGGCGACAGCTTGGCAAAGGCTTGACGGATCGCCACCCGATCTTCCTGCACCGGGTCTTCCGGCGTGTCGGGCAAAGGCGTGTCGCTCATTTGGCCTCGATCGCGGATCGCCTTGCGCAAGTAATCCGCGCCGCGCCGATTGAGGATGGTGAAAGCAAAGGCGCGAAACCGGGCCGGATCGCGCAACCGTTTGAGCCCCTTCCAGATCGACAGCCAGCATTCCTGAGTGAGGTCAGCCGCCAGCTCGGCATCGCCGGTGTAGCGCAGGGCAGCGCGATGCAGCCGTGGCGCCCAGCGGCGGTGCAGACGTTCTAACGCTTTGCGATCGCCCTGCTTGGCCAGCATGACCAGCAGTTCGTCGAACAAGGCACCGGTTTGCGGCGCATCCAGGCGTTGTTTTCCCGTCATAGCCCCTTAGTCGGTCCTAGCCTGCAAAAGGTTCAATCGTCGCGTGAGAATTGTCACGCCTTCGCTCAAATTCTTGACCTGATCCCGATTTGTTCTACCTTTGATCGCATTCAATCAGGAGGCGATTCGGATGGACACGCACGGCCCGGGGCCAGACTTTGATTATGAATTTGCCTGCGATGCCGCAGGCTTGCCGGCCAGTGTGGCGGTGTTTGCTGATCGCGCTTCGGTTCGTGGGCAAGTGATGGATGATTTGTCGGGCGCGGGTTTTCGTCCGGTCGATGGTGGCCCGATCCGATCCTTGCTGGAAGGGCAGATCGCTGTGCTGGGCGATATCGTCCTGCTCGATTGTCCGGTCGCCGATGTGCAGGTTTTGGCCGCGCTCTCGCGGCTCGATACGCGGATTGCGCGGGCAGGGTCGCAGCTGATTGTCTCAACCTCGCTGGAGGCGCTCGACGAAGTGTTTGCCGCGCTCGATCAATCGGATCCGCAGATCCTCGTCAATCCGACGCGCGCTGAACGCGTAGTCGCCGTTGGTCGCGTGATGGGCCTTATGGCCAAGGGCCGTGTCAGGGAAATGGCGGAGGAAGATCGGATCGCCTTGGTGCGCCTGTCGCAGCAGGTTGAGAAGATCGCCCGCGAATTGGAGCGATTGTCCGACCGGATTGAGGAGAAGCCGACCAGGTTGGAGGAATCCAAGCCAGGCTTTCGCGGGAAGGCCGACACATCCAGCCTGCCCCGCGCAATCGCTGCCAAGCTGCCTTTGCCCGAGCCGCGCCTGGTGCGGCAGATCATCGCCAATCGGCAAGCGCGTGCGCGCTTCTTTGACGGCGATCTGTTTGCCGATCCGGCCTGGGATATGCTGCTCGATCTGACCGCGGCCCATGGCGAACAGCGACGGATTTCGGTGACGTCGTTGTGTATCGCTGCCGGTGTGCCTGCGACCACGGCGCTGCGTTGGATCAAGCAATTGGTCGAGGTCGGGGTGTTTGAACGGATCGAAGACACCAGCGATCGGCGTCGTGCCTTTATCGGACTCAGCGCGTCCAGTCGGGAAGCGATGGCGCGCTACTTTGCGGAAACGCGTGAGCCGCTGGCGGCGGCGGCCTAGTCGGTCGGCGCGCGCAAAATGACGGTGAGCAAGGCCTGGGCGCTGGCTTGAGGGCAGGGCCCGGCGCCGGAGCAGCCAGCCTGGGCGTTGGGACATGTCGCGAAATCGCATGTGATCCGCACCGCATCGGCGCGGGCGCGGGCCAGCACTGTGTCTGAGACCTCGCCAATCGCGCAGACCGCATCGGCTTCTCCGAGCGCGCGCGCCTGCTTGAGCGTCAGATCCTCCGGGTCGTCGCTAGTAAGCTCGAACGATAGAGTGGCTGGCTGACTGATTTCTAAGGCGCCATCGAGCCACTGCGACACTGTATCAGCGCTTTCTGACCGCAGCGCATCAAGCGCGCCGCCTTCTCGCAAAGCATCATCCAAAGCGCGGCGGCGTTCGGCTCCGTTCGGAAACAGCGCGCGCAGGCGCGGGCGGGCGGCGAACAGCGCCTCGGCCAGCCTGCCCAGCGACTGCGGGAGCAATCGTTCGAGCCGCAGCCGTACATGTTTGGCCAGCCCGGCGGATGCTCCTCCGGTTCCGACTGCGATCAGGACCGGGTTGCGATCGAGAATACTCGGCGTGGTGAAATCGCACAGCTCGGGCCGGTCGACCACATTGACCAAGATACCGGCGCAGCGGAGGTTGATCGCAGTGACTTCGCAGGCCTTGGGATCCTCAAAAGCGATAAAGGCGAGGCGTACGCCCTCATCAATCGCCTGCTGGATATCATCGACCGGGATCCCGCCCGCGCGCTCGACCAGGCGCCGCTTGGGCTCAGCTGCCTCACCTTCTCCCAGGACGAGGACCTTCTGCCCTTCGATCCGGTGGAACAGCGGGAGGCTTTGCAGCTCGCTCATGCCAGCCAGTCTGGAACTTTCTCAGCGTCCATGATCGAACCTGCGTCGATCCGTTCGGCCACGACCGCGAATTTTTCGCCATCAACCAGCACTTCCGCGACAAAGCCGCGTGAATTGTAGCTCGATGCCATGGTTGCGCCATAGGCTCCGGCGGTGCGGAACACCGCGAGGTCGCCGCTTTTCAGGGCGTCGCAATCACGGCCCATGGCAAAGGTGTCGCCGGTCTCGCAGATCGGGCCGACGATATTGGCAGTCATCTGCTCGCCGCTGGGCGAAACTGCTTCGAAATCGTGCCAAGCGCCATACATGGCCGGGCGGGCGAGGTCGTTCATCGCCGCATCGACGATCACAAACGGATTGTTGAGCCCGCGCTTCACCCGGACGACCTCGGTCAGCAGGATACCGGCATTGCCCGCGATGACACGGCCCGGTTCGAAGATCAGGGTCACGCCCCAATCCGTGGTGACCCGCGCGACCATCGCACCATATTCGGCTGGGCTGGGGAGCTCCTCACCCTTGCGATAGGGCACACCGAGCCCTCCGCCGAGATCGACATGCGTAATCGTATGCCCTGCGCCGCGAAGTGAGGTAACCAGCGCGCCGAGCTTCTCAAACGCGCGCTCCAGCGGAGCGATGTCTGCCAGCTGACTGCCGATGTGAACTGCCACGCCGCGCAGATTGAGCCCGGGGCGATGTGCCAGCTTGCCGAAAATTTGTCCGGCCTGGTCAATCGGCACACCGAACTTGTTATCGGCCTTGCCGGTCGAGATTTTGTCATGGGTGCCAGCGTCAACATCGGGATTGATCCGCAAGGCGCATTGCGCAGTCGTCCCGCGTTCTTCGGCGAGATCCGCGAGCTCGAGACCTTCCTCTTCGCTCTCGATGTTGAATTGCCCGATCCCGGCATCGAGCGCTTCAATCAACTCGCGGCGGGTCTTGCCCACGCCCGAGAACACGATCTTGGCGGGTTCCATCCCGGCGGCCAGAGCGCGGCGCATCTCACCCACCGAAACGACATCGGCGCCATAGCCTTGAGCCTGCAGCACTTTGAGCACGGCCAGGTTTGGATTGGCCTTTACCGCGAAGGCGATTAGTTTGTTGGGGACACCATCCAGCGCTTCACGGAAGACGCGCGCGTGGCGTTCCAGGGTCGCGCGCGAGTAGACATAGACGGGCGTTCCCACCGCTTCAGCGATTGCTGGCAGCGGCACATCCTCGGCGTGCATGACGCCATTCTTGAGAGCAAAATGGTCCATGAAACTCGATGTTATTCGGGGGGCAGATCAAACGGGTCGTCGGCTCGCTCTTCTGAGCGCCGGCGCAATTCCACGCTGCGTTCGGGGGCGGCCAAAGCGTCACGCTCAAGCAATTGTTCGGCAGTCGGTGGAGCCTCAGCACCGTAGGGCGCGATTGGCAGCTCGGCGCCAGCAACCGGTGTGAGCGGTGCGCGCGTGCCGCAAGCCGCCAGTGCGGTGCATCCCAAAGCGATGATGATCAGCCGTTTCATGTGCTCATTCCCAATTCGGCGCGAGCGCGCGCCACTTGCAAACGTACCTGTTCCGGCGCGGTTCCGCCATAGGAAGATCGCGCGGCGACCGAAGCATCGACCGAAAGCGCCGCAAATACCCTTTCATCGATCCGTTCATCAATCGCCTGGAGCACTTCTAAGGGTAGCTGATCAAGCGCGACCCCATCTGCTTCGGCCCGCTTCACGGCAGCCCCGGTGATGTGGTGGGCCTCGCGAAACGGAATGTCGGCTTCGCTCACCAGCCAATCGGCGAGATCGGTGGCGGTGGCATAGCCCAGTTCAGCGGCTTGGCGCATCCGTGCTCTGTCGAAGGCGCCGTCGGCGATCATCCCGGTCATCGCGGCAATGCTGAGACCCATCAGTCCAGCCGCTTCGAACACCGGCGGCTTGTCGTCTTGCATATCCTTTGAATAGGCCAGTGGGAGGCCCTTCATTGTGACCATCAGAGCAGTGGTGCAGCCGATCACCCGTCCGGCGTGGCCTCGCACCAGCTCGGCCGCATCGGGGTTCTTCTTTTGCGGCATGATCGAGCTGCCAGTCGATAAAGTATCGGGCATGCGGACGAAGCCGAACGGCTGACTCGCCCATAGGATCAACTCTTCCGCCAGCCGCGACAGATGCACCGCGCAAGTTGAAGCGGTGAAGAGATAGTCCATCGCGAAATCACGATCCGACACGGCGTCGAGCGAATTGGCGGTCGGCCGATCAAACCCGAGCGCTTCGGCGGTCATCTCGCGATCGATCGGAAAGCCGGTTCCAGCGAGCGCCGCACTGCCCAGCGGACTCTCATTGAGCCGCGCACGGGCGTCAGCCAGGCGCGACCGGTCACGGCGGAACATCTCATAATAGGCCAGCAGGTGATGGCCGAGCGTCACCGGCTGTGCGGTCTGGAGATGGGTGAAGCCCGGCATTATGCTGTCAGCGTGTTCGCCTGCCCGGCCGACCAGCGCACGCTGGAGATCGAGCAGGCCTGCATCCATCTGATCGATCGCTTCGCGCACCCACAGTTTGAAATCGGTCGCGACCTGATCATTGCGGCTGCGCGCGGTGTGCAGGCGACCCGCTGCCGCGCCGACCAGCTCTGCCAGCCTCGCCTCTGTGGTCATATGAATGTCTTCTAGGTCCCAATCCTCGGGTACGCCATCGTGCTCATACTCAGCGGCAATTGTGTTCAGGCCATCAGCAATGGCCTTGGCGTCGTCAGCGCTGACGATCCCCTGCTTGGCGAGCATGGCGACATGCGCCTGACTGCCGGCGATATCCTGACGCCACAGCGCCTTGTCGAAAGGGATCGAAGCATTGATTTCGCGCATGATGGCACTAGGTCCATCGGCGAACCGTCCGCCCCACATCGTGTTGGAATCGCTCATGCCGTCTCGTTCTTCATATCTTTGGCCGCTGACTTTGGCCGCGGCGCTTGCTCTGACGGGCTGCGATAGGGCTGCGGACCAAGGCGCGCAAGCACCTGACGAGGCTGCGGATGCCCCTGGTGCGCTCACCGGGGAAGTCGATCGCTCCAAGGCGGGGACAGAAATGCCGGCTTTGGTGCTGAGCGATCCATCTGGGGCGGAGCTTGATCTGGCATCGCTCAAGGGCACGCCGGTGCTGCTCAATCTGTGGGCGACTTGGTGCGCGCCGTGCGTGGTCGAAATGCCGATGCTCGACAATCTCGCAGGTCAGATGGACGGGGAATTGCGGGTACTAACGGTCAGTCAGGACCTCAGCGGCGCCTCTGTCGTCGAGCCCTTCTTCGCCGAGCGAGAGTTTGCGCGGCTTGAGCCGTGGCTCGATCAGGAGAATGCGGTGATGTTCAGCTTTTCAAACAGCGGGATGCTGCCGCTGACCGTGTTGTTCGATGCCGAGGGCCGCGAGTTGCTGCGCGTTGCTGGTGGCTATCATTGGGACAGCGAGGAGGCTCTCGCACTCATCGCTGAGGCGATCGCCGAATAATCCGGCAGAGTCAGACCGAGCACGGGCAGCGGGAATCCGAACAGGCCGCTCATTAGTGCCGCCTGAATCCGCGATGCCGGCCAGATACCCGAGATCGGCGCCATGAAGTGGTCGCGGATCATCGGGTAGAGGCTCGAATCCGATTGGTAGAGCGGGGTGAACAGCGCTGTTACCCATTGGTAGAGCGCGACATGGTCCTGCCGCCATGACACCGCCAATCGCAAGCCATCGCGCAGCGTGCGACCGTGCTGAAGCCCGCGCGCGAGTGACCAAGCATCGAGCAGCGCCATGTTCGCGCCCTGGCCCAATTGCGGGCTGGCAGAGTGCCAGGAATCGCCAATCGCAATAAAGCGATCGCCCGAAACCTTTTTGGCAGTGCGGTGCGAATAGCTGGCGAAGGTGAGCTGCGAACGGTCGGTGATGCGATCCAGCAGGGCCTCTGTTTCGGGCCACAGCGCCAGTACTTCAGCCTTCCACTGGTCCAGCGGCGTTTCTTGCCATGCAGCAAGCTGGTCCCGCCGGAGCGACCAGAAAAACGCCACCTCTTCATCCGCAGAGCCATTGCGCCGGCCGATCGGCAGCACGCCGACCATCTGGTTGGCGCGGCGGTAACGCTGTTCGAGGAGGTTGCGGGCATAGGGATCGTCCGAGTGCAGCGGCAGGCTGGCCCATAGCGCGCCATAGTCGAGCATGTGCCGCTCATCGGTATCGAATACGCTTTGCCAACCGCTGGCGTCGACAATCAGGTCGAATCTGTCCGATAGGCTGCCATCGGCGAAGGTCAGGTGAGAACCTTCACGCTCACTAATCCGACCGGAAACACTACGGCCTGTCTCAATTCTTACCTGATCGCGCTTTGCGGCCTGATAGAGCACATCGAAAAGGCTGGCGCGGTGAATCCCGATGCCGAAGGCATTGCTGTGACCCAGTGCCGAATAGGGCGACTTGAGGACCAGCCTGCCATGCTCCTCCAGCCCCTTGAGCCCGTCGATCCTGGCGCCGCGCCGCGCAATCTCTTCGCCCAGGTCAAGCTCACAGAGGACAGCCATTCCGCTCGGCTGGATCATCAGGCCCGAACCAACCGGGCCAGGACTGTCGAATTGGTCGAAGATGGTGACCGAATGGCCTTGGGCAGCGAGCAGTATCGCCGCCGCAAGTCCGGCGGGCCCGCATCCGGCAATCGCAATGGTGAAGGGCACTTAGCCGTCCTCTTCCACGATCACGCGATAGACTTTGACGTCGCCGACGCCCTTCAACGCGATTAACTCTGGCTGGCTGAAGCTCTCGCGCTCAAACGCCTCGAAATAGGTGCTTTCCGAAACGGCGATGCCATTGCGCTCGGCTATCCCCTCGATCCGATTGGCGATGTTCATCGTGTCGCCCCAATAGTCGTAGGCCAGCCGCTGCTCACCAACGACACCGCCCACAACATTGCCAGTGTGGATGCCAATCCGAACAGCCAGATCGATCCCGGTTTTTTCCGAGTAGGCACGGACCTCCGCAATCAGCGCTTTCGAGAACGCGATCGCATCGATCGCGTCGCGGCCGTTGGAGCCAATCGCTCCGGCAACCGCCAGATAGGCATCGCCAATCGTTTTGACCCGCTCAATTCCGTGCCGCTCGGCGCAGCGATCGGCCAGCCCGAAGATGGTGTTGAGGACCTTGATCAAATGGCCCGGAGAGAGGCGTTTGGAGAGCTGTGAGAACCCTGCGATATCGACGAACACAACCGAGACGTCGGAGAAGGCATCGGCGACGACCTCCCCGCGCTTGAGCCGCTCAGCCACTTCGGATGGCAGAACATTGTGCAGCATCGTCTCGGTCTTGGCGCGCTCTTCTTCGAGTGCCAGTTGTGCGGCGTAGGTCTTGCGCGCGCGGCGATCGATGTCCCAATTCACAAAGCAGGAGAAAGTGAAGAAGGTGCTGAAATTGGTGAAGGTGTAGACCTTGCTGACAAGCGTGCGGTCGGCCTGCAGCAGGAAGACGATGTAGATCACCACGATCACCAGCGCCCAGCCGAGAAAATATCGCGTGGTGGCGACGAAGCCGACGCTCGCAAACACCATCAGAATGCCGAGGTTGATCACCGCCATCCCGAACCGGCTGATCTCGGTCAGAGGCGCCTGGTCACCCAAAGCATCGATGAGACCAACCATAACAACTGCCATGATTGTGAAGACCACGACATCGACCCAGGCGTGCTCGACGTAGAATTTGGTGAAGGTCAGCCCGACCAGTGCAACCAGCAGCAGAACGAACGGCCCGGCTGCCATATTGTAGGCCAGCACGCCTTCCATCGGAAAGTGCATCGGGTTGAAGCCGATATAGGAGATCAGCGTGACAATCCCGATCCCGGCAAGAAAGCGCGTCGCCGGGATGCGAGCCACACGCTCGCTCTCGACATAGTCATTCTCTATCTGTGGATCTTCAAACCGCCCCAGCATATGCCCCCCAGCGCAGACCCGCTGATGGCTATAGGGCCCAGTCCGGAGGGGCAAGACAGTGTTTTGTTTCTATGTCGGATTCTGAGGCCTAAACGGGCTCTTCGAACACGGAGTGTTCGCAAGCGCGACCGCGCGTCGGTCGGTCAAGCCGCACCTCGGAGACATGAGCGCAGCGAATTGTCGCGAGAGAAGGAATGGTGGGCGATGACAGGCTCGAACTGCCGACCCTCTCGGTGTAAACGAGATGCTCTACCAACTGAGCTAATCGCCCAAGCATTTGAAAACGCTGGTGAACTCGACGAAAAATCACTGATCTGAGAAGGTCAAAGTCCGTCACGAGTGGGCCGTATTTGGCCCAAAGTTCCACTCCTTTCACACTCCTGCATCACTCGATCAAGTCGTGTTCTGGCGATCTAATAGCCTCGACCGGACGGTAAATCGACAGAAATTTTGATTGACTTCTCGGCATCCAGAGGTTAGCGAGACTCAACTCAGAGATACCCTCACCGACAGGAGTGAACATGCAATTCGTACAGATCGATGGAGCCAATCTGATCCTTCGGGCACCTCCCGGCATGGACAATTGTCAGGACATCGTGGTCCGCGAAGAAGTGATCGAAGGGATGAAATACCGCTTCCTCGAACTCGCACTCAACGACGACGAACGCGAAGCTATCGCTCGCGGCGGGACTATGATGCTGGGACAGGTCGGTGAGGCTTGGGTGCCAGTCTCCTTGTCGGTTCTCGATGAAGACAAGCAGGTCGTCGATGCCGGATAAGCCCGAGATCGTCGAGTTCAAGACCACCTGCGTCACCAAGATCGATGTACCGCCTTTGGATATGGACCTTGCCAAGATCGAAGAGCGTATCCTCGCCGATCTCATGGGTCGCCGGAATGAGGACCTGATCGACAAGTACCTCATCAACAGCGCCTACAGCGGATCGACGGTCGTTGACGCCAAGACCAACACGGTCACCGGACGGACGCCGTTTGGACCCGATAGCATCCGTGACATCGGTGAGCAGATTGCGAAGATCACTCCATACCCTGTGCCACCCATGGGCGACCGCATGACGCTCTCAGCGGAGCGTAAGGCTGACTTCGACACCGAGTTCCACTCTGGCCCTCGTGAGCCTATGGAGCCGTATTCATTCGGCGGGATCAAGGTCCAGTCGTCGCCGATGTTCCCATACACCTACGAGTGTTCGCATTGCGAAGGGACCGGCGAAGGAATCGATTCCACTTACTGCAAGCACTGCAAAGGCGCTGGCGAGATCAAGGTCGAAGGGATCATGCAAGGAGCGACCACGGTCGTCATCACTGGTGATCTGCCCAAGGCGTTCCAGCCGAGCTTCCCAGCCGGTCTGGTGCCGAAGCCTAAGCTATGTCGCGGCCTGCCGTGAACGAACGGCCTATCAACGAGGACGAGAAGAAGGAACTCGCTGAGATCGAGGCGATGGACAAACCATCACTCGATCAACTGCGGAGGTACTTCGAACTCGGCAATCAAGCGTTCCTTTACGGTATCGATGGGATTGAACCTCGCCGGTTCGAAGGTCTCAGGCCTCGGTATCCTGAGGTATCGTCAGATCAACTGCACCAGTCTCAGTGATCCGTTCGGCCAGATCGGTGCCGTAGCGGGCGATATAGGCCATGAGAAGCGTTCCCATGGGTGACGCGCCATAAGTCTCCCACCGAGCCAGCGTCTTGCCCTTGGAGGACGCTGAGATGCCAAGCAGCGGTTCGAGATCGACCTTGGTCAGGCCGGAGTCCTTGACGAACTGCTTTACCTGCTCTTCGCTGGCGGTGATGGGATGGGAAACTGGCATGGTGGCTCCTTCGTTGTTGACCCAACCTGATTAGAGGCAATGGGACAAATTGTCAACGAAAAAGCTTAGCCTACCGGACCGTCGCGATTGCTGTCTTCACTATCTTCGATAGGATAAACAGGCCCGTCACTCCCGAAGCTGGGATCGTGCGGGTTGTAAGGCTGGTGCGGATTGTACGGATCGAAGTGACCGTGACCGGGCGGGGTCTTGTTCACGATAGGAACGAACAGCTTCACGAAGTGGGTGAGGATGTCCACCGGGTTGTCCCGGAACTTGGCCGACAGGTTCATAACGCCAAGCGCTAGGTTCTCGGTCATGATCGCCGCAGCGCCAGCCGCAGGGAACACCCACCACTCGTCTTGGAACGCATAGCCGACGAAGCTAGCGCCGAACGCACCAAAGATCATGCCCACCGTGAGGTGAAGCCATGACCGCTTGGACGGGCTGATAATGGAAAGGAACAGGACGATCAGAGCGCCACCAGTGGCGTTCCAGATGATCGGCGCGTTCTCTTGGAACCACGCGGCTGAGATCATGTTGAGGGAACTCCGAGGAGGTCGTGGGCGTATTGGCGATCCTCAAACACCGCGTCGATGAAGACGTGGGCCGAGGTGAAGAAGCATCCAATCAACGTGTGGGAAACGACCCAATAGAGTGACCCCGGCTCCATGCCGATGATCGGTGCGGAAGTCAGGAGGGCGATGAAGTGGACCATCGAGAACGAGGTCGAGCAGATCACCCAGCAATAAATCATGGCGAGCTTATCGCCATGGAACAATTGCGGTATACTGAAATTCCAGCGGGTCCCCTCACCAATGGCCAGAACACCTGTGACGAGTGCCAACAGGTTGATAAACAAGGGGAGGAGTTCCATGGGTTAGAATCGCTAACATAATTGTGAAAAGACGCTAGCGATAATAACACAAAATCGAGGTCAGATCAAGCCGCCTCTTCGGCTTCTGTCAAAGGACAGTCCGTGGGGAGGGTACCTTTGGCGATGATCCGGCGAACCGCTTGTTCGAATGTCGCTCCGACCGCTCCAAGCTTGTAGGTGATCCCGTCGCCGAACGTTGGCACGACATCGTAGATGTAGCGATTGACGATCATCTCCGGGAGAAGGGCTTTTACCTCAGCTTGGGTCAACCCTGCTTGCTCGGCGATTTCCTTGAGTGTTGCGCCCTTCTCTTTTCCGATCCAGCAGGTCACCAGCACCACGGCGGTGAAGACGCGGAGTTGTGTCAGCGACATCTCGCGGTCGTCGAAGTGCTTGTACGCCTTCATCACGCCGGTCAGGATCAGCGCGGGGTCTCCAATTACTCTAGTAGTCATAGTGTTTTCCAGCCTCCTAGTTCCTCGGCCAAGGAGTCACAAAAGGCACAGATGACCGCGTATGTCGTTGGACTGGTCACATCCAACCTCGCTAAGCCGAGTCCAAGGCTAATATGCCCATCTTCGGTAAACGGAATGACAATATCGTTCGACCGAGAAAGCTCCTCGACGAACTGTAGGTCGGTTAAAACTGGCCTCAAGTGTAGGGAGAGTGTCCTATCCGAGAAAAATGCTCCCTCGGCGTTATCAGGTCTCGCCTTGGTTGCAACCCCTACCGCGTTTGGCATGTCGCGGATCGCGGCCTGACCACCCTTTCCGCTACGGATTAGGTTGTCCCCGAACACGAACTTCTTGCGAGAGTGGGCGCGAAGGAACTTCGGCGTGTAGAAGCCTTGGGTCTTGAAGAGTGCCATGTTACACAGTCTCCTCAAGGTCTTCAAATTGCTCGACAACCACGCCAGCCATCTCGAACATGTCGAGCGCCGAAAGCTGGCTGTCCTTATACGGATCACCATCAAGGATCGGCGGTGCGACGACGCGAGCAATGCCGCGTTGAATGATGTGGGGAGAACATTTGTCGCACGGGAAATATGTGCAGTAGAGCGTCGCTCCATGAAGGTCTTCATGGGCGAAATGAAGCGCGTTCATCTCAGCGTGGATAGTGAGTCGCCTCTTTTGATCGCGATCTACCAGCCACTCGGTGCGGTCCGGGATCATGCGAGGGAAACCGTTCCGGCCAGCCGATGCTTGGGTTCCGTTCTCGCGGACAATGATGCAGCCGACCTTGCGGCGCGGGTCCTTCGATAGAACGGCGTATCCTTCGGCCTGATTGAGCCAGAACTTGTCGAGCTTTCGCTGATCCACGGTGCCTCCTGTGTTTGTTAGCGGGACTCGTCTTAAAGACGATTCGGGCTAACAGGTCAAGAGGAAAAAGTCAGTCTACCTCCGTCGCCTCGACGGTTAGGCCTTTCCGATCCATGAGACCTTCTCTGACCTCATCGAGCGGCGGGAAGCGGAAGGCCAGCCGTCGATTGACATCGGCCTCAGACTTGAGCCGGAACGACTTGGCACCAAACCAATCCAGCACGGCCCGCTCGATCTCCTCGTAGGTCGTCTTCGCCTTGTCGCTTGAGAACATGAACTTCACGTAGTCGATGATGCACTGGCGAAGTTCCTTCGCGTAGACGGTCGTCTCTTTCTTCTCGTCGAGTTCGATAGGATCGATATTGTCATCACTCGGCTCGTAGATGCCGTTGCGAATGAGGTTGAGCATGAACTGGTCCATGCCGTCGAGCGACTGGACTTGCTGCTTGGTTAGGTGTTCCGTCTGCGGCGGCGTGTAGAGGCAGTTCCAGTTCCCGGTCTTCGGCACATAGTGCATGAGTTCGTACAGCATGGCTTCCATACCACCCTGTTGACGCATCTGCACCTCGACCGCCGTGAAGAAGTCGAGATCGCCGCGATGGGTATCCTTACAATGCAGGACACAGAACCGGCGCTCATCCTTCAAGCTGGCCGGGACGATCCAGTCGTTGTTCGAGATCATGACCATGCGGGTGTAGCTCTTCGCCATCACCGCATCGATTCCCTTGCGTTCTACCATGACCTTCTTCGCCGAGATCAGGTGTTTCAGGGTGCCCTCTGATTGAGGGTCCGCTGCCCAAAACGCTTCCTCGCAGATCATGAGGAGAGCCGTGGCGACGTGGCCGTTGAAGTTTCCGGTGATGTGTTTCCGATCCGAGACCGAGATGTAGTAGCGGCCAAACAGTTCGCCGAAATACTCAAACGTGCTGGACTTGCCGACGCCCTTATCGCCGCTGATCGCGATCAGGGAGGGCATCTTGTGACCGGGGCACTGGACGATGTGAGCCATCCAAGTCATGACCCAATCGAAGAGTTCCTCATCGCTGTCGCACATGTTCTCGAACAGGTGACCACGGAGGAGTGACCAGTCTCCTTCGACCGGCTCGTACTTGAGACCTCGGAACAGGTTGTAGGTGTCGCCGGAGAGATCGTCGCCGGGATCGAACTCGATACGGTCGTAGGATCGGCGATCCGGGTGTTGAATCCAGTGGGTGAAGGCGCTGATCCGCTCGGTCTTGCCGTCGCGACCGGGGACATAGATGAACCGGTTGGCTTCCTTGAGAGCTACATCGGACTTCGTGAGGAACACCACATCCTCGTCCGGTCGCCGCAGGTCCTCTTTCAGGATGCGGGTCCCGCTGGACGTGTCCACGACCGCGTAGCGCTGGTTGAAGTATTTGATGTTCTTGGTCTCGTCGTCGAGGTGATCGTCTTCATCATCACTCGACTCTTCGTAGACTGGCTCGTTCTTCTTGACGGGAGGAGGGCCAGTTGTCGCGTCGTCGTCTTCCTCCTCTTCCTCGACCTCCATGTAGTGCTGGGATCGCTTGAGATCATCGACCGTGAACCAACCTTCTTCGATGCAGCCTTTGAGGAAATCCAGCCGGTCTCGATGTGAGCAGGCATCGTGGACACAGGTGAACGTGAAGCCGCTCTCGAAGCCTTCCTGCCAGTTGTCACCAGCATTGACCACGAAGGTCCCGCCGCCACCGAACGTTGAATGCTCGGCCTCGAACGGGCACTCCACATGGACACCGGGCTTGCTTCCTCGCGGCTCGCGAAGAACGTCCGGGCAGACTTCGGTCAGGAAGTCCTCGATCTCAAAATAGCGGGCCTTCTCCTTGGCCCACGACATGAGATTGAAGTTGTCGATGATGTAACGGTTGTGATCGCGCTCTTCCTCATCCTGACCCATCTCCGAGAACACGTTGTCAGGAGCGATTTGAGAACGGGTACGGCGATCTCGCTTGACCTTGATACGATCATAGTCGTCGAGGTTTACTGGCTTCCCAGCGACCCACCATGAGCCATGTACGGCGTTCTTTGGGTGGCGAGGGAGATAGAACAGACGGGCCGGGTCCGCACAGGTTTCGTCAAAGAAGAAGCCAAGCGTCGTGCAGAAGCCAGCGTAGCGCTCCTTCCACTCCGCAATCGCGTCCTTCTGTGTCCCGCCACGCTTGGCGAAGATGAAGGACTCCGACAGCGGGAACACCGCCCGGAACTTCGGGATCGGATCGTGTTTGACCAGAACGACCACGCCTTCTTCGGTGTGGTGACCGTCTTCTATGATCTCGACGTTCTCAAGAATCTCAGGGATGAGACCCTTCTTCACGATCAGATAGTCGCGGATCGATTCCACAGTCGGGTCTTCGCCATCATTCCATTTCAGGAAGTGATCGCGCTTAATCATGCTGGTGTCTTTGAGGTGCGAGTGGGTCGTGTAGACGACCGCTTCCAGACCGGCGTCGAGGATCGCATCCATGACATCGCTCAGCGGCTTACCACTATCGAGATCGACGCCGATGATGTAGTTCGCCGCCATGGCCATGGCCTTACGGGTCCCGCCGATGGCCTCTCCTTGCAGGAAGCAGGGTCCGTCTTTCTTACCGGCTTGGTGATTGCGGAGAGCATCGGAGAACTGGCCGAAGACCGACTTGACCGGTTTCCACTGTCCCTGCTTCTCCTGCCGGTGACGGCCTTGAGACAGGACGATTTCCACCTCGGACCCCGGTGTCGAAATATCGAGTTCGTCCAGAGCGTAGCGGATAGGGTTGGGAACGGCGACGATCTCGCTGATCGGGATCATGTGAACGCCAAGCTCCTGCTCTTCCAGCGTTACGCCTAGATCGAACAGGTAGGCCATACCATCGTCAGTGAGGAAAGACGGTTCGGGATCAACCACATCGGGATCGCCGGAAAGGGTGAGGCCTCGTGCAACGCCGTCTTCGGTCACGAGGTCAATCCACGGATCATCGCCCTCCGCGATGAAATCGAGCAGAGCATCCAGATCAGTTGTTGTGAGAGTTTCGCCCTTGGCGTCTTCGACAGTTACTTCACCGCCGCCGAAGGTTGACACAATGAACTGCTCGATTGTGTCGAGTTCTTGATCTGTTGACATGAAACCTCAGGAGAGTCGGGTAGTGTTAGTCTCCCTAACCTTCCCGAGGTTCAATGTCAATAAAAATCGACAGTTCGTCGATCAGGCGGTCGTCGCGTCTCCGGTCGCAGCAGCCGGTTTCGCAGCCGGTGCAGCCTTCTTCGCGGCGGGTTTCGCTGCCGGTTTGGTCACGCCGCCGCTGACAGGCTTGTCGGTCGGGAGCGCGCTGTCCGGGTGGAGCCAGACCCGGACGTTCCCGTCCTTGTCCATCTTCTTCGAGACGAACTTACAGTGCTTGAAGCGCTTGCGGCCAGCCGCGAGGACGCTCGGCGGATTGTCGTCCTTCGAGATCAGGAACGAAGGCCCTTTGAGGGCGGTCTCGGTCTCATCGGTCCACGACGAAGGCGTGAGCTTTGAGAAAGGATACTTCTCCTTATGCCAAGGAATAAAACCGCCTTTGATGGTGACTTCGACTTCTTCGATCTTGGCTTGTTCGGTCATGGGTTTGGTAACTCCTTATACTGTTGACGTTTTTGGTTAGAGCGACGCGATCATGTCATGGGTCCGATCAGTCGGCTCCATATAGCGCTGCGTTGTATCGAGACGTGAGTGACCCATGAGGCCCTGCAAGTCGCGAAGCGATTGTCCATGCTGGTTGAGAACCCGCCCGTTCCGAGTGCAGAACGAACGCCTGCCGGAGTGAGACGAGCAGTTCTGCATACCGGCGCGTTTGTAGAGCCGATAGAACCAGACGGTCAAGTTGTTGATCGTCATCCGGGCCATGTTCTTCTGCGGCGCGAATGCGATGTAGTTGAGTTGAGGGTAGCGTTTCATGAATGCCTTGAAGGCATCCGCGACGCGAGGGTGCATCGGGATTTCGCGGGCACGTTTCATCTTACCCACCTTCGGCAGGATACGGATGACCCGTTGGGCACGGCGATTTGGGATGTTGCCTTCGGCGTCGAGTACCGAAGTATCGAGATCGAGCTTTGCGATCTCACTAACGCGGAGACCCGCGAGGTGAGACAGCAAGAACATGAGTTCGTCACGCTCCGGGGTATCAGAGTTCCCTCGGATGTAGACGACCACTGAGTCGATCTGTTTCGGTGTGAGCGTTGCGGCTCGACTGTCGGACACTTTCGTACTCCTCTGCTGTTGACGACTCGGTTCTACCTCGTCGTTCCAACAGAGTCAACAGACAATTTGTCCTATCAGTTCATAAATGGGTAGGGAGGTGCCTCATCACGTCCATGAGCGAGGAACGAATAAGTCCAGCGCATCTTCGCCATCGAGACGCCCAAGTAGGCGAGATCGACTTGATGCTCGTCCTCGGTGATTAGCCCTTCCATGTGGCACCGGGTGGACCACTCGCTTTGGAGATGGGCGAGGAACTGTGCGGCCTTGAGCTTCTCGATGTCGCCAGACTGTATGGCAAGCTCGAAGTCGAACTTCTCAGCCAGACGAACGCCCGTGACTTGGAAGACTGCACAGATGAAGTAGAAGCGCTCATGATTGGTCAGTCCGTCAGTACCGGAGGGGACATGAGAGCGGCACACCATAGCCGCTATGTCATTTGAGTTCATCTCGACCTTTTAACTTCGTGAGATCGCATTTGCACCGCTCGAACTCGGGGTCCGTGTCGTCGATCAGCATGTTGTTGTTGTAGGGACAGAAGTGGAGCGTCGGGTTCAAGAAGAGGCACGGATCAGGAATCTTCCCGTCCTTCTCGATGGCGTTGCACATTACAGGGGAAAGTCCACGCGGCATTAGGCTTGCTCCTTCTGCTTGATCGGCCCGTCCGTGATCGTGATCCCATGGATCGGGCAATCTTGGTGCGCCCGGACAAGCGTCTTCCACTTGGTCTTGCCGGTCTTCTCGTCCTTGACGAGTTGATCGTAATCGACGCGCTTATCCGCTGGCACAAAAGCCCGACACAAGCATTCCGACTCGTCAAAATCTTCCTCGTGTTGAGCCATACTAACTGTATATGCGATTTTGGTTGACTTGTCCAGATCGAATCGTTAGTGAGACTGACATTCAGTCAACAGGAGGAGGCACCTAGACTATGGAATATGCAACTAAATTTCCTGCGGTGGAAGCCGAAGGACTCGGAGAAACCGAAGGGTTTAAGATCGCGGCATCGGGCAAAGCGTTCCGGTCGCTGATCGACTCCATCTATTCACGCAAGGAAGAAGCGCCGGTTCGCGAACTTCTGACGAACGCGTGGGACGCTCACATCGCCGCTGGTAAGATCGAGCCGTTTCATCTGCACCTTCCTTCGCGACTATTCCCGACATTCTATGTCCGCGACTACGGCCCGTCGATGAGCCACGAGTTCGTCATGGAGCGCTACACGACGCTGTTCGATAGCACCAAGGACGGCGCTCGCGATGACGATGTGGCGGTGATCGCACCAAACGCACAGGTCGGATCGTGGGGTCTCGGATCGAAGACGCCGTTTGCCTACACCGACGCATTTACGCTGACCTGCTGGTAAAACGGTGAAATCCGTATCTACCACATCTTCATCGGCGATAACGGTCAGCCACAATGTTCGCTTGCCCATAAGGGCGAGAGCGATGATCCGACCGGCGTCAAGGTCGAGTTCCCGGTCAAGGACGACGATCACGACACATTCGAGGAATGTGCAATCCGCATCCTCAAGGGCTTTAATATCCAGCCGACCGGTCTGTCGCCTGACCTCACCACACAGACCTCTATCGAGCCAGAGATGGTTGGATCGAACTACAAGGTCTATCCGTCGAACTTCCTCGGCAAGGGCTGCTTCGCCCGCCAAGGCTGTGTGATCTATCCGATCAGCCTCGAAGAACTGACCGAGTATCGCGATCTGTCGAAGTTCGAAGAGGTCAACGCGAGTATCGTGTTCGACTTCCCAATCGGCTCCATCGAATACACCAACAGCCGCGAGTTCCTCTCGTACACACCGGCCACCATCGCATCACTCGACAAGGCGTTCGCAGCCTTGAAAGCCGAGATTGAAGCCGAGGTGAAAGCCAAGCTGGCCAAGGTCCGCCGCCCATACGAGCGCGCCGCTCTGATCGCGAACAACGATCTGTTCTCGGTCAATCGGTTCGCCTTCCTGTCGGACACCCACAAGCTTCGTTACTCGATTGGCGAAGCGTTCAAGGCGATGTTGCCTCGCGAGAAGCGGTACGGCTCTGGCTTTGCACGATGTGCGATCAATAGTCGCGGCGAACGCGTCTACCAGACCCGGTACAACTGGATCAGCAGCGGCTTCAATGGCCGTGTAGGCATGATCTATCTCGACGAGATGACCAAGACCGGCAACCGCAAGATGTCGATCCAGACGGAACGGGCGGTCAAATGGCTGGAACAGCAAGGTCTCGATTACGCCTTCGTTCTCGAAGACATCCCACCGCTCAAGAACCTTCGCATGATGGGCTTCCCTCCCATCACTCGTGCCAGCAACATCCCGCAGCTTCCCAAGAAGCCTCGGGTCTATACTGGCGGCGGAAACGGCTTTGCCCGGTTCACCATGGAAGAGGAAAAAATTCCGACCAACGCTCTGTTCATATTCAAGAACCGTGGCGCTTGGATCGATGAAGACTTCCAGCCGGTTAGGCACTCACGCCGGGTCGAGTATCAGCAGATCGCCGAAATCCTCGACCGTCCGATTGTCACTATCAACACTCGTGCGAACGAGAAGCTCGACAAGTTCAAGGAAGGGCGCGAGTTCATCTACGGGATGCAAATGAGCGAGATCGTCGCTGGTCTGGCCGACGATCAGATCGCCGCACTGGTCGCGATCATCAACAACAAGCGTTTCCAAGCGGCTGGGGCATCGAACCTGTTCAACGAACTTGATGGTGCCGAGGTCGTTCACCTCACTCCCTACGCGCCGCTGTCGCGCTTCGGAGACCTTAATCGCAAGGCTCGCGAAGAACATCACGAGCTTGTGTCATCACTCGGCACGATCCTCCGGGATGCCAACTCCGATGACAACGCCCTTATCAACCAAATCATTGAACGCGGTCGCGTTCTCGGTCTCGAACTCCTGTCGCCAGCCTATTGGAAGCGCAAGTGTCGTCGGACCGGCGATTGGATCAATGAGCATGTCATGCACGACATGAGTTTCATGCCGAAAGGTATGCCGCCGATGTTCGCACAGATCATCAACGACAAACATTGGAGCGACGCCGAAGTCGCTTACCTGACAAAGGAGGTATTCGATAAATGAGCCTGTCATTCACCATGGGTGCAAGCACCATCACCGTCTTCCTCGACGGCCAAATCCATACGGTCGAGGAGAGCCACGCGAACTATGAGCCGCTCAAGGCTGAGCTTCGCAAGGACCCGAAAGATCGCGATCTCAACGCGATCCGCCCGCTGGTCTCGATCAAGCGCATGGTCGAAGCACAGAGCGTCGGCAACGTGGAGATCACCGAAGATGCGGTTCTCTACAAAGGCCAGCGCGTCGCTAAATTCCTTGAGGCCCGGATGCTCGACATCATCGGCCAAGGCATTGGCATCGAGCCGTGGGCGTTCTTCATCGAGAATCTCTACGAGAACCCGAGCGAAACCGCCATCGCCGAGCTTTACGAGTGGCTCGACAAGGGCAAGCTCCCGCTGACCCCGGACGGCCACTTCATCGCCTTCAAGAAGGTCGGCAACAAATATATGGACTGCCACACCGGGAAATTCGACAACTCGGTCGGCAACATCCTCGAAATGGATCGCAGCCTTTGTGATCCTAACCGCCATAACCACTGCTCAACGGGCTTCCACTTTGCCTCCGTGGGATACCTGTCCAACTTCGGTGGGACGCACGTTATGGCGGTCAAAATCAACCCTCGCGACGTGACCGCGATCCCGGCTGACTACAAGACCACGAAGGGGCGCTGTTGCCGCTACGAGGTCGTCGCCGAGTTGCAGAACGAAGCTGCTGCCAAGAACGGCGCGTGGGCCAAGAAAGCCGTGGTTGATCTGGAAGACCCGCAGGAGTTCCCCGATCTCCTCGTCAAGCAGATCATGGGCGAAGGCGAGAAGCCGAAGAAGAAGACCGTGACCAAATCGAACGGCGACAAGCCGGTGTCGAAGAAGACGGTCAAGGACAAGAAGGTCCCGGCGAAGAAGGTCGCCAAGGCGGCGAAGTCTAGCTCGAAGACCTCCTTCACCACGACCACCGGCAAGACCTTCACCAAGGCTCAAGTCGTCAAGGCCCTCAAGGGTAACTCCGGACGTGCTGCTGCTCGCCTCCTCGGCATCGGCGAAAGCACTCTGCGGGGCTGGAAGAAGGCGCTGGGACTGTGAGACTCTATCAAGCTGCTCGCCGCCTCCGCGAGGCACAGATCGCTTACATGGCCCTCCGGGAGCGTCCGGAGTCCATGTATACTTCCGCCGACGAGAAAGAAGCTGCCGGTGCCGCTGTGGCCGAAGCTGCAGCCGATCTGGACAAGGTTCTCGACGAGATGAAGGGCGTGGCCAACGCGTTCGGCGTCGTCGATGGCGAGCTTCGCTATCAGGTCGAGATGACCAAGGACGCCAGCCGTCCGGATATGATCCAGAACCTCTCACCGGGCGATCATATCGTGGCGATGGAACACTGCCTCGCCGAGGCTCGCCGGGAGTGGTACTCTGGAAGCCACCCTCACAAACCTGCGGCGCATTATATCCGCAAGGTCGCTGCACTGGCCATCCGGTTCCTGTTCACGTTCTCAGCACCGCGACGGGAAGGCTTCTAACCACCTGCCATGCACATCGAGTACCGGGACGACCGCTACGTCCTACGCCTGAAACGCTCTGAGAAGCAGATCGCCCGCCAAGCCGGTTTCAAGTATGACCGCTCGGCGGGCGTCTGGTATACTGATGAGTGGCAACGGGCGGCTGAGTTCCATCACATCGCCAGCGGTGAAGCGCTCATGCGGCTCGATGCTCATGTCGCCGATCTGGAAGAGGAGCTTGAGAAGAGCTTCGCGATGCTGTCGGACTATTACGTCCCGGTGCCGGAGATGTACCACCCGAAGACGGGTGAGAAGCTCGACTATCTACCCTACCAGAAAGCCGGGATCGATTACGCATCGACCCGCAAGTATTGCCTGATCGCTGACCCGCCCGGTCTCGGAAAAACGATTCAGGCGGTCGGGATCATCAACAATCACGAAATCCAATCCGGTCTGATCTTCTGTCCATCGGGTCTCAAGTTCAACTGGAAGAAGGAGATCGAGAAGTGGCTGGTCGATAAGACTCTGACGGTCGGCGTCGCGAACGGCAACGAGATACCCGACACCGATTTCGTCATCATCAATTACGACATCGCCGACCGGAACTACGCCAAGCTGGCTCGCGAGGAATGGGGCATCATCGTTTGCGATGAGAGCCAAATCCTGTCGAACCCGAAAGCCAAGCGGGTAGCGGCGATCCTCGGCAAGAAGTTCGGGAAGAAATTCAGCAAGAAGCCTCTCAAGGCGTGGAAGTGGTTGTTCCTATCCGGGACGCCGATCACCAAGCAGCCGATCCAACTGTGGCCGATCATCCAGCATTGCGATCCGGAAGGCCTCGGCGCGGATTGGGAGAAGTTCGTCTTCAAATACTGCGATGCCTACGAAGGGCATTTCGGTCTGGTCACCGATGGCGGATCGAACCTGACCGAACTCAACGAGAAGCTGCGGCGCAAGTTCATGGTCCGCCGCTTGAAGAAACACGTCCTCAAGCACCTCCCTCCCAAGAACCGACATGTCGTGATCCTGCCGGAGGAGGGACTTTCCAATCTGATCGAGACCGAACGCGACACCTTTGCCAACGCTCTGGCGGCGCTGGAAGAGATGAACGAGGAACTCGACCGGACCGACATCACTCGTCTGGACGATCTCGACCCCGCGATGATCCTCGACCAGATGGCGACGATCTATGATGGCTCATTCGATACGGTCGGCGATCATCTCGACGCTGGCGATCTCGTGCCGGAGTTCTCAGCCTACTCGGAAGCTCGCAAGGAACTCGGCCTCGCCAAGCTGCCGATGATTATGGAGTTGATCGAACGGCTGGTCGCCGATGGTAAGAAGGTGATCGTCTTCGCGATCCACAAGGAAGTCATCGCCCGGATGTTCGAGCGCTGGCCGAACTCGGCCCGGATCATCGGAGGATTTACGGCCAAGCGGGTCGAGAAAGAGAAGCTCAAGTTCCAAGGCTGGGACGATGAGGGGATCGATCCTGATCCGGACTGCGACACGATCCTCGGCAACATCAAGGCCATGGGCGTCGGCCACACGCTGACTAAGGCTCATGCACTGGTCTTCGCCGAACTGTGGGCCGTCCCCGGTGACACAGAGCAGGCCGAAGATCGTGGTCACCGCATCGGTCAGGACAAGGAGTTCGATTGCTACTACCCGGTCGTCCAAGGGACCATGGATGCCATGACGATCCAGTCGCTCATTCACCGCCTCGAAATGATCGAAAGCGCGGTTGACGGTTGACAAGTGGTGTTAGTTTCGCTAACCTGATTCGTGTTCTGAGTTATTCTCGCTCATTCAAGAGTTCGGAGCCGATAACACATGTTAGGTATCAAGCAACAGATCGAAGCCTTTCTTCGTAAGACAGGTATGCCACCGGCAACATTCGGTCGATGGGCTGCTGGCGATCCTCGCCTCGTTCTGGACATGCGTCAAGGTCGGACCTTCCGACCGGCGACCGAGACCAAGATCAAGAGCTTCATGACCGAGTGGGGCGACAAGCCGCACAAGCGCTCGGCCTCCTACAACCCGACCCCGCGCCGCCCCGGCGCTCGGCATCCTGCGATTGGAGCCTGACATGGGCCTATTTGGACCCTCCCAAACCGAAATGCGTGAAGCGACCGAACAGGCGATCCGCAACACTCTCCCCGAAATCCTTGCCGGTCTTCCTCTGACCGTCGCTGTCGAGATCGATGACGGTCTCGAAGTGAGCCAGCCGGAAACCCGTCCCGCCCGTGGTTGGCAGGTCGTCGATAAGGACATGATCGGCAAGGAACTCAATCCCCGGCCACATGCCTTGTGGGCCAACGGCCCTACTGTCGTCACCCTCGAAGATGACATCGGCAACAAGGTCCCGTTCCGTCTCAACGGACACGAACTTCCCTGCTCACCCAAAAGCATCGTCGAGATCGAAGACCCCGATGTTGTGGTGATCGCACTCTACCCCTGAGGAGCAACCTATGGACACCTGCCCACCGGGCGGTCTGCAGATCGCGGACGGCACCTACTACGATCTCGTCAACTTCGACCCGGCAGATGTCCCGGTCGAGATGGTCGCCCACCAGCTTGCGCTGAAATGCCGCTGGAACGGCAACACGAATGACCTCTCCGAAGAATGCGAGCCGGTCTTCTTCTCCGTTGCACAACACGCCTGCAACGTTCACGACATGGCTCTCAACGAGAAAGAGCGGTTCGTGCCCGGTTACGATTGGAAGCAGGAACCGTGCCCGAGTGCTTACGCTCTGCATCACGACAGCAGCGAAGGCCCGCTCTTCGACATCGCTCGCCCACTCAAGCAACTCGAAGAGTTCGCTCCGCTGGTCGCGCTGGAAAACATGATCCAAAGCAAACTGCAGCGGGCTTACGGGATCAATCCGTCACCGATCCAACTCGAATGCGTCCGTCGCATCGATATGGCCATGCTGTTCTTGGAGCGGGATGCGTTGATGGGCAAGCCGGTCACGCCGTATGCCCACGAGTTCGATCATCCGGGAGGATCGATTTACGACCTCATCCCGGACTTCGAGCCGTGGTCTCCTGCACGAGCAAAGAGAGAGTTCCTCAACCGGCACTACAACCTACGGGAGCGCGGCCTTGTTGTCTAGCGCCGCGACAAACGACCCGGCGATGACCGGTCAGGTCAAATACGACCGGATCAAGAATGAGTTCTACGCCACCCCGTCGAAGTTCGTCGGATGTGTGGCCGAACACATCGATCTCTCCGAAGATACTTGGTGGGAGCCGTGCGCCGGTCAAGGCCACATCGCTCTCGAAGTCGAGCGGCTGGTCGGCGGTCAGGTTATCTGTTCTGATCTCGTCAAGTACGAAGACCATCCGGAGAGGAAGGGCTTCACTGGCCGGGTCTTCGTGTACGATTTTCTCAAGCTTGACAGTCATATCGCCATGGCTGGTGACGACGAACCCTATGTGACCATCGCTCCCTCCGGGATCATCACGAACCCACCCTACATCACGTTCAAAGTCGATGACCCGGAATACGCCGAGTACGTCGATCTCGCCTACAAGTACGATTGCGTCTGTCCTCGGACCAAGCGTGTCTCGATGGCCGAACTATTTCTGCGCCATGCCATCGCCCTCATGGAGCCGGTGCAAGGCAAGGTGTTGATGTACCTTCGTCACGAGTTCGACTGTGCATCTGGTCGTCTCGATCTCTTCCAGACCCACCCGGCTTACGCTGGGAAGGTCGTGGTGACCGAACGTCCTCGCTGGATCGAGGGATCAACCGGATCGCCACGCCACAACTACTCGTGGTTCTGCTTCGACTGGAAGCACAATCGCGACATGCCGTTCGCTGCCTACTCCCACCCGGCGACCGCGAAACCCATCACAATTCAGTAAGGTAAACATGGACACACCTCTGCACGACGCCGTGAAGAAATACGGCGGCATCCGGCCTGCGGCTCGCGAACTGGATATGCCGGAGTCAACGCTCCGGGGTAAGCTGGACAAAGAACGCAAGTTGTCGATGCGGTCGTTCGTCATGCCGGAGCCGGTCCCGGCCAAGCGTCACAAGACGAAGACCACACACTTCCTCGTCACCGGAGCGCAAGACAAGACTGCGATCCATGAGGATTTCTGGAAGAACCTGCTGGCCTATGGCGAATATCTTGGTGCCGAGGTTCTGGTTGGCGGCTTCACGTATTCGAAGAAGCTGTTCACCGCGACCGATCCTCGCGAGCGTGACGATACGGTCTGGTTCCACCACGAGATCGAAGATCGGGTCTTCCACGATCCTATCCAACTGGCCGATGAATTGGTCTTCTGTGCCGAGATGAACACCCGACCGACTGCGGTCTCGCCGCTGTCTGGTCTCGACACCTACACCGGATCGAAGTGGGGCATCTTCCCTCACGCCAAGCAGCATCTCCGGACCATCGCGACGATGAAGGACGCGCTGTCCAAGCAGATCATGACGACCGGCGTCGTCACGCTGCCAAACTACCTGCGAATGAAAGCCGGTGTGAAGGCACAGCACCACCACCGGATCGGCGCTATCGTCGTCTCAGTCTCGCCAGACGGCGCGTTCTGGTGTCGCCAGATCGAAGCGACCGATCTCGAAGACGGAACCTTCTACGATCTCGACCGAAAGGTCTCCGATGGTAAGATCACGACCGATCACCAGCCGGAAGCGGTTGTCCATGGCGACATCCACCGCGAGAAGCTCGATCCCGAAGTCGCCCTGACCTCGTGGGGATACAACATCGAGACCGGCGAGGTCCATAACGACTTACCGACGCTGACATCGATCCTGCGACCCAAGCGCCGCATCTTCCACGACCTTACGGACTTCACGGCCCGCAACCACCACAACATCAAGGATCACCATTTCCGTCTCCACGCCTACTTCCATGGCCGGGACAGCGTTAAGCAGGACCTCCAAGACTCAGCGTCGTTCATGGTGGCGATCTCCGATCCGTCGATTGAAGACGCGATCATCCAATCGAACCACGATAACGCTCTGCTCAAGTGGATGAAGACCGCCGATGTGAAACTCGATCCGGAGAACTACGAGTTCTGGCTGGAATGTGAGCTTCGCTACGTCCGGGCGCTCAAGGAAGACCGCGAGCCGTTCATCTACCAAGAGGTGATGATGGAACTCGCCGATGGCGGAATGCCTGCGACGATCTTCATCCAAGAAGACACCTCGTACATGGTCAAGGGCGTCGAGCTATCAATCCACGGCCACTACGGCGCGAACGGCGCTCGCGGATCGGCCAACGCCTTCAACAAGATGGGACCGAAGTCGATCACCGGCCACACCCACTCTCCATCGATCACCGATGGTCACATGTGCGTCGGCGTCAATGGCGAACTCGACATGGGCTACAACATTGGCCTGTCGTCGTGGTCTCACACCAACGCGATCCTCTATCCGAATGGCAAGCGGGCACTCATCACGCTCATGAATGGCAGGTGGTTCGATCTCTCAATCGCCGAGGTTTCTGCTTGACTTCACAGGTTAGTTAGACTAACACTCCGGCCTTCAAAGGTTATCCAGATTGCGCCTCAAGCCAAAACCCCATCTCGTGTTCGACATCGAGACAGACGGTCTGCTGAAACAGCTTACCGTCTGCCACTGTCTTGTCATCAAGGATGTCGAGACGGGACAGGTTCGTCGTTTCCGGAAGAACAAAGTCGAGGACACAATCGAGAAGGGTCTGGCCCTTCTGCAGACCGCCGAAAAGATCATCGGCCACAACATCATCGCCTTCGACATCCCGGTCTTGGAGAAGCTCTACGACTGGCAACCTGAGGCGATCATCGAAGACACGATGGTCCACTCCCGCCTCCGCTACCCGGATGTGAAGGAGAAGGACTTCCGGCTCTACGAGCAGGGCAAGATCGCTGGCGGTCTCATCGGCACCCACAAGCTCGAAGCGTGGGGTCAGCGGATGGGCATCTGGAAGGCCGACTACAAGGACATCAAGGAAGAGGAAGGCCTCAAGCTCGGCTACCTCAAAGAGTCTGAGGAAATGCGCCGCCACGTATGGGGCACATGGAATCAGGAGATGGACGACTACTGCGTTCAAGACGTGGAAGTCACCTGTGCGCTCTGGCTGGAATTGCAGAAGCGCGAGACATCTCCCGAGGCTCTCCTCGTCCAGCACCTTCTCGCCGATCTCATGGCTCGCCAAGAGCAGTCGGGCTTCATGTTCGACAAGGCTCGGGCCGAGTATCTCCGCGACCAGCTAGAGATCGCTCGCGGCGAACTCGAAGAGCAACTCACGGTCGAGTTCCCCGGTCGATACGTCCCGGCAAAGATGATGGATCACGCGCCGATTGGTCGGAACGTTAGCGGCGGCGACTTCCCTGAGTTCGGTTTCACCGACGAGGACGAGGAAGAGCATCGCTGGTTCGGCTACCCGGAGAGCCGGGAGAAGGACTCACCGAACTGGAAGACCAAGTGGGCCGACGAAGCGAACGCTCTCGGCTTCCGACCGATCATGTCTCACGCCAAGTATTCGAAAGGCGGCTGGCACACCAAGATTAAGTGGCAGGAATTCAACCCTCGGTCGCGACCACAGATCACCAACCGCCTGCAAGACATGGGCTGGGAGCCTGAGGAAGAGGATTACACCGAGAAGGGCAACGTCAAAGCCAATGACGTTATCCTGCGGCGGATCGCGGACAAGTTCCCGGTCGCATGGGTCCTCGCCGATCTCATGGCCGTGAACAAGCTCATGGGGCAGTTGGCGGACGGTAAGAACGCATGGCTCAAGCTGCTCGACGATGACGGCTTCCTGCGGGCCTACACGAACCCCTGTGGTGCAGTGACGACCCGTGCGACCCACTCGTTCCCGAACATCGCTCAAATCCCGTCTGTGCGGAAGAAGAAGGCGTCGATCTCGGCGCTGACCGATCCTGATCCGAACTACAAGGGCATCATCCAGCCGAACGCGTTCTGGAAGGGCGATCCAGTCTACGTCCCACCGTCATCACTCAAGAAGGCGGCGGACAAGGCCGGGGTCGAAGCGATCACATGGCGCGATCTACCAGACGAAGCAGAGGTCGAAGTCATCCGTCTCGGTCTCAAAGGCGGCTGGGGATACGAGTGTCGTTCACTGTTCATCGTGCCGGAGGGTTGGTCTCTCGTCGGGTCCGACTTGGCCGGTATCGAGCTTCGCTGTCTGGCTCACCGCATGGCCGCATACGATGGCGGCAAATATGGTCAGATCATTCTCGAAGGCGACATCCACTCCGAGAACCAAACTGCTGCCGGTCTCGAAACTCGCGACACTGCCAAGACCTTTATCTACGCGTTCCTGTACGGTGCGGGTGATGAGAAAATCGGGAAGATCGTCGCACCGCTGGCGACGCCTGCCAAGCAGCGCAAGATCGGTAAGGAACTCAAAGCCAAGTTCCTTCGCAACATCCCGGCATTGAATCGAGTCATCCGGGACACACAGAAGGCCGCACGTCGCCAGTACATCGAAGGTCTGGACGGACGCCGACTGTTCGTCCGGTCGAAACACGCCGCTCTCAACACCGACCTGCAAGGCATGGGCGCGACCATCGCGAACTGGTGGCTGATCTTCATCATCGAGTTCCTCGAAGATGCCGGTCTCGAATACGGCTGGGATGGTGACTTCACCTTCTGCGCTTGGGTCCACGATGAGGTCCAGATCGCATGTCGCGAGGGTCTCGAACCTCTCATCCAAGAAATCTGCATCGACGCAGCAGCAGAGGCCGGTCGTTACCTCGGCTTCAAGATGCCTGTCGATGCGTCGGCTGACAACGGCAAGTCATGGGCGGAAACACACTAATGGACATCCCCGAAGACAACCTCATCATGAATTTCAGAGGACAGTTCCGGTTCCTCTCGAACTTCTACCCGGTGCCGCACGGTGTGTGGTTCATGGACGTTCGCTACCCGACCGTCGAACACGCCTACGTCGCTGGAAAGACCCTCGACATCAACACTCGCATCCATGTGACGCGTCACCAGTCACCAGCCGATGTGAAAGCCGATGGTCGCCGGATCAAGCTCCGCAAGGATTGGGACGAGTTCAAGCTCCTCCACATGGAAGGACTGCTGCGAGGCAAATTCCAACCCGGAACCGGTCTGGCTGATCTGCTCATGCGAACCGGCACCGCCAAACTCGTCGAGGGGAACACTCACGGCGACACCTTTTGGGGCCGATGCCGAGGCAAGGGAGCCAACCACCTCGGTCTCCTTCTCATGGAAATCAGAGACGACCTCCAAGTCGAACAGGAAAAGTATGTCTAACGCAATCTACAAACTCTGGTGGATGGCCGTCGCCGTCGCCTTCGCCGTCAGTTACGAGTATTTTGATATGCCGGTCCTGCTGATTGCGACCGGGTGTGCCCTCTACAAATTCGTTCTGCTCGATCTCCGCGAGGTCGTCGCCGATGGGACTCTGTGGGCCATGGGCCACTACGCCAATCTCGAAGAGGCTGAGATCGAAGAGGCCGAAGTCGAGATCGACGATCCGCTCGAAAACCAAGTCCTCGGGTCCTCTCTGTTCGCCGACCGCATGAAGCGTGAGGAGGACATGGGATGAAGATTCTCTACTACGATACCGAGACCACCGGTCTGCCGAACCGCAACCGGGCGCTCGACTATCCGTCGCAGCCATATCTCACCCAGCTTGGCTTTCTGCTTGAAGGTGACGATGGGGAAGTGATCGATAGCTGCGACACGCTCGTCAAGCCGTATGGCGAAAAGTGGGCGATCTCACCGCAGGCTCAAGCGATCACCGGCATCACTCGTGAGATGTGCGAGGAGAAAGGTCAGCCAATCGAAGAGGTTCTCGACTTCTTCGTGGACTGTGCGTTCGATGCCGACCTGCTGGTCTGCCACAATGTCGCGTTCGATAGGTTGCTGCTGCAAATTCAGGCGAAGCGCCTTGCGCCTGACATGGAAAGCACTTCCACGATCTTCGAAGGCTGTCCTCACATCTGCACGATGCTCGCCGCGACGCCGATCTGCAAGCTCCCCAAGAAGGACAAGCGGGTCGGGTACAAGTGGCCGAAGCTCGAAGAGGCGATCATGCACTTCTTCGGCGAGAAGCTCGACGGCGCTCACGATGCGATGGTGGACATCACGGCAACCCGTCGCCTGTTCCGTCACCTCATCGAGATCGGTGGCATGAACGAGGCTTTCGCCAAGATCGGAATGGAGGTTCCGAACTATGGCTGAGATCATCCCTCTCGGAGCAAAGCCGTGTTGGCCGAAGCTGAAAGTCATCACGACTGAGGCAGGCTTCAACAAGAGTCGAGGACGCCACTTCTACGTCGATGTGAACGGCCATGTGAAAGGCCCGTTCATGTCGAAGCTGTCGGCATCACTCGACATCCTGAGAACCCATCCAAACAGCGGTGTCCCGATGCGGACGGCGTTCGAACAGGATGATGTCTGGTGGTGGAAGAAGGACACCGAGACCGGTGTGCAAATCCAAGGACCCTACCACCACAAAGCGGAAGCAGAGGCCGCGATCAACAATCACGTCCAAGATATGAAGGACCTCGCTGGCCATGACCGATACCGCTGAAACAGAAGAACTGCCGGAAGGTGCAATCGACTTCCACGGCATGTTCGCCGCCTACGAGGCTTCGACCGAGAAGGAGTGGCGGTACGACCGTCGCGCCTCGCTTGGTGCATCGGAAGTCTTCCAGTGTCTCCGCAAGTCCTTCTTCACGAAGTGGGCCTACGAACCCGATGACGATCACGAAGAAGATTGGGGCGCTGCGAAACGCGGCGACATCATCGAAGACCACTTCGCTGTCCCGGCGACCGAGGCGATCCTCACACAGGGCGAGAACCTTGAGATGGCTGGTCCCGATCAGGATACGCTCCGGATCGGTCGCCTGTCGGCCACGCCCGATGGTCTGGTCACGAACGCGGCTCGGAACGCTCTGGCACAGCTAGGGATCGAGGACATCGAAGGTGACTGCTTCGTCGCCGAGTACAAGAGCCATGATCCTCGCGCCGACATCCGGCATGAGAAGGCCGTCCACCGTGGACAGACACAGGTCCAGATGGGCCTTCTGCACGAGTTGACTGATTACAAGCCGATGTACGCGGTGATCTTCTACTTCGATGCCTCATGGCTTTCGAAGATCAGCTTCTTCGTCGTTCGATACGATCCCAAAATCTACGCCATCGCCAAGCAGCGAGCGGAGATTGTCTTCACCGATCAGGACCCGTCCGAGATCGTGGCCGAGGGTAAGATCGATGACACCTGTAATCTGTGCCAGTTCCATGAGGAATGTGCCATCGCATCGAAAGAAGCGATCCCGTCTACCAAGCGCAAGATCGAGAAGCAGGAAGACATGGACGAGTTGGCCGAACTGGCGAAGCGCCGGGACGAAGCCAAGCAGGACATGGATGACGCGGAGGCTGATCTCAAACAACTCAACGCTGAGATCAAAGAGAAGCTTCGCAAGCACGACACCAAGGGAGCCTCGGATGAGCGCTTCATGGTCTCATTGTCTTGGAACAAAGGCAAAAAATCTACCGACCTGCTCGCAATGCAGGCCGATGGAATCGACGTTGAAGCCTATCAAAACGAGGGCAACGGCTTCGAAACTCTCCGGGTCAAATGGAAATTGGGACCCGATTCTGACGACTAAGGGTGTTATTCTGGTTGACATTTCGAAACGAATCGTCTAGCCAGACTTCACTCCCAAGGTCACCCCGACCACTCTAAATACACACAGGAGTTACTACCACATGGGAAGTCTCACCACCACCGGTTCCGGTGCAATCGCAGCCTACGATGGGTCTGATAACCCGTGGGCAGAAATGGGAGCGGAGGTCGAATCCGGCGCGTTCCTCAACTTCAACGGCAACACGGGCGAACTGACCTTCGGGTCTGACGACAACGTGCTTCCCGATGGCACGACCCTCGTCGTTGACATGTTCAACATGTCGAAGGGTTGGATTTGCTGGAAGGACAGCGAGCCGGTTGAAGAAGTCCTCGTCCCGGTCACTGACGGCAAGCCGCCGCTCGAAACCGAACTCAAGGACCACGGCCCCTACGACGACGAAGATGATGGCTGGCGTGAAGCGCTCGCGATCCCGATGATCGTCGAGAGCGTCGATGAAGACCCCGATCACGAATTCGTCGGCACCAAGCTGCTGTTCAAGTCGTCCACGGGCGGCGTGATCCGCTCGGTCAAGAAGCTGTCGGGCCAGTTCGGCAAGCTCTTCCGCGAACACATGGGTGAGCTTCCCATCGTCGAAGTGACGACCGAGAGCTACACCCCTCGCGAGAAGAAGTACGGCAAGAAGTACGCCGTCACCTTCAAGATCATCGACTGGATCAACGAAGACGGCCTGCTCGAACTCGCTGGGATGCTCGACGACGAAGAAGGTGATTACGAGGCCGAGGATACCCCGGCACCCGAACCCACTCCGGAGCCGACGCCTGAGCCGGAACCCGAACCCGAGCCAGAGCCGGAACCCGAAGAAGAAGCTCCCGCCCCGCCGCCGCGCCGTTCGCGCCGCAAGAAGGCGGAAGAGCCAGCAGCCGAAGAGGCTGCACCCGAGAAGGCGGAAAAGGCCCCGCGCCGCCGCCGATCCGCGCCCGCCGAAACCGAAGGCAAGGATGACCAGCAGGAAGCCCCTCCTGCGAAGGGTCGGTCCGCTGCCCGAGGCGGTCGCCGCACCCGTCGCTTCGCCAAAGACTAAGCGACGGGGATGACCGGTAGCCACGCGCCGGTCGAACGAAGGGCCGGGGAGTTTTCGCGCCCCTGACTCCCCGGCCCCATCTCGGAGAACATCAATGAACGTCCAATCAACTCGCGAAGAAGCAGGCGAGATGACCATGGTTGCCGCTTGGGCACCCGAAGGTCGCGCCGTGGTCAACCACACCACATTTCAATCGAGCGGTCAGGTCACATGTGTCGTCGGCGTCAACGGACGCGGCTCTCTGCAGATGCCCGAAAATGAATTCCGTGAGTATGCCGCCTGCATCGCCGAGGCCGTCCGAGTTCTCGATGGAGGTGAGCCGACACAGTGAAGGCTTCACA
Organism: Erythrobacter sp.; assembly: GCA_965229665.1. Classification (GTDB taxonomy): domain Bacteria; phylum Pseudomonadota; class Alphaproteobacteria; order Sphingomonadales; family Sphingomonadaceae; genus Erythrobacter. The sequence goes on along the minus strand of OZ245896.1, from coordinate 306,791 downwards.
TGATCCAATCTCTTCGCCGCAAAATCAAAGACACTCTGTTCGTTTGGTTGTTCGGCCCGGTCGATATTGACTGCGAGCTTTACACCAACAGCGATGAAATCCTCATCCTCGAACTGGTCGCCAAAACCAAACGCGGCTCTTTCGCTTTCCCGATGACCCACATCAAAATCCCCGCACCGGGCAGTGGCGTCATCATCGACTCCGAGTTGGGCACAACCAGCGCCAACGCCGGGGTCATCGATGAAGTCGGATCGGTCCTGAAAGGGACGTTCGGCCAGCAAGAAACACCCGAATAGGTCGGCTCCCCTCCGACCTCCCGTGGTCACCCGGCGTCTCGCACCTCCTCCTCCACTCCTCGCCGGGTGGCCACATCACTCATCACTCGGCTAGGAGCCAATGGAACTTTCCGATCAACAAGGCAAAGCCGTCAAGTCGGTAGTGAACTGGTGGGACAACGAGCGTCATCACCAGCAGACGGAAGAGATCGCAGGCTTCGCCGGGACCGGTAAGTCTACCATCCTGCCGTTCATCATCGACGACATGGGGATCAACCCGGCCAACATCGGCTTCATGGCTCCTACCGGCAAAGCTGCCAAGGTGATGGGCAACAAGCTCCGCTCGCAGGGCTTCCATAACATCCCGACCACGATCCACTCCGCGATCTACCAGCCAAAGGCACAGAAGGCCGACGCGCTCGAACGGGAACTCAACGAGAAGAACGACGCCCTCTTCCAGCTTCAAGCTGAGAAGGCGACGCCTGAGGAAATGAAAGAGGTGTTGAAGCAGATCGACATCCTCAAGAAGGACCTCGACCGCGCCTACGATCAGGATGCTCCCCGCTTCCAGCTAAACCCCGAGAGCAAGCTCGTCACTGGCGACATCGAACTGATCGTGATCGATGAGGGATCGATGGTCGGCGAGAGCATGGCCGAGGACCTCCGCAGCTTCGACATCCCGATCCTCGTCATGGGCGATCCGGGACAGCTTCCTCCGGTCGGCGAAGACCCCGGCTTCGATCTCCACAACGCCGGGACAATGCTGACCGAAATCCACCGGCAAGCAGCCGACAACCCCGTGATCCATATCGCGACGCTGATCCGCAAAGGCGAGCGTCCTGAGTTCGGGGACTACGGACAGGGTGTCCGGGTCGTTCGCCGCAAGGAGGACAAGTACACGCTCGATCTCGACCGCGACTGTCAGGTCATCGTCGGCACCAACAAGACCCGCTGGAAGCTCACGAGCAAGATGCGCCGGTCGGCTGGCTACGAAGGCATGGCACCGGGCGAAGGCGAGCCTCTTATGATCTGCAAGAACTCTCGCCAGTTCCCGCTGCTGGTCAACGGGACGCCGGTCTTCTCTGCAATCGATCACGAGCCGCTCGAAGAAGGCAAGGAACGCTTCGTCGTCGATGTCTTCGACGAGGAGGGCAAGCGCTACAAGATGTTCGCCTACCAAGGCCTGCTGGAAGAGCATGAGAAGCGTGTGAAGGGCTTCTCGTCGGCTGACAAGAGCCGCGCCTACCGCAGCCGCATCAACGATAACCACATCGACTTCGCATGGGCGATCACCTGTCACAAGTCGCAAGGTTCGCAGTGGGACGAGGTGATCGTTCACGACGAATCGGGCGTGTTCCGCGAGGACGCGGACAAGTGGCTCTACACCGCCGTCACAAGAACAGCGGGAGGACTGATCCTAGTTGCCCCGGAATGATACGTTTACCGGGAGGTAATTGTTAACACCCGGTAAAATTCCTGACCCAAAAGATAGTCTGACTAAACATTTTGGGTAGCGGCTGCAAAACCGAATTTCAACTTAGCTTACACCAAGAACGCTTCATCGATTCTACTTCTGAATCGTTCTCAACCGAGGTTAGTGACAATGACACAGACGAAACACCTGATCGGCCTCACGGGTCGCAAGGGTTCTGGAAAAGACACCATGGCTCAAATCCTCACGGATCGCGGCTATGAGAACTTGAAGTTCGCTGGTGCCTTGAAGGGAATGATCTCGTTCCTCCTACGCTATCAGGGCGTGGACGAAGAGACCATAGACCGGATGGTTGAAGGCGATCTCAAGGAAGTCCCGACGCCTTACCTACAGGGGAAGACCCCGAGGTGGGCGATGCAGTCTCTCGGTACGGAGTGGGGCCGGGAACTGATTGGCGACAGCCTGTGGGTTGACGCCACGATGACACGCGCCGCGACTTTCGAGCGGGTGGTCATCACGGACATGCGCTTCCCGAACGAGTGTCAGGCTGTCGTCGATGCAGACGGAGCTTCGATCCGGATCAACCCGGTCGGCGTCGATCAAGACACCTCCGATCTGCACGAGAGCGAAGCGCATATCGATCATCTGCCGGTCGATCATGTGTTCGATAACGACAAGAGCCTTGGGATTGAGGCCTGTCGCGGAGCATTTGCCGAGTTGATCTTCGGCCAGACTGAGGAGGTTTGAGCGTGTCGATTACTGCCAAAGTCATCGCTGATAGCGTCGGCAAATTCGCGCCGCGCCTAACCACGCTTGAGATCGAATATCCTCGCTTCGTCCACGCCGAGTTTATGACCCACCGGGTCTTCTCCCGGAACGCATCATCCAGCCGAGCCATCCCGCTCAAGCGGATGCACGAGAAGCTTCACGAGAACCCGGCGCTGCCCGCTGAGTTCCGGATGAACCAGCCGGGGATGCAAGGCTACGAGGTCGCTTCTCCTGAGGTCGAAGAAAAGGCCCGTGAGATCATTGCCCGCCACCGCGCTGCATCAATCGATTGCGCCGAAGAGTTAGCGGCTCTCGGCCTCCACAAGCAGCACTTCAACCGCTACACAGAACCTCACCAACACATCAAGGTCGTCCTCACGGCCACCGCGTTCGACAATTGGGACTGGCTCCGCATCCATCACGCGGCTGACCCGACCATCGGCGCTCTTGCCAAAGCCGTCTATGAAGCCCGCCAAGCCAGCGAGCCTCAGTTCCTCAACCCCGGCGAATGGCATCTTCCCTATATCCGCACTCCCGAGATCGAAGCCGCGCTCGAATACATCTCGACGCGTGATGAGACGCTCAACGAGGTTCTCCTCAAAATGAGCGGCGCTCGGTGTGCAAGGGTTTCCTACAACAATTTCGACGGGCTACCTCCGAGCATCGATTCGGACCTTGGCCTGTACGAGAAGCTCATCAAGCGTGAACCTGATCGCTACGATCCGCAACACGCTTCACCAGTTGAACACCAAGCCACGCCCGACCGCTACTTGGAACGGACTATGGCTTGGGATCAACCGGCGCTGCACGGCAACTTCAATGGTTGGGTCCAGCATCGGAAGCTCATCCCCGGCGAGACAATGGAAGGAGTACCATGGCAACCGCAAAGCTAATCATCAACGATGTCGATCTGGATACTGGAAAGGTCGAGTTCGACACTGAGATCGAAGGGTCTCTCGTCGATGACGGACAAATGACTGCTGCAGAGGTGATGATCCGCGTTCTGCACGGCTACGTGACAACCCCTGAATTCAAACAGCGCTGCTGGGATCAAGTCCAGCAAATGACCGAGGGACGTGAAGGCGTCCGCATCGCGAATGAGAACCAAGCGCCGACAGCCGAAGACCCGGCCAAGGAAACCGCATGACCTCCATTACCCATCCCGAACTCGTCGTCGCCTTGGCCAAGCCCGGTGCCGACATCGCGGCCTCAATGACCGCCAAGAGCGCCGACATGCTCCACCACGCCGTTGGTGTGGCCGGAGAGTGTGGCGAGCTTCTCATCCCGATCCTCGGACACCCGATCAACGTGGATCGCGAGAACCTCGTCGAAGAGATTGGCGATCTCGAATTCTACATGGAAGGTCTTCGTCAGAACCTCGGCATCACTCGCGAGGAAACGATGGCGGTCAACGATGAAGAATTCGTCGGCTTGGGTCTCCTGACCCTGACCGTCAATCTCACGATCCATGGCTGCAACCTCCTCGATCTCGCCAAGAAGGCAGTGATCTACGAGAAGGAGCCAGATCGTCAGAAGTTCGTGAAAGAGATGATCTCGTTTGAAAGCGCTCTGCGTTGCATCCGCGACTATCTCTCCATCACGTATGAAGAGACCATCGAAGCCAATATCGCCAAGCTCTCTGTCCGGTACGCCAGCGGCGGCTTTTCCAATGCGGAAGCCGAAGCTCGCGCCGACAAGGCCGCGTAACACAAGGAAACCCAATCAATGATCTGGTCCATTATCACTTTCGGCGGCATCGTCTTCTGGTGCCTGTTCGCTCTTTTCGCCCTTCTGGTGACGTACATCGTCAACAAGGAAGACAGCAGCTTCTCGCCCCTTTTTTGGTCTGGCGTGGCAGTCGGACTAACATTCGCCTTCACGGATGTTCCTATCCCTGACATCACGCTGGTGAACGCCATCATCGGCTTCGTCGGATGGTTCGTCATCGGGACCGCTTGGGCGTTCGGGAAATGGATTCACCTGTCCTTTCAGATTCGCAACTTCGTTCGTGAATATACGGGCGAGGCGGACGAGCTTGGCAAAGCGGCCTGCCGTGCGTTCCAGCCGTGCGAGCGTAGCTATGAACTCACTCTGCCTCCGCAGGCGAGCGACTTCCGCACCCGGATGACCACATGGATCGTCTACTGGCCCGCGTCGATGGTCGCGACCGTGATCGGTGACCTGATCGCACCTGCTGCCGAACTGTTCGTCGATCTCGGTGGTCGGATCGCCAAGGCCCTGTCTGGTTCGTTCACCGCTGTCTCCAAGCGCATCTACGAAAGCTGATCGCGCTAGCCGGGAGTGAGCGCTGGTTGATGCCGGTCGGACTCCAAACCCGTACCGCTAGGGTTCGAATCCCTACTCTCCCGCCAACCAATCCAAGGAACCCGACACCATGGAACTCTACAATCTGACCGATCTCGAATTCTCGGTCCTCAACGACGACTGGCGTGAGTACGACTATGTGAAGGACGGCGTTCTCTTCACCCGTCGCATCGAGAACCCGCGCTTCCTCAACGTCAATCCGCATCACTTCGCCCACCGCATTCTCGATGCCCAAGGCGTCGTCCACTACATGCCGTGCGGCTGGATCGATCTCCGCTGGAAGGTCGCCGAGGGAACGCCTCACTTCCACACGACGCTCGCACAGGCTGACGGCACGACCAAGCAGACCTATTGGGGCGACGAAGGAGAAGATGATCTCGATGAGTTGGTCAACTTCTGCGACACCTTCGACGAACTCGCAGACGCGATCTTCGAAGGCGAAGCTGGGATCATCAAGATCGGCGATGCGACGTTCTATGTCGGTTCCGAGAAGCTTGACCCGGCATTGGCCGAAGCTATTGCAGCCGGTCGCGAAGAACTCGAAGAAGCCGGTCTGGTTCGCCAGAAGACCCGTGACGAGATGCTCCGCGAAGCGATCAAGGAACCCGCGCCGACCGGCGAAGATGGCCTCCCTGAGTTCGTCGTCACTGGCCCCGAACGTGAGATCGAGATCGTAATCAAGGCACCTATGGGTGGCGGTAAGACGCAGACCTGTATGCTGCTGGAAACGATGTTCGACCGCTTCTACCACGATGCTGAGCCATCACCGCTCCGCATGTACGCTGACGATGGTTTCAACTCGGCTCGACCGGTCAGTCCGACGAGTGATGTCGCAGCGATGAAGAAGCTGTTTGACCGCACCCGGTTCGTTATCACGACCGAGACTGTGGAGAGCCGCCGTGCCTCCCGCTAGCGCTGCTCCCTCATCACGCGTCAAGCTCTTCAACCGCAAGGACGCCATGAAGGTCATCCGCGAAATGTGTGATGAACTGGAAGAGGATCACGAAGAGCAGACGGGCGTCTCTGACGTTGACGAGATGCCGATGGACGAATGGATAGCCGAGCTTCGGGCGCTGTTCGATAACACGCGGTGATCTACGACACCCTCTTCATTGTTCCGACGCAGAAGGACAAATCGGCGCTGGAATACGTGACTCGATTCACCCACTCGGTTGTCGCTCTAGGAAGCCAGCAGATGAATGGTCTTCGAGCCAAACGCGTCATCGCTTTTCCTCCCGGCATGATGAGCCATCACGAGGAACAACGGTACAAACAGGCGGTCGAGATAGCCTTCACCCGGCTCGTCCCGGACGGTGAATTCATCCAGTTGTAGTAGCGGGTTTCCTCCCACTTACCGCTGCTCGGCCCGCGTCGTTCCCCCTGCGGCGCGGGCCAACTGATTCTATTGATGTCAAGCGATCTTTGACCTTGCCGAATAGGGTTAGTTAGACTATACTCCGATCTCTTTTGCGCTGACTAAAACTAACTCATCACAGGACCATTTATGCCCGTCTCTCCTTCCGAGATCGTGATCGATCTCACGCGTGACAATGCCCTCGGCGAAGCTGCCATCGCCACTCTCAAAGATCGTTACATGGTAGCAGGAGAGATCAGTCCACAACACGCCTTCGCACGAGCATCCGCTGCCTTCGCCGATGACGTGGCTCACGCCCAACGCATCTACGATTACGTCTCGAAGGGATGGTTCTTCTTCGCAACCCCGCTGCTGTCCAATGGTGGCACCAAGCGCGGTCTGCCGATCTCCTGCTTCCTCAACTATGTCCCGGACAGCCGGGAAGGCATCCTCGCCCACTACGAAGAGAACGGCTGGCTGGCGTCCATGGGCGGCGGGATCGGCGGCTATTGGGGCGACATCCGCTCGGTCGGCGAAAGCACGTCCCACGGGAGCCGTACAAGCGGTGTGATCCCCTTCGCGAAGGTCGTTGACAGTCAGATGCTCGCCTTCAACCAAGGAGGCACTCGTCGCGGCTCCTACGCCGGTTACATCGACATCACTCACCCGGAGATCGAGGAATGGCTTGAGATGCGTAAGGCATCGGGCGGCGATCAGAACCGGAAGACCTTGAACCTTCACCACGGCGTCAATATCCCCGACGCGTTCATGGAAGCCGTCCGCGACGACCGGGACATTGATCTGGTCGATCCGCATAGTGGCGAGACCCGAAACAGCGTCTCTGCTCGCGGTCTCTTCCGCAAGGTCATCGAGACCCGTCACCAGACCGGCGAGCCGTACATCTTCTTTATCGATACCGCGAACCGGGCGCTGCCGGAGCCTCTGCAGAAGCGTGGTCTCCGTGTCCGCCAGTCCAATCTCTGCACCGAGATCACCCTGCCGACCAATGAGGATCGCACGGCGGTCTGCTGCTTGTCGTCGGTCAACCTCGCCAAGTGGCACGAGTGGAAGAGTGATGAACTCTTCCTCGAAGACCTCATGCGGATGCTCGATAACACGCTGCAAGTCTTCATCGATACCGCACCAGAACCGCTGCGTCGTGCTGTCTATTCGGCGATGCAGGAGCGGTCGGTCGGTCTCGGCGCGTTCGGTTGGCACACGTTCCTCCAACAAGAGAAAGTTCCATGGGAGAGCGATCTGGCTCGCGGCATGAACCTCATGATCTTCTCGCACATCGAAGAGCAAGTCAGCATCGCGGACGAGAAGCTCGCCGAAGAACGCGGTGCTGCTCCGGACATGAAGCCATTGAAGAAGCGCTTCGCCCACAAGACCGCCATCGCTCCCAACGCCTCGTCGGCCAGTCTGGTGCCGCATGGTCCAGTCTCGCCGTCCATCGAGCCTATCAACACGAACGCCTTCCTCCACAAGACGCTCTCAGGCTCCGTGCCGGTGAAGAGCGGGGCGCTCGAAGCGCTCCTGACCGATCTCGGCCAGAACACCAAGGAAGTGTGGTCGTCGATCATCGCTGAGAAGGGAAGTGTCCAGCACCTCGACTTCCTGTCCGACAAGCAGAAGGCGGTCTTCAAGACGGCCCGTGAGATCAATCAGGCGTGGGTCGTGCGGCTGGCTGCTGATCGTCAGCAGTACATCGATCAGGCGCAATCGGTGAACCTCTTCTACCCTGCCGAAGTCGATGCTGACGAGATCGTAGCTGACCACTTCGCCGCATGGGAGCAGGGCCTCAAGTCGCTCTATTACCTGCGAGCCACCAGCGCCCGCAAAGCCGAGAACACGAACACCAAAGTCGAACGCCGGGTCGTGCAAGTCGCCGACACCGATGAGTGCGTTGCCTGCGAAGGATAAGAGATCACCATGAGCATTTTTGAGACCCGCGAACACTACAAGCCGTTCAAGTATCCCTTCGCCTTCGAACGCTACCAGCAAGCACAGAAGATGCACTGGTTGCCCGAAGAGGTGCCGCTGTCTGAGGACGTGGTTGATTGGAACCAGAAGCTCACGGACAGCGAGAAGAACCTGCTTACCCAACTCTTCCGCTTCTTCACTCAGGGCGACGTTGACATCCTCGCAGGCGGCTACCTCGGGCGCTACATTCCTGCCTTCCCGCATCCAGAGATCAGCATGATGCTGACCGCCTTTGCGACCGCCGAGGCGAACCACGCCCACTCCTATTCGCTGCTGCTCGATACCATCGGGATGCCGGAGACTGAGTATCAGGCGTTCCACGAGTACGAGGAGATGCGGGCCAAGCACGACTTCCTCTTCGCCGACCGTATCAAGCACAACTCCGTCAAGAAGCTGGCGCTCGATCTGGCGGTGTTCTCTGCCTTCGGTGAGGGGATGCAACTATTCTCGTCGTTCGCGATCCTCATGAGCTTCCAGCGTCGAGGTCTCATGAAGGGCATGTCCACGATTGTCGAATGGTCGATCCGGGACGAGAGCCTCCATGTGGAATCGATGATCGAACTCTTCCACGCTGTGATCGCCGAGCATCCTGAAATCTGGACCGACAGCTTCAAGAAGCACATCTACGACATCTGTCGCGAGATGGTCGATCTCGAAGACGCCTTCATCGATCTAGCATTCGAGATGGGTGACATCGACGGGATCACCGCCGCCGAGACCAAGACCTATATCCGCTACATCGCCGACCGGCGTTTGCTGCAGTTAGGCCTCAAGACTAACTACGGCGTCACCGACAACCCGTTCGACTGGCTCGATTGGATCATGAACGCGGAAACTCACACCAACTTCTTTGAGAACCGATCCACCGAATATTCGAAGGGCGGCGTCGTCGGATGGGATAAAGGGTTCGAATCGATAGCACCCGGAGGCGAAAAAGATGCGTCTGGCTACACATTGGTGGTTTACGGCAAGGACGAATGTCCCTACTGCCATCTTGCGAAAGACAGTCTCAACCGACTCGGTGTCGATTACGTCTACATCGGACTGGATGAGGAGGCGATTCGTCGCGAATTCTACGCGAACTCGGGGACCAATTCAGTGCCACAAGCTTATCTCACGACCGAGGATTACACCCGCACGTCTCCGTCCGGGGAACTCATCGGCGGCTGGGACGCTCTGTCCGCGAAGCTCAACCAAATTAAGGGTATTCTAGGGTGATGTTCCCTGTCTGTTCTTACGTAGTTGGTAGAGTTATATTAACTTTTCCACAGGTAATGTTCGCGTGAAAATTGACTTTTCTCATATTATTAGTTGACTTTGGCTGACGATTCGGCGTAGTTAGCCTCACACAACAAACAGACGGGAAGTGTAAGACACAGCAACACAAGGAGGTGACACATGGCAGCAAAAGCTGCACCTATGCAGGCTGACGATGGGATCGAAAAGACGGTCGTAAAACTGTCTAAGAAGTCTGTCAGCATGGCTGAATCCGTTGGGGAACGGATCAAATGGGCGCGTGAGCGTCAAAAGCTGACTCAGAAAGAGTTGGCGAAGATGACTGGCAAATCGCGAGCATCCATCGTCCAGTACGAACAGGATAAGATCGCGGCTCCGCTCGATGTCATCGCAACGTTGGCCGAGAAGCTCAACGTCGCACCAGAATTCATCGCTTTCGGGCGATCCGGGATTGCCGGAGTCCGAAACGCGGAGGAAGAAATCCTCATCATGGAAGAGCTTGGAGGTCACGACGCGAACCTCACCGCCAGAGGCGGTTGGGCCGTGCCACGCCAGATGTTCAAGGACTATGGCGTTACGCGGAGCCTGAAAATGGTTTGCATCGCGAGTGACGAACCGAAGTTCGAAATCAAGGCCGGAGATCGCATGGTCGTCGATACCGACGCTGTGGTCAACAAAGATGGCCTCTACGTGTGCAAGACAGCGTTCGGCGCTCGTGTGGTCCGCGTATCTCTCGGCTTCTCTTCTGAGACCGGCGTTCGCGTATCGACCGGCACCGATGGTTCGGAGGAAACTGTTGACCCGGCCAAGCTCGACTTGGTAGGATCGGTTGTAGGCATTTTTCGCCGCACGTTCTAAGCGCCGCTCCTACTGTTGACACTTAGGCTAGGGTCGAGCTTTATCGGCCTGAAAGGCGCTTGCACCCGTCCGGAGCGATCCGGGCGGGTGTTTCGTTTAAGCCATAACGTCAACAGCATATCCGAGATCGATAGCCTCATTGACCTTGGCCACGAACTCGTCCTCGGTCCATACGGTCGTGCCGTGCTTCTTGGCACCATCCATCTTGACCTTCCCGGTGTTCTCTCCGGCGACCAGAACGTTGGTCTTCTTCGATACCGATCCTGTCACCTTGCCGCCGAGGTCCTCGACGATCACGATGGCTGCATCACGCGGCCATTTGTTCAAGGTGCCGGTGACTACCAAGGTCATGCCATCAAAGACGCGACAGGCTTCGTCGGTCGTCTTGGGATCGGCGATCTCGCATTCGCTGCGAAGACGGAAGACCTGATCGTAGTAATATTCCTCGGAGAAGTAATGCTCGATGGCCGTGATGGTCGCATCGCCGATGCCGTCGATCTCCCGGAACTTGTCGAAGCCTCCGACCTCTGAGACCGCATTGAAGAACCCGTCCACTGACTTGCACCACTTGGCGAGGTCCTTGGCTGTCTGCTTCCCGATCTGCGGGATGCCGAGAGCATAGATGAACCGGTCGAGATCGACTTTGCGGGATCGCTTGATCGCCGCCATGAGCTTCTTCACCGAGGTCTTTCCCCAGCCATCTTTGGTCGCGAGGACTTCACCTGCATCGGTCTCGACGCCAACGGCGATCTCGCCAATGCCTCCGGACTCGATGTCAATCGCGGTAACCGTCATCTCCGGGAGCCGCATGAGATCGGCGGCGTCCTCGATCCATTCGAGATCGAAGAGGTCTCTGATCTGGCTGGGACCGAGACCGTCGATGTTCATGGCATCGCGGCTGACAAAGTGTTCCAGCGATCCAAGGAACTGATCGTCACACTCGAACCCGGCAGGACACTTGAGATAGGCGTCCACGCGGACGAGATCGGTCCCACAGCACGGACATGCCTCTGGCGGCTCCACAGCGTAGCGTGTGCCGTCCTTACCGCCCGGAGCGGCTCCAAGGACCTGAGGGATAACGTCACCGGCTCTCTGGATAGTTACGAGGTCGCCGGGGATCACGGCCAGCCGTGCGATCTCGTCGATGTTGTGTAGGGTCGCGTTCGATACGATCACGCCGCCGACATTGACCGGCTCAAGACGTGCGACCGGTGCGACGATGCCTGTACGGCCAACCTGCCAATCGATGTCGGTGAGACGCGTGATGGCTTGCTCTGCCGGGAACTTATGAGCGACTGCCCATCGCGGCACCCGGCTTGTCGATCCGAGCTTCTTACGGATGTCGCGGTCATCGACCTTGTAGACCACGCCGTCGATGTCGAAGTCGAGATCGCTGCGGCGGCGCATGAGGTTCTCATACTCGTCGAGAAGAACCTGCTGGCCTTTGCCCATACAGAAGTCGGTCTTGACCACATCGAATGAGAACCCGGCATCTTCGAGAAGAGCGAGGCAGGAACTCTCGAACTCGATGCCGGGGAAGGTGTCAGCGGTGACACCGAAAGGAATGAAGAGGAGGCCGCGCTGCTTGGTGATCGCCGGGTCCTTCTGGCGAAGTGATCCAGCAGCGGCGTTACGAGGATTGGCAAAGGTCTTCTTCCCAGCCGCCTCAAGCTCCTCGTTGAGCCGCAGGAAGCTCTGCTTGGGCATGACGACTTCACCACGGACTTCGATGATCTTCTTGTCCGTGTAGGGCGGTGTGAGCGTCCATGGGACGTTCTGGACCTGCTGAGCCTGTAGCGTTACGTCTTCGCCCACCTGACCGTCTCCACGCGTCGCAGCGGTCGTTAGAACGCCGTTCTCGTAAATCAGGGTCAACGACAGGCCGTCGAGCTTGGGTTGGATGAGGATGTCACTGGATGACGGGAGGGACAGGGAGGTGAACCACCCAGCGACATCCCCTTCCGAGAACGCGTTGTCCAAACTCATCATGGGGGTCCGATGAGTGAACTTCGCGAAACGGCCATCTGGTTTGGCCCCGACTGTCTTGATCTCGCCGCCAAGCTCCTTGATCTCCGCGACGAGTTGATCGTACTCGACATCGGTCATGATAGGATCGTCGAGCGTGTGGTAGGCGTGGTCTGCCTTTTCCTTCACGGCCAACATGGCAGTAAGCTTAGACATCGGGACTCCTAAAGTTGATTACGAATCACCTTGTAGATGATCGATGATCGACTTCAAGCGTTAAGAATAGTTAACGTCGAAAAATGCGACGAACCGTTTAGTCGGGGTTGTTGCGAGCGTTGATCTCGGCGAGAACTTCTTGGGTCACCTCGACCTTCATCCGGACGCGGCCAAGCTTCTGGCGACAGTCTTCGCCAGCGGCCTCAGTATCGATGAAACGATTGGCGACATCTTCGTTGGTCGCACCTTCGGGAAGCTGACCAGACGGAGCATCATCGCAGACCAACTGGTCGGCCCGGAAGGTCGTTGTGACGAACTCAGTCCGAGTTACCACGTTCCCGGCGCAAGCGGTCAAGCTCATTGATGGTATCAACAAGAAGAGGGTCAGCAGGCGCGTTCCGCTGATCTTCCGGAGCCGATTCAACTTGGTTGCGAACATCTTCGGTATCCTTTCGGGTTTCGCGCTCCAACTCATCGAACTCAGCGTCGATGTCGTCAGAGCGATCTCGGATTTCACCCTCGGTTTCGAGGGTCTCGATTGTGGACTGAGCAGCAGCATTCTCGACCGCCGTATCGACGAGTTCGTCGGTCTGGCTTCCGAGGTAGAAGTAGGTCCCCATCCCAACCGCCAGAAGGAGGGCTATGATACCGGCTGGGATGAGGAACTTCTTTGAGCCGAGAAAGCTCAAGACTGCTGCTTTGGCGGGGAGGGTGATGGGCATTACTTGTACTCCAAGTAGCGGTCGGCGACCCACAGCGGACGAGGCATCCGGCCACCGTGGACCAGTGCCCAATCGCCGCGATCCTCGTGAACGATTACGGTGTCGCCGCGTTTGAGGAGAGAACCGACAAGCTTGCCACCCGGCGTCTCACGGACGTTGAGGCTGCGAGCGGTGACAATGGCGGTCGTGACTGACGGAGCGCGAGGACAACCGTCCCCACGGCCCTCAAATCGATCTGCAAGGGCCTTCATCTCACCGATGGGGAAGAGAGGACCCGGATCGGCTTTCCAGCCGCGAGCGTCGATCTCATCGTGACCACAGGCCGAGATGATCTGATACTCGTCACAGATCGCTTTGGTGAGGCGGCGACACATCTCGATCTGAGCTTCGGTGTACGAGATGAAGGTCGCGACACCGCCACCAATCTTGGGCAGGCGCATGTTGACCAGACCGGCCTCGTGCGGCTTCCAGCGGCTCTCAGGAACACGATGCTTCTTGTCCCAAGTCAGGTAGCCGCCTTTGCCGTCAGACCACATGAAGCCGGGATTGACGATCTCGACACCAATCGCATGACTGTTGAGATCGCGGAAGCCCATGAATCTTGACGGGCCTGCGTGCCAAAGTCGTCTTTCGCACGATCCAAGTTGAGTGAGACTACCATCCCAATCCATGACGAATTGCGCCGAAGCCTTTGAGCGTCGGTTCGTGAGGGTTGAGATTGCCGAGGCGGCGGTCCATCCGGCTGTCCAGTGCCATGTGATAAACTTCGGGACGATGCGGCCCCCTTGGTTCGGGGTCTGGACGAACGGGACACCTTGGAGGATGCCATTCTTGATCTGCATTGGTCTTCCTTAGGTTGCAGTTGTGCCGTATTTAGTGGCGAGGTACGCTCCAACTTCCTCCATCTCCGCGATAGTCAGGTATTCATTCTGCCAGACAATGAACTCGTAGACGTGCCCGTCAAAATAGCTTCCCGCTCCATCATTGAGGAACGGCATATTGCTCGTCGTTCCGCTGTAGGCGTTTGAGCAGTCGCTATCCCCTGCGGCGTTCGCCATCCGGTCAGTCATGTATCGACGGTCACAAAGCTGGTTGTGGCTCTGTACCAGCCAATTGAAGCCGCCATTCCAAGCGTCTACTAAGTTCCAATCGCTCTTACCGTGTTGGTGCGTTCCGCTGCTAAGGCAGTGATTGACGACCTTGGTGAGGGGACCATTCCAAGGCTTAGTAGAGCCGTTGTCGATGTTGCGTACCTGCCCAACCATTGCAAAGGTGGACCATCCGTTCCACGACAAGGCGCTCGAAGTCGTATTGGGTTCCAGTAAGTTATCAAACGAGTGTAGGAAAGCAGGATCGCAATCGAGGTAAGGAAGGCCGTTCTGACCTCCTTCTCGATAGAGCGGTCGTCGGGTCTCAATTGCTTGAACAGCGTCTTCGGCGAGACCGTTGTTACCCCACGAACCTACACTGTCGCCATCGCGAGCCGCCGCCAATCCGCCTGTATCCGAAAACACATCATGGCCAGATGAGAACCAATATCGGATGTTCCCGATACCGGGGAGATCGGTCGGTAGTGGGTCTGCCGAGGCGGCTCGATACACCGCATCTCGTGCTACGATTCCTGCTTTAGGCATTACGACCTCGGATGCGCTGCGGTTGGAGGAATGAAGCCTTGCGGCGGATAGGCGAAACCAGTGCAGACACGAGCTTCGTCGATCCAGCCGTCCCAATCACGGTCACCACTTGCTTGCGACCGCCCGAGGGACAGACTGGCTGCGTTAGTTGCAGCGAAGGTATCAGCGGACAGCCAATCAGTTGCGGCTAGATCGCCATCCACAAAAACCATGGCGCGATAACCGACGCGCTGGCCAACAACGTGATACCAAGTGTCTGCCGACAAGATGTTGTTTTCAGTGACCGCAACAGCCAATGCGCTGCTATTGAAAGTGGCTATCTGGACGGTCCCGCTGCCATTCGAATTGAGAGTGAACTCTTCCGAACCGCTAGTGTCTCGCTTGCAGAAGATCGTAGAGAGTTTGCCCAATGCGGTAGTGGTCGGACGTACCCATGCTTCCGTGCAAAAGCCGCTATGACTGTGGATCGTGAGTTCGGAGGAATCGGGAACAGAGATGTAATCGCTGGTCGCGCTTGCGAGAAGCAGCGAGGTCGTTCCAAACTTCTTCTGAGTATCATCAAGCTGAGCGCTTCCACCAGTCGTGATAGTGCGGAGCTTCGAACTCGCATCCGTGAACGCTGTCTGTCCATCTGTGCCATCCAGTTCCGGTAGCCACATGACGCTAGCGAAGTCCGGGATCGGAGCCGCTGCTTTCGGGTTAGCCTCAGTGTGCTTCGCGGTCGGGATCGTATAGGTCGATCCGCTGTATACGAGAGAATTGGTCCAACGAGCCTGTTCGATATGCCCCGCGAAGCGCTCTCCGGTGTCATTGTTCTGGCCAATCGTGAAGGGTCCAGAATTGGTCGAAGGTTCTTGAGAAGGCGTTGCCGAGCCGATCAGATTACCGTTGCAATAAAGCGACCATGTATCTGCTGATAGGTCATACTGGATCGCGACATGATTCCACGCCAGAGCCGTGATAGGAGCCGTTGTTGAGGTGATCTTTACCGACTGGACACCCGTCCCCATCACCTCAAGATCGATTTCGCCTCCGACCAATCGGATCGTCGGCTGGTCTTCCAGCGATCCGTCATGTTTGTTTAGGAGCGTCTGCGTACCTGAGATAGCATCCGGTCGGAACGAAATCTCAAAGGTAGCGTCTGCATTCTCCATGAAGTCGATGGAGTTCGGACGATCATTGTAGATGTCCACATGATCGTCTACGCCATCGAGGTAGAGACTGGTCGTGTCATTGACGTTGGTGTGCGCGTTCGACAACGCGGCTGATCCTCGGAAAACAGCAAAAGCATTTCCGTCAGACCAATCCGCAGCGGCGACTGCTCCGTCGCGACCGTCGAAGCTGAAATGGAATTCCTCATCCGGTTGATAAGCAGCCGGTCGGAAGATGACCGAAGCCGACAATCGACTGTCGCCGCTATCTGCTCCGGGGAGCGTTTCTCCGGGGAGCTTAGCATACGGCTCGATCATGCTGACCGTCTTCTCGGAAACGCGAATCGTGCGCTGTCCACCAGAGGTGTTAGCGAAGTGGTAGCGTTCGGTCAGGCGGTCATCATAGGGATTGTTGAAGAGAACGGAGCCTTCATTGTGGCCACCCGATCCGATAGCAACCAGAAGTCCCGGACCGGTGATGTCCATAGGATCAAAGAAAGCGTTCGGACTGTTCGTAGAACCTGCGATAGCTGGCTCGGCCATGAGAGGACTGTCGTTATCAACGCCTCGATATACGAGTAAGATGTAGGTCCGCCCACGGGTCCCGCCCCCGACGATGATTTGGCAATCGTCGTTTGGATCACCTACAATCCCATAACCAGCGCGGACAGCCGAATCCATGCCATCGTTCTGGCGAGAGTTGAGCGTCTCGGTGTAGGTTGTCGTTCCTCCACGAGAGATGAAGTTGACAAAGCCGGGGACGCCTGCCGTGAGATCGTATTCCCCCATCCAGAGGAAGTAGGCGTCCCCCGGTTCGGCGCTCGTAGCGATCCCATTCTCAAGACCGTTGAAGTCCACGAGAGGATCGTCAGTCTCCGAGGACCAGTTGTAGACCTTCGAACCAACAAACTCGATGGTTGATTCAAGGCCTCCACCGATAGCAGAGGCAGTGAGCAGCATAGCTTGCGCCATCGCTCCTAGAGAGACTCCTCCCATCATGCCGAGACAGCGTGTCCGATCAGATCGAACTCATCTGCGGCGACACGCTTGAGGGTCGCCAGCATTCCCGGTTCAAGAACGAGACCTCCGCCCGCAGGAGCATTGATCGTCACCCCAACAGCCGGAGAGATCGTGAGGTTGCCGCTTGCAGAGCGGTTTGCAATTGGGAACTCGGCATCCTGAGTGATCGCGACGTTTGCGTCGAGATCAACGGTCAGGGTCTTGGCACCATCCGTGGTCCAACGCTGGTGAAGATCAGCCTCGCCATCTGCCAGAGTGCGAGCAGTGTCCGTGACGGTCAGTGTCGTAGAAGAAGACGTGGTGCTAGAGACCGGAGCGTTCTTGCGGTACAGTCGGAAGACCGTCCCTTGAACGAAGTTTCCGCCTGAGGTCAGTGTGATCTCGTTGATCGCAGCGGTGCTTGCCCAAGAGCCGCCTGAATATTGAGCGATCTGGTCAGAAGCTCGCGACGCAATGTCATTAGCGGCTGCGGTCTTGTAGAAGGTCGTGTCGGCGTAGCCGGGGAAGATGATGCGGCCACCAGAGGCGTAGTTCGCATCCGCATTCGCGCCGCAGAGGTTGCCAAGCTCCATGTACGCCTGATCGGCATCCGTAGTGTTTCCAAACCGGTTGACACGGGCGAAGCCATAAGAGGTTGCGCCAGTGTCTCCGTTGAATTGCACTCGCAGGTTGGAGAAGTTCGACGACTCGTCGGTTCGTCCATGATAGACGAGTTCGAGGTCACCGGCATCCTTAGGGATATTGCTGAAAACAACCGACGACGCACCGCCAGACCCAACCACGATCTCCTCGATCAGGGCGTCTTCTGCACCTTGCAGAGCGGACGACTTCGAAGGATTGTGCCCATAGACCGCAACGCGACCAGAGAAGGTGCCTGAATCCGTTTCAATACGCAGACCTTCCAAAGCAGCTTCGGTATCGAGACCGCCGCCGCCCGTGAATTCTGTAACCTCGTTAGCAGAGGCAAGGACCTGCATACCGTTGTAACGGAGGATATTGGCAAGATCAGTTGCATCCGGGTTGATGATCTCGATCTTCATTCGAAGACCATTACCGGTGCCAGTGTTACTGATACCGTATGAGGAACCATCACCGGTCAAACGGAGAGAAGTGTCGCTGTTGTTACGGCGAGTGGACGCATTATTGATGTCCGGTTCCATGCGTTGAACATGGCCGTAACCGGTGGTCACATAAGCGCCTGCGATCTTCATCAAGGCGTTGAGACCAGCAGCATCGGTATCGACATTGGCCGAGATATGAATCTCAACCTTATCGTATCCCGAGCCTGCAAAAGCTTCGAGGTCCAAGCTCGACGCGTTGACGACATTGTGTTCTTCGATCAGTTCGACCGCACCCGAAATGGTTGTGCTATCGCCCGATGATCCGCTTGCGGCTGTTCCCAATACAAGCTTCTCAAACGTGATACTTGCAAAGACAGACGCGTTGTCGCCACTCGTTCCTACGCCAAGGGTGTTTGTGTTTCCGGATGCAGTCGATGAACCATAATACTGGAATTCAAGCGTCGTCTCTTCGGTCAGCGTGAAGATACCATCGATGATGCAGTTTCCGCCAATATCCGTATTGGCGAAGTAACCCGATGATCCTTCCAAGATCGTGACATTGCCGCCTACATCGTACAAGCGAATGTAGGTGTAGTTCGTTCGATAGAACTCTTGGAAACCCGAAGTCCGATAAATCCCAGCAGGCAGTGTAATCTGATCGGACGTAATCGAAGCGCCATCAATATCGTTCGATTTCTCAGCATAGCCGGAGCGGTTAGACCATGCGTCGGCAACGGATTGCCCACCACCAGTTGTGGTAGCGACAGCTTGTTCAAAGACCGCGATACCTTCGACGAGGTATCCCTCAGTGCCACTTGCGCCACCAGAAGCAGCCACTTCGACATCCTGTTCAAGCGACATCTCAACACCGCCGAACGAGGTGTTGGCGGTCGCGCCAGAGTTGAGGTCAGCAGTGAAGGTCAGGCTGATCTTGCGAGTGCCTGTAGGCATCGGAAGGCGGGAATTGAGAACCGACCAAGCGTCACCAGTGTCGCCTGCATAGATAAGCTCGTAAACCGGTCCAATCGCCGCGTCCGCAGCGTCAAGGAACTGGTAAGTCAGCGCGCCAGTGTCGCTGTCATTCGACCACCGGCCAATGTAACCCGAGATATTGAAGAAGTCACCGTTGTCGAGTTCTGCATCGGTGAATTGTCCAGTCAGGTCGAGCGTCCGCGAAAACGATCCCGAGCCTTGTCCAGAAGTACGGTGGACTGCGAAGCCAGAGCCAGTGGGTGCCGCAAGTCCTTCGTATGTCGCAGCAATCGTCCAACCGGTCGGACTACCCCATTCGGTCAGAGCGCCGCTCTCGAAGCGGAGGTCGGTGCCGGTGATCGGCGTTGCTTGTTTGATTGTGGTTGCACCGCTGCCAGACGATCCACCAGAGCCAGACGCGGCGTCGCCTTTAACGCCATAAAGACGGATCGTGCTTCCGCTGGTGAAGTTGGCTCCGCTGTTCAAGGCGAGGCGAATTTGGTTGACCGCCGAAGTGTCCTTCCACGATCCACCGCGATGCGACAATTGGAATTGAGTCCCATCAAAGTCGAAGTAACCTTGCGACATCGCATAGGTGAAGAAGTTGGCGTCCGCATAATACGGGATAACAATTTCAGCACCACCGGCTGCACCTGCCGGAGAGCTTCCTGCGGCAAGCGTAACGATTGTGATACCGGTGGCCGAGCCAGAGCCGCCATCAATGATCGTGCCTGATTGGTTCGTGCTTGAGAAGATGTCGGTGTAGTTGGTGCCGGTGTCACCGTTGTAAGTCATCTCCAACGAATCTTGGTTGGACGCGTCCTCAGATCGAGCGACCAACTCAATTCGAAGACCGCTGTAATCAGCCGGGATGCTTGCGAACGTCACTTCGCCGGTCGTGCCGTCAGACACAAATTCTTCGATCAACGTGTACTGGTCGTTGGAAGAACCACCGCCACTTCCGCCAGATGCAGCATCAACCCACTCGACATCACCATCGGTGCCGGAGGCTTTTGCGAGAACCTGTCCAGTCGTGCCTCCTACAGGGAGTCCGCTGGCTGGGTCGGTCCAGTCCGCTTCTCCATCGTTATCAGAGGTCTTTGCAAGGACCTGTCCGGTCGTGCCACCAGTAGGGAGAACCGAAGCTACCTCGGCCCATGATCCATCGATACGAGCATACTGCTTCCCATCTTCGGGAGCCTCGGCCACAGGAGCCGCGACCGATGAGATTGTTACACCGATGAGTTTGAAGGTGTTCGCCGCGATCCGCTTGAGCGTGACCACACCGCCAGTGGGCACGACAAGCGTCCCGTCAACCGGGGCGGTAATCGTAACACCTGTTGCGGCGGTAATGGTGAGGTTGTTTGCGCCTTCGTTGAAGATGTGCCACTCGCCATTATCCGGCTGAGCGGTCGTCGCTTCTGGCTGTACGGTGAGAGTCTTGGCATCCCCGCTGGTGTAGCGAAGGAAGAGCGTGTTCTGAGCCGGGTCGAGATCGCTGGCCGTGTCTGAGACCGTAGCAATAGTCGCTGCAAGAACTGTGTCTTCGATGACCAGAGCCACCCAATCCTCGTTTTCGCGGACGTATTTCTGCCCATCGTTCGGAGCTTCCAGAACCGATTGAACAGGCTGGCCGAGGATCGAGAAGGTCTGCGGGACACCATCGACCCAAGTCGTTTCGTACTCACCGCTATCGACCCATTCGACACCCGAGTAGTATTGGAACTTGAAACGGATTGGCGTGAAGTCGGGGAACAGTCCAATCGCATAAAGACGCACTCGACGAACGGTCGTCGGAGTTCCGAAGTCGTACTCGATCCAGTGATCGCCGGTCGCACCAGCAAGGCTAAACCAACCGGTGCCGTCCGAGGTGTCACTATCGAAAGCGAGTTCTGCTTCCTGACCAACGCCTTCCGAAGAAGCACTTGCCGTACCACTTCCGATCAGCGTGAAGCCATTGACATCAAGGAATTCGATCTCGCCGAAACCGACCTCGGTTTCGACTCCGGGAGTGACGACAAAGACACGCCAGCGTTCCGCCGCGACGTACTCAACCGCTTCGGCCTCAGGAACGTCGATGAACTCGATACCATCTTCGGTCGCGTTGACCGCCACGAGCTTGCCGCTCTGGCCGCTGTAGCTGCTAGGAGTGTCGGAGACTTCGAGGAAGGAAACCGAGGTGTCGATGTCCGCCCACTCAACACCATCCTCGGTCGCGTTGACGACCAAAGACTTACCAGCGTTGCTGGCATAGGAGGGGAAGACCGCCGCCGAAACGAATTCCAGTCCAGAGCCATCTGCCTTGACCGCAAGGAACTGTCCCTCGGAGCCGGTGTAGCTGCTGGGAGTGTCTGTTAAGCTGACGAAGGTAACGGTCGTCTGCGGTTCGGCGGCGACGATAACATCGGTCCCATCGGAGGCCGACAGGAGACGTGTTTCTCCATCCGGGATCGAGACTGTCGATCCGGGAGCGCCAGAGAATTGAACCGTGAGGCCGTGACCACTGTTGTTCTGGACCGCAAAGATGCGAGACACTGCGACCGAGTTGATCGTGGTCGGAAGATTGAGGGTAGAGTCCGCTGTCGCTGCCGAAGCTTCGTAGATGTACGCGCCGGTCGTCTCACTATCCGTGAGGGTGACCGAAGTCGCCGCCGAAAAGTCAACAACGAGCTTCCCGTTGGTGGCATTTTCGAGCGCGATGATCGCGTCGTTGATCGTAACTTCTTTTTGGGATTGAGACTCGGAGACCTGTGTGATCCCGAGCAGCGGAGTGGTAGCCATAATATCCTTCCGAGGGGCGAGAGTATAGTCTAACTAACCTCTCAAGTCAATAAAGATCGACGTAATTCCAGCGATTTTGACCGAGCCGCGTGAACACGATCCACTTAGGTGTTCCGTCCACGATCCCGATCTCTGTGAGTTTGATGAGGAAGCTGTCCTGACCGCCAAGATCAGTAAGAGGGAAAGTCAGTGACAGGTCGAGGTCGTTGCCGTTGGAATCGAACAGAGCGATGTTGCCGCTGACATTTGGATCGTCGAAGGTTTCCGTATCGTCCAGCGTCTTCCCGGCCCACACCGAGTAGGTGATCCGGGCACTCACCATGTCACCTTCTTTGTAGTGGATGTCGCCGGTTCCGTCTTCGAGTTCGGCAGAGACGCGGCTGCGGCGAGCCATGGTGATCGTCACGTCCGTATCGTCGTCGGTGATCTGCACGTTCTCAGGCGTGTAGGGCATCAAGTCGCGAGGTTCGAGCGTCTGCTCGTAAGCGGTCGAGTCTTCAATCAATCCGCCGCTCGGGACCGAGTGGAAGTTCCGCGTCACATTGTAATCTGACGGGACCCGCGAGAACAGGGAAACCGTGTTTGCGTCGAGCATGATGAACTGTTCGCCGCTCACATGGCCGTTGACCGCGTAGTTCGTTCCGCGACGGGCGCGGAGGATTCCGCTGAGTTCCCACTTTCCGTTGTCGTTCAAGGTCGCATCGCGGAACTGAATCACTTCGTTGCCAACCAGAGCCGCGTTGAGGAAGTTGTTGAGCATGTCTTCCTGTGTGACGCTCTCAAGCAACGCATCTGTATCGGTGAGGCGAACCTCAAGCACGGTCGTGTTGTCGGTCGATGCCCAACTCTTCGTATCTGGTAGCGCTGAGAGAGTGACACCGGCAACAATGTCGTCCGAGACTACGCCAACGTTCTGGAAGTCATATCCGTCATCCATGAAGATTGCGGCACCGTCGAATTCGATAGCATCTGTGTCGGCTGCGACGTAGCACTTCGAGTTCTCACTGGTGTCGTAATCCTCGTCCCGGAGGAGAGGAGTGTTGATGAGAACCGGATAGGAATCGTAAGTGCCGGGGACGGTCTGAGCCGGAGCTTCTCCGACAGCGCCGGTCGCGGTCGATACGTAAGCCGACGCCTTCTCGGAGATACCTTGAGCCTCGATAGCGAAGTCAGCGCCGATGGTGACCTCTGACAGGCGCATCGTGTAGAGTGTGCCGTTGTCCAGAGCCACGTTCACCACATCGGTCGGATCGTAGATGAGATAACGCCAAGGAAGCATGAGACCGTAGCGCTCGCGGTTGGCCCATTGCATCTTGAGAATCTTGTCCGCCGATTGTTTTGCCTCGTCGGGCGTCCATGTGATCGGAAGCTCAATGATGTCTTCACGAGCCGAGAACATGGTGGGGACCGGGTTCGCCAAGCGCTTCGCCGTCTGTGATCCCTGCTGACTGTCCCGGCTGGAATCGTAATAGTTGACGGTGACCCGCATCGGCATTTCGAGTTCTTGGGTCTTGGTCTCCTTGACCGGACGGCCTTCGTCGTCACGACCGAGATAATCCTCGGAGATGATAAGCTCGGGATCGCTGCCACGAGACTTGAACTTCAACTGGTAGTCGCTCTCGTATCCGTCAAACAGGAAGCCGGTCGCAAGCTGCTTGATAACATCGCGAGCAGTCGTTTCCCGGTCGATGACATACCCAACCAGCGTGTCCGCGTTGATGCCGGTAACGTTAATGTCAGCATCGGTCAGGACACCGCTGTTCAAGCAAACTTCCCGGACCACATCGCCGACCGTGATCTCTTCGGCACCAGCGCCGAAATAGATCATGCGGAACGCATCTCGGGTCTGGTAGAGGAGAGCCTTGCTGACATCATCCCAATGACCAAAGAGACCGCCATAGAAGGCGTTCCCGAAGGTGTTACCATACGAAATAGTTCGAAGCAGTTCGCCCGTCTGCAGATCGACCTCATAGAAGCGGGCGGTGGTGCCACTATCTTGTGGATGCCCCCAAACGAACGTCCCACCGTTGAGACGAGAATAAGCCATCCGGTTGTATGGACCTGCTTGGATCGATGTGTGCTTCCGAGCGAATTTGATCGAGTTGGTAGAACGCTGCCACTTGAAGACACATCGTGTACCGTCAGATCGACCAATACAGAACAAACTGTCGTCAGAGGGATCATAAATGGCCGTGGTGAGAGACAACGATTCTCCCTCGAACGGGACCACATAGAAGACCTCCGTTGACCATCCCGTTCCGCTTTCCCAAACAGGACCGTTCTCGGTCTCCTTACGAGTGTACGAGATGCCCGGATCAACGGTGTAAACCAGCACTTCGAGGCGGTTGTTCGCGCCACGATAACCTACGAACTCGGCATTTCCGCTTGAGGAAGGATTTCCATTGAACCAAGTGGTGACCTGAAATGGCGGATCGTAATCCACGAACTCAGCGTACTCACCGAATTTGTGTCCCCATGTGATGTTTCGCCAAGTCGTGTTGATGAAGACGCCTCGCGAATATCCGACCGCGCCAAGGTTGCCAAAGTAGGCTTCCTCGTCCTGCAAGTCCATGAACCCGCTGGTACTATTGTTGGTATCGCCGATGATGTTGGTAACGGTGCCGGTGCCGAAATTATACATCTGGATCGGGGCGCTATTTCGGGTCCCTTCGGTGAAGACGACCGAGTTCAACTCAGGGATGTAACGCTTTCGACGGTCGTTGCTAAACGAACCGTTGAGCGAGAAGATCGTCTGCATCGTGCGGATGTCGAGAACATCGGTTCCGCTGCTTCCCGTGGACACGATGACGCGGCCCAAGTCCCAAAACGGAACGTGATCCAGAGCAGCCGAATGCCATGGGTGTGAGGTTCCATCCGCCTCCTTAGCGAGGACGTTCGGGAGATTCTGCGTCGTCGTCTTGGTGACTTCGAACTGCAACTGCGGGATGCGGTTGCCGAACTGTTCGAGAGGAAGATTCTCGAAAACGATGTACGCCATGCCACGGTGGGCCGAGACATTGCCCACGCCTTTGTCGGCCTCGATCAGGCCATCGGGTAGCTGCGTCTCGGTTCCGCGATAGAGGCGGAAGTTAACGTTGGTCTTCTTCTTCGATCCAGACGTGACGATCTCGACGGTCTCGAAAGTCGTACCGGTGCCGGGAGAAGACGGCGACCGGGAGGCATTCCCGGACACGTCATAGATGAGCTTGCCGTCCGCCCAAATGCGGAGCAAGTCGTTGATCTCGCCAGCACAAATGCCCATGGCAAACGACGCGTCATAGGAATAGGTCGTCTGCTTCGGACCGCCTTTACCGGCTCGGCTGGTCTTCTTGGTCTCGTTGATCCCGGTGGTCCAGATCATGTTCCCGCCGACACGGACGGTTCCCCACACCTCCGGGATCACAACTCCATAGGTTGAGGCTGAGACTTTGAGATCGTTGAGGCGAGGGCCTTTGATCGTTGGCCCGAACAGCGTCGAGCCGATCATGCCGCCCAAGGTCATGCCGATCTGCGCTCCAAGCGGACCGCCGATCAGAAACCCGGCTGCACCGCCGACCACTGTCGTGACTAATTGACCCATTTACGAAATGCCTTTGATCGACCTGATCTCCATGAGACGATTAGGCCAGTGATGCTCGAACGGTTCTTCCATGACCTTGCCAGTCCCGGCGTAGGCGTGGATGAGTGAAGTGCGTCCATGACGCTCTGCGAAGATGCCAACGTGGCACGGCTGACTTCCGTCGCGGAAGATGCCCATGTATCCGGGGAGCGGTTCGATCTGAGGATCGGAATTGTCCCGGATGTGGGTGACAAAGATGTGTGGCTGCGGCGTTCGCCGGTAACCCTTCATGTCGGGGATCGTGACGCCGATGTCGGCACCAGAGACGATCAGGAGGCCAACGCAATCGACACCACGGATCGAACGTCCTTGGTGGACCCAGCGAGTTCCTAGATACTGGCGAGCGGCTTCGACAAACTCATTCCTCAGGGACATCGGGGTAACTCACGTATTCGTCCATGCCGGGGACGTAATCCTCGGCGCGGCGGTTCACGACATTGTTGTACGACTGGCAGGCCGTGAGCGATCCATCGCAGCCCGATGCCGCGACGACCGTGACGCCGACTTCGATGTCGTAAGGAACGTTCTCGAAGAGATCGACTTGGCGAGTGGTAGCGTCCCATCCGATTATCTCGACCAGTCGGCCCGCGTTATTTCCGCTCGTGAAACGGATCGATCCGGGGACCATTCCTTGAGCCGGTTCGACGAAAGTGTCGGACAGGGTGAAGCTAGACCGGTCGGTGACGGCCTCGATCTCACCATCGACTTCGTAGTCCGCGATATTCAGGCCGCAGCGGCTATCACAGAAGTCCGCACGGCACTCAGCCGCATAAACCTCGATGAAGTTGTGAGAGAGCGCCTGTGCAAGGCCTCTGATCTCCGTGTGGAAGGTTCCGGTGTTGTCGAGCGTGACTTCCCCGAACCAACCGCGACGGACGCGGATAGCACCCTGTGACGGGTCTTTCCAGTTGACGATGAAGACGTAGACATCTGCCCGGTTGAACAGGCCGGAGCGAAGCTCCTCGTCGGTGATCTTGTCGCTGTCGAGGATGCCCGCCACATCGAGGTTATCGACCGAGAAGTCCGAAGACGATTCCACAGCGGTGCGGTCGTAGCTGGACTCGGCCTCATACGTGTCACCCTCAAACACGATGTCAGCATCGTGATCGGTGAAATAGAACTCCTGACCATCGGTACGCACGATGCGCCAGCACGAGGCCAGCGTCGTGACTTCACCGTCGATATGAGCTTCCAGTGCTGCAGAGACACTCTTCATGAACGAGGACGCACTTCGATGAGAGGGATGGAGGGAACCGAGAGGTTGTTGAATTCGTCAAACGAGGGATCGAGGTGATCGATGTCGAAACGGACCGGGACGTGGAAGTTGCAGGCCAGACACACAATCGATGAGGTGTCGGGCGGTGCGGTGTTGAAGGTGATGATCCCGGTCGTGTCGTCGAGGCTGTAGGACATCGTACCACCATCGACCGAGATCGTATCAGAGCCAGCGATAGGCTTCCGAATGATCCGGTCGAAGTGGTAGCCCGTCAGCGGCTCATAGCGCTTGTAAAGCTGGAAAGTCCGGGTCGAGCCGTCGCCTGTCCCGATCTCCTGATTGATGATCTGGTGATCGAGATGGTCGTAATAGCGAAAGCCAAAAGCACGACCGTTGCGGGCGTAGAAGAACTCCACGAGTTCCCGCATCTGATCTTCGGTCTTCACGCCGAACTGAGCATCGTACTTGGCCCGAGCCTCGGACCAGTTGATGTTCCGCTGCTCGTGTCCAGATGCCAATTCCTTGATCGTCGTGCTGAAACTCGGGCCTCCCGATGATCCATAGGAAATCTCGGTCGGGAAGATCACTTCATGGAAATCAGCCATTAGTTATTCCGCATGTAGGCCCGGTTCGCCGCCCGGTGCATACGACCGGTGATCTGTTGCTCTGAGCGCTTGACGCCGCCAGCATCGGGTGTATTGATGTTGAAATTCTGGTGAATGACAGTCCCACTACCATTTCCGCCGCTAGAAGTCAACTCTACTGGCACCTTGCGGTTGCGAGAGAGCGGGATTACGGCTTCGTTGTCGTGAAGGACAGCAGGAATGCCATTGGTGGTGTTATGAGTGCCTTCGGCGTAATGCGGCGCGTTACGCCACATCTGGACCGGGTTGGTCGAAATACCGCCTTCCTTGAACAGTCCGAAGCTGCCGACGAGACTAAGGATCGATCCCAGCGCGCCACCCGCACCCGGCATACCGCCAGCGTTGAATAGCTGCTGCATCATCCCACCGATGCCTTGGATGTTCTGGCTCCAATCCTGCTTCATGACCTCGCCGGTCTGCTCAACCGCTGAGATCATAGGACGAGCAATCTCGTCTTGGAGGGGATTCAAGAACTCGTCGAACGGAGAGCCGTTCTGGTTACCGAGACCGCCGCCAAACAACTGACCCATGCCGTTGACTTGGATGTCGCCGTAGAGTTGGACGTTCTGAGCGTCGATCCTCTGGTTGGCCGCAGCCGCGTCGAAGCCGGTGTTCCCGAAGCCCATGGCCGAGAACAAGCTACCGAAGATCGTCGGGTTCTGAGGATCGCCGTTCGACAGGAGACCGCCGATTGCATCGGTGATCCCGCCAGCAGCGAACTCCATGAGACCGCCTTGAATCGAGTCGATGATCGCACCAAAGGAGAAAGTGCCTTCGGTTCCCAGCGACTTGATCTGATCCTTGAGCGATCCAAGGAAGTTGCGGTCGAGTTCGTGTACGGCCTCGCCCACGGTCAGAATGTCCGCCTTGAACTGGCGAAGCGGGTTGTTCTCGTAGAACTCACGTTCGGCGTTGAGGAGTTGCAAACGACGCTGCTGCAGAGAAAGCTGTTCCTGCAACTGGTCGATGTCTTGCTGAGTGAAATCGATCCCACGCTGACGAGCATCATTGACCGTATCAATGACGGTTGCGAGAACCTGCTGCTGGTCGGCAGTGGCGCTGGCCAATTGGAGGTCCTGCAGCGCGGCTTCGCGGGCGCGGGCACCGAAGGTCTGGTCGATCTCGATCTCGCGACGGTTGCGCTTGTACGCTTCGTACTGCTCGCCGAGCAGCGCGTTGATGTCATCGACCGTGTAGCCATAGCGCTGAGCGATCTCTTGGAGAACCTGCTGATCGCCACCGGCACCTGACAGGGCCGACTGCAACTCTTGCATGATCGCCTGTGCGTCACCGCCGTGCTTGGCGATGTCTTGCATGAACTGAGTGTAGCCTTCGCGAGACAAAAGGTTCTCGGCCTGCCGACCGAGGTCCTCGTTGAATTCCTGTTGCAGCTTGAGCAGCGGATTGTCTTCGGCGATCCGGCGCATGATGTTGTCGATGCGACGCTGGCGTCGCTGAGCTTCGCGAACAGGATCGCGTTGACGACCGCGACGCTTCTTCTTGCCGTCCTCGTCTTCTTCACCGGGGTCGCGAAGGATGTTGCCTTCGTACAGAGAATCGAGTTGCTCGCCGACCGACACATCGTCGCGGCGACCACGAGGGGCGTTAGACCCACGACCGCGTTCGCCGTACCGAGCCAACTGGCCCGACACGACTTCATAGCCGCGACCGACATCGGTCTCGAACTGCTGGCGCTGGCCGGGTAGATCGGTCAAGAACCCATCGAAGTTGCTCTGGAACGAATTGATGCCCGGAGTGAACACGTTCATGATCGCGTTACCGGCACCGGCAAAGTCTCCGGTGAACAATCGATAGAGTGACTTACCAACCTGCGAGATCATCCCGATCACCGCATCGAACGCGACGCGGAACGACTTGACGATCCCTTCGCCGACCTTCGCGAAGCCGAACGATAGGTTGAGGAAGAACTGCTTGAAGAAGTCTTGGAGCCACGAAACCGTGCCCGAGATCGCAGTCCCTACCCATCCAAACTTCTCAGCCATGAAGGTCGTGGCCGTGTTCCAGATCGATGCGATGTTGTCGCCAAGGGTCAGGAAGAAGCCCTTGACGATCTCAGTCGTGGTGTAGCTGTCGTGAGCGTACTGCTTGTTCTCATCGCGAGCGACGCCCATGGCAATCGCCAAGCCGCCAGCAATCGCGCCAGCGAGGCCGAGGAAAGCGCCTTTCACACCAACCGTGAGTTGGTTGAGGTTCTTGAGCATCCCAGCCATGCCCGACAGCGGTCGAGTGCTGATCCCCTTGATCGCACCGTTGACGCCACGGAAGTTCTTGAGCATCGCCAGCGTCTCAGGGTTCATCTTGCGGACGCTTGCGGTGAAGCCGACCATGCTGGTGGCCGTCATGGCTCGCATGAGGTTGAGCGACTGTGACGCGACCGGGATGAAGCTGCGGAATGCACCGACTGCTCCCCAAATCGGCTGGACCAGCATTTGCGTGATCTGCAGCGATCCAGAAATAATCATCCACTGACCCAAGAGCTTGAGCGTGGTCGAGATCGGACCCTTGAGACGATCCCAATTGCGGAAGAGCCAATCGATAGCTTCGGTCAGTTTATCGACGTAGCCAGAGAGCTTCTCGCCGATGGCTTTGCCGTAGGCTTCGATGTCTTCCGGACGCATGTAAGCGTTGATCCGCTTGAGCAGTCCAGTGAAGGAATCGTTGAGGCCGTTCGCAGCCATGGACTCGAACAGCTTCGTGATGTTCGTGCGGAGAATTTCCATCTGCGCCGAAGGACGGTTGAGAGCTTCTTCCAGAGCAGGACCGAACTCTTCGCGGTACTTGGACGCGAGGAAGAGAAGACCTTGGGTCGCGTCGATGGCCTTCTTCTTGAGGGCGTCTTCGAGCGTCCAGCCAGTGCCTTCCAACTCCTGCCGGAGGTAACCGAGAGCGCCGGGAAGGTGTTCGTTCAACTGTTGGTTGAGTTCTTCACCGGCCAGATAGCCTTTGTTCATGACCTGCTGCAGAGCCAGCATAACGTCATTTTGCTTGTCCGCCGCGAGACCCATAACGGTCATCGCCGTACCGAAGCCTTCGAAGATGTCGCGAGCTTGTGCAGCCGACGCACCAGCAGTCTCAGACGAGATCGCGAACTTCTGGAACGCGGTCGCCGCCGAACCATAGTTGAGCGCCAGTCGTTGTGCCGTGTCGGTGATGAAGTTCAACTGCTCGTTGGCGAACGAGGTCTCGTCCGAAATCACCTTCATCGACGCGTTGAACGTGACGAGGCGGTTGGTCGCTTCGAAGAAGGACCGGCCAAGCTCGGCGATGGTCAAGGCACCAAACAGCGAGCGGAGCAGCGAACCCATCTGGTAGGTCGCCGACATCGCGTTCTGCAAGCCCATCATGTTGACGGAGGCGGTTCGGGTCGCACGGCTAAAGCGCCGCATCTGACTAACGCCCATAGCGCCGCGAAGGCCACGGAGATCGCCACTGGCGCGGCTGGCCGACCGGGCGATCCGTTCGAGATTGCGAGCGATCTGACCCGCGTTTCGCGGCATCTGCAAGTTCTTGAGCGACATCAAGAACGCGTTGAGGTTCTTGATCTGAGCCGCCGTGGGAGCCTTGAATCCGGAAAGCTGCCGGAGCATCGACAGGAGGCCAGCAGCGTTTGTGAAGTTGCCACGAGGGAAGAGCGCCAGTGCCTTGAAGAACTCACGGAGGTTCTTGGCCTGTGCAGCGGTCGGAGCCTTGAAGCCCTTCATCGCGGACGAGATCGCAGCGATGTTCTTTGCAGCAGCAGCGCCGCCGCCGCGACCGGCATTTTCCAGCGCCTTGAAGAAGCCGCGAAGGTTGCGGACCTGCGATGCGTTCGGAGCCTTGATGTTCCGCATCGCCTCGTTGAGCATCTTGATGTTCTTCGAGGCCGAGGCGTTCACTCGGACCTTGCCGAGATCGTTGACCGCCTTCGTGAACCCGGCGATGTTCTGGCGACCAGACTTGGTAGCCTTGTTGACCGCGCCCATCGTCTTCTCGACGTGAGCTTCCATACGGTCCATGCTCGCGAAGACGCCATCGACGGCGGACTGGAATTGACCCCAGCCCTTCGCCGCGTCATTGGCGTCAACAACGAACTTGAAACCGTATTGCTCGGTCATCGCGGGTGGTGGAACTTTCTAGGTTTGGGAACGTCTGCGGGGTTGTCGCCGCGCTGTTTCTTCTGCTTGTCGTAGTGGTTGGTCATCCATTCCTGATCGAGGACGCGGATGTATCGGAGGAGGCGATCTCGCTCGCCGGAGGCGGTGATGTCCCGGAACCGGGCATAGGCTTCGATGGCTTCCATCGAGATCGGGATAGGTCCCGACATTGAGAGGCCGCGCCGATAGTTGAGTTCCGAGAACGCTTCCCACGCCCAATGCAGGTGCGAGAAGAGTTCCGGTTCATCTTCCAGCGTCGGGATGTGCATGGTTGGATCGGCCTTCTTGAGCCTCTCCAACCATTCCTTGTTCTTGGCAGTGGGCCGTTGGGACCACTTCAAGAATTCGATCAGTTTCCCTCTTCGGCGTCAGCCAGTTCCTTCTCGAAATTGGCTTCGTCCATAGCGAGACGCAGGATCATCGCAGTGAAGCGCGGAAGAGCGGTCGTGACGGCGGCGACGGTTTCCTTCGAATATGGGATGTCCACCATCTTCGGGTTGCCATCGTCGTCCTTCTCCTCGTCGGAGGGACCTTTGATACCTTCCCAATCGAGAACGATGCACTCGGACAGGAAAGCCGAGTTGACCTCTTGGCTCTCCTCTTCGGTGAGTTCGATGCCCATCTTCTGACGTTGGGCGTAAGGGCGCATGAGGTTTTCGTGCTTACGACGAGCCTTCTCGCTGCCCATGTAGAGCAGCTTGATGCGGCTCTTCGGTCCGAGATCGAACCACTTGCCCTCTTCGTCGAGGTCTTTGTCTTGGAATGCTTCGTAGATATTCATGTCGGGGAGTTCCTAGTTCGGGGTAGGAGTGGGGTGGGCGGTCCACCGTCCCGACTTGGGGACCGCCCAATTCGCCAGCGAAACTTGTCGGGAAAGCTGGTAGGATTATTCTGCTTTGAGAGCAGAGATTGCGGAGGTAGCGACCTCCTCGGCCTCGTTCTTCGAGGCTTCCAACTGGTGCGTCCGCCAGACGCCGTAGACGGCTGTGGCGAGCGTGACGCCTGCCGAGGAGATCGTGATGACCTCGCTCTCGGAATAGACGCCAGTCATCGCCGCAAGGAGGGCGATGGTGTAGCGGATCGTCGCGGAAGTAGCGGCTGGGAGTTCAATCATCCGCCGATCATCCCTTCGTGCTTATGCACCGACTGGATCGGTCGAGGAGAAGCGGTCGATCTGGATCATGCACTCACGAACGCTGTCGCGGAAAGCCTGACCTTCGAGCGTCTCCATGATGTCCTGATCGATGCCACCCGGTGCAATCGGGTCGCTGGTGATCTTGTAGGACGGCACGGTGAACCAGTAGGTGTTCGCTTCCGGATCGATGACCGGGACCATGATGTCGCGGGTGTCGTGGTTGATGAACGCGTCGTAGTTCTCGCCATCGGCGAAGTACGCTTCAACGGTCACGCCGAGCGACAGACGGCCAGCGGTGATACCAATGGGGAACTTGTCGCCAACACCGGTCTGAGCGCGGAGAGCGCCGTCGATGGTGAAGCGGACCGCCATCACAGCGGTGGAGAGTTCTGCACCAGCAGCACGAAGAGCGCCTACGTTGGCCGAGGCCGAAACGTTCTCGGTCGCAGCAGCGTCGAGGACAGTGTAGTTCGCAGCGTTGTTGAGGGTACGAGCTTGACGCTTGGTCTCACGACCTTGACGGCTAACCGAACCAGTGATGATCGCACCGGAGGTGATGTCGAGTTCGAAAGTGCCGTCACGCATACCGTCCGACAGGAACGACTGGTTCACATCGGTGAAGGTCGTCTCAAGCGAGATCGACTGCGGCGTGATCGCCGTGTCGTCGCCGGGGTTGCGGAGCATCGAAGCCTTGATCGTCACAGGAGCGCCAGCAGCGATGGTCGGCAGATCAGCGTCAACCACGATGGTGTCGTCGGTCAGTGAAACGATGGTGAAGAAACCACCGGCAGTCGCGTCGCCGCCTGCGAAGTCCACAACGGCCAGCGTCGCGCCGTCCGAAGACGCAATCGAGCCACCGGTCTTGTTGAGGTTCGTGATGGTCACAACGCCGAGAGCCGAAGTCGCGGTCGCATAGATGAGGTCGTCGATACGAGCTTCGTTGATCGCCTGTGCGATGTTCGCAGCCGTCTCAGTGTCATCCACACCAACGGCGAAGCTGTCGCCAGCGACGAGGACGATCTCATTCACGCCATCGTTGACGGTGACGGTGTTGTCAGCAACGACCGTAGCAGCAGTAACAGTGCCGATGCCGTAGCCGAGGCCTTCGACGTAGATCATCTGCAGCGGAACAAGTTGGCTGGCTGCGATCAGAGCAGCAAATGGGTTGGTGCCGCCGCCGTCGATGGTGCGAGCGGTCGCGCCGATGCCGATGTCGG
Source organism: Erythrobacter sp. (assembly GCA_965229665.1). GTDB lineage: Bacteria > Pseudomonadota > Alphaproteobacteria > Sphingomonadales > Sphingomonadaceae > Erythrobacter. The sequence goes on along the minus strand of OZ245896.1, from coordinate 273,053 downwards.
TGTTGTCCAAAATGACCACATCGTTGGCGTCGCGGACGACCGTGAAGGCCGAGCCGCTCTCAGCGACGAGGTTGGTGCCTTCAACGGTGATCGTGGTCACGCCGTTAGCAAAAGCCGCCGAGACGATAGTCGAGTAGCGGTTGTTGCCCGGAGTGACGAAGCCCGAAGTCTTAATGCGGCGACCATCGGTCAGATAGCCCGTGATGTCGGTGCCTGCGACTTCGATCTCGTTGTTGGCCGTGATCGATACGATGGAACCGCGCCATACGTCGAAAGTCATGGGACGCGACCAAGCACCTTGCAGAACGCTCTGCAAAATCTGGTCTTGGTTACCAGCGCTGAATTCGAATGCGAGATCGCCACCCGAGGACGCGCCAGTCTCGATGACCGACGAAACCATGCGGTCCGAACGAATTTCGTCGGACAGGGCCGTTTCCTTGGACACGGCAATCGAAGAACTGGTGAAGCGAACGGCGCGAGAGACACCATTTTCCGGGGTCGTGCCCCAATCATCTTCTGCTTCGGAGATGACACGGATGGCGGCGCGGTTTGAATCGGCGAGAAGCTTGCGGGTCATGAAGGGCCTTCTTCGTTGGGGGACGCGCCCCCAACAAGGGACGGGTTAATAACGGCCCATATGATAACCGTTTTGGTTAATCATGTCAAGCAGAATAACCTCAAAGCGGAGTTAAACTGTCACCGCAGGGAGGTCTTTGTACTCATCGCGGAAGTAGGGAATGCGAACGATCTCGGTGTGCCAGTTGCCTTTCATCTCCGGCTGACGGGTCTCAGCGGTCTTAAAAGTGTAGTCCACACCAGCAGCGTCCCGGCCTCGATAATTCTCGAAGACCCGAATGATTTCATCGACCGCTTCACAAGCTCGCTTGGTTCCTTTCTCGTTCGGAGAGAAGAATGAGACTTGCAGGATGCCAGTGTAGCGGACGAGAACCTGCTCGCCTGACTTTCCCGCGTTGACCGACCGGCCACCGAGCAAATACATCTTGCCGAAGACCTGTCCTTCCGGCTGGTCGAACGGGAGGTTGGGGATCGCGATCTTCATCGTCGGATCGAACGCCCGCATACGCTGCGTCAATCGATTAGAGATAAATACGCGTTGGCTTTCTTGACTCATCGCATGATGCCTCTGGCTCGGAGATAAGCGGAAGTGAAGTTCTCAGTCAGGCCGAACATACCGTTGGGAGAACGCGACTTATCGGGTGTGGGGAGGAGACCATATTCGAGACCCTCAATATCGGGATCGTTGTTGGTCAGGATGAACGTCTGGAACGGGTTGCCGAAATCGATAGCTTCGAGAGACTGGCGAGCAGCGGCTTCGTTCGCCGCACGGCGTGGCTCGGCTCCCAGCGGCATCGAGTTGGTAGGGCCGGGAGGTCCACTATCGACGGGTTCGAGAACCCCGGATGCCGGAGCGCCTACCGACCACTGATAGTTCCGAACCGCCTTACCGGACCAGACCGGCGTGTGGCCTTTGATCGTGTCGTCAATCTCATCGCACAAGTCGGCCATGCCGCGACCGAAGCGGGTCACGAACTTGTCCATGGACTTCATCACCTCACGGCGGACTTGGCGGTGGTTCGACTTGACTGCACTCATGTGGTCTTGACGAAGAGGATGTAGACCACCTCACCGGGGACACCGACTGTCTTCGAGATCGTGGCTTCCTCACCTGCGATCAATACGCGGTCGGATGCTTCAAGCTCACGAGGAAGGTAGTGGCCGGGGACAATGATCTTCGAGCAATCCTGTTCAACTCCATACTTGCTGGTCTCCTCAACCTCTGGTCGAAGCACGGGGACTTCGAACGTCAGTGAAGGGTTATAGACCGGGTTGTGGGTGTCGTTGTCGGCGTCGTACTCGCCTTCGCTTTCGAGATACTCGAAAGTGACCTCTTTGAGGAACTCTTTGAGGACACCCTTGAACTGAGCCTCAATGGTCTTCTGTGCTACTCGGATAAGTGACATGGCTTAGTGCTTGATGATCCGTTTGCCGCCCGTGTTCGACAGGTTGAAACGACCAAAGTCGCGGAGCGTCTGAGCGATGGCGGTCGGCCACTTTTCGACGGACTGGTAGACATCGAACTGCATCTTGATGACATCGACATCGAGTCGCTTGAGGTTCCGAGAAGTGTTCGCCAGCGTCGGATCGTTCGCCAGCAAGTGATCCGCCAACATGGCCGTGGCCGTCTTGACCGGATCGGGGACCGCATCATCGGGGTAGTAAACCCCGTCCGGGTCTTGGAGATCAGATCGCGGGAAGGGCAGGGCCGAGGTGTCAGAGACACGAGTTCCATACCAAGTGGCTCGCTCACACAGGAGGCGGGTCGCCCACATGAGGAGCAACTCTTTGGTCGTGTTCTCTTGGGTGGCCCACGAGGAGTGGATGTTGAGGGCCAGAATATCGTCAGCGTCCGCAACCGACAGGAACGAGTTCGCTGTCGGGAGACCGGTGCCGTCCTCTACCACGATAGTTACCATGAAAGTGTCCTTCTAACGAAAGACGCCCGCCAGCCCGTCCAAAAGGAGAGACTGACGAGCGCCTTGGAAATCCCGAGATGGGATGGCTTAGGCTTCGACGCCCTCGGCCAACTTGAGGAGGTCTTCGAGGCTCGAACGGCCATCGAATTCGACGCTCTTCTCGCGGAGGAAGGCCTTCACGCTGTCCTTATCGGACGCGTTGTAAGGCGGTTCCGTGGCGGCTTCTTCGGTCGAAGCTTCTTCGGTGGCGGCGTCTTCGACCGCTACTTCCGATACCGCTTCTTCGACGACCGGCTCTTCGGCTTCCGGCTCGGTGACCGGCTCTTCGTTTTCGACCGGCGACTCGTCTGCGCCGCTGTCTTCGCTGTCAGGGTCATCGCCTTCGCCTTCCTCGCCTTCGTCGGCGTCTTCGCCCTCAGGCGCGGGCGGTTTTTCGGTGAACCCGAAGTTCGACGTGGCGTCGAGGAAATTCAGGCGGGTGAGTTCGAACTTCTCACCATCGGGCGAGTAGCAGGTGTAGAGCTTGGACATATCGGTGTTGTCTCCGGTTTCGGGATTTCAGGGGAGGGGCGGGATTACTTCTTGACCATCCCGACCCACGCATGGAACGTGATCGAAGGAGTGGTTCCCGAAGGGCCTGCAAACAACATCAAGCCAGCAGTTGTGGGGTCGAGTTGGAGGGCAGTCGGGATGTCGAGCGGGAGAACGTATTGGCCGATTTCGGTGACCTCAATGGTGCCGAATTCGTTGCCGGTCAGCATTACGTCATCGCCGTCAGATGCAGCAACGATGAACGGGTACGCTTCGTCGCCATCGGTGGTGTCAATATCAACCACGTTGAGGATGACTGCGAGCGTCTGATCGGCAAGTTCGCCGTTCGTGTTCCAGTAGCCGTCAAGAGCGTCGAGCTTCACAGGACCCAAAGGACCCGGCCCGGTTACAGCGGCTTCGGAACGGCCACGGAAAAGCGTGGCAGGGGCGGCATCGAAGATGTAACGATGCGAGGTGTTGAACTGAGACATGGGAGGGGTTTCCTTTCTCTGTTGTCAGGGTCCGGAGACCCCTCCGTATTCAGGTCAGCGGCGAGCGCTTACTTCTTGATCTGGCCGATCCAAGCGTGGAACGTGATCGAAGGAGTGGTGCCCGCGATGGTTGCGGCGATCTCGATACCGGCGAGGTTGTCAGCGAGACGCTTGGCGGTCGCGATGTCGCACGGGATGACGTATTGGCCGACTTCGGTGACGGTGATCGAACCGAACACGACTTCGGGGACAGTGATGCCACCGCCGCGAGTGCCGTTGACGGCAAGGCCGTAGGTTTCGTCGCCATCGCCGCTGTCGATGTCGGTGACATTGATAATGACCGCGAGGGTCTGGTCAGCGAGTTCGCCTTCGGTGTTCCAGTAACCGTCGAGCGCGTCGAGGGTCACTTCATCGGTATCAGCAGTCGCCGTGAGAGGGTCTGCCGTGCGAGCGCGGAAGAGCGTCGCGGGAGCCGCATCGTAGATGTAACGGTGCGAGGTGTTCATCTGAGACATTTCAGGGATTTCCTTGTTCGTGATCTTCTCTAGGGGAAGTCGCTTTCAGCATTGGGAGGGCCGAAGCCCTCCCGAAACTGATTAGGCGACCATCGCGGCCTTCTGGATCGAGTGGACGCGGCTGACAGCCTTGCCATGCTCGATAGCCATGCCGACCAGCCACTCGACGCGGGTGCGAAGCACCGGAGCGTCATCGACTTCGCCGAGATCGGTCACTTCCATGGTGCCGTTCTGCAGCATCTTGACCTTGCCTTCGCCGAAAGCGACGACATAGATCGAGCCGGTGTCCGACGCGCCGTCAACGCCAACTTCGTTGAAGTCGAGGATGCGTTCGCCGAGGGCGTTGTCGCCCGTGACGAGGATCGGAAGGTCGTTGTAGAAGGCGACGCGGCGACCGAAGTCGTCCTTGTCCCACTGCAGGTCTCCACCAACCGAGTCGGTCTTGGCGGCGCGGGTGAGCAGGTTGCGCATCCGGCTGTCCATGACGAGGTGGGTCGGACCCTGCACACGGTCAATCGCTTCGTCGAGCGTAGCGAGCGACAGCGGGTTCGAAGCGGCGGGCGTATCTTCCTGTGCAGCGAGCAACTGGTAGCCCGCGACACGCCGACGAAGACCGTCGAAGGAAACGCCATCGGTGGCATCGCCGTTGATGAAGGCGTCGGTGATGGTCTGGCCGAAAGCCTTGACCTTCATCTCTTCCTGCGTGGTGCGGACGCCCGCGCCGTGCATCTTGATGAGGGCCTTATCGACATCAAGGTCGCCACCAGCGATCTTGAGCGTTTCGGTCAGAGGGTTCACGACACCGACAGAGGCGGTGTACGATTCGTTGATACCACGGAAGCCGATGTTCGGCAGCTTCGCTTCCTGCTGGTAGCTATACGAGCCACCCGGAAGGTCCATGAACGGCAGAACCGCGTTGAGTTCAGACGAGCCAGCGAACATTTCGATGACGGCCTGACGCTTGATGTCGCCGTCGAACTGCTTCGCGGCTTCGTGGAGAGTCAGCATTTTCTCGGATTTCCTTGAGTTGAGTTTTACTGTCCAGCGCCCGCCTAGAGGTTGGTTAAACTAACCCCGGTAGGCGAGCAGGTGCCGGGGCTTTTCTCGTGACGGACGCTGGACGGAGCGCTTATGCCCCGTTGGCAATCCGCAGTTTCTCGGTCGGGGAGAGCTTCGCGAACTCAGCAGGCGACATTCCGCCGTACTTCTTGTCCTTACCGCCATCGGCACCGCCGCCGCCGTTCCCGGCGAAGAAGTAAGGAGCTTCATCGCGTAGCTTCACCAGCCACTCTTTCGGCGTCATCGGCTCGGAGCCGTCACCGCCGTAGATGATGCTTTCGCCCTTCATCGGGACCGGCTTGCCGTCTTTCCAGACGAAGATGCCAGCGGCCCGTTGGAGGATGTCGGCCAGTGCGTCCGGGCGGACGCCGCTGTCCGGTGCGACCACAGCAGCGGTGATCGCGTTATTGACGTTCGTCTTGGCCAGTTCGGCTCGCGCTTCATCGCGTTCGCCTTCGGCCTTGATGCGTCCGTCGCGTTCGGCTTTGTTGTTCTGCTCAAATCCGGCTTTGACATTTTCCAGTCGCTCGGCGACTGCTTTTTCGATCTCACCAGAAGTGGTGAGTTCGCCATCTTTGACCTTCTGTGCGATCTCTCGCATCCCGGCGATGTCCTGCTCGAATGCGTCGAGGTCCATTTCCTCGCCGACGAGAGACTTCATGCGTTGCAGAGTTGGCGCGAGCGCTTCCTGTGCTTGCATGAGTTCCGTGTTCTTGTTGCGGAACTCGTCGAGCTTGGTCTTGGGAACCACGTTGATCGTGAACTTACCGTCCTCGGTCTCCGTGTGTCCTTCGCGGAGTTCCTCCGGAATTGCTTCCAGAGTGTCGAAAGTCATAATGGGCATGTCTAAGGTATCCTCACCGAGGATTGATGATTTGAGCTTCACACCGTGATTCTCACCTACGGACCCTCCGCAGGATTTAGGTTGTCGGCCCTCGGGGCACCGACCGGGTTGGCTGACGGGTTTCGGGGAGTGTCAGCAAAACGTGGGCAATAGTATAACCAAACCCGTTAACCATGTCAAGCAAAATAACCTATTTGGTTCGTTTAGTTGATCGTGGTCGTCTCCGAGGACGCCGAAGTTCTTCCTCGATAACCTTGTCGAGTTCGTCCGGGTCTTCGAAGTTGGGGATTGAGTCAGGGTCGTCGAGGAACCCGTCGCCGCCATCATTCAGGTCGTCGAAACTCGGGTTCTCTTCGTCGTCATCAAGGAAGTGAGGCTTTCGCCGTCCCACGGTTATTCCTCATCTTCCTCGGGTGGTTGGTTACCGGGACGGGAGTCACGTTGACCGGCTTGGCGAGCCTGTTCCGGGACCGGTGGGATTTCCGGCTGGTTCTCGCGAGCCTTCTTGGACTCGTCCTTTTCGTGCTTGCGATCCTTCTCGTTCTCGTCGGCTTCCTGCCGTTTACCGGCGTCGGCGAAGCCTTCTTGCTTGGCCTCGACATCCGGGTTGTTCGGGAACTGGTCGGCGTCTTCGAGGAGGGCCTTGAACGCGTCGAGCGTGACGTATTCGGGAATCACTTCGTGCTGCAAGAAGAACTCGTAGATCACGTCGATGGGCAGGAGACCTTCCTGCCACATAAGGGTGATCGCCCGGAATTCGCGAGCCGCGAAGTTGTTGAGGAGGAAGTCTTGGTTGACGCGGAAAACGATCTCGTCGTTCTCTTCGTTGAGCCAGCGAGCGACCCACCGCAGGAGCTTGGTGAAGTTCTCGTTGAGGACGGTCGTGACGTTGAGGAGCAAGGACTGTTCGTTGCGATCCTTGAGCTTGATCTGGTTGTCGGACTGGCCCGCAGAGTTGGAGTCGCCCATCATCCGTCCGCCGAGTGATGCCGCTTGGTTCTCCTTATGTTCCAATGCGTTCTCAAGGCTTTTCAGGCCGTGGCCGTTGTATTCGATGATACCAGCCTCGTCGCCCTGATCGAGCGCCCACACCAGCGACGGGCCAATGTGGAAGGTGTCCTGATCGTCCGCGCCTTTGACATAGTAGATCGGGTTGGCCGTGTAGAAACGGCCCTGCTCAAGCTGAGCGTAGGTCTTGAAGTGCGAGATGTTGAGCGTGAGGATGTCGAGAATCGGAGGCTTCTCGATCTCAGACAGAGGCGTGGTCGCATTGAAGAACACGAACGGGATGCGGTTGAACGGGACCCCGAAGATACGCGGCTCGATCTTCGTCATCTCTGACGTGGCCATGTCCGCGTCTACGTTGTTGCCCTCGTAGAGATACTGGCAGTATTCCCACCGCTGGTCAGGTTCATTCCATTCCAGCGCTAGCTTGCGGAGGCGGACGAACAACTCGCCGTATCCGGGGTTCGGGACCGGCTTAGCGTTACGCCCGGAGCCTTCGATCAGAGACACGCGGCGATCAACGTAGAACTCCCGCAGGAGGATCATGTCGTACTCGTTACGACCGTCGATCTCAGTCTCGGTCCAGTCCAAGATGTTCTCGCACGTATACATGGCGAGGTACGGATCGGCGGTCTGGCCGGGTTTCTCTTTTTGCTTGTCCACCAGAACGCCAACACGGCCAACGGACAGTTGCTCTTGGGCAACCACCTTGGCCATGACATCGAGAGACAGGTTGTTCTTGGAGATGCGGCTGGTCAGAGCTTCGAGCTTGGGTCCAGCATTGAGGAGGCGCGGCGAACGGCGGAAGATCGATCCGGTCAGGCCCGTCACCGTGCGATAGGTCATGTTGAAGAAGACGGCCCGGTCCAACATCGCGTCGTACTGGTCGTCATCCAGACCTTCGGGACATGGAAGGTAGCGCTCGCCGTAAGCCTTAATCATCGGCTCGCCGATCATCGCATGGCGGATCGAACGCCAGATGTCGCGCCACTCGTTGTAATCGGCGTTGGCGTAGAGAGGGGTGGCGTCCTCAAGGACGCGTTTCGTGCGGACGTTCGCGTTGAAACGCTCACCGTATGTCCTGAGATTACTTTCGGCCATGATCTCGCTTACAGAGGTGGCCCGGACCCTCGACCGGGCAGAGGAGGAGCGATTTTCGGGAGGGTCCGGGCATCGGTAACGGCGGGGAGCGAATCCGCCGCGACGCGAACAAGGAAACTAGGTGTCTGGTGCCTTGGGTGATCTGACCCCAATTGAAGCTATCTCGAAGGGTGTGGGTTCTACGCCCTCTGACAACCAGACGTTAGGCATAATATGCAAAACAGGGTTAAGAGTCAAGCAAAATAACCCACGAGGCTACGCGACGCTCCAAGTTTCTGTCCCGGCGTTGAGAGCGCTTCGCCAGTACATGCCGTCATCGCCGAGGCGGATCGTCGGCTTGAGATCGGCTGGTGAAATGCCGAGCGTCAAGCACTCCTGAGTCCGGCAAGAAATTCCTGCGACGTTATTGCCGGAGGTTCCTCGGAATGTTTCCGTAAGGGTGGTGCGGTTCTGGTCACTGTTAATCACACAAATGGTAGGCACATCGATCTCGATATATCCGCCGTTGAAAGTGGTATCGAGCAGGTATGCGGACGGATCGTCTCCACCATCTCCCTCGGATGATAGAAGTGCGGCGGCTGGATGCAGTTGGTCGTCCGGAGAGCTTATTGCTCCGCTGTTGCGCTGTAACCTAATCTCCGTGGTTTCGTCGCCGTCCGGACTAACAACCGTGACCAATTCCGCTCGCCCGGTTGTAGGGTTCCATTGATATAATCGAGCGGTCCCTAGAAAAGGTGATCCAATAGCAATACTGTTCTCGGCTCCATCGCCTGCATTGTCGATGAAGAAAGGGATGGCGATCCGCTGTGTGAAAAACTCTAAGCCACAAGCCGGGGTCGCTCCATTTCCCGCTGTGTCGTTGGCTGCAAAGGCCGAGATCGGGTCCGGGCAAGTGAAGCGCGTGAATGCCTCTGGCTCGTAGTCAGGGACGGTCAAGCCAACGTTGATGGCGCTGTAAGACCTCATCGAGCCTGCGACCACGTTTCCGTTGTTCTCACCGTTATCGTTGCTCCAAAACTCGAAGTCTACATTGGTAGAAGAGGATAATCCTCCTTCCTGTGACGCCCATACGAACAGTTCGCGAGAAGTGGGTAGGATAAGACGGCAGTGATAGAACTCATGAGATGACATCCGCGTCCCGATTGCGGCCATGATCTTCTGCTCGGACGCGATCCGATAATCGCCAGCGCCGTCGAGGTCCAATTCGATCCACTGCCACGGTTGTAGAGTGATGTCCGATTGTCCGAGGACAGCGGTCGATTGATCGTCATAATACAGGGTCAGCGAGTTCTCGAAGGGGCCATTCACACACCAAACTTTGCCATCGTCCTCGTCTGCACTGTCGTAAGCGTGAAAGATCGTGTCTGTAATAGCCGCTGAGTAAGCAAGGAGAGGCATCGGTGCCCTCGCGGTCGTTCCGTTGACTTGCTGGGAGTACCCATAGGCTCCACCAGTCGATGTGATGATCGATCCGTTCTGGATGTTCTCGATGACGTACACCTCTCCCTTGCCAAGAGAGATCGGGCCTTCCTGAGGAGTGTCGTTGATGTAATCGTCGCCGGTCGCGTAGACGTAGAGGACGTTGTTGTCCTCCAAGCTCGCGATCTGAGCCTTGTGATCGACGGACGGCTGGGCATTGCCGTTGAAGTAGGTATGGGCGACCGCCAAGACCGTGTTGGCGATCTGGCCGTCTCGAAACAGGAGGTCCTGCTCGAAGTCGAAGATCACCCGCTGCACGGATACAGACTCAGCGGTTCCAGCTTGGAGATCAGTGATAGAGCTTGAGATCGACGCGACGGCCTGCTCCAAAGCCGTGGAGCGATCCCGCAGAGACGTGACATCGCCCGCGATCTCCTCAAAGACAACTCTGAGCCTGTCTTCCTGTGTCGTCATATCACAAATCCGTCGCGAGCTAGGGTGTAGATGAACCACCAGTTTGTTCGAGGATCGCCAATCCCGATGTTCTCACATGCCTGCAACTGCTGTGCGGTGGTGAGCGTTTGAGCTTGATCGAAAGCGACGCGGTTCGCTTGGGCGACCAGTATCTCGGAAATGACGTTGGGATTGTCTTGCAGCGCCGCCGCGATCTCGTTGAGCGTATTGAGAGCGTCCGGAGAACCGTCGATGAGTTCTCCAATGGCCGTAGAGATGTCCGCAGCGATCTTCGCGGCCACATCGGTCGTGCTGGCCCATTCAGTGTCGCTGGTGGTCGTGAAATCGCCCTTAGCGGCCTGTACGCGGGCGTCGGCCTCATCATCCGAATACGAGGTGAGACCGTCGATCTGATCCGCTACATCTTCGGTACTCGCCCACTGTGTGTCGCTGGTGTTGTCGAAGTCGCCCTTGGCAGCTTGGACGCGGGCATCGGCTTCGGCATTGGTGTACCCGACGAAGCTGTCGATGCTGGCCTTGATCTCGTTGAGCGCCGCGACGAGTGATGATTGATCGGTCGTGTCGAGCGCTGACAGGTCGTCCGCCTTGCCGTTGATGAACGTCCAGTTTCGCTTGATGTGGGCAGCGACGGACACAATGAGAGCTTCGACTTCGGTCTGATTACTCATTCATCGCATCCTCGAATACCGTCACGAGATCGCGGAGAGGGTCCTGAAAAGAACTGCTCTCGACGAGGACTGATTTGACGCCTGTCGATGTAACCCGTGCCTCGGAGGGTTCCCCGTCGCCGATCACCTGCTCGATAGTGACGGAAATGACTTTCTGTTCGATGGTTACTGTGGTCATGAGACTATGACCGTCTGCGGCTCAAGCGCCTCACTGTCGCCACCAGCAAACACGATGCGGACCCGGATCACATGGGTCCCCGTGCGGATTTTCATCGTCTCGTCTTTGTCGATCCGAACAACGCAGCGGCCATCCGTATATGGCGTCAAAATCTCCGTGGTAATCTCGACGCGGCGACCGAGGGAATGTTGCACCACTTCAAGCGTGGCGTCGGTGAGATCGAAAGGAACATTGTCACCATCGAGCCACGTCATAGTCCAAGCTACTGACGAACCGCGAGTTAGCGCCAAGGTGTCCATTCACAGGATTCCAAACAAAAGAGGGGAGAGTCCCATAAGGATAACTCACCCCTCGATTGATGTCAAGGATAATAACCTGTAAAGTGACCTAAGTCACAACATGTTACTTAACCGGATAGGGAGGATCGTCGGTATGATCCTTGTGGCGCTTAGGCGTCTTCCACCCGGCGTCGTGGACGCGGCGCATCTCGGCCTCGATCTCATCCACGTCCCAGCCTTTGAACTGATCGTAGAAGACCAGCGATCCGGCTTCGGAGCGGATGTACTTGTCATAGTCAGCGCCATTGTAGGCGACCGCGTAGAGCGTCTCGGTGAGCTTGCCACGGATTTCCATCCGGCGACCGATCCAGTGGCCATAGGGTCCCACATGGGTCCCGATCATCGTGGCCATGAAAGCGCCGAAGGAAGCGATATAGGTCGTCACCGGGTCCTCGAACGAGAACACGAACCAGATCAGTCCCAGCAGCGGGGCGAGGGTGATGATCTCCCACTTGCGCTTGAAGAACCACTCCCATCGCTCCTGTGCGAGGATCGCGTAGAAGTATTTGAGACCCTCGAAGATGCGGATGCCGAGGAGATTGTGTTGGGCGTTGGCGTTGCCGGGTTTCTCGTCAACCACGCGGGTCGGCGGGAAGAACTCGTACAGGCCGAGCAGACGTTTCAGGAATTTCATATTGGAGCTTTCGTGCGATGATCCGCAGGCGGCGTCGCCACCGTTTCTGGTTGCGGAAGTAGACATGGGAACGCCACCGCCAGTACCGGTTCATCTCACAGATGATGCACATCACGCATAAAGGCGAAGAACATCGCGGATGATCGGGTGGCGGACGACATCACTCTCCTCGAATTCCACAACGCCAAAGCGCTGGGTCTTGGATCGCGGGGCGTCGGCGAGACGGTCGATGAAATCCATCAACCCACACTCCTCATCTGCACGGTCTTTCTGTTCGAGATCACCAGTGATGCACATCCGGGACCCTTCTTCGATCCGGGTCATGAGCATCTTCATCTGGCTCGGCGTCGAGTTCTGCATCTCGTCGGCGATCACGAATGTGTCTTCCAGAGACCGGCCACGCATCATTTCGAGCGGGCAAATCTCGATAGTTCCCTTCTCAAGCATCGCCTCGATCTCTTGCGGTCCCATTCCGGCCTTGCGGAAGGCGTCGAAGATCGGGTTGAGCCACGGACCCATCTTCTCGTTCACATCACCCGGCAGGGCACCGATGTCTTCACCGTTCGGGATCAGCGGGCGGGTCAGGACGATCCGCTTGTAGCCGCCATCTTTGAGTTCCCGGATCGCGTAGTGGGCGGGGATGAAGGTCTTGCCGGTTCCGGCTGGTCCGACGCCGAGGATGATGTCGCGGCCATCGGTGTAGAGGAGATCGATATATTGGGCTTGGTTCGCGTTACGCGGCTCGATGCGGAGGATGGTGTCAGGGTCCCTATGGTTGGTTTTCTTAGGCTGGCGCGGCTTGCGGTTGGCGATGCGGGCAGCTTCTCGGCGCTCCGCTTTCGTCAGTGATGTCACTCATGATCCTTGAGATTGGCACCCGATATACGGAAAAGCGCATAATCTCGGTTTATACGGAATAACGCATAAAATTCCGAAATTATCTACTCTGGCATATTTGTCGAGTGATGGGTCATTGGGTCCCCGGCTGGGTCCCCTGAGAGGTTTGTTTTAGAAGCGTCTTGTGATGTGTGCGAGTGATGCTTCTTGGATCGTGATGTGTGATGTTGTTCGTTAAGAATCGACTACTGTTGACGGTGCCCGTATCATATCACAAGCTATGCAAAAAGTGAACCTGTAATCACCCACGTCTGCACTTAGAGGCCGCGAATCGAGTCGGCGGGGTATACCCCTTTGGGTCCCATACGGGAAAATAAAAAAGCCCGCGACTTGCGCGGGCTGGTAAGGTTAAGGGTTGGCGATTCGGTTAGGCTTTTGCTTTCCACTCTGCAATTGCATTGAGTCGAATCGCTTCGATTGCGGCCTTGGCCTCGGCGCTCTGGTTGCGGGCTTGCTGGCGCATTGTGTGGCCATAGGTCTGGAGTCGATCCGGCTGAGCCACCCCATCAAGCGGGGTCACTTCGCAGTCACCATAGCGGCGCTTTGCCGTTTGGCAGGCTTGGCGCAAGCTCACTGCTTTGACAGTTGCGATGAAAGCGCCTTTGCGTTGGACTTCGAAACGTTTCATTGTGTTAGCTCCTCTGTTGATGACTCTGTTATAGACCTGATTCGTTACCAGATCAACAACAAAAGCCCCAACTTATGCGATTCCGGTGAAGTTTTTCTGACCGGTGCAAGCGGCGTTGATGCGCTCTTGAGCAGCAGCAATAGCAGCGTAAGCAGCGTTTACCTTGACGGGATCAGCAGCCGGGACGCTGTTAGTGATTGCCTGCAAGCGAATCGCAGCGCCTTGAGCGTTGAACTTACCGAACGAAAGAGGGTTGCGCTTTTGCATTGTCTTGAACTCCTAATCTGTTGACAAGAACCGTTATAGATTCGATTCGTTACCAAACAGTTAACAGGGGCCTAGAAAAGTTGCGCTTGACATTTAGCGAATCAGTAGGGTAGCAAGTAGCGAATCACCTCCACTATAGGGGCAGGCCATCCACAGCGGCCCGCCCTGAGGGATCGCCCCAGCCATGGGGCAGCAGGGCAGGGCAAAGCAGCCCGCCAAAATGGCCGGTCAAATCAAAACTGGTCCATTCCATAGCAAAGCGGCGGCGCTCCATAGCACCGCCGCCAAGTTCTCAGAAAACGGCCACCGCTAGCAGCAGAAAGCCGATAGCGACGCGGACTAAGCCATCAATCAGCGCCACTAGCGATAGACGCCCCAACCGCCGCCCGTGTAGTCGCCGTTTTGCTCGTTCGTGGGATCGGTCAGGCGAACGACGCAGCCCCTAGGATCGCCTTGGAATTCGACCCCAAAGCCGCCCACGCTGGCGATCTCGACCACTTCGCCCCGCAGCTTTTCCTCGCGCCGCTCTTGCGCTTCGCTCAAGCCGTGATTGCAATCATGCTCTGCCAGCTTGTGCAGTTGCTCGGCACGGCTGACAAGGTGTTGCGCCAGAGCCGCCGCTTGATGCGGGCGGATCGCTTCGATTGTCTCAGGCGGAAGGCTGGGATCGGCCTTGTGTTCGGCGTGGCGCTGCTTAATCGCAATCACCGTTGCCTGAGTAACGAAAAGGGCGGCGATGAAAGCCGTCCGATTTTCGCTTTTCGGGCGTTCGAACTTCTCGAAAAATTCCGTCATGTTCATTGGGTGTCACTCCTTTTTTGTTGACGAATCCACCCTAGCGAATGCTGCGAAGTTGTCAAACGAGTTTCGAAAAAAGTTGAGCCAAACTTTACGTCTCGTTAAGGTTAACGGAAAGGTAATTCGGAACGAAAACCGGGACTAGCCCGGTCTTCGAAATTGTTAGGGTCCCGGCTTAACGAAAGGCCGGTTCGCCTCGCTCAAAGCGGCGGCGGGCGATCTTGTCGCGACGCTGGCGGCGGCGTTCCTGTTTTTCCATCCGGTCGCGGCGGCGATCATTTTCATCGTATTTTGAACGGCTCATTCTCAAACTCCCTTACATGCTGTGATAGACGTAGCCATAGCCGGTGAAGCTGGCGGGTTCCGGTTCGTCCGAAAACCATGGGTCAACGTTCCCAAAGGTCTCGGCAATATCAGTCAGATCAGCCCCGAGGCCGTCCGCTTTCAGTTGCTCGCGATCCCAAAAGCCAACCCCGTGGCCATTGCGAGTGAACCAAAAGTCCCGGCCCGCTTGCTGGCGGTCATAATCGCCCTCATAGGCCTTGTGCAGCAGATCGCGGGCTTTGACGTGGAAAGCTCCACAATCGGCCTTGATCTCTTTCAGGGCGTCCGGGTGAAGGTCCAGAAACCCGGCGTCGCTGGGAAGGTCGCCATCGGATTGGCCTTCCGCAACGAGTCGCTTGGACTCTGGCGTGTGAAATTCGGTCATTGGGATGTTAGAGGTGTTCGTGAAGAACATGGCCTCAATGTAACCTTGAACGATCTCAGGCAACGCCTGAAAGTCCGGTTCAAGTACGCCTTCCATTACAAATTCTGGCATGGTGTCGCTCCTATTGCTGACAAGAATCACTTTAGACGACTCGACAGCGGAGTCAACACAAGACTCAACCTTTTTGCGAACTTGGTAACTTTTCGTTAGGGTTAACGATTGGTCACCAGTGCGAAAAGAGGGGCCGCAGCCCCTCGATTCTAATGGTTTTCGTCTTGCTCCCCATCGACATCGATCAAGTGGTCAGGTGGGAAGCCGCAAGAGAAGCCGGATTCGAAGTCAACCCGGATGCAATCGGCGGTCTCGCGTTCAATCTCTAGCACCCGTTCGAACTCGAATTGCCATTCGGGATGGCTAGAGGCCATGGGATCGCCGCTGGCGTGATATTCGGGGTCTGCAATCGCGTCCGCTTCAAGGTCAACCCGGTCGCCAACCTTGAGCAAGTCAATCCGGCGTTTCGCAGCGCCTTCGATCAATACGGTTCGCGTCGCCATTATGCCGCCACCTTGTTTTGAGCTTTCACGTACTCAGTGAGGTCAGGCTCATACGCGCCCTGATTTGCCCGCATTTCCTCGCGAGCGTCCTCCCAAGCGGCGTTCCGCATGGCTTCCCGGTCGCCATCATGGTCATCGGGATCGATTTCGATTTCGCAGATGTCGCCAATGCGAGGGTTATCAGCGACGCGATCCGGGTCCACATAACCGATATAGGTGTGATCGAGTCCCTCATACTGGACGCCCGTGCGATCTTGCTCGCTGATTTGCTCCTCAGTGAGGTAAGAGCCATCGCGGTTATAGAACGCATTCTCAACGTCATCGGCGTAGCTTGAGGGTGTCAGGCTACAGCAATAGGTCGCTTCGCCTACGGCGAAAATTGAGAGGGTGAAAATCTGGCAATCGGCGAGGGTCGAATCCTCGGGAAGATTCCAGTGCGAAGTGTGATCTTGTGCGATCATCGCGAACTTGAAAGTTTCCATTGTGTCGCTCCTATGTTGACCAGACCACCTTACCCGATTCGCAACCCAAAGCAACCCCTATTTCGAAATCCGTTAGGGTCCCGTTAACCTTAACGCGAATTCGATTTTTGTTAAGGAAGGGGCCGAAGCCCCTCCCAATCATGCCATGTCGAATTCGGCTTTGTCGAGAACCGGCTTCAACTCGTTCCAGACCTCCTCAGAGAGATCATTGGCCGAGAAATCTGAGATCACGTCCCAACCGCTGTTGCCGTAGATCATGCTCCACCAGCAAGCCGCTTTGCCGTCCGCAGTGTGGCCGTGGATCGAGTCCATATCGGTGGTGAACAGCGCCCGAATCACTTCGCCCTTGTCGGTCGATTTGGTCACCGTGAACTCTTCACTATCGTGGACGCTCAATTGCAGGCCACGGGCAAGCAGGGCGTCGATCAGGGCCGCTGCGATCTTGCCTTCGATCTTGATGCGCTTGGCGGTGTGAAGGTCGCCGCGATCAAGAGCGCGCTTTGCTGATTTGGTGAATTCGCCGTAGTCCATTTGTGTCACTCCTCATTTGTTGACCTCTTCACACTACACGATTCGCAACCCGACGCAATACCTTTTTTCGGATTTCGTAAGAACTCGTTAACCTTAACGAAAAGTTACCGGATCGGAAAAGCCGGGTTTCCCCGGCCCTCCTTTAGAACACTGCGACGGCTAGCAATAGAAAGCCGAACACGACTCGAATGATACCGTCTAGCAAGGCCATGGCGTCTCCTGTTTGAAGAAGTAGGAGCGCGAGACCCAACAAACGGCTGTTTGCGGCTCCTCGGCAAGCTCTACAGTGATATGGGCGCACCCTAGCGGCACATAGCCGTCAGAGTCGTCAATCTCCTGTTCGCGCTCCTCGGCATAGGCTGCGGCGTATTTGTCCGGGTCTAGGTGTTCCTCGTCTCCTAGCTTGCGCTGTTCGAGAATTTCGCCGGTCCCGTCTTCGGTTATGGTGAGATACAAAGCGCCCTCCTATGCCCGCATGAAATAGGTTACACCGTCAAAGTCCGCTTCGGTGTAGTCCACTTTGAGATTGTCGGCGGTCGCTTCCCAATTGATAACGATATAGCCCGGAATCTCTGACGGCATGTCGCCAACCTCTTTAACGAGGTCTTCGGCGTACTCGGTGAAATACGACTCCCGAATCACGGTCGCGCCGTGTTCCCAATCGCCGTAGTTTTCGAGTTCTGAGGCGAAGCTCTTGAGGTGTTCAAGCTCTTCGGCGTCTTCGGGATTCGCTTCGGCCCAATCTTCGCTGGTAACCTCGTCACCGTCATCGACCGATTGCGGCTCGTACAGGTCCCGCTCGTCTTCGAGTTCTTCGATCCGCGAGATGATGTCACGCGAGTCCATGATGTCTTCGCGGTTGCTAATGTCTGCCATTTTCAGGCCCTCCCGTGGCGGTATTGCATGACTTCCTTAGTCCGCGATTGAAAAGCGGCGTTGACGCTGGCGGGATCAATCCCGGCTGCTTTCAACTGTGCGTCGGATTGCATGACAAAGCAATGCAGCGCCGCCGCGTCGGTGTTTTCGGGGATAGGTCTTAGAGTCATTGTGTCACTCCTTGCTGTTGACGAATCCACCTTAGACGATTCGCAACCCGAAGCAATACTTTTTTCTCAACCTGTTAGGAACTCGTTAAGGTTAACGGAACGTTACCAAATTGGGGAAAGGGGCCTAAGCCCCTCGCTCCTAGTCTTCGCGTTCGCCGTTTTCCCGGAACGTGTAGCCGTTCGCTTCCATTGCCTCTTCGATCATTTCGTCGGAAGTCTGGAATTCATCTTCCGCACGGAGTCGGCTATAGAGCCAGCGCGAGAGACCCTTGAGCAATTCGACAAATTCCTTGTCCTGCTCGTAATTGGTGAAAGCGCCAGACCGATAGTCTGTTGTCGCCTCGTATCCGCGACGGTCGCTGAAAGTGAAGCACGATTGAAGCTGATAGCCCGCGCCGCGTTGCAGGACGGTCAAAGCGTCTACAATGGCGTGAAGGTCTTCATCTTTGGGCGCGTACTTCTTGACCGCCGCCGCGCTTCCAGTCTTGTGAGAGTAGGAACCCTCAAAGCCCGCATGATCTGACTGGCAATAGCCGAGGCTCCACCAGACGTTAGGCGCTTGACGCGTCCCGCCGCCCATAAGTTGCACAGTGTGAGTCTTGACCGAAAAGCCAAGCATTTCGACAATGGTCACAAAGTCGTCAATCACGTATTCGAAGTCGCTGGCGTCGCGGCATTCGAGCCACCATTGCTTAGCGGTCTCCTTCGCGGAGTCTTCCAGTTCATCGTAGGTGAACAGTTCAATCGTTTTCGTTGTCGGCATTGTTTCGCTCCTATCTGCTGACAGGAATCAATCTACACGAGTCGAAACCTTATGCAACACTTTTTTCGCAACCTTTTAAGAACTCTTTAAGGTTAACGAATGACCCGAAAGCGTTAAGGTTAACGAACCCGCCGCGTTAACCTTAACGAACGTCGAAAACCCGTTAACCACCGCTAAAGTGCTGAATTTACTCATTTTTAACGAAAAATCGTGTCAAATCGACCGAATCCATATGAAAATGGCCTAATTCCATAGCAAACGCGGGGCAAAACGGCCTCGTTCCATAGCAAAAATCGCGCCGTTCGATAGCAAAATGGCGTTGCTCCATAGCAGCCGGGATCGATGATCGAGAGACCCGCTGGGAGACCCAAATTGACCCAAAGGAGGGTCAAAATCGATCAATGCACCAGATGTGGGCCATTAGCGCGATCTGTGATCTCAGGCGTACAGGATCGGCTGTGAAAGTAGGGTCTCACGGCTCTACCGAGATCGATTTGCGACCCTGAAATGCTGTTCTGATCCTTTTTTCTCTCCTGTGGGCCTTTAACCCGGCTCCAACTGACACCCTGATCGGCGATCAACCGGCGAGGTTAAGTCCGCTGGTGGTCCATTGGAAAAGTGTAAGATAATGCTCAGTCTCTTACAGGGTGTAAGAAAATGGGGTCAATAAAAACAGGTACTTAGTCGATTTTGCGAGTGATGAGATTTCGACTGTAATGCGTGATGATCGCTGCGTTTTTTCTTACAGGAGAGAAAAAGAGGTCGGCTGGCCTAGACCTTTGATATGGCTCGCCAGTGGGACATTAGATTGCTATGCTGAGATCGTGATCGCCAACCGGCGAGATCGAGAGGGGAGGGGACATCGTTGGCTAGCGACCCGACGCAGCTTGTCTCCTCCCTGATCCTCCTGAGAGCGATTCCTGAAACCGGGCGTATGCGTGAAAAGGTCAGGGTCCCCGGTCTGAAAATTCAGAGGGACCCCGGTCGCGAAAACCGATGGGTCCCCGTTAAGGTTAACGAACGGGACCCGTTAACCCTAACGAATATGGTTAACGTGGCTGAGTTACCGCTTCCTCTTGAGACCGGTGCCGCCGAGGCGACGCGATCCGCGCTTTCCGCCCTTGCGAGCATGGTCGAGGAACTGCGAGGTCATGTCCACTTGGTCATCGTTTTTGCCGTTGGGGAAGGCGACCAATTCGCGGAGATAATCCGGGAGCCACTTGGCCGACACCGGCAGGTAGACCTGACCGGACTCGATCATCGGCGTCACCTTATCGAAGCGGAACTCCTTCGAGTTCTGGCCGACCTCAATCGCGATGATCGGAGCCGGGGCGGTCGATTTATTCTGGTGGTTCTGGATGTAGGCGGTCCCGTTACCCTTGTCCTCGACGAGGATCGAGTTCGCCTTCCAGCGGGTCGCCATGTTCCTGATTTGTTCCTCAAGCTCTGGAAACGTAGGCTGCTCGCGATAGACATCGGCGAGGTAGTGGTTGTTGTGCCGGTCGGTGAACCAGACGCCGATCACGGTGAAGTCGTTCCGTTCTGCTGCCTTGGACGCGGTATCGACCGAGAGCGTGATGCGCTTCACGTCCTCCTTTTCGGGCAGTTTCTCATATTCCTTGAACCAACCCTTCGAGACCATCCCGCCGTCGATGTCGATTGGTGTGCCCTGATACAGCGAGTTCCATGACGGAGCCTGCATATTACTTTTGAGATTTTCTAGTTCCTCGATATTGAAAACCTCTTCCCAAAGTGCTTCGCCTCGTTGCCGACCTAGAACATCGGAATCGTCTTCTGCGATGGCTGGGAGGTTCACGATCTTGTAAAGGAACCGGGTGTCTTTGGGATCGAGGTCTTGGAGCTTTCCAACCATCTCGTGCATGATGGCGTGGTCCAACTGATCGAGGTTGTCGAAACCTTCCCGTTCGAGGATCGCTTTCATGACCGCACGTTCGTTCTCAGTGACGCGTCCGCAGATGTCGTCGGAGTGCCACCGGGTCATTACGATGAAGAGAGGAGCGCCGGGAAGCAGACGGGTTGAGAAGTCATCTGCGAACCACTGATAGACCTTGTTACGGATCGTGGGAGACTCAGCAGCCTCGCGGTTCTTGTACGGATCATCGACGCCGCCGAAGAGACCACGGAAGCCGGAGATACCCTGACCAACACCTTTCGCGACGTACTTGCCCTTGCCGTTGTCGAGCGCCCAATAGCCTTTGGCTCGCATGTCCTGTGCGATCCGGATGTCCGGGAAGACGTGCTGGTAGTCGTCGCTGGTGAGGATGCTGCGGACCTTGGCTCCCATCTCGTTGTCAACGAAGTCTTGAGAGTGACCGGCTTGGAGATAGCGGTGCTTCGGTTTGCGACCGAGTAGCCATGCTGGGAAGTGATGCGAGCAGTGGGTCGATTTGCAGTGACCGGGAGGCATCGAGATCATGCAACGCAAAAGCTCGCCATCGGCGGCGGCTTGGAGGTGGTCTGCGATGAGGCGCTGGTGCTGAGAGAGTTCAAAGCCGGGGAGGGCGTCCGGATCGGTTGGACTCTCCTCGTTACGATTCATGAATTCGTAGAAGTGGCCGTAGTCTTCTTTTGCCAATGGGACCCATGCTCGGATGAGTTCCACTTCCACATGATCGATTGCAGCTTCAAGGGCGTCTATTTGCCCGTCGAAGTGGTCAGTCCCCGCTAGCGTCCGCAGGGCTTGGTATTGCTGGGGCGAGAGGGTTGTCTGTCCCGCTAGGGCTAACTCCACCGCCTTGTTCAAGCTCGTGAGCTGCCTTTTGGTAGATTGCAATTCCGACTTGGTTTCCAACAGGCTTGTCATTGGTTCCGTTCTCTGTGGGTTTATCGAGGTAGCCCATGATCTTCGAAATACGGTCGAGGCTTTCCTGTGCGGTTTTGAATTGACCGGCCTGCTGAGCTAGGCGGGCGTTCTCGTAGTAGAGGTCCAGAACGACCTTGATGCCCCATTCGGCGACTTTACGGCTGGCACCTGCTGGGTCTTCTGGATCGAGATTTGCCTTCC
The DNA here is from genome assembly GCA_965229665.1 of Erythrobacter sp. Taxonomy (GTDB): domain Bacteria; phylum Pseudomonadota; class Alphaproteobacteria; order Sphingomonadales; family Sphingomonadaceae; genus Erythrobacter. The sequence continues at coordinate 251,601 of OZ245896.1, read as the reverse complement.
GCAGTTCGATCTCGAACTTGAGGTCCCGCTCCTCTTTCTCTTGACGAAGAACCGCGATGCGTTTGGCGATCTCCGGCTTATTGGCCAGTGTCGAGGCGTTCGCGGAGGAAGGGTTGTAGCCCGCCAGTTCATAGGCGCTGGCTTGGGTCTCGCCATTTGCCACGTACCGAGCGAAGATTTCATGCTTTCGGTTGCGAAGCTGGGGACTGACTGTCTCAGGGAGATTTGGGCCGGGATCGCCCTTGTTAGGGTTGCCGTTCGGGTTGCTCATCGGGACTTCTCTGGAAGGATTGGAGAGGAGGGTTTGAAACCTTCACGGATCGCAAAGTAGAGAGCGATCAGACAGGCTTCGGCTCGACCATGATCTTTCTTCCGGGTCCACAAGGACGAGCATTTCGGCATGAGCCGGGAAGCGACGGCGACGGCCTCTTCCTTATCGGCTGGGACACGAAGGTCCTTCTTCCATTTGCCCGGTGTGACTTCCTCAAGATCGAAATCGAGGCCAGCGAAGATGCCGTAAACGATCCCGGTGGCTTTGCCGAAGGTGAACGCTCCGGTGTGACCATCATTAGGGGTCGAGTGGACCTTCTCGATCAGAGAGTGGTCCGGGGCGTACCGGTCGATGATCTCAGCGAGGTCGTAGGCAAGGAGCCTGCTTCGCATGGAGTCACCGACTTGGACTTTCTCGGTCGGCATATCGAAGACAGCCAGCCGCATGGTCTCGGTGTTGAGGAAGGCTATCGCACCGGTAAGGCCGGGATCGCAGCCGCAATAGACAGTCATGAAGGACTTTCGGTAGTGTTCGTTTACCAGCCGTCCTCCACAGCCGATGTGGATCGGGACTATACTCGAAGTAGAGGGAAAATGTCAACCCTGCTTAAAAGACGCGGTGTTCCGGCGCGAGAGAGCGGGTTGTTTGGACTAGGAGACGCCAGAGAGGATCATCTTGGAGACCTGCTATCCCATTGGAGAGGTCATCGAGAGTGGCGTAGAGAGTGATGCCTTTCGGCTGGCTTGCGACTGCGACAGCGATGAGAGGTTCACCGTCTGCCTCGTATTTGGTCGTGGCCATGGATGTGATGTCGAAGGTGAGTTCGTCTTGGGTATCGAAGAAAGCCAGCCGTCCTGATCTTGTGTCGGTGGCGATGAGTGATGGTTGGACATCTGCGTCGTGCTGTTCCCAGCAGCGGAAGCGATATAGCATGTTCGAATCGATCCTCTCGTGTCAGTGAAGTTCGACTCGGGTGTTAGCGAGACTAACCTACCTAGGCAAGAGGAATTGATATTTTTCCAGCCGGTGAAAAAGTTCGAGAAAAGGGGAGGAGCCGCAAACCCGCAGAACTCCTAGGGTTCCAGCGATTTGCCCTGTATTTTATTTCTTTTATTATAATAAATAGAGATAAAACATAGGAACTACCAGCGGCCTCCACACGGGTAGGTAGAGCGGGTCCGCAGCAGGTGATCCAGCCGCACGATCTGGTCTCCTTGATTTTCCCCGGCAATTTCGGCCTCGGCGTCAAAAAAGTGTTTTTCAGGTAACCGACTGTTTTATATCAAGAATGTTTCTTTCGAACCTTTTTGAAAACGCAAAAACTTCAAAAACTCTTTAATGTCCCACCAGCGGGCAGTTAGATTTTAATGTCTCTCCAGCGGGCCATTAAGGTTTTGGTCTAATGGACCAGCCGTGGGTCATTGTAATGGTTCACCAGCGGGACATTGAATTGGGATTAAATCTCTCCTCCGGGACATTAAACAATGGTTCTCCTGTGGGACATTAGAATAGGGCTTAATGGACCACCAGCGGGACATTAAGGACATCACTCGACCATATACACACTCAATACACACGCCAACGCATCACTTGAGACGATGAATCACACGACACATTAGACGAAATTTCCCACGATCATCACTCGATCAAAGCATCACTCTACCAAGATCAAAAGACGCCTACGATCATCACTCGACAACCTTTGCGATCCCGGTGATCCCAGCCGATCTCATCACCCGGCCACCTTTATTATCCCGGCCCCTATCGCCAAAATGGATGGGTCCCGATCACAACCATAAAGGCGACCCAACACCCTGAAAACTAGGCGTTTGTCCCACAAATCCTTTACGGAAAACTATGTGGGATAAAGTGGCAAACTCTACATTCTGACGAGTGATGTATAGTCAGCCTGTCTTTTTTCTCTTGCGTGGTCCATTGCGAATCGCTAGGGATGTTAGCGAGACACGACATCGAGTCGTTTCACACTGACAGAGGAGACCCCATGAGCGACCCCGCGCCAACCCCGACCGCCGACCAGCCGGTCATGCCCGCCCTCGCGATGATGCAGCAGGTCAAACGCGTGACCGACCACATCGAGCGCTACGAGGACCAAGAAACTTTCACCATCGCCAAATGGCAGTTGGACCTGCTCGACGAGATCGCGAACCAGCAGTGCGATGATCTCGCCGCCCGCGTCGCTGTCCTCAACCCGAACCCGATGCCGTCGATCCCCATCGGATACAATCTCATCCAAGCCGCTCACGGGTTCTCCCGCGCCGAAGCCGGTAACCAGATCGCAGTGGTCGAGTTCCGTGCGTTCACCGATGACGCCCGAGCAGCGATTGCTGCCGGAGCGCCGGATGAAGTCATCAACAAGATCATGGAGATGCAGCCGAACGGCTTGAAGACCCCGATGTCGTTCGCCGACCCAGCCGCTATCCAGTGGCTCATCGATCTGCTGATCGGCGTGAAGCATGAATGGGTGGGCGCAATGTACGCTCGAACCCAAGCCGGTGCCACCGATCCTGAATGGGCCGCAGCGCCGCGACAGGTCCACTTGCAGACCTATGTGACCGCATCACTCGACGACGAGGCCAGCAACCACCGCGATCCCATGTTCCTCCCTGAGGCACAAGCGCTGATCGCCAAAGGCGCGACCGTGAAATCTCTCCGCGCTGGCGGTTGGGACCACTTCGCCGATTACGTGATGGCCCAACTCGCTGCCGAAGAAGAGCAAGTCGAGGAGCCTGCATGAAGATCAGCAAGACGCTCCAACGCAGCCTGCTCATCACTCTCGCGTTCGTCACGATCCTAGCCGCCCTAACCGAACTGGAACTGATATGAAGACCTTTCCCTTTCCCCGCCTGACAATCTTCGCCGCGATCCTTGCGTTCTTCGCGCTTGCTGGCTGTCAGACCGATGGTCCCGAGATCATCGAGATGCCTAAGCTGCCGAAGAATTGGGTCTGCAACACCACGACCCCGGCTGGCGTCACGGTCTTCATCCAGAAGGAAAACCCGGACGGGTACGGCGGCAAGGACATCGCCGGTCGGAACTTCGACGCAGAAGTCGTCTTCGGCTGCTTCTGGATGGCGCTGCAACCGCCCACCCAGCCGATGAACATCCCTTACGAACCGACACCCTCATCCAATCTCTCCGAGACCTGATCCGCAACCCGAAAGGAGGACACCCACATGACCTACTTCAAGCTCGATGCCCGCCGCGAAGCGAACCTTCGCTACCTCGCCTCCTTCCTTGGAGCGCTCCCCGACGATTACATGAACTTCGACATGGGCACCTACGCCATCGCGAAGGACGAGTCCGAAGAGTTCGAACCGCATGAAATGAAGCAGCGCGGTCACACCTGTGGTACGTCTGTTTGCGCCCTCGGCCACCTCCCGCTGCTCGGCTTCATGGCTCACAACTACGAAAGCTGGGAACCCATTGGCGGACGAGTTTTGGGACTTGCCTACGGGACCAACGATCTCGGCCACGATACCGCGAAGGAGTGGGATTGGTGCTTCGATGGCGGGTGGCAACATCTCGACAACACACCGAAGGGCGCTGCTCAGCGTATCCTTTGGATGCTCGATCACACGCCGGAAGAGGTCCGCGAAGCTTTCAAGGAAGCTGACAAGATCACCGACCATATCCGCGATGGTTCGACCCGTCACCAGACCCGCCATCGCAAGGCAAAGGGTAAAGCTTGGTGCGAGGCTAAGTATGGCGACATCGTGATCCCGCCGATCTCTGATCTCAACCTCGACCGCTTGCCCAAGCGCGCCGGAATGTTCTCGGCGATGCAAGCGGCCAACGAGCCGATCATGGTGGAGATCGCGGCGTAATGGGCACGTTCTCGGTCAGAAGCACTCTCAACCCGAATTCGTTGAAGAAGAGAAGCCGGTCCGATCTCGTGCAGCTTTTGCGCCAGATCGCCGAGGACAAGCGCCTGACCAATGAGGACGTGGCCGTCGCCATTTGCCGCCTATCCGACAGACTACCAGCCGAAAAGGAGCCGACATCGTGAGCTACAATCTCAACGGCAATCAGGTCGAGAACCTCGCATCACTCGCCACACATCTCGAAACGGTCGCGATCCACGATCCCGACTTCGACATGAACACGCCTTATGCGACGCGGATCGTCGGCGGTGCTTTTGATCGCAAGATCGGCGCTCCTATCACTGACGAGATCACGGTTTCACCGCTGTCCATCTTTGGTGAGAGCGAGCAGATCGGTCGCCGCGACGCGATGAGCTACCTGCCTCTATTCGAGAAGCCTTTCCCCGATGAGAACTGGCACAGCTTCGTTCTCCGGGCGACCGGGTTCTCTGACCATCGCAATGCCGATGCTTGGCAGTACATGTTCGGCACGGTCGGTCACCGTGATCTGTCGCCCAAGGCGGTCGCCGGTCGCATCCGGGCCGTCCTCGCCGGGAAGAAGCCAATCGACTTCACTCCGGGACCGCTGCGGACCTACGCCGGAAAGGTGTGGGACGATCTCAACCAAGTCGTCGGTCGCCCTGAGGAAGAGATGATCGACATCATCGAAGACGCTCTCAAGGCCGTTCGCGATGGCAAGGTGCCGGGGAACCCGCAATGACCGTCTCACCGATCCTCATCATCATCGTAGCAGCTATCATGGCCGTCTGGTCTCTGATCGCGACGTGGATGTTCAAGCGCCTTCGCCGCGACTACGACGCTGCCATTGGCGACGCGAAGCGCTGGCGGGCTTTCTACAGCAGCGCCCGGTTCAAGATGATCGGGTCGGCCAACATCGACCACGGTGACTATCCACACGACAAACCCACGATCCGACCGGGCATCCATGCCGCTGACTGGATTCACTTCGGGCTTGAGGTTTGGGACAATCACCCAGCCGGTGACGATCCACAAGGCGTTCACGGGCGGGCGCTGCTCGATACCTACGTCGATCACCTGATCGAACGAGAAGGTCATCCGACCTGCTTCAAGTCTGATCCGGGGCCGCAGGACTACGCCGAGCGCGATTGTCAACACTGTCCATCACTCGATCCCTGTGGCGCGACACCAGCCGCCCAAGAATGGGACCCAACCAACGGAGAACGCTACCGTGGCTGACGAACTCCCCATGGCTGAGACCGCTGCTGACCAGCTGCAGGTCGAGATGACGCTCCCCAATCACGCTCTGGTGTGGGCAACCTGTGCCCATGCCGAGATGAACCAAGTCCGCAAGTACACGGGCGAGCCGTACATCACTCATCCAATCGCCGTCATGATGATCTTGAAGAACTTGGCGGACGAGACCGATGCTGTGGTGACCGACGAGATGCTGGCCGCAGCGCTCTTGCATGACGTGATCGAGGACACCTTCCGCAACTATGTCGAGGTGCGCCGGTCGTTCGGCGAGACCGTCGCTAATATGGTCTTGGAACTCACCGATCAGGAGCAAGGCAACCGGGCGACCCGGAAGTTCTTCGCCAAGCAGCGATTGTCGATGGCCTCTGCCGATGTCCAGACGATCAAGCTGGCCGATCTGATCGACAACACCTCATCGATTGTCGAACACGATCCCAAGTTCGCCGCGACCTATCTGGCCGAGAAGCGCGATCTCCTGACCGTCCTGACCAAAGGCAACGCCCACCTCCGTATGGTCGCCCGCCAACAGGTCGATGACGGCTTGCAGGAACTCGCACGGAAGGGTTTCGAATGATTGAAGGACAGGCATACATCCGCCCCGAGGACGTGGAATTCGAAATCGAGACATCGGGCAACGGTCGCAAGGACATCCGTTTCGAGCGCCAAGGGCGTCGCTGGCACCTCATGAATATCCCTCTCGCAAAGGGCATGAAGTCGCTGCTTACACCCGACGACGACGAGACCAAGGTCCCTTGGCCACACCACTACATCCGCACTTTCGAAGGGGTCGAGATCGATACCCGGAACGCCTGTCTCATCATCGATCTGGTCTACTCCGGTTTTCACCAAGGGATCATCCAAGGCCAGAAAGATCAGGCCGCGACAATCCGGAGAGCGCTCAACCCATGAGTGAAGACTGGAAGATCGGCGACGATGCCGTCTGCGTCAAACCGGACGGCTGGTACAACAACGACACCGGGCAATACGATCCGGGGCCGAAATTTATGAAGACTTACAAGGTCGTAGGTGTGAACGTTTGGGTTCATCACGAGACCAATGAAGAGAAGGAGATGCTGGAATTCGAGGAGTTCCCGAACATGGCCTTCTCATCCGAGTGGTTCATGAAGCCCCAGCCGCTCGAACTGGATGAGGACGACCAAGAAGTGATCGACATCATGAAAGGAAAGGAGGTCGAGCGAGTATGAGTGACAGAGACAGACTGGCCATCAAGCGCTTCCGCCTCGATGTCCTTGACCCATCACACGAGAAGTTGGTCCTCGCCCTGTTCCATGCCTCGTGGTGTGGTCCCAGCCGCCAACGGATCGAGATGATCGAAGATGTGGCGACCGACTTCGACGATGATGAACTGGCCGTGGTCCAATTCGACATCGATGACGAGAAGTTCATCGCCCAAGAGATCGCGCTGAAAGTCACGCCGACCGTGCTGCTGTTCCGCAACGGCGAGAACATCTCGAACATCACTCATGAGGAAGACCCGGACGATCTCAGCGATCTCCTCGACAAACTCATCACTCAACCAGAGGAGCAATCATGATCGACTTTCTCAAAGCAATCGGATGGGCGATCCTCTGTGTGATCGTGCCGGTCGAGACCTGTCGCCGGGTCACCTATTTCATGAAGTCGGGCAACACGATCCATTTCACCTGCAAGGACCTCGAAGTCACTTGGTACAGACAAAGCGGTGAGATCACCCGCATCACTGGCGAACGTGCCCATCGCTGGCCCCGCCACACGCTCCTGTCTGAGATCGAATCGATCCAGACGACCGCATCAATTCGTCGCCGGAGGTTCACCGTATGAAGCCCTATATCGATCCCAATCTGCTGCATCGTCTGCACAACCCTCACGACGCCTTCGACCGCGAGATCAAGGCGCTGACGGCCAATATCGAGATGCACCCGTCTGCCCGAGATCAAGTCTGCCGGATCGCCCGCGCCGCGTTCTTCGCCGGTCGCAATCAACTGGTCGATGAACTCAACGAGGACGCCTCGGAAGGTGGAATTCAGTTGCAAATGAATACCGATGACTATCCGGGCCGCACCGACATGTGGTTCAAGAACCTCGGCAAGTTCGTCCTCGGCTCTGGCTTCCGGCCAGCCGACGCCGTTCGCTTGCAGATCGGCTGGGACCTAGCCCGTGGCGGCGACAAGGCCGTATATTGTATCGCCGAGCATCGCGCCGGGGACATCCTCATCCACGATGTCGGCGAGATCGATCTCCCTGAGAACCAAGATGGACCGCAGGGCGGTGAAACGGCGGGTCTGGTCTAATGGAGAAGGTAGCCCTCTCTGATCTCCTCGCAGGAGCCGGTGTCATCGCCAGTATCGGATCGCCCGGTGCCGGGAAATCGACGTTCTTCGACAACATCGACGATCCTGACTGGTTGCGCCTTGAGAAGGACCGCTTCCGCGAAGCGCTCTTCGGTTCTCGCCGTGCTTTTTGGGATCACCCAAGCAGTCAGACAACACGCTCGAATATGGTCAAGCAGGCCATGCTCACAGCGATGCACTGCTGGCACTCCTATAAGGTCTTCTTGACCGACACGGGAGGGACTGCCCAGCAGATCAACGACTTCTACACACCGCTGTCAGAGGCGTATTCGCAAGAAAAGCAGAGAAAGCTCCCGATCACGCTGATCGTGTTTCAGGAGCCACTCGACGTTCTCCTTGAACGCAACAACACCCGACCGGTCGAACATCGCGTCACCGATGACCTCCTTCGTGAGAAGTACGACATGACCTATGGTCCTGAGGCGTGGTGGCGCTCAGTCGAGACCAATCCAATGCCGGGAGAACGCGTCATTCGCCGGGAGCAGATCGTTGTCTGAGACGCCCATCAATCCTGTCCCTCATGTCCCTCCGGTGCCGACTGAGATCGAGCCGCTACGTCGCGGCGAGACCGGGATGCGTAAGCTCACCGAAGAAGAGCGGATGCGTGATCCCAAGGAGACCTGTGCGACCTGTCGGTTCTATCGACCCGATGGCCAGCGCTACGGTCCGTTCCGGATCGGCAAGGGCGGTCAGGATTGGCGGCGACCCTGCCTTCGCTTCCCAAAGGAGGAGCGTAAGTTCCCGACCGACTGGTGTGGAGAGCATCAAGAGCGTCCCGCATACGAATTGAAGTGGAAGCCATGACCGACCAGCCGATCAAGAGAAAACGGGGACGACCTCGCGGTAGCGGTAGCAGTGCCAAAGGCTCTCGGATCAAATTTGATTCGAAGCGCTTTCAGTGCTTTCTGGCTACGCCGGTCGCTCAAGCCTACGTCTGCTCGCAAGACCCGGCAGAGGGTGAAGAGGACAAGACCGCGACCAAGCAACACCGTAAAGGTGATTGCTTCGTCATGGAGACCGTTCGTCAGAAGGGAATTATTCACGAGCGTTTCCATACACTTGACGAACGTCCGACCCAATGGAACGCCACGCTGATCGTCAACAACCTTTGGGAATCGAGCCATCTGCGACCAAGCTGGCCGACGATCACTGGCAATCGAGAACAGGTCGTCCACATCGATCAATATTACGAAATCTGGTACTCGCCAGCCGGTGAGTTCTTCCAGAAAGCGTTCACGATCCGCGATCATCGTAACGATGTCCCGCTGCTCTTGGGAAAGAACGCGCTTCGTCGGTACAGCACGTTGGGCAAGGCGGTGGACACCTGTCTGAGGCTCGCTGCCGAACAAAATTCGAGAAGGATGCGAGCATGACCGAACGCATCCACATTCCTCTCCAACTCATCGACGGACCGGGCCGCGTCTACTTCGCAATGAAGGTCGGCACGTTCTACACCATTGCCGAATTGGAAGAGGCGACCAGTCTCGGAAAATCGACGATCAACCGCTACGTTAAACGACTGACCGACGAGGGAATTCTGAAAGTCTTCCGTGGGGACAACACCCGTGGCCGACCACTTCACTACTACACCGTCGCAACCAAGGAAGGAACCAAAACCCCATGATCTCCCTGCTCTTCTCATTCGGCGTCTACTTCGTCGTCTGCCTCGCTCTCATCATCATCGCCCTGTGGAATTGGGACGCTATCGAGACGCTCGCCATGAACATCGGCGAGAAGGTCGAGGAAGTCCGCGATGTCATCACTCGTCCGCTCTCCACCAAGTCCGAGGCGCTCATGACTGCCCGGTCCCTCATCACATGGTCGCTGATCGTCGCCGCCGCTCTGGCAGGCTTCCTCACGATCTTTTTCTAAGGAGGCCCTATGTCGAAACCACATCCCCTAGAAGTCTGGCTGACCAACCGCCATCGTGTCATCGAAGGCTTCCTGATTCACGGCCAAAGCTGGCAGGAAATCCATAGCTTCGATCCTCGGTCGGTAGCGCCGCCGACGCCTGACAATGGCGGTGTGGCTCTCGACGAGAAGGTCCAGACCGAATCCTATCGGTTCAATTGCGATGTCATTCGTGTCCGTCTGCCTCGACAGGGGACCGAGATCGCGACACTCAAGGTAACCTGCAACGGCGATGAGGTTGTCGAGCTTCGACCTTTGTTGCAGCACGAGTTGACATCCTACGAGAATCGTGCTTTCAGAGGTTAGTCTGGCTCTACATCGAGTCGATCTCAACTGACCAAGGGAGGCCGACATGAAGTGATCCACGACCCCGCCTCAGGCGGTTAGCCCGGAGGATCGGTCCAACACACACCGATCCTCCCACCATCGAAACTGTGAATTGGAGTTAGAACCCATGGAACATGCCGAACACGTCCACAGCCTCGTCAAGAAGTCCGCAGAGGCCAAGGACAGCAACCACGCGATGCACTTCGCTCAAGCTGCTCTCAACGCCGCCAATGCGCTGTCGGTGATCGAGAACACCAAGCGGGAGAACGCTGCATGAGTGACGGCCCCAGCCTCGAAGAACTCGCCGCCAAGCCCGAACTCTCCAAGGAGATGGAGGAGACGGTCGAGTTCCTGATCGAGAACGAGGATGAAGTCGTCCCCGTGCTTGTGGCTGGGGCCGACGCCCTGTCCGTGTCGATCAAGAAAGCCATGACGGAGGAAGGCTTCAAGCTCCTCCCTCACCAGCAGACGATCCTCGACGCCATCCAGAAGAACGGCGGTGAGATCGCAGGCATCACTCGCCAGATGGGTAAACCCCGCCGCTTCCACGTCACCGACGCCCACAGAGGCTTCTTCGATCCCGAAGGCATCAAAAACGCCTTTGTGAAGCTGGGAGCCTCCGCTTCGACCGCCGCCGAAGCCGCCCGCAATTTCAACGCCGCCTACAGAAAGACCGCAATGACATTCCACACCACCGTCACCGCTGCTCAACGCAAGGCCGAACGCAAGCGCCGCGTCGAGCAGACCTATCGCAGTCCGACCCGCGCCGAACGGGCGACCGAACACGCGATCCGGATGAACATGAAGAAGAAGCGCCGCGCCGAGATCGAACCGGGCTTCGAGCCGGTCGCCAACAAGGCCGTCACCGCCTACTTCCAAGCTCAGATGGTCGCCATCGCCAAGGCGAACGAACATCTCAAGCCCCACGAAATCCAGAACGCGGCCTATCGTCGATTGGCCGAGGTTCTCCCCGAGCGCCGCCGCGACATGTTCACTTTGAAGCCTGACCGCTCGAAGCAGACTCATGTCAAAGGCTACTGCAAACCGAACGTGCGACCGAAGTCGGCCCGCGTTCCCCGTCAATTGGAGGCCGCATGACCACTGTCGTCGTAAAACAACCGAGATCGATGATGCAGGACTTCGGAGCGTTCATGATGCTCCTGACCCTGCTCTTCATCGGCCTCAAGCTCACCGACTTCATCGATTGGTCTTGGTGGCTCGTCCTCCTGCCTCTCTATGGCGTCCCAGCCGCGATCTTGGCCGTTGTGGTTGTGATCTTCGTCGGTGCCGGGATCGTCGGCTTCATCAACGGTCGTCCGGGCAAACCCGGCATCCGCTACCGGGGTAAGTGACATGGCATCGCGGAAGAACCAACCTGATCCTCTCGTGACCATCACTCTGCCAGCGTGGATGGTCACCAAGGAGAATGACATTGATGGTGCCAGCAACATGCGCTGGATGCTCGACCGGGCCTTCCGCGTTTGTCTCGGTCGCGGGACTTGGAAAGAAGACATCATCATCACTGGAACGTTGGAGCAGTGGGCAACCTTCTGCTACCTGCTCCACGAGAAGGACATGAAAGGGGCGTTCACCGCGATCAAGGTCGAGATGTTCATTCCTCTCAAGGCGGAACCCGAGCCGCATATCTTCGATGCCAGTGGCGAAACCTCTAAGGTCCTGTGTCTGCCGAAGCGGCCTATTCAACCTCCTTCCCCTTCGGAAGTGAGTTGACACGATAGACAAATTGTCCTACGACTCGTTCGTCAACAAAAAAGAGGAGCGAATCGTATGCCACTGTATAAGGACGCCAAAGGAGGATGGTCATCGGTCCAGAAAGTCGCGGCTGAGAATGGTCCCTATGAGACTTTCGATCTCCCGACGACCAAGGGTGAAATTCTCAAGCTCTTGAACGAGCATACGGAATTGCCTGAGGCTGCACCGGCACCGACGCCAGTCGTGACCAAGGACACGCGGTCATGGGAACAGAAACGGGCCGATGCCCAAGACGAACGTGATCTCGTTGATGATTACATCCTCAACGCCGATTACGAAGAGAGCCGCCGATTGCAATCACTTGCGACCGAGCGGATGGTGGAAACCCTTGCAGACATGAGGAGGAGCAATTGAACATGCGAGCATTCTTTATCACCTTTGGGAGCATCTTCATCCTGATCGGATTGATGATGTCCCTTCGTCCCGACACCCTTTTCGGATCGGCGGGCATGTGGATGACCATCTTCGGAGCGGTCTTCGTTGTTCCTTTCGTCCCGAACCTGATCGCCGAGAAGGTCTTCGAACGCCGCCTCAATTGGGGAGCGATCTTTCGGCGGGCGACGCGGGACATCCGACCGAATAGCACCAAGAAGCCGTTCGATCTTATGGCAGAGGGCAAGTGCCCGAACTGCTACTCGAAAAAGACGCTCTTGGCCGGTCCCTGCGGCGGCGCGAGCCAGAACGTTGCCTGTTCGGCCTGCGGCCATCACTTCACCGTGACACCCGGCCTCGGTCTCGTCGTCGAAGACGGCAAGATGGATGACGGTCGAGCCAAGTCGGTCTTTGGGATCGACACGGAGGGCTACACGGCATGAGCGAAGACACTCCCAAGATCAAAGACTGGTTGTTCATCACTCATGCGGACAGCTACAACCTCGACTCGTGGACATATGGTGACTGGCGACAGTACGTGGCCACCCGGTCAGACGGATCGCTGCAACCCTGCCGTATCTCCGGCCTACCAGCCGTCTCGATGATGCTCGGTTGCGTGTTGATGATGCCGATCATCTTCGCCCTGATCTTCTACTTCCAAGGTGTCGATCCTGAAAAGCTGGCATGGGGTCGGGCGACCGGCGCTGCCATCATCGGCTTTGTCATGACGATCCCGTGGATCATCTGCTGGACGACGCCGTGGGAGGTCATGACCGCCGTTGCGCCTCGCAGCTACGATGGTATGAGGCACTTCTAATGGGCATCGACGAACAGGCTGAAATCCTTCAACGCGAGGTCAACGAACGGATTGCCGAGCGCTGCACCGGCAACTCTCATCTGGTCTGGCAGGCGATTGCCGACGCTATCATCGACGAGATGGGTGTGAGCGACCGGTGGGAGTACATTTGGGCGACCGAGATCGGCAAGCCGCCGAAGATCGTCCTGACTCGATTCAATCCGCCGCGAGAGGTTCTCGAAGAGCATCAATTGGAAGGGTATTATCGCCGATGATTGCACTCGCAAAACCCTGTCAGGATTATGTGTGGACGATGCGGGACAAGACCAAAATCCGCGTCGGCGACATGACCCACACCCACCTCAAGAACACCATCGGACACGTCAAGCGGGCGATTGGGCGACACGAGGCTGAGATCGACGCTGCGTCCAGTTACAACGGCGGCGACGAGGCGATGCGATGTGCTGAAATCTCTGCGAACGAAGCTCACCGCAAGGCCAACCAAGGTCGTGGATGGCTCACGGTGTTGACCGCCGAACAGGATCGCCGCAGTAATCTCTCGACCGCCGAAGAGGCATTAGAAATAATGCAAGAGGGTATTGACGCCTAGGACAAATTGTCCTACAACCTTCTTGTCAACAGCAAGAAGGAGCGAATCAATGTCCACCATCACCTACGAAAAATTCCTCGGCGGCACCCGTGTGTTGCTCGACGGCAAGCGGGCCGGAGTGATCCAGTCTGTCGAAGGTGGCTTCGCATACCTGCCCGGTGGCCGGAAGAAGCATCAAGGCGAGACGTTCGCGACCGAGGCCGAAGTCAAGAGGTCGTTGGAATCGTGACTATCCAACTCATCGCATACCACGCCAAGGACGGCATCGAGAACGCTCTGTATCCGGGGCGCTGGATCGTCCTGTCCGAGACGCCGGGACAATTCGCTGCGGCCCACGACGCTGCTGAGAGCATGATCGGATTTCTATTCGACCAGATCGACACCGAAATCGCTTACTGCAAGAAGATGGGCGATTGTGTCGTCCCCTACGAACCGCCAAAGAAAGGAGGCATCACATGAACAAGCAGCGCCGCAAGGCAATCCAAGCCGTCAAGGATCGTTTCGCTAACGAGGTGCAGCCGCTCCTCGACGCTATCAAAGGCGAGATCGAAGCGATCCGCGACGAAGAGCAGGACGCATGGGACAACCTCCCTGAATCGATGCAATACGGCGACAAGGGCGACCGTATCCAAGAAGCGATTGACGCTCTGGAAGAGGCGGCGGACGAGTGCGATGACTTCGACTTCGATCTCATCACCGACCCGCTGGATACGGCTGCAGAATGATCGGCCTCGACGAAATCTCCGATCTGGCCGAGCAGGCGGTCTCTGGAAGCGTGGCGTTTGCCAACGATCCAACCCACTTCGAGGATCAGATCACGATGACGCCGCAGCAGTTGGTGGACTTCTTCCCGACGCTGCTCAAGGCGATGTGTCCTCACGAGACGATCACCCGGCGACCTCTGGATGACGACCAACCGGCTTTCGGAAACGAAAGCGACCGCGATTTCTTCGTCAACAATCAAGACGCTGTGCTGTGGTTTCTCGACCAGATGGGAGCGGAACCGACCGCCTAAGCCCTTGACATTTGCCTCCGGATGTTAGTAAGACTGACCTTCAAGTTAGTGATTCGAACATCCGGAGGCTTCATGTCCCTATCCGATCTCGTGAGCGATACCAATAGCTCACCGCCTGTGACGCCTTTTGGCGCTCTGGTCATCATCTGCTTTGCTCTTGCAGCGGGGTTCTCGCTGATCCCATGAGTAATCCCCATATCGATCTCGCCGAGAAGCTCGGCATCACTCGATCCGAAGCCAAGCTGGTCAACATGTCCCTTGGCTACAAGAGCCAGCCGCTCGGGCATGATCGTAGCGTCGCGTTCAACGTACTGCGGTGCCATGAGATCGCCCGCATCTGGTTCGAACCATGGGGCGCTGCCAAGGGCGTCAAGTGGGAATGGCTGACCCAAGACCAGCCGTTCGACGAACACACCGCCTTCCACGTCATGCGAAAGTTCATGCCGCAGGCGACCGAACTCAACACCCAACACCCACTGGTGCGACCGCTCAAGCTGCGGGACCGCCTAACCGATGCCAAGCTGATCGCGGCCAAGGCCACCAGCGAGAAGAAGCTACCCGAGATCGAGGCGCTGCTGCGTCCTCTGGCATTCATCTTCGAGCAGGAAGGCCACCGGGTCTATGAGTGACCCTCTCGTCCTCGCGACGATGGTTCTTCTGATCCTGTGGGCCATCACCTTCATGGTGGCGATCTGGCTCGCCGTCGATAACTACGATTTGAGGAACCGCCTCCATGTCTATGAAAGCGAGTGACCACGCTGCCGACTGCGGTTGGCACTTCGAGCAATATCCAGCCGAATGTGACTGCGGAGCGGTGACCGGCAAGCTCGGCATGGCCACGGTCGATCACCAAGCCGCTATGGCCGCATACACGACGCTGCAGCGTAAAGCTCAGACGTTCGAGCATTATGCCCGCCTCCACAAGGACAAGGGCACTGAGGACGGCGACAGGAAGGCTGCGGCCAACCAGAAACACGCCGACGACATCCACAAGGTCCTCGCGATCTTCGAACCCAAACAGGTCACGGAACCGATCCCGACCCCGGTGATCGATGCGATGGAATCGCAACTGCGAATGTTCGAGCTTGAGACCGGCGAACAACCAGCCGGGATCGTCATGACCACGAACCTATTGAAGCGACTCGGTCGTGAGTATGAGAGTATCAAGACCATCGGCGGTCCCTCTACCGCCGCGATCCTCGGATCGGTTGTCGAGTTCTGGTGCGGCATCCGCATTTATCCGGCCAAGGAGACCGACTGGCATAGCGGGATCGTGTTCTGCCGGGAGCAGTCGCCGATCTTACAGGCGGCGAAAGTCAAGTTCGAACGCCAGTGAAGATCGTCATCGTCACTGGCGGCACCCGGTATTTGAATCGAGGCCTCGTCTTCGACAAGCTGACCGAATACCACGAGGCCTTCACCATCGCCGAGATGGTCAACGGCATGGCACCGCACGGTGTCGATTGGTTCTGCTTCGAGTGGGCAGAGCAAAATGGGATCATCACTCGCAAGTTTCCTGCGGACTGGAAGACGCACGGTGAGAAAGCCGGTCCGATCCGCAACCAGCAGATGCTCGATGAGAACCCTGACATTGATGTCGGTCTCGTCTTTCCGGGACACCGGGGAACCATCGACATGACCCGCCGCCTGCGTAAAGCAAGCATCACTCGCATCTTTTACGAAGACCCAGCACACGCCTTTGGCGATTGGGGATAGGAGAGATCATGGCTAGGAAGCCAGCAGCGAAGAAGGCTGCACCCAAGAAGACGACACCACGGAAGAAGCCCACGCCAAAGCAGCAGCGAGCATCACTCGCCAAGCGAGTTGACAGGCTCCTCCCGGCGAAGGGAACCAAAGGCGGCGAGACAGTCGTCCCGGATCGCCTGCTCCGCGAGATCGTCCGAAAGAACAAGTAACCGTTGACGGTTGCGACAAATTGTCCTATCCGGTGATCGTCAACAACAGAGGAGCGAATCATGTCGGAAGCGACCGAAAACGAATTATCTGCCCTGAGAAAGGTGTGGGCCAACACCCATAACTACCTCTGGTGGCAACCCAAGAACCCGGATAGCCCGTTCGTTAGAAAGATGATCGAGCTTGGCTTCTTCGAGCGCTGCGACGCTCGCTTTGGCTTCGAGAAGATCAGAGACGCCGCGATCCGCTGGACCGCAGCAGGCAAAGCCGCGATGAGAGCCGAACCTGCATGAGCCTGACCGACATCCAGAGGGAGTGTTTCTCGAACTTCCTCGATGACTTCCCACTGGTGATCCGGTCGCTGGCCGACCAACCCTTTCGCGCCGATGTCGTGTGCCAGAGGGCGATGGAACTCGCCGAGATGATGGAGACAGGCGACATCCCTCCCGAGGAGGAGATGTGTAACCTCACGCGAGCAATCTACAAGGCTTCGATAGAGAAGAATGACTGGCTGAAACCCTACGCGGGACAGTCTGCCGAAGCGAACGCTCGAATGCCCAAAATGCTGAGAACAATGCGTGAATGTGCAGCAGTTTTAGAGGGTTACGGGATAGAAGTCGATTTTGTCCCGATTTGACAAATAGGACAAATTGTCCTATAAGTGATTCGTCAACACAAAAGAGGAGTTTGACGAATCATGAGCATGTACCATCGAATCTTATCATCTGAGACGGTCAAGATGGGACCGGTCAAAGCGGGCAAAACCAAGGCCGACAACAACCGATATTGCGGACCAGCCGTGATCTCATCCCTGACCGGATGCACGACCGGCGAAGCGGCCTACCTGATCCGCAAGATCAATCGCCGCAAGCAGGTCACGGGCACCGACGATCAAGAGTTGTTCCGGGTCCTGCGAACCTTCAACATCACCGCCTATTGCGAGATGAACGTCACCGGCAAGGATCGCCCGACGCTCGCTGCATGGCTCAAGCAGACCCACGGCAAGCGAGGCGGGAAGACCTTCCTCATCATCGCCGGGAACCACTGGCAACTGGTCTCAGGCAACAAGTACGTCTGCGGCATCACTCGCCAGATCGTCGATCTCAAGCACGAGAAGGTCAAGCGCCGCGCCCGTGTCACGAAGGTATGGGAGATCAAGATGCGGGCAGGGATGACAAAACCTGTCACCCCGGCCAAGCACCCTAGGCTGATCGAGCGGGCCAAGGAACTGGAAGCGAAGAAGGTCGAACGAAAGACCGGACCCCGTGCCCAATTCGTGAAGCTCGCCAAGCAGCACGGCTGGAAGTGGGAGATCACCTACGACGACTATCTTGAGATCGAGGAATGTACCATGTTCCCACGCGGCCTCATCACGATGCACTACAACTGGACCGAGAGTCTCGAACGTGTCGAGAACTGCATCAAGTACCCGGATGACATCACCGAAGAAGGGTACTATTCAGAGTAGGAAACCTGTTGACACCTGAGACAAATTGTCCTACGACTCAGGTGTCAACAGAAAAAGAGGAGCAACATGAGCGAGATTATCCAAACACCCAACACGCGTCAGGACGACAGCGTACAGCACGACGATCCGTTCGCCGTCACCAATTGGGTGTGGGTGAAGGACTGGAAGGACGATGAGGAGTACGAGTGGTTCGCCTGTGTCATGAAGCACGGCTCGAACTACGTCGAGGTCCAAAGCCCTTCGTTCAAGCAAGGACACCGGAGCGACCGCATCCACGTCGATAATCTCTACGAGCGTCTACGTCCGGAACCCAATCCGGAAGCCTTCATCGCCAAGAGCATCGAGACCCACCAAGGCAATGTCAAAGCGCTGCTGGGTGAGATCAGCGAAGTCACGGCCCGCCTCGGTGTCGTCCCTCGCACGGCCATCGCTGAAAGCGGCGGTGAGAGTTCCAACGCGCTGGCTGTGATCTCAGAGCAGATCGACGCCGACGCCCACAAGAAGGAACTCATCAAGGCCAAGGACGAAGACCTCCCGGCGCTGTTTAAGAAGGTCGAGGAGGAGAACCATCACCTCGCCAAGTGGATGGGCGCACAGATGCTCCCGATGCAGGCGACCGTGGCTCCGATGAAGGACTCGATCAAAGGCATCGAGACCCGCATCTACACCATCGAAATCTACGCCGGTCTCTCTGAGGGTCGGGCGAAGGTCCGCGACGGTGAACCAGCCGAGGTCGGCGAGAAGCTGCACGTCATGCAACGACTGCACTACATGGATGAAGAGTGTCTCCTCGACTATGACGCTGGTGGCATGGAGATCGACAACCTCGAAGACTTCGACGCTTGGCTATCTCGCGATCACAATCTCGACCGGCTACTGCCGTTCCCTCGCTGCTGCGTCGCTTTCCGGGTCCGCCGTGGTGTCAAGGAACGCTTCGCCAAGACGTTCTCGGACGCATGGTTCAACATCCAGAAGGCACAGACCGACATGTGGACGTTCCTCTACGTCCGCAACGGCGATCAGCTCTGGCGGATCGGCTGTGACTTCGAGTTCCCGGAGAAGATTTTCCCGGACGCCGACGACTACGACCCGACCAGTTCGATGATGATCGAGATGTGGGGCAACTCGCCGAAGAGCCTGTTCACTCGCAACGAGTACGAGGTGGCTCTGGCCGAGCATGAGGAGAAGCTCGCCAAGTTCGACGCCACACCGCAGAACGACGACCGGCGATATTTCCGGCCATCACTCGACTCGAAGTACCGTGGTGCCCAGCCGTTCGATCCCAGCAGCGTCTACTATGACGACGCGATGGAGATGGCCGACGAGAAGATTAGGGAGTTCAACCGTGTCGGCGTGATTCTGCAAGGCCTGTTCGACCGGTCGGAAATTCTCCACCCTCACTACCCTGTCAAGGTGTGGGACCCGGAGAGCTTCACCCGTGCCATCGAACTGGTCTACGACTCAACGACGCTGACCTATGGCGAAGCGCCTGACTTCGAGGAGTTTCGCGCCAAGCTCAACAAGACCCTCGGTGTCGGGTCGGTCGTGATCGGTCAGGAAGACGTGTGGGAGCTTCGTGAGGGCGAACGCGAGACCAAGCGCCGGTACAACGACTGGCGTCGAGACCGCTCCATGAGCGCCGATGTCGAGCGCTACAGGCCTTACGGCAACCCCGGTCCCGGTTTCATCGCTGAGATCGCTGAGTGGAAGCCTCGGGCGAAGAAGGCGACCTTCCGCTGGGAACGCGAGCCGATGCGCTACGATCCATATGATCCGCACAAGATGATCGCGGACACGATCACGGTCGAGGGCAAGGACCTGTTCAACGTCTCGGCCTACCAGCCGGGTGACTACCTGCGGTTCTTCCGCGATCCTCGGACCCGCCAGCAATATCTGCAGTGGGCACCGATCCTGATCGCCGCCGAAGAATACCATGCCAAGCAGGCCGGTAACAACTTGTAAAGACACGACAGATAGGAAGGAGAAGCCATGTTCACTACACTCATCACTCTTCTGCTTGCCCAAGCAGCGCCTCCCAGCGTCGTGTACCTCGAATGCACCGACGCGGACAGCAAGGTGTGGAACGTGGCGATCAACGAAGCGCAAGGCATGGTGACCTTCCATCTGAAAGGGCGGACACCGATGCGGGTTGCCGCCGTCTTTGATCCTGATATGGTCTACTGGCAGGTCGGTCGGCGGCATCCTATCACGGGGTTTCGATCCACCATGGGCGTTGACCGGACCGATCTCAGGTTCGGAACTCGCATGGCTGATCTGCAAGGCAATCCGGGTCCCAGCCGAACCGGCCAGTGTCGCCTTGTGGAAGCGCCGTCTAACCGAGTTTTCTGATACGTTGTCCGGGCAACGTTGCGGGTAAGCCCTCCCGCAGGGAGCAGAGGGCAGGGGCCTTCAAGCCCCGACTGTTCCCTCCCGGTGATTTTCGTTGACCTCAATGTCGATTTTCGCTAACTCCTGATTCGAAGGAGTTAACTAGCGGTGTCGCCGTCAAGCTTGATAACCATTGCTGAATCTGCTAGACGCCTTGGTGTCAGCCGCACTACCATTGAGCGGCATATTCGAGACGGCGAACTGGCTACGATCAGCGTTGGCCGAGGTCAGAAGCGACCGCATGTCCGTCTCGACGAGAGCGAGATCGAGGACTTCAAGGCGCGGCGATGGCAGAGAACCTCCCCTATGGACTTCACATCCCGACCGGGAAGCCAAACTACAAATACGACTTCCGGGTCCGAGGAGTACGATATTCTCGCTCTGTAAAGACCGCCAACAAGCGGGAAGCGATCCGGCTTGCATCACAGGCTCATGCCAAGATCGAAGCTGGCGAGACCACCAAGATCGAGCGCGAAGAGATCACACTACGACAGTTCTTCGGTCGCTTCTTTGAAGAGGCTGGGAAGCATGAGAAGAACGCCGCCACGATCAAAGGACAATGCAAGCGTCTGGCGCGTCGCCTCGGTCCCAACAAGCTTCTCAGCAAGCTCACAGTCAATGATCTGCTCAAGTACCAGCAGAAGCGCCGGGAGGAAGTCGCACCCCGGACCGTGAATGGTGAACTGGTCGATCTCATGCGCCGAGCGATCAAGCGAGCGAAGCATTGGAACGTCGAACGTGGCGAGCTAGCCAGTCCCGACTTCGAGTGGACCGATCTGCAACTGGAAGCACCGCCTGATAGGAACCGCCACGCGTCCAGAGACGAGCAGGCGAGGCTCCTGCGGTCTCTCCGCAAGGATTATCGTCCGCTGGTCCTCTTTGCCCTCCTGACAGGCCTCAGGCGCTCTGCTCTGCTGGTGAAGAAGGATCAAATCGATTGGGTCGGTCGCCGTATCCGATACCAGAAGAAGTCCAAGAAGACGAACGACACCGCATGGCTCCCGATGACGCCCCGGATCGAGCGATTGATCCGCCACCAGTGTTCGCTGGCACCGGAGAGCGAGTTCGTATTCACCTACAAGGCGTGGAAGACCTTAGGCGGTCGGGAGAAGGGACGCCGGTATCCTATCACCTACAGCGGCATGGCCGGTCAGATGAAACAAGCGGTCAAGAAGGCCGGTCTCAAGGACTGGCGTCTCTTTCACGATCTCAGGCACACTGCGGCGACAGAGACCCTCAAGGCGTCCAAGGACATCATGAGTGTGAGGGACATGCTGGCTCACTCGACTGTTAGGCAGACTGAGAAGTACGCTCACGTTCTCGACGAGGATGTTCGGTCAGCAATGACACATCGGAGGGTGAAACGGGTGGCGTAAAGTTCCACTCTTTTCACACTCCTGACCCACCCGGTCTTTGAAAAAGTGTGAAGGAACAATGCGTTAAAGTTAAGCCTCGTATCGGTGTAAACGAGATGCTCTACCAACTGAGCTAATCGCCCTTCGCGTGTGTGCGAAGCGCGCTATTTAGCGCGGAAAAGTTCAAAATCAATTGCGTTCTGGCAGAATTTATCTCGGGCGGCTATCGGCGCTGTCATTATGACCGTTCCCAACCTCCTTGTTCTGGCGACCGGCGGCACGATTGCCGGCAAGGCGGATTCCGCTACGCGGCACGATTATCGCCCTGGGCAGATCCATATTGACGATTTCCTGGAGCTTGTGGCCGAGCTGGGAATTGCGGCGCGGCTGACCGGCCAGCAGATCGCCAATATCGGCTCGGAGGATATGGGACCGGCGATCTGGACGCAGCTCCACAATGCGATCGAGGCTGGATTGGCCGATCCCGAGTGCGACGGAATCATTATCACCCATGGCACGGATACAGTTGAGGAAACCGCGTTCCTGCTCGATCTGACATTGCCGACAACGAAGCCCGTGGTACTGGTTGGAGCAATGCGGCCCGCAGATGCGGTTGGCTATGATGGGCTGCGCAATTTCGCCAATGCCATGCGCGTTGTGAGCGATGCCGAGGCTGCCGGGCGCGGGGTGCTCGTTGTGATGGGAGACCGGGTGTTCGCGGCACGCGATATTCGCAAGGCGACCACCCGAGGATCAGACGCATTCACCGGGTTCCCGCGCGATTCGGTTGGGCTGGTGACCCCCAGCGCGCTCGAATGGTTTGGTGCCCCGTGGCGGGGCGGGGAGGGCGCACGCTTCCCATTTGTGACCGACTTACCTGATGTTCCGATCCTCTATGTCCACGCCGGCATGACCCCCGATTATGTCGATCGGCTGGTGGATGAGAACACAAGCGGCGTTGTTATCGCCGGGGTCGGCGAAGGCAATATGCCCGATCCCGTGCGGCAGGCGATGGTCAGGCTGGCGCATGTCGGCATGCCAGTGGTCCGTTCCAGTCGGCTGGAGGAAGGCCTGGTCGACCGCGAGCCCGAGGATGATGCCAATCACTTTGTCGCTGCGCGCGCTCTGGGCCCGCCGAAAGCGCGGATTCTGCTGCAAATGCTGATCGCCAGCGGCGTGACCGACCCCGCGCGCATTCAGGCCGCGTTTGATAATCCCTGATCGAGAGCGAAAGCGGCCCTGGATGTATCGCCGCGGACCGTGCCTATCGGGTGTCTCGCCGATACTCGACGCAATAGGACGAATCATAGATGTAATAAAAAGCGTGCCTTTGTCGGGTGGTGCACAACTGACGCAAATGCACATACTTCTTGCCTGAGGTGCACGCCGCATTAAAATTAGCGAGCAGATCATTGACTATGTTGGCTCGGGCAATGTTGCCATCTTGTCGCTTGTAATAGGTTCGCTGTGAAACGGAGCGATTCTTGGCGGCGTCATCGAGCCAGCGATTGTCCGCCTCAACCTTGCGCTGGAGATCTTTGATCACATCGCCCATCGTCATGCACGCAGCCACCTCTTCAATCGTGCCGAGAGGCTCTTTGCGATTGGATTGCGCGGTGCTTTGTGCAGCCATCATTGCCGTTGCTGCAAGGGCGAGGCCTGCCCCACCTGCATAGATAAACTTCAAACCTACCTCCTCGTACAATGTGATTCCCGAAACTGCGGCTGACCCGATTGAATGGTGGGTCTGCTTACGGGGCTGATCCCCCTGGCCTGGTGAGCCCGTTGCGGGCTAAGACCGGACGTCACGAAACCGCAACATCTTTCGTTGGTCTTGATCCCATAGCGTCAGCAAAAACGGCGTGACCGACCCCGCGCGCGGCGGCGAAGGCAATGTCTTTCGCGGGGCTTCTTTTACAGGAGGCTTGAGCCAAATGCGTTCGGCATCTCGCCAGGCAACCATTCGGCGCGAGGTCAATATGGGCTTCCGCATTGCGCGCGACCTGGATTGAGGATCGTATTGGCAAAGCTAGCAAGCGTTGACCGTTCGCTTCAATATTGAGCTAGGACCAGACAAAGGGCGCTCAATCGAGCGCCCTCGTGCCTGGCCCAAAAACCCCTAGCTCCAGGGCGTGACCAGATATTTCTCGCCGGTCTTCATCTGGCGATAATCGGTGATCGCTTCCTTGGTCAGCATCTCTTCGAGATTGACCTTCGCTTTGTAGTTTGAAGCGAAAGTGGTGGTCAGGTTCTGCTGCACCCTAGTGCGCATCCGCACGACAGTTTCCATTCCAGCGCGTTGCAGGAACGGGGTCAGCAGGAAGCCCTGGACGCACCATTGCAGGCCATAGCTCGGCGTCAGAATGGTCGGGCCCAGATCGAGCCGGCCATACATATACATCTTCTTGTCTTGGTCCGATCCATAGCGCGAGAATTCGCTCATCTGCGAAGACGCAACCTGCTCCATGGCCTTGAGGACATGATCGGTGTTTTGCCCACCGCCGATCGGATCAAAGCCCAGGAAAGCGCCGGTTTCGGCGATGGCTGCGCGCAATTGCGTCATGTAATCATCGTCGGATGAGTTCACGACATGCTTGGCGCCAGCGGCTTTGAGCAGATCAACATGCTCTTGCTTGCGGACGATGTTGACCAGGCCGAAATCGTCTTCGAGGCAGATCTTGTTGAGCATTTGGCCGAGGTTCGAGGCGGCTGCGAGATGGACGATCGCCTTGTGGCCTTCCATCTTGGCGGTCTCGACAAAGCCCAGCGCGGTCATTGGATTGACGAAGCTAGAAGCGCCGGTTTCGGCAGCGTGATCGCCCAATGGCAGACACATCATTGCATCGGCGATCGCATATTGGCTGAAAGCATTGCCCGGCACGCAGGCGACCCGCTGACCCATCAGCGCCTTGGCCATGTCGCTGTCACCAGTCGCAATGACTGTGCCGGCGCCTTCGTTACCGGCGGGAAGCCGCTGGCCATGACGGCCTTTCTGTCCAGACAGGAACGGCTCGGGCATTTGCGCAACCACCTTGCCCGATGAGTATTCGGCGTTGTCGAAGTCAGCCGCGCTGGTCAGGATCGCGAGATCCGACGGGTTGATCGGAGCGGCCTCCATCTTCACCAGCACCTGGTTGCCGGTTGGATCGGGGAAGCTCTCTTCGCTGATTTCAACGGTCAGTGCGCCGCCCGCGTCGAGCGTGGTGAATAGCTGTTTGCCGGTAGTCATGTTGATTTCTCTCCTGATTGGATCGCTTTGTTTGGTTCAGTCTTCCCGGAATCTGGTAGTGGCTCAGGCTTCTCGCGCGGTGAGATCTCGAGGATCACCGCCATGCCCGCCCACACGGCGAGGGTGGGTTGCAGCTTGGGGACCGCAGCGAGCGAGAACCAATCCTCGGCTATGACTGGCAGGTAATAGATCGCCGCCGCGGTGATTGCGATTGAGAACAGCTTGTATTCGCTCAGCGCGATCGACTGAACCATCATCACGATTGTGGCGCTCATGATGAGCAAGCCAACAAAGTCTCTGGTTGGTAGGTCTTCGCCCCCGACCAGGACAAATCCCAGCACGGCGCCAAACACGATATTCATCGCGCTAAGTCCTGCGCGATAATCGCCTTCGCTCATCGTGGAACCGCTGGGAAATTTGTACCAGTTGGACATTTCTACTCCTGGTCGCCGGGATAGATGGCTTCGACGAAGTACAGACCTTCGGGGGGAGCGTTAAGCCCTAATTCCTGTCGGTCCTTGGCGGCGAGGGCCTTAGCGACTTGGTCTTCGCTCCAACGGCCCATTCCAACCAATGCCAGACAGCCTACCATCGAGCGGACTTGATGGTGCAGAAAGCTGCGGGCGGCGGCGTGGATATGAACTTCGTCGCCGATCTGTTCGGCATCGAGCCGGTCGAGCGTCTTGACCGGATCCTTGGCTTGGCAATGGACCGAGCGGAAGGTTGTGAAGTCATGCCTGCCGACCAATGCTTGGGCGGCGCGATGCATCGCTGCTGCATCGAGCTCTTGCGGGACCAGCCAGGCGCGGTTCTTGTTGAGCGTCAGCGGCGCGCGGCGGTTGGCGATGCGATAGACATAGCGTCGCCCGATGCAGGAAAAGCGCGCGTGCCAGTCCTCATCGACGACCTCGCACGCGATCACCGCAATCGGATCGGGCCGCAAATGTGCGTTGAGCGCTTCCATCAGCCGGAATGGGGTGATCTCTTTTTCAAGATCGACATGGCTGCGCATCGCGAGCGCATGGACGCCGGTGTCGGTTCGCCCCGCGCTGTTGAGCACCGCTTGCTCGCCCGTGATTGCATGCAGCGCTGCTTCGATCGAGCCCTGTACGCTAGGCCCATGCGGCTGACGCTGCAGGCCCATGAAAGGCGTGCCGTCAAACTCGATTGTGAGCGCGAAACGGGTCATTGCTTCGATTGCCGCCAGATTCTGAACCAGTTGCCGCAAACCAAGCATGCCGCGATGGCAAGAGCGAGGCAAGCAACTACAGTATCAGCCCTTTCTGTGTTGCGTAGAGTATCGAAGAATCCAAAGACATTCATCAGCCCTGCAACTGCAATGGCCGTAGCAAGTCCAATCAATGAAGCGGGGCCTGCAACGCTCCATTTGCCCGAGGGCAAATCGTTCCGATAGATCATTATTATTATGAGCAGAAAAGCTCCGACATATGTATCGATAAGCGTGTATTGTCCGCCTGACTGAACAACTGCAACCACGGACGATGCAAGCAGGGCTACGAGCGCAAGCGAAAGGTCACTTGAGGTCTTTTGACCATCTGGATTGATATCAAGTGGACGTTCGGTGGCTACATCGGCCTCTGCCTTGTCAGATGGGTCGGCAGGAACATTATCTCCAGTGTCGCCCCGGCTATCATCTGTTTCTGATTTGTCAGCGACAGGACGTTCATCTTCCATCTTTCCATCCCCCATCAGATCAATTTCCTTCCCACCCCGACAGGCCAACCGCGCAGCAGGTCATCCGCCTCCATCGCTGGCTTGCCCGCACGTTGCAGCTTCGATGGACGCAGTGCCCGGTCTCCGCAGGCAATCGCCAGGCGGTCATCGAGCACAGTGCCAGGCGCGCCCGATCCCTCGGTAACCTCAGCCGCCAGAAGCTTGAGACGCTCGCCCTCCAAATCGGTCCAGGCTCCGGGGAAGGGGGCGAGGCCGTGAATATGGCGGACCAATTCCTCCGCAGGGCGCGACCAGTCGATCCGCGCTTCGGCCTTGTCGATCTTGGGCGCGTAGATCGCCAGCGCGTCATCCTGCTGTTCGGGCGGGAAGGCGGTAAGATCGCTCAGCACCTCGACCGCAGCTTGGGCACCCAGTTGAGCAAGCTCAGTGGTCAGTTCGCCGGTGGTCTTGGCTTCGACAGCAGTCGCAACTTTGTGCAACATCGGTCCGGTGTCGAGCCCGGCCTCCATCTGCATGATCGTTACGCCGGTTTCCTCATCGCCGGCCATGATCGCGCGGTGGATCGGCGCGGCTCCGCGCCAGCGCGGCAGCAGCGAGGCGTGGATGTTGATGCAGCCATGCGAAGGCGCGTCGAGAACTGGTTGTGGCAGGATCAGGCCATAGGCGGCCACCACCGCGACATCGGCCTGCAAAGCCGCAAACTCAGCCTGGGCTTCGTCCTTGCGCAGGCTTTTGGGCGTACGCACCGGAATGCCAAGCTCCTCAGCCTTGGCGTGGATCGGGGACGGGCGCAGCTTCTTCCCGCGGCCCGAATGGCTGGGTGGCTGGCTGTAGACGCAGACGATCTCATGCCCCGCAGCATGCAAAGCGACCAGCGCCGGGACAGCAAAGTCCGGTGTTCCCATAAATGTGATGCGCATAAGGGCAGGCAATACCTTGTCGTCTACGGTTCGCAGGCCCTATCTCCCACCCCATGGCATCGCAAGAGATCGAAGCATTATCCGGCGCATTGGCGAGATTGCCAGGGCTGGGACCGCGCTCGGCGCGGCGTGCGGTGCTGTGGCTGGTCAAGAACCGTGAACAGGCACTGCCAGCTTTGCTCGATGCTTTGGGCGCGGTGAGCGAGACGCTGGTCGAATGCCAGATTTGTGGCAATGTCGACACCAGCGATCCCTGCGGGATTTGTTCGGACCACCGCCGCGATGCCAAGTCGCTGTGCGTGGTTGAGGATGTCGCCGACGTCTGGGCTTTGGACCGCGCGCGGCTTTTTCAGGGGCGCTATCATGTGCTCGGTGGGAGGCTTTCAGCTCTCGACGGAGTTGGGCCCGAGGACCTCAACATCACCAATCTTCTTGCGCGGGTCGAGACTGGCGAGATCGATGAGGTTGTGCTGGCGATGAACGCGACCCTCGAGGGCCAGACCACCGCGCATTATCTCGCTGAGCGGCTCGAACCCTATTCACTTAGGATCACGCAATTGGCGCATGGTCTCCCGGTCGGCGGTGAGCTCGATTACCTCGATGAGGGGACCTTGGCACAGGCGCTGCGGGCAAGAAGGCCTGTTGGTTAGGCGTGGCGTCTGATCGGACTTGCCTTCGTCAAGTCCTGCGCCCTGTACCGGCCCACTCCCCCACCCGACCTCCCAGGGTACAATTTGGCGTGGTCGGGTGGGGGAATGGGCTGGCACAGCAAGGTCGCGATGGATATCGCGACCGCACTCACATGCAACCAATCACTCTCATCGAAACCTTCAACTTGCGACCTGTGGGACCACACACTAAATCACCCCCATGGCTATTCGTGAAATTCTGGAAGTGCCGGACCCCCGGCTCAAGACCGTTTCTGACCCGGTTGAACCCGATGAGTTCAACGACGATCTGCGCGTGCTGGTCGAGGATATGTTTGAGACGATGTATGACGCGCCGGGTATTGGTCTGGCCGCGATCCAGGTCGGCGTACCCAAGCGCGTGCTGGTGATCGATCTCCAGCCCGAAGACGCTGATGCCGAGCCCGAAGAAACCGAGGACGGCCGCGAAGTCCAGCCGACCAAGAAAGAGCCGCTGGTGTTCATCAACCCGGTGATCCTCGATCCGGCGGAAGAAGTTTCAACCTATCAGGAGGGGTGTCTCTCGGTGCCTGAGATCTTCGCCGATGTGCATCGTCCGGCGACCTGCACGGTGCGCTATCAGGATCTCGACGGCAATCACCATGAGGAAAATCTCGAAGGCCTGTTGGCGACCTGCTTGCAGCATGAGATGGATCACCTCGAAGGGATCCTGTTCATTGACCACCTCTCGCGGCTCAAGCGCAATATGGCATTGAAGAAGCTCAAGAAGCTGCGCCAGGCGGCGTAATGCCGCGGACGATCAGCTTCAACGGAGCGGCGCTCGGCGGGTTTCTCTACGCAGCACTGATGTGCGCGTGGATATATTACGATCGCGCCGCCGGCTTTGATGAGTTGGCGATCCGCTTTGCGGTCTATTTCATCGGTTTCACGCTTGGTCTTTACTACATCTACAATTGGATCGTGACGCAGTTCGGTAATCGTAGAGAATGAAGCAGCTCCCTCCGTGGCAATACGGAGTGTAAGCCTATCGATTCCTTGCCATTACTAGGGTTTGAAGTGTCTCCCATAGGGAGGATCCAACCTTGGCCAACAGCACCCAATTCGTAGCTATGATTGCGACCGCATCGCTGTCGATCGGCAGCCTCTCGCTGACCAGCTCGCGGTCAGAATCGGGAGTGTGCAATGTCAGCGATGACGCCTCTTCGCTGACGCTCGACCTGGCGGATCCCTCACGTCTGCATGTCGAAGCCAGCGCCTTGCGGACCGCGGGCAGCGCGCGGGTTGGCGTTGCGGTCGAGATCAACGGCGAGGAATGCGTGCGAGTCTCGCATTACGAGAAGTTCGAAGCCGCCGCTGCCTGCGTCATGGATGTCGATAGCGGGGTCCACTCGGTCAGCCTGCTCACAAACAGCGCGAGTTCGAGCAGCCCGCGCTACACTTTGTGTGTGCTGGCTTTGCCGCGATAGATTTCGATCAGTCGGGGATATCCCGTGCATATCTAGTGTTCCACATTTGTTCCGTGCTATAAGCAGAGCATGAATGAATCGGTATTGGTGATTGTCGCTTTGCTCGTGGGTCTGGCGGTAGGGGCGGGTCTGGCGTGGGTTCTTGCCTCTCGTCCGGCAGCCGAGCTCAAGGCGCGGCTGGACGAGCGTGAGGGTGAGTTCAAGCAGGCTGTTTCCGATTTGGGCGAAGCGCAGATTGAGCTGGCCGCGACCAAGGAACGCGCGGCGCGGGCGGATGCTTTGGCGGATGAGCTTGGTCAGCTCCGCAATGAGAACACAGTGTTCAAGGCGGAGCGCGCGACCTTTGCCGAGCAGAAACGCTTGCTCGAAGAAAGTCGCGACAAACTGCTAAAAGAGTTTGAGAACACCGGGGCGCAGGTGCTCGGTAAAGCGCAGGAGGCCTTCCTCAAACGCGCCGAGGAGCGTTTCAAGCAATCCGAAGAGACCGGCGAAGCCAAGATCAAGGCGTTGCTCAACCCGGTCGGTGAGCGGCTTGAGAAATATGAGAAACAGGTCGAGACGCTTGAGAAACAGCGCGCCGATGCCTTCTCCAGCCTCAATCGTGAGATCGAATTGATGCGCGCCGGGCAGGAACAGGTTCGCAAGGAAGCGCAAAGGCTCGGCAATTCGCTGACCAATGCCCCCAAGGCACGCGGGCGCTGGGGAGAACGGGCGCTGCAGAACCTGCTCGAACAATGCGGGTTGGCCGAACACACCGACTTTGAGCTGGAGCATTCGATCGACACCGAGGATGGCCGGTTGCGGCCCGACGCGATCATCAATGTGCCCGGGCAAAAGAAGCTGGTGGTTGACTCCAAGGTCTCGCTCAACGCCTATCAGGAAGCGTTTGAGGCCGACGATGACGAAGTGCGCGAGCAACAGCTCAAATTGCACGCCAAATCGATGCGCAACCACGTCCAGACGCTCGGCGCCAAGAGCTATCAGAGCCAGTTCGAGGAAGCGCCCGATTATGTGATCATGTTCGTGCCCGGCGAGCACTTCGTCACAGCCGCGCTCGAAGCCGATCCGCAATTGTGGGACTTCGCGTTTGAGCGGCGCGTGCTGCTCGCCACCCCGACCAATCTGGTCGCGATCGCGCGTACGGTCGCGCAGGTCTGGCGGCAGGATGGACTGGCGCGTGAGGCTCAGGAAATCGGCCGGATGGGGGCGGAACTGTACGACCGTCTGGCCGTCACTGCCGAGCATCTTAAGCGCGTTGGTGGCGGGCTCGAAAGCGCGGTCAACAATTACAACAAATTCGTCGGCAGTTTTGAGCGCAACGTCCTGTCCTCTGGCAAACGCCTGGCGGATAAGGGGATCGAGATCGGCAAGCGTGAGATTGACGATGTGCCGCTGGTCGAAGCCGCGCCGCGCTACAATTCCAGTGATGCCGAAGGCGTCGAAGATATCGAGGCGCTGGAAGATCGCCGCGACGCTGCTGAGTAGGGCAGTCGACGAATTTGCTTGCTGTTCGCACTCGTGCAATCAACTCGGTTGTCATGATCCGATTGTTGCTTCTTTCCCTGATTGCCTTTGTCGTGGTGACGGCGTCACCTGCCAATGCCGAAACCATAACAATCGAAACTGCGCCTGCTGGCGCCGAAGTTCTCATTTGGAAAAGCTATCCCGACCGCGAAGTTTTGGGTGAATGCACAACCCCTTGCCAGCTCGAACTGGACCATGAACAGGACTCGTTATGGGGTTATTTCGTACTGCTTCAAAAGCCAGGATTTGTGGCGCATGAGCTGAAGACCGAAGACGGCGTTGTGGAACAAGGAGTCCGCATTTTTCGGTATGAACTGCTCAGCCTGTCTGATGCCAGTGCGGTCGACAGAGCTGACAAATCGGAAGCGGAGCGCCCGGCTACATCTTCCAAACCCGCAGAAGCAGTCGAAGCACCGCTCAGTGAAGGCGAGTTGGCCCGGCTGTGCGATCAAGGCTTCGGCCGGGCCTGTTTCCGGCTCGGCCAATCTCAAGTTGGCGGCTCCGAAGCCGAGCGTGACTTTGAGGTCGCGCGGCAATCCTATCGATCCGCTTGCGATCTCGACTACCTCGAAGGGTGTACTCGTTTTGGGGACCTTGTTCTTGCAGGAAAGGGGGGCGCGGCCGATCCAGACCTGGCGCTCTCAACCTACGACGATGCTTGCGATCAGAGGAGTGGCTCAAGCTGCTTTGCGGCCGGCCGAGCGCGGCTCAGAGGCCAGGGCATCCCACAGAATGTCACATTGGCCAGATCAGACTTTTCTGAGGCCTGCGAACTGGGCGAGACCCAAGGCTGTCTCTACTTCGCCTACATGCTGCGCTCTGGTCGGGGTGGGTCGGTCGATCTAGTTCGCGCGCGCGGTATCGCTGAGGCCGCTTGTTATGCGGACAATCGAGCAGCCTGCGGCCTGCTGGGCGATATGCAGCTCAACGGTATGGGAGGCGAGGTGGCTGTCGAAGAAGGAGTGCGGAATTTGGGCGAGGACTGCGGCTATAATGGTGCGCTGAGCTGCTTTGTGCTCGGCGAGCACTATTACGGGCAGTCCGACCTCGACCGATCTAGCATGTTTCTGGACCGTGCCTGCATAGCCGGTCATCCTGAAGCCTGCATAAAGGCAGATCTTGTCGCCAAAGAACTGGAAGATCGCCGCGACGCTGCTGAGTGATCAATCGGAGTTAGCGTTCGACTCTATTCCACCGGCTCAAACGTCAGCGAGAGGTCGGGGCCTCTGGTCACAGTCAGATTGCCCGAGCTCTGCACTTCGAACCTCACCGGCTGCGCGAACAATTCCACGAATTGCTTCTCGAGCTCTCCCGCCGCACCCAAGCAGGCGCGCTCGGTCACTGCCATCTCTTCGACAGTCAATTGTTCACCCTCGATCCGGTAATTCGCCCAGAAACGATTGCAGCCCGTGCTGCCGCTGACTTCACCCTGAGCGAATTTGAGCGAGGCCGTAGCCGATCCCTCGGCTTCGGACATTTGCGGAGTGCTTCGCCAAGAGGTGTCATCCAACTCACTTGGTGGGGGCATGGCGCATCCCACCAGCGCTAGGCCAGCAGCAAGAACGGAAAGTGAGGTGAGCTTTGTCATGATGGATCACCTGAGCCTGAAAGGATGAACGGCGACGGAACGGCAGATTGACGAAGCGGGTGCGAGGTGCAACCTTCCTCGTCTGGAACGGAGGGGAGAGAGGGCCGATGTGGAAATCAGCAGCGCTTGGAGTGATAGCCTTTGCGGTGTTGGCCACGCCTGCAAGCGCAGAGCATCTCTATCCACGCAATGAGTGTACCCACCTTGAAGGCGTTGACGCCTTCCGGATGACCCTGTCGACGGCTGTCGCCAATCGCAATGCCGAGATGCTCCAATCGATTGTTGATCCGGATATCATGCTCGACTTTGGCGGTGGCAGCGGTTGGGAAGAGTTTCGTGCCCGGCTGGAATCGGAGCAGCGCGGTCTCTGGGGCGAATTGCAGAAGACCATTGCGCTGGGTTGCGCCGCGGATTCCGATTTCGAAATGGCCTTCCCCTGGCTGTGGAGCCAGAACCTCGGCACCGACGATCCGTTTTCGGCCTTTGTCTCGCTCGGGACCAAAGTGCCCCTGCGCAGTGAGCCGCGCGCCAATGCCCCGCTTGTCCGCTATCTGAATTGGGAAGTGGTGACCCTGACCGGGCCCTACAATCCTGACCAGACCTATCTCGAAGTTTCAACAAGGACTGGCGACAAGGGCTTCGTTCTGTTTGATCAGCTCCGCTCCGAGATTGATTATCGGTTGCTGGTGTTTCGCGACGAGGAGAGCGGCGCTTGGCGGATCACCCACTTTATCGCCGGCGACTAGGTCACTCAACTCACGCTGCGTGGCGAAACACCCAATTGTGTCACCAACAACGCAGCGCCGGTCAGCGCCCAGCCTTTGAGGAAATGCGCTTGTTGATTGAGTCGATCGATCGCTTCCTCAGCGTAGATCATCTCATAGCCATGCACGACAATCGTGACCGGGATCAGGAATAGCACAAGCAGCCACCCGCCCAAGCGCGGGCGCCAATTGAACAGGATCATCGCGGCACCGGCCAGCTCAACCACGCCTGACAGCAGAGTCCAGAAAATTGGGTAGGGCACGACCTCTGGGGTGAGCGCAACGTAATAGGGAATGTTGGTGAAATGGGTCACGCCCGAGAGGAAGAACAGCGAGGTGAACAGCAGTCGCGCGAGGATGGAAAGTCCGCGATTGCTCGGCAATTGGTCGTCTCTCAGCATTTTGTCCCCCTTCGCGGAAACACAGTCTCTTTACTGCGATTCGAATAACGGATAAAAGATATCCATAATAAGTGCAAATCTGATCTGAAATCTGACCTTGGGGGGAGTTCCCGATGAAATTTCTCAAATATCTATTCTACACGGTGTTTGCTTTGGTGATTCTGGGGGCGGGCGCGTTCGTTTACCTCGGCCAATCTTCGCAAAGCGGCACCGCGCCTGGCCTGGTCGCTGGCCAACTGGCTCCATGCCCGGACTCCCCCAATTGCGTATCGAGCGAGGCCGGCACTAGCGAAGAGAAGCTGGTCGACATGCTCGATGCCGGCGCTTGGGATGCGCTTCCCGACGCGATTACCGAGATGGGCGGGGTCGTGACCATCACCGAAGATAGCTATCTTGCCAGCGAGTTCACCTCAGCCACATTCGGCTTCGTCGACGATGTCGAATTCCGCCTGGACGAAGACGGCGTGCATGTCCGTTCGGGCTCGCGGGTTGGTCATTCTGATGCTGGGGTCAACGCTACGCGGATTGTCGAACTGCGCGCCAATCTCGGCGGCTGAGCAAGAGTAGGGCTGCGCAAGGATGAAAATCAGCAAGGGCGTCGAGTGGGCCGCGCATGCCTGCACACTGCTGGCTCTGCTGCCGCGCGGAGCCTCGCTTTCGGGTGAGGCTCTAGCGGCCTATCTCGGCGTGCCACAACCCTATCTCGCCAAGCAGCTGCAAGCGCTGAGCCGGGCGGGGATCGTCTCCGCGCAGCGTGGCGCATCGGGTGGCTATCAGCTGTCCCAAGCGCCTGAGGCGATTTCGCTGTGGCAGATCACTGCCGCGATCGAAGGCAGCGCTCCAAGTTTTCGCTGCACCGAGATCCGCCGTGACGGGCCTTGCGGGCTTTCAAACGGCGATTGCCGCAAGCCGTGCGCGATTGCCAAGTCCTTTGCCCAGGCAGAGGCGGCCTATCGGGCTACGTTGGGCGGTGTGACATTGGCCAAACTGGTCGAAGACGCTGCCGCTACGACCGGGGCGGACAGCAAACAGACAATCCTCCAGTGGATCAAGCGCGAGGCGGTTGTGCGGGCGTGAGGGGCTGGGCGCGGCTCAGTGCCTTTGCCAGACCAGGCGATCGGTCACGCCATTCTCTGTTGCAGCGAGAATCAGATTGTCGCCATCGAACTCATAGCTCCGGGCGAGGTCAGTCCCGACCCAATCGGGGATCAGGCAGGTTTCTACGTGATGGACCACGCGGTCGGGCAAGACCGAATAGGTCCCGCAATATCCGGTGAAGGTGATCGCTGAGAAGAAATAGGCCCGCGCGAGTGGATCGAGCTCACCCGCTTTCAGAGCGGCGATCGACTTGGGGACTGCGCGAGGCAAGTCCGCACGAGAAACGCCCAGTCCGCGGCGTTTCTCCGCCATGAAAGTGGCCGACATCGCGCCATTCTCGGAATAAATGATATGGCCGATCGGATGCTCGCCATAGGGATGGCTGATGGTGCCGTCGGGCAGGGTCACGGCCCAATCGAGCAGGCGCCAGGCCCCGATGAATTGGGATGGATCTGCGGCCAATGTTGGCTCCTCGCTTAGCCGATAAACGCGGCGGTGATTTCGGTCTTATTATGAGACTAAGGGGGTGGTATGGTCAACCTCGTCGGGTTTCAACCGCCCAGACCGTCCAACACTTCATAGGCTAGAACGGCGCCTGCAACCGCGGCATTGAGGCTGTCAGCGCGGCCCTTCATAGGCATGGTCACACGCAGATCGCACTCGGCTTCGAATGCTTCGGGCAGACCCTGCGATTCGTTCCCGATCAGGATGAAACACGGCGCAGCGTAGGGCGCGCCGCGATAGGGCACCGACTCGCGCAGGCTGGCAGCGACCAGCTGGCCTGCGCCGCTCCGCAGCCAGGGGAGGAATTCTTCCCACCGCGCTTGGGCGACATGCTGCGTGAACACGGCGCCCATGCTCGCCCGCACTGCCTCGGCCGAAAAGGGATCGGCGCAATCATCGATTAGGATCAAGCCGCCGGCACCCACCGCGTCGCCGGTCCTCAACATCGTCCCGAGGTTCCCAGGATCACGCAGGTCCTGTGCCACCAGCCAAATGGCGGCGCTTGTGCGATCGATCGAGGAAAGCCCGGTGTCGAATTCGTCAAACACCCCAATAACGCTCTGGGCATTGTCCTTGCCCGTGATCTTGCTGAGGATATCGGGCGTTGTGGTGATCACTTCGCCGTGAGTCTCCGCCACACTGCTTTCCAACGCGGCGATAAGCGGATGCGGATCGCGCCCCTCTGCCATTACGAGCGTTTTGGGAATGTGCCCGCATTCACGCGCATCCGTGAGCAATCGAAGACCCTCGGCAAGGAATTGGCCAGCGCGCTTGCGGTGTTTCTTCTCGCGCAGGCTGCGGAGGTATTTGACGGTGGGATTGGAAAAGCCGGAAATGTGCTTGCGGAATGGCGCGCCCGAGGTCTGGCTCATTCCTCGCCAAATCCGTCTTCGATCATGCCGCACAAATCGGCCAGAACGGTCTCAGAGTCTTCGCCTGATACTATCACATCGACGCAGTCGCCCTTGGCCGCGCCCAGCATCATCAGTCCTAGGATCGAGCCTCCAGCGGCCTCATTCCCATCTTTGGCCACTTTGACCGAGGTGGCTTCGGAAAGCTCCGCCACGGCACCTACGAATTTTGCGCTTGCGCGGGCGTGCAGGCCGCGCTGATTGACGATCTCAACAGTGCGGCGCAACTCTGTCATTTCGATGCCTGAGCCGGTTTGGAATCGTCCCCCAGCAATTCGCTGGCGACGGTGATGTAATTGCGTCCGGCTTCCTGAGCGGCCTCGACGGCTTCGACCACGCTCATAGTCTTGCGCGCGCCTGCAAGCCGGATCAGCATCGGAAGGTTGATCCCCGCGATGACTTCGACCTTGCCGGTTTCGAGCAGCGAGATAGCCAGGTTTGAAGGGGTCCCGCCGAACAGATCAGTCAGAATTACAACACCGGCTCCAGAATCGACCGCAGGGATGGCATCAGCGATCTCCTGGCGCCGTTGTTCCATGTCGTCATTGGGACCAATACAAACAGTGACCACGTGGGTCTGCGGGCCAACCACATGCTCCATGGCGTGCAAGAACTGGTCCGCGAGCAGGCCATGGGTCACCAGAATCAAGCCAATCATGAGCGAAAATCGGATCCGTTAGTTACCAGCTTTACGCGGCGATAGTGTTCCAGTCGTTCCTGTCAACGTCGCCGGCCTTCGATTTCGTCAGCTGCGCGCGATCCCAAGTTGCGATGGCGGACAGTGGGCGAAAATCCCGCATCGCGCAAGCTTTCCGCCATTTGCTCGGTCGTGAAAACGGACCGATGGCGGCCACCTGTGCAGCCAAACGCGATATGAACATAAGAACGACCTTGCGCTTGGTATCGCGGCAGAAGCGTCAGCAGCAGTTCCTCTATTTGCCCAAATGCAGCGTCAAACGCTGGATCAGAGCGTATGTGGTCTCCAACTGCCTGATCCTTTCCGGTAAGCTCTCGCAGGCCTTCGACCCAATGCGGATTATCGAGAAACCGCATATCGAAAACCAAGTCTGCCAGCGGGGGCATTCCCCGAGCAAATCCGAAACTGGAAACCGTGAGGGTGATTGGCGAGCCAAACCCGTCGCCAAACAGGTCGCGGACCTGGTTCTGCAGATCATTGCTCGACAAATCGGTCGTGTCGATCACGGTATCGGCCCAGCGTCGCATCGGTTCGAGCAATTCGCGCTCGGCTCGCATACCCTCCATCAGTGGGCGGCCTTGAGCCATGGGATGGCGCCGGCGAGTCTCGTTGTAACGCCGTTCCAATTCTGCGTCGCTGCAATCGATGAATACGAAAGAGATCGTCAGGTCATCGCGCTTCGACAATTCCTTCACCAGAGCGATTATGTCGGCTGGGACAAACCCTCGAGTGCGCGAATCGAAACCAATTGCCAGAGGGCCACGCTGATCATCCGGCATCGAGATCAATCGCTTGAGCATTCGAACCGGGAGGTTGTCGATGGTTTCCCAGCCTAGGTCTTCAAGCACGGTCAAAGCGGTTGATTTCCCGGCGCCGGACAGGCCCGTCAACAACAAAATGCGCTGCTTCGCCTTGTCAGGCATAGCAGTAACAGGCTTGAGGTCGGCGTCGTCTTCCATAGTCACTACATGGTCCGGCCGGGGTTAATGACCTGTAACAATGTGCCTGTGTCCTACGAGAATGCAAGCCCGTGAATCTGCAGAGCCCACTCCGCGCGAACGGCCGGCGCGATATGACCCGGATCAAACGGGAGCGCAGGCACTGGGATTCCAAGCAGCTCAGACACTTCCGCCTGTTCTCGGTATCGTTCCGCCTTTTGGGCTAGGTCCAAGATCAGTCCAAGTGGCGCGGTCGTCGTTGGAAGTTCAACCAATCCAAGATTTCTGATCTCGAGCTTGCCAGCGATATGCGGTGGCGGAGAGACAATCACCTGTGATCCCCGGCGCTCAATCTGGATACCGTCATCCCCAACCAGAATCGCACCGCGGTCTATCAAGGCCAATGCCAGGCTGGACTTACCGCTCCCCGGTGGACCTCGAAAGGCAACCGCGCGTCCACCAATCGCAACGGCGGTTGCTTGAACAAGAGCGGGCTCATCTATTGCCACAGTTAGCTCGCTGGGAGTTCGAGGCGAAAGCAGGCACCGGTTTTGCCGTCAGGACGATCCTGCGTTTCGAGTGATCCATCATGCGCTTCAGCGATCGCTCGAGCGATTGCGAGGCCAAGGCCCGAATGATTGCCGAAATCCTCGCTCTCAGGACGGACCGAGTGGAATCTCTGGAAGATCTTCTCGCGCGAGTCTTCGGGGATGCCTGGCCCGGCGTCACAGACCCTGAGGACGACTCTATCGCCATCATTGTCGACATCGACGTCAATTGGTGTGCCAGGTGGAGAGAAGGACACAGCATTGTCCAGCAGGTTTTCGACCACCCGTTCCAATCGAGCTCCAACACCCAAAACATTCGCCGCGAACCCACGGGTATTCAGGACTATCTCAGTCCCTCTGTTCTCCGCTCGGTCTTCTCGACTGCCAATAATGGAGCGAACCAAGTCTGCCATATCGATGCGCTCGAGGGTCGCGCGGGACATCTCTGCGTCGATCCGGCTGGCGTCGGATATCTCAGAAACCAGACGATCAATCCTGCGAACGTCGTGGGTCGCGATATCGGTCAGCCTTTCGCGAAGCTTCGGGTCTTCCACTCTCGGCAAGGACTCAATCGCACTGCGCAGACTCGCCAAGGGGTTCTTAATCTCGTGAGCTACATCGGCAGCAAAGCTATCCACCGCATCAATGCGCTGGCGCAGCGCGCCCGTCATGTCAGACACGGCGCGCGCCAATAGCCCAATCTCGTCGCCACGCTCCGGTAGCCGAGGGACCTCGACCTCGCGATCCCGGCCCTGTCGCACTCTCACTGCAGCGCGTGACAATTGCCGCAGCGGCGTGACAATTGTGCGAGCGAGATAGAGTGAAAGCAGGATCGACCCGAACAGGATGAACAAAACGGCGATGCTGAGAGCGGATCGAGCCGCACGGACCGACTCAGTGATGTCCACTGCATTGCGTGTCGTAAGCAAGGTCGCCCCGTTGAGACCGACCGGTGCGGCGGCGGTGATGACGGGTGTGCCGTCGCGCCAATCATACAGTGTTATCTGGCTCAACCCCTCTTCGCGGGCGCGCACAACCTCAGGCCAGGCCTCAGCCGACTGGGCTTCGGGCTCGACATAATCGGTGACGGACTCCGCGCTAACAATTGCGTCGACGGCGCGGTCTAACCAGCGTGCAAACTGCTGCTCCCAATCGTCGTCTTCGATATCGGCAAAAGCAAAACCTGGCTCGTCCAGTTCGAAACTGTCGGCCCATAACCGGCCTTCGGCATCAAACATTCGGAGCCGCATTTGTTGTTCCTTGCCGATCTGAACCAACAAGGCCTCTTGCCGCTCTCGGGTTGCGCCAGCGAGCGCCTCAGCAGTGATTTGCGCCTCAATCCTCGCAAGTTTGAAACGCTCGTCGATCAATTGCGTGCGATAGCTATCAAGATAGAACAGGCCGCCGCCGAGCAGGACCAGCGGTAGAATATTCACGATCAGAATTCGCGCGGTTAGCGAGAATCGGCCAGCCAGGGTCAGCCGTTCGAAACGATCATTGGAAAGACTGCCCTCAGCGACAGGCATGGAGCTACCCCTCGCCAAAGCTGTATCCTGCGCCATAGAGCGTGTCGATCGCAGCGAATTCTGGGTCGACGCTGCGGAACTTGCGGCGCATGCGCTTGATGTGACTGTCGACGGTTCGATCGTCGACAAAGACATCGTCAGGATAGGCCGCGTCCATGAGCTGGTTGCGGCTCTTGATCACACCCGGACGAGCGGCGAGGGCTTCCAAGATAAGGAACTCTGTCACGGTCAAGCTTACGGGGCGCCCATTCCAAGTGACTTGATGTCGAGCTGGGTCCATGAACAACCTGCCGCGTTCCACGCTAGGGTTGAATGTTTCGGCCTCATCCGAATCGCTATCAAACTCTCTGCTTGGGTCCGCCCGTCGCAGAATCGCCCGTATTCTGGCGATCAGCAATCTCTGGCTAAACGGCTTCGCAATGTAGTCATCTGCGCCAAGCTCAAGCCCCGCTTCCTCGTCCTGTTCGTCATCTTTGGACGTCAGGAAGATAACTGGAAGCGGTGAATGCTCGCGAACTTTGCTCAGCAATTCCATCCCATCCATCTTCGGCATTTTGATATCAAACACCGCCAAGTCAGGGGGGTTTTCGAGCAACGCCTTCAAAGCAGTCTCGCCATCTGAGTAGAGGCGCGTGACGTACCCTTCTGCCTGGAGAGCGATCGAGACCGAAGTCAGAATGTTGCGGTCGTCATCGACCAAAGCGATCGTGACAGCGTCACTCGCGCTCCGATTGTCCGCCGGAATGTCACCCATTCTGATCTCTCTCCCGCAAGATGATAGGATTTGATTAGCCGTTTCGCCGCAACGAAACAACGCGCTGGCGTTCTCTAATGGGACGACTGGTTAATATACCAGGAAGATTCTGGGCCGACTCGTTTGACGACTCAAACACAGCTCCCTATGCCGTTTCGCGCGCGGCTCCGGGACTATTCCACCCCTTCTACGCATACGTATGCGGGAAGTGTGGTCGTCCCCGGCAATTTCCCCGCGAAATGTAACCGGTTCAGGAGAAAATCGTTGACCCCTCTCGCCCAAACCCTTTCGGCTCAGGGAATCAGCACGTCCGCTGAAATTCACCCCAATCTCGGTACGCCGGCGCTTGTTGAAGCGTCGCTCGCTGCCGGTGAGGGCGCTTTGTCAAAGCATGGCGCATTGGTTGTTAAGACCGGCGCGCACACAGGCCGCAGCGCCAAGGACAAGTTCATTGTTCGCGACGCAACCACCGAAGACACAGTTTGGTGGGGCAAGGTCAATGCATCAATGACGCCCGAGCACTTCGCCGCGCTCAAAGAAGATTTCATGGCGGCACTGGCCGATAAGGACACGCTCTATGTCGCGGATCTGTTCGGCGGCTCGCAGCCAGAGCACCGGGTGAATGTGCGCGTCATCAACGAATT
The DNA here is from genome assembly GCA_965229665.1 of Erythrobacter sp. Taxonomy (GTDB): domain Bacteria; phylum Pseudomonadota; class Alphaproteobacteria; order Sphingomonadales; family Sphingomonadaceae; genus Erythrobacter. The sequence continues at coordinate 210,079 of OZ245896.1, read as the reverse complement.
GGCCTGGCACAATCTTTTCATTCGCACCCTGCTTGTGCGTCCAACTACAGACGAGCTTGCCGATTTTGCGCCCGAGTACACCATTATCGATCTGCCAAGCTTCCGCGCTGATCCAGAGCGTCATGGCACCCGCAGCGAGACGGTGATCGCGGTCAACCTCAGCGAGAAGCTGATCCTGATTGGTGGCACCAAATACGCTGGCGAGATGAAGAAGAGTGTCTTCGGCATTCTCAATTATCTGCTCCCGGCAAAGGGTGTGATGCCGATGCACTGTTCGGCCAACATCGGTGCGGACAACAACACCGCCGTATTCTTCGGACTGTCCGGTACCGGCAAGACCACGCTGAGCGCTGATGCATCGCGCACTCTGATCGGTGATGACGAACATGGTTGGTCGGACACTGCGGTCTTTAACTTCGAAGGCGGCTGCTACGCCAAGATGATCCGCCTGTCGGAAGAGGCTGAGCCCGAGATTTATGCGACGACTCGCCGGTTTGGCACTGTCCTCGAAAACGTCGTCATGGATGAATCCACCCGCGAACTCGACTTTGACGATAACTCGCTGGCTGAGAACACCCGCGGCGCCTATCCGATCGAATACATCCCTAACACCAGCGCCGACAATCTTGGCCCGGTCCCAAGCAACGTGATCATGCTGACCGCAGACGCCTTTGGTGTGCTGCCTCCGATCGCGCGGCTGACCCCTGATCAGGCGATGTATCACTTCCTGTCAGGCTACACCGCCAAGGTCGCCGGAACCGAGATTGGCGTTACTGAGCCTGAGGCCACATTCTCAACCTGCTTCGGTGCGCCGTTCATGCCGCGTCACCCGAGCGTCTATGGCAATCTGCTGAAAGAGCGCATCGCCAAGGGCGGCGTGCAGTGCTGGCTGCTCAACACCGGCTGGACCGGTGGGAAGTATGGCGTTGGCAATCGCATGCCGATCAAGGCCACGCGCGCACTGCTCAACGCTGCGCTCGACGGCAATCTCGACAATGTCGAGTTCCGCAAGGATCCGAACTTCGGGTTTGATGTGCCGGTGCACGTCCCGGTTCTCGCCGATGCCGGGATTGATCAGACCATTCTCGATCCGCGTTCGACCTGGGCCAAACCCGGCGAATATGACAAAGCCGCACAGAAACTGGTCCAGCTCTTCATCGACAATTTCGAAGAGTTCGCCAGCCATGTCGACGAAGGCGTTCGGCAGGCCGCTCCGGCAACTCCCGTGGCCGCCTGACCCAATCCGAACACTCAGAACAAGGCCCCGCTCGACTATCGAGTGGGGCCTTTTCTTTTGCGCCCAAACCGCACACACTCCGGCGGAAGATTCGCGCTAAGCAGAGGGCAAAAGTATGAGCATTCTCGATGGAATTATGAAGCAAGTCGCCGGTTCGCCGGACACAGTCGCAAGCCTGGCTGAGCAGGTTGGGATTGATCCCGGCATGGTTGAAAAGGCCGTGGCCGCGCTTGGCCAATCGCACCCTGAAGAGGGTGACACGCTGGAACTTGCTTCTGCGAAGACTGGGCTTGATGTTGGCGCACTGGGCACAATTATGCAGCAACTCGGCGGTGAAGGCGCGTTGGGAGACATCGCGAGCCAGCTCCAGGGCGACGAGGGCGGCGGTCTGTCCGGGATTGCGTCGCTGCTTGATCAGGACGGTGACGGCAATCCGTTGGATGATATCGCCGGTATGGCTTCAAGCCTGTTCGGCAAAAAGTAATCCTTCGGGAGGGGAGACAGAGACATGAGCTTAGCCGCAATCTTGCAGCAAACCGGGGCGATCACCTCGATGGCGAGCGAACTCGGGATCGATGAGGGGACCGCCAAAACGGCGGCTGGCGCATTGCTGCCTGCTATCGTCGCTGGCATGGGCCGCAGCGCCACCGGTGGCTCCTCAACGCCTGATCCGCTTGGCGGTCTCGGCGGATTGGCCGGAGCGATCCTCGGTGGCAGCAGCGGCAGCTCAGGTGGGCTCGGCGGCGCCTTGGGTGGTGCGCTCGGAGGAGGGCTGCTCGACGCCGTGCTCGGCCCCAAGCCGACTCCGACGCAGCCTGGCAATGACATCCTCGGCAACATCTTCGGGAGCAAGGATGTCAGCCGCTCGGTCGCGGGTGAGGTATCGGCCATGACCGGGATAGATGAGGGCATTTTGAAGAAGATGCTGCCGATCCTGGCGATGGCTGTCGCAGGCTACATGGCGCAACAGGCGACGGGTGCGGATTCGAGCGGCGGTGGCGCACCGGCTCAGAGCGGGGGCGCGCTGGGCGGAATTCTTGGCTCAATCGTCTCGGGCATGATGACGCGCTAGGCGGGCTGCTCGCTGGCGTCAGCAGCCCGCTTGTCTTCGCCGGCTTGTTCCGCTGGCTCAGCGGCTGCGTCGGCCTCGCTGGTCGGTTCCTCGACGGCTGCTTCCTCCCGAGCACGGGAAATCGCTTGATTGAGCAAAAGTGGTACGCCTTCTGGCGCCTGAGCCAGCAGCTCAACGAGTGTCCGCGCGCGTTCTGCCAGGAACCGGTCGTGCGGATCAGCTGCCAGCGGCTGCAAGCTGCGCACGGCGATCGCTATTTTGCCTTCTCCTGCCTGCATCATTGCGGCATTGAACCACAATTGCTTGTCGAAGGGAGCCAATTCCGCTGCCCGCTCAAGCGCGGCCTTGGCGTTTTCAGGGGGCTCCAATCCCCGTTCAGCATAGCTGCGATAATAGTAGATCAGCGGCAAAGGATGGTTGTTTTCACGGCTATTGAGCTGCGAAAAGGGCCTCATTGCCGCGCGGTAAGCGGCGTCTTCATCTTCCGCCACTTCGGCTTTCCGGAACAGGGCATAGCCCTTTTGCACATAGGCGTTGGCCCGTGACGGATCGAGCGCGATGGCCTTGTCTGCCGCAGCGATAGCCGCATCATCATTGCCGGCGTCAAATTCAGTCTCAGCCAGCACCGTAAGCGCGCCGGCGTCGTTCGGATATCGCGCCGCAATCTCCCGAGCTTCGACAACCAATTCGGCGGCCTGCTCTTCATTGACACCACGCTGCGACCGAATGCGCACATCCATCATCGCTGCTTCGCCTGCGGGCAATTCGCGGATCGAAACCTCACCCACCTGAAGGCGATCCGGGGTCAGGTTATAGGTCATCATCCGACGCTGCTTTCGATAGTTGATCAGCTCCCGATTTAGCTTTGTCAGATCCCCGAAAACCTTTTCGCCAGCCTCGATCGGTGGCGCGCCATTCAGCACTTCAAGCCAGTACTTGGTGATCTGCCCGCTGCGCTCTGGGGAGAATGTAAGGTAGTGATACAGCAACCAGCTTTGGCCATAAAAGGCATCGTATCGTCTGCCCTTATTCTCTTCATAGAGCTCAGAATCGAGCAGTTCATAGATCGACACCTGATCGGCATAGGCCAGTTCGGCCCCGCGGTGCTGCGCCGGGCGTCCAATCAGAACAGATCCATCGCTTTCAAAGCTGGCAGAGGCAAAGAACTCAGCCGCGCCTTCGCTCATCCATTTCGGCATGGCAAAGCGCGAGCTCGAGATCAGAAAGTGGTGGGCATATTCATGCAGCAGCACGGTCATGGAAAAGTGCGGGTAGCCGCTCTTGTTCCTGATGTTCTGAACGAAGGCTTTGCTGCCCCCTGCGCGCGGAATATAAAAGCCTGCAATATAGCGATTGTTGCCGCCGGCAAGACGCCGCAGCTCGCGTTCATTGCCGACCACAAAGATCGTTACTCTGTTTGACGGGCTGGGCTTGTCGACATCGCGTCCTGTCACAAACGCCATAGCGCTGTGATAGCGTTCCAGGTTCTCCGCGAAACGCCGCAGGTCTTTTTCGCTGTCGTCGGCATAGATGACAAAGTGATCACTCGATGCTTCGCGCCAGGCGGCGGAGGCTGGCGTCGCAGTGAGCAATGACCCGACCAACGCCATTGCAAGCACCCAAAACCACTTCAGCATGTAAACCTCTTCAAATGGGATTCAATCGACCAGTCGCTGGCGATTACTCTACGCGCCAGTTCGGATTGGGCAACACTAACTTGCTGCAGAACCCCTTTTACTTTCGATAGGTCCAAGTGATTGCTGCGAGCATTGCTTTGCGGCGTGATTGCGCAATTGAACTCGCCAGTCTCCGAACCAGAAATATCGCGGTTGCCACTCGGCTGGGGAGTGGCTTAGTCTGTCGACACTACCAGCGGCGTAGCTTGCGTGGTGCGTCACGCGGACCTGGGGGAGAATAGAATGTTCCTGCACGATATTGGCATCATTCCGGGAAAGAAATCCGGATTGGAAGACGGCCTGGCTCACTCGCAGCTGACCAATCTTAGCCGCAGAGGCTTCGTCGGCGGGTCGGGATTGTTCGTGCTCGGCGTCGCGCTGGCAGGTTGCACAAGCTATGTTGAGCCTGACGTCGATGCGGATGCGTTTGATCTTCCCGAGGCGGGCCCAAGCCCGCTGACCGACGTCAAAGGCGGTGACGCCACGCCATCGCTGTGGATCGCCATCGAAGAGGATGGCACGGTCAAGATCACCTGCCACCGCTCGGAAATGGGCCAGCAGGTCTGGACCTCGATGGCGCAGATCGTCGCCGATGAGCTGGAGGCCGATTGGGACAAAGTCGCGATCGTCCAGGCCGAAGGGCATGAGCGCTATGGCGATCAGAACACCGATGGCTCACGCTCGGTGCGGTTCAACTTCCATCGCCTGCGGCTTGCCGGTGCAGCGATGAAGCAAATGCTGATCGCAGCCGCCGCGATGTATTGGGAGCTTGAGCCATCGCAATGCTCGGCCAGTGAAGGCAAGGTCAGCAATGATCAGAATGGCGACACATTATCCTATGGCAATCTCGCTGAACTCGCTGGCAGACTGGAGATTCCGGCCGAAGACGCGATCACCCTCAAGCAGCCTGACGAATGGCGCTTCATCAACAAAGCGATCCCCTCGCTAACCATTCCCAAGATCGTGAAAGGGGAAGGGACCTTCGGGATCGACGTTGATCGCCCGGACATGGTCTACGCCGTCGTCGCCCGACCGCCACAGGTGTTTGGCCGGGTCGGCAACGTCGACGACAGCGCTGCGCTCGAAGTTCCTGGGGTCTTGCGCACTGTCCAACTGCCCGACGCAACACCGCCAGCGGTGTTCAAGGCGATGGGTGGCGTGGCAGTCGTGGCGAGCGATACCTGGGCGGCGATCCAGGGCCGCAACGCGCTGGAGATCACTTGGCGCGATGGACCCAATGCGAGCTATGACTCCGAGAGCTACGCCGAAGAGTTGAAGGCTACAGCACGGCGACCGGGAACGGTGCGGCGCAATCGCGGGAATGTCGCTTCCGCGCTGTCCTCCGCCGCAACCCGCGTTCAAGCCGAGTATTACGCGCCACACCTGTCGCAATCGCCGATGGAGCCGCCCGCCGCGACAGCCGAGTGGACCGATGGCAAGCTCGAATGCTGGGCCTGCGTTCAGGACCCGCAGGCGACCCGCAATGTTCTGGCTGACATTCTTGGGCTCGAGCGAGAAAACATAACCGTCAATGCAACCTGGCTGGGTGGGGCTTTCGGGCGCAAATCCAAGCCTGACTTTGTTGTCGAAGCGGCGCTGATCGCGCGCGAAATGGGTCGCCCGGTCAAGGTGACCTGGACCCGCGAGGATGAAGTGCGCCACGGCTTCTATCACTCGGTCAGTGCGCAATATTGCGAAGCGGGATTGGATGAGGATGGGAAGTGCGTCGCCTATCTCCACCGCACGGCATTCCCACCGATTGCCTCGACCTTTGCGCCAGGTATGGCGACACCGACTGATGGGGAAATGGGGCTGGGCGCAACCGATGTGCCCTTCGCCGCGCCCAACCTCAGGGTCGAATCGGGCGATGCCAAAGGCCATCTGCGGATTGGCTGGCTGCGTGCGGTCTCCAACATTTATCACGCCTTCGCGGTGCAGAGCTTTGCGGCCGAAATGGCGCACGCGGCAGGGCGTGACCAGAAGGATTATCTGCTCGAATTGATTGGATCTGATCGCACGATCGATCCGGGCACGGAGGGCGCGACCTATCCCAACTACGATGCCTCATTGGAGGAATACCCGATTGAAACCGCGCGTCTGCGCAATGTGGTCGAAGTCGTCGCCGGCATGGCGGATTGGGGCCGCGATCTGCCGCAAGGCAGCGGGCTGGGGATCGCGGTTCACCGCTCCTTCCTGTCGTATATTGCGACTGTGATCGAGGTCACGGTTGCTGATGATGGCGCGTTGACCATTCCCGGGATCTGGTTGGCGGTGGACGCGGGCACTGTGATCAATCCGACCCATGTTCGAGCGCAGATGGAAGGCGGGACAATCTATGGCCTGTCCAACACCCTCTATGGAGAGATCACCGCGCGCAATGGCGCGGTGGTGCAGGACAATTTTCCCAGCTGGCGATTGATGCGAATGGGCGAAGCGCCGCGCGCCTTTGAGGTTGAGATCATCGCGTCGAACGCTCCTCCGGCCGGGGTGGGAGAGCCCGCCACGCCGCCGGCTGGTCCTGCACTCGCCAATGCGATCTTCAACGCTACCGGGCAACGCCTACGCAACCTGCCGCTGATCGGCGCGCAAGGCACGCGCCTGACACTCACGCAAGACGACAACGCTTAAGAGGGGAGGATCACATGGCTGTTACCCTGACAATCAACGGTAAGTCCGAAACGGTCGATGCGGCGCCAGGCACCCCCTTGCTGTGGGTGTTGCGCGACCATCTCAAGATGACCGGCACCAAATTCGGCTGCGGCGTGGCACAATGCGGCGCGTGCACCGTGCATGTCGACGGCACTCCGACCCGCTCCTGCATCACCCCGCACGACTCCCTGGACGGCGCTGAGGTGACCACGATCGAGGGCGTCGATGGCAGTGCCGCCGACGCCATTCGCGAGGCCTGGGTCGAAAACCAGGTCCCGCAATGCGGCTATTGCCAGTCGGGTCAGATCATGTCGGCGACGGCGTTGCTGGCTGAGAACAGCAATCCCTCCGACGAAGACATCGACAATGCGATGAGCGGCAATCTGTGTCGCTGTGCGACTTATATGAGCATCAGACGCGCAATTAAGGACGCCGCCGGAAAGGTCTGATTAGACCGCTTCCCGCTGCGGTGCCTCGGCGCGTTTCATCGTGTCGACATAGGACCAGATCTGGCTGACCACGACCGAGCCTTCGCCAACCGCGCTGGCGACCCGCTTGACCGAGCCTGCGCGGACGTCGCCGACCGCGAAGATTCCGTCCGTGCCGGTCTCAAACGGTGAGGTGCGATCCACCGCGGCGCCGGTCAGGACGAAGCCCTTGTCATCTGTCTCCACTAGGCCAGACAGCCATTCGGTGTTGGGCGCTGCGCCGATCATGATGAACACCGCCTTGGTGTCTTGAGGGCGTTCACCGTCAGGCCCCTTGAGCGTCACACCTTCCAAATGTTTATCGCCATGAAGCGCGGTCATTGAAGTGTTGTAATGGATCGTGACGCGCGGATCGGCTTCGAGCCGGCTCGACAGATAGCTCGACATCGATGCCGCCAGACTGCCTGAACGGACCAGCAGATGCACATGCGAAGCATAGCGCGAGAGATACATCGCGGCCTGGCCAGCGGAATTGCCACCGCCGATCACCACGGCTTCGCTGTTGCGGCAGAAGCGGGCTTCCATCTCGGTCGCCGAATAGTAGATGCCTGATCCTTCGAGCTCGCGCAGATTGTCGATCGGCAGACGGCGGTATTGCACGCCAGTGCTGACCAGAATGGCACGGGCGCAGACCGTGTCACCCGCGTCGAGCGTAGCGCAGAATGTGCCGTCCTCGAGCTTCTCGAGCGCTTCGACCCGGCGCGGCATGGCGAAGCGCGTGCCGAATTTGAGCGCCTGAATTTGGCCGCGATAGGTTAGATCGGTGCCGCTGATCCCGGTTGGGAAGCCCATGTAATTCTCGATCCGGCTTGATGTACCGGCCTGACCGCCGATCGCCATATCCTCGATCACCATCGCATCGAGCCCTTCGGACCCAGCGTAGACGGCAGCCGCCACGCCCGCGGGGCCGCCTCCAACGATCAGCAGGTCAAAGATTCGCTGCGGGCAAATGTCGAGATCGAGATTGAGATATTGCGCGACCTTGCGTGGGGTTGGATCTTCCAGGCGGTGGGACTGGCCCAGGATCACCGACGGCTGATGCCCGGTGAGATCGCAAACCCTGGCGGTTTCGCTGTCCTCCGCATCGAGATCGAAGCTTTCGAATGGAATCCGATTGCGAGAGAGGAAGCGCTCAACCTCTTGAACCGCTGGATCGCGATCCGCGCCGATCACTTTGACGGCACCATTGCTCAGCTCAAACTGAGCCCGGCGGCGGGCGGAGAACACTGTGATGATGTGGTCCGAGAGTTCGGGCACCCGGCTCATCAGGTCGAGCATCGCCTCGCGCGGGGCTTCGATCACCCGGGTTGGTTTGGTGGTGCGCATCCGCAAATAGCTTGTGGCGGCGTTGAGAAACCCGATTTCACCCATAAACTGAGTTGGGCCAAGCGCGTGCTCGAACAGGGGGCCATCGGTATAGGGATCGACCGCTTCGATCTCGCCCTCGACGACATAGACAAACTTGTCCATCGGCTCGCCGATTTCGGACAGGATCACGCCTGGTCCGTACTCGCGCTCTTCGCCTATTTCGCAAATCGCGTCGACATGCTCATCGGACAGCGGCACCCGCCGCATTGTCTCGAGTTCTGGACTGATACCTTCCATGTGATGCGCCTCCGGCTGTCCCGTCACGCGCTAGATGGGGTCAGGTTCGCGCTTCTGCAATGTATCGCCCAACGGTCTTGTCGACCACATCGAGCGGAGCGTTGCCACCGAGGATCACCGCGGTGTTGAACTCGCGGAAATCATAGGCGCCGCCAAGCTCGGATTGCGCACGAGCGCGCTGGCGGACAATCTCGCTGTGGCCGATTTTGTAGGAGCAAGCCTGGCCTGGCCAGCTGCAATAGCGATCAACCTCGCTCGCAACCTCTTCATATTTCGAGCCATTGCGCTCGACGAAGAAATTGCGCGCCTGTTCGCGCGACCAACGCTTGCTGTGCAGTCCGGTGTCGACCACCAGGCGGCAAGCGCGGAACGCCAAGCTTTGCAGATAGCCCAGACGACCAACTTTGAAATCGTCATAGGCGCCGAGCTCATCGGCCAATTGCTCGGCGTAGAGCGCCCAGCCTTCGCTGAACGCTCCGAAGGCGAGGATTGAGCGGATCAGCGGCAGGCGGTTGGAATATTCGCCCTCCCAGACATGACCAGGAATGCTCTCATGGAAGGTCAGATCGGGCAGATCATATTTGCGATGCAGATCGGTGGTTCTGAGATTGATCCAGAACCGCCCCGGAATGGTGCCATCCTTGCTGCCCGCGCCGCCATAGGCGCCGGGCGCGCCGGCTTCCTCGGTCACTGGGATGCGGGTGACTTCGAGATTGGGGTCGACCAGCGTGGTGAAGGCGCGCGGCATTTGCGCTTTGATCCAGGCGATTTGCTCATCGATGAAGGCGAAGATCTCCTCGCGCCCGGCGTCGCCCTCGGCAAATTGGTAGCGCGGGTCCTCGCTGAGGCCCTGCATCCGCTCGCCGACCGTGCCTTTGGTGTAGCCAAGTTCCTTTAGGATCGGATCCATCCGGCCGTGCAACTCGGCCAGCTCTTCGATCCCCTGTTGATGGATTTCATCCGGGCTGAGCGAGGTGGTGGTCGAGGCGCTGGTGGCCCAGCTGTACCATTGGTCGCCCTCAGGCTGGGCCCACATGCCGGGGTCGCTTTTGGCCTCGGCCCGCTGGGTCTCCAGCTCAGCCAATTGGCGTTCGAGCGCGGGCACGATCGAATTGGTAACAATGCCTTCGAGGCGTGGCACAGCGGCGGCGGCCGCGGGCAGCTCGCTCGCCTCGATCGGCGGGAGATAGACGTCCCGAGTGTAACCGATCACGCCCTTCATCTGGGCGATTGCCTTGTCGAGCAGGAAGTCGGGCGGGACCAGACCCATGCCGCGCGCCTGGGCGATCCGATCCGTCTCGCCATCAAGCACCGCGCTGACCTCGCTCGCGCGGGCAACATAGTGTTCGACGTCCTGGGCATCGCGCAAAGGCTGGGTCGCACCGAAGAAGCGCGGGAAGTCGATATAGCCCCCGACATTCTGGATCACGAGATAGGGCGCGTTGCGCCAGCTCCCTACAGCGACATCGCCATAGGGCAGCGCCATGCCTTCCAGCGCTTTGGAAAACGCGCTTTCGACCACTTCGAAACCGATCCGCTGGTCAGCGGTCAGACCGTCCTTGGGATAGTCGCGCGCCTCTTGGACTAAGCGTTTGAGCGTCGTCTGATAAGCCTCGCGCCCTGCTTCACCGCTCGCGCCAAAGGTACCGCGCCATTCGGCATAGGCACCGGTATCGACGCCCAGTCCGGTCGCGCGGCCAGGCTCATGCTTGAGCATGGCATAGGCAATCTCGTCGAGCTTGGCATCTGGCCCGAGCGTGGGCGTCGGGGTGCTGGCGATATTGGCCGCGCCGCAGCCTGAAAGCAGCGCCAATGTAGAGACGCCGCCAAGCCCATGGAGGGCCTGACGGCGTGTGAAATGTAATGTGTTCTCTCTCATACGGGCGGTGTTACCGGCCCGCACAAGCGAGTCAATCGGACGATGTTCAGTCCTTGAGCATGTCCGGCATGTTTCCGCCTTCGGCGGCTAACATATTGAGGACAGCGTGGTGCAGCGAGATGTTTTGCTCGGCGGTGCCCGAATAGTCGACCAGGCCCAGCTCTTCGGCCAGTTCCTTGCGATTGGCATAGCTTGAATCAACGCCAACCATCTTCATCAGGTCGACAATCGAAGTCTCCCAATTGAACTTGTCAGCATTGGGCATAGCGGCGATCTTTGCGCGCATGGCTTCTTCGCTGATCGGCTCCGGACCTTTTGGGGCGGCGGGCGCTGCTGCGGGTGCAGCCGCAGGTTTTGTCTCTTCTTCGTCTGAGCCAAAGATCGCGTTCTTGATTGAGCTGAAAATTCCCATTCGTACCCTCCTGTTGTGGAAAATCATCGGCCAGCTGTCTCTTGTGCAAGCACAATGACGGCTCCATTTGTGGGTCTAGCACAGTTAAGTGAGACCAAGCATGAATATCGTCCTGTCGATCGTGATGTTGGCCGCATTTGCCTTGATTGCGGGGGCGATCGTCTATTGGCGCAGGACCGGCGAGATCAAACAGCCGGGTTTGATGCTGATCCTGGCGGCGATTGCGATTGGCAATGTCTTGATCTGGACGATTCCGACCAACGAGGGCAGCAGCCCGATCGACGCGGCTCAATCGGCCGAGGACTAGGATCCCCGACCGACTGGCGGATTTCCGGCGCTATTCCGGAATGCTCCATTGGACCGCGCTGGAATAGGTCCCAGCGGTAATCGCGCCGTCCGATCCACGCGCCGGTGTGAAACGAGCGCGATCGCTGACCAGCGTGCAGGTCGCGTCATCCAGCACGCTATGGCCGGTGGAGCGGGTGATGGCGCAATCGCTCACTCGTCCATTGGCATCAATCTGCAGCGTAAAGCGCGCAACGCCGGACAGGCCTTCGCGGATCCAGCGGCTCTTGTAATCGCGGTCTGTTACCCAGCGCGAAGGCTGGTTGCGCGGCTTGGCCGAAATCGGATCGAAGGTCGGCAGAGGGCTTGGGATCGCCTCAATGCCTGTCAGCGGCGGTATCGTTACCGTGTCGATCATATCGGAGAGGTCAGTGGTCGAGACGCCGGGATCGAAGGTTGAAACGGTGATTGGCGTATCGGGAACGATGATCGGGTCAGGCTTAGTCACCGTCGTTACCGGATCAGGCGTCTGCGTAACCGGATCGACCGGATCGTCGGGCGGAGGCGGGGGCAGAATTTCGACAGTTTCGTCTTCGATCAGGACGCCAATCAGGCTGTCGACTTCGCCATCGTCGATCACGGTGACGGCCAGTCCTGCAATCAGAAATGCGCCGATCCCAGCTGGTATGCCGATCGCGCCGAGCATTGCTGCCGGGCTGCGCGACGGCGCGTACCCAGTAGCTGGGCCATTGGGGGTGTATGTGTGTGCCATAGTTCAGGCTCCTCTCTCACGTGTGTGAGCGGTGGCCGTGAGCGTTCAAATTGTGCGGAGTGCGCAAATCGGCCTCGCTCACCCCCCAAGGTACAGCGTGGCGATGAACCCGCAACAACTATCGCGTTGTAAAATGGGACCTATTTCTGTGCGATTTTTTTGTTTCGCCCTCAAGCGCCGGGCGGCGGATATCCATCCGCCTTGGCTTTCGGCCTACCGGCCGGCGCGCAGTCGCGCTTTGACTGCCGTGACCTAGAACGAACCGGTCCGCCGACCAGGCGGACCGCAAGGGCGACCGCCCGCCCGCAGAGGCGCGGACTTGTCCGCTGGCCGCGAGGAAATCGCACGCCGGATGGCGTGCGCATCAAAAAGACGCTTACTTAATCGGACAGTCAGGCGACAGTCGGAAGTCCAAATAATTGTCGACCGAAGCCATCATATCTTCGATTTCGTTCTCGAAGAAATGGTTGGCGCGCGGAATTTCATCGTGATGAATCGTGATGTGCTTTTGCGTCCGAAGCTTGTCGACCAGCTTCTGAACCGCGCTTGGCTGGACCACGGTGTCAGCAGCGCCCTGGACGAAGATCCCCGACGCCGGGCATGGTGCCAGGAACGAGAAATCATACATATTGGCGGGCGGCGCGATCGAGATGAACCCACGCACTTCGGGGCGGCGCATCAGCAATTGCATGCCGATCAGCGCGCCGAAGGAATAGCCTGCCACCCAAGTGGTTTGCGCCTCAGGGTGGATCGACTGAACCCAATCGAGCGCACTGGCGGCGTCGGAAAGCTCTCCAATGCCGCTGTCAAAGCTGCCTTGGCTCCGGCCGACACCGCGAAAATTGAAGCGCAGCGTGGCGAAGCCACGGTCCGTAAAGGTCTTGTAGAGCCGCTGAACAATCCGGTCATTCATCGTGCCGCCGCCCTCAGGGTGCGGGTGGAGGATCATCGCAACCGGTGCGCGTGGACGAGGAGGCGGAGAGAAACGGCCTTCGAGACGGCCTTCGGGGCCGGGAAAGATGACGGATGGCATGGTCGGACCTTGTTGAATTGAGTGACGCCAAGCACCGGCTGGTGCATGCGGTTGCGAGCTCTATATACGAGTCGCATCGCATTCTGCAATTTTTTAAGAATCATTCGCAATAAGGCCATGTCGACCCCACGCATCTACCTCGATCACGCAGCCACCTCGCCGCTTCATCCGGAGGCGCGCGCGGCGATGGAACAGGGGTTTGCGCTGTGGGCCAATCCCTCCTCGCCCCATGCAGAAGGGCGCAAGGCCAAACATGCGCTTGAGGATGCGCGCGACCGGATCAAGCGCGCTCTGGACTGGGATGGGGAACTGATCTTCACCAGCGGAGCGAGCGAGGCTTTGTGGATCGCGCTCAACCGCGCAAAGGTCGAGCGGCGGGTTGTCAGCGCCGTCGAGCACGACGCGGTGTTCCGCGCAGCACCCGATGCCGAAGTGCTGGCTTTGGATGAGCAAAAACTCGAGATCGACCAGGAGCTGCTCGCATCCAGCCTGCAACTTCGCGGTCCCGCAATTGTCGCGCTGCAGGCGGTGAACTCCGAAACCGGGCTATGTTTCTATCACAGCCATGGCTTCACCGACATCACAGCGGTCAGCTCTTTGGTCCGCGAGCATGGCGGCTTGGTGCTGTGCGATGCGTCGCAGGCGGCCGGCCGGGTCGAACTGCCAGACGCAGACATGATCGTCGTCTCAGCGCACAAATTCGGTGGGCCGATTGGCATTGGCGCTCTGCTGGTGCGCGATTGGGCGATGCTCTCACCCATCGGTGGGCATGAGCGTGGCTATCGCCAGGGGACCGAGAATATGCCAGCGGCCTTGGGGATGGCGGCCGCGCTTGAGTGCTGGACGCCAGGCTCCAACACCATGGCCCGCAGCGATGCCTTTGCGGCCGTGCTGGGCGAATACGCACACCATTACGAATGGGGCTATGAGTGCGGCTACATCCATCCGCTCGTGCACCCCACTTTGTCAGCGCAGGCCTTGCTGATCCGGCTCGACGCCATGGGCTTTGCGGTGTCGGCGGGCAGCGCTTGCTCATCCGGTACTCTCAAGAAAAGCCGCGTGCTTGATGCCTTCGGTATCGCTGATGATGTGGCGGAAAGGACCATCCGTGTCAGCAGGGGCTGGAGCACGACACCCGACGAGCTCGACCGGTTCGCAGAGGCTTGGCGGAGTTTGGCATAGCGTCCCCGTCGCCCCGGGCCTGACCCGGGGCCCCGCTTACTGTTGGCCCTACGCTGATTAGCTGGATCCCGGATCAGGTCCGGGATGACGAGTGCGGGGATTCCGCGCCGCTGTGCGGCTCGCCATGGCGGTTCTGAGCTGGGGCGGGAGAAGCAAAGTGTCGACGTTTGGGGCAGGGAGCTGACATCTTGGAGTCGCTGCTAATTGCTTTCAGGCCATGCCAACAGGGAACATACCCGCTAAAAGACGCCAAAGAAGAACCTAAGAGTTTGGCTCGACGCTCGCGAGGGCGCGAAACTCAGCGCCGATACTTTTCGCAAAATCCCGAATTTCTGGCGAGTTGGTAAGCGAGCCGGTAGTTCTTGCCGGGTCCCAATGAAGCCTTCGTCCGTCCCTTGGCATCCGCAAGATACGTTGAAAGACGGACGCGTTTTGCTCGGCGCGTGTGACGATACAAAATTCGTCTGCTTCATCATCATTCAGAATTGAAAAGCGCGCGAAGATGTCGTTTGCGTCGCCCACAATGAAGGGGTCAAAGACGAGGTTCATTCCGCGTACTTTGCGGGGCTCTGCGCGTTTTACGCCGCTTACAAAAAATCGGCTTACCACTCCAAAAGGCATGGCATTAAGGTGACTGAGCCATCCAGCTTTGTCAGAATTCACAGGGAGGTTGGTGAAAAACTCGGTTTGCACTGTCGCGAAGGTCGAGAGTGTGAAGCGCTCAGACGTTATGTCCTCTAACCCACCGCATGATAGGTTCTCGTCAATTCTAACATGACCGCCTTCGGCGATGAATGAAATGGTCTCATTCCACTCAAATGGTTCGCCTAGCTTTGTCCCTTCGGCCCATGGAGTGTTTATTTTGCAGTCGTCGCCGAGCGTGAAAGAAGGTGCATAGTACGGCCCCCCTTCAGTCTTATCGGTCAAATCCCCAAGGTCCTGCGCTCCGTCACGCCGATGCACCTGCAAGAGCAGCACACAATGCTCCGGCACCCCTGCTTGAAGCTTTGACCTAATAATTTGGATTGGCTCCCGACTGCTCTTATCGGGATCTGCGAGCAGCAGATTCGGCTTTATTGAGCCTTGATTGAGAGCTTCCAATCTTTCAGCCGTCAACTGTCGTTGATCGATAAAGCCCCTTAGAACGACTGCTGAGCCGTCGCCCGAAGAGGAGGCTTGAGTAAATGGCTTGGTCGCATCAAGCCACGCCAGCGCCTCGTCATATTCCTTTGTACCGCCACGATGTTTGGCAAGCTCTGCTTCCATCTTGGCTTCTTCTAGCGCCCAATCTTCGGTAGAAGGGGCCCTGGCGACTGGTTCCTCGCGTTTCATGTCACCAGGGCCCAGAACATAGGTTATCCGCGTCGAAAAACTCCCCCTCGTGGGGGTGCCAGCCCGATCAAGCGCCGGGTTGAAACGAGCAAAGCGCTCCATGCCTTTGCAGGCGGCTTCGTCGAGAAGTTTGCTTCCGCTGGATGAAGTGGTCTGGCAGTTGGACCCACGTCCTTGTGGTGTGACCGTGACGCGGACGCCAACGGTCCCTTCGATGCCCTCGCGCTTCGCTCGCGATGGATATGCGTTGAGAATTCGCTGAGTCCAACGACGCTCGTTTCTTGGGCTTGCCGCCCGGGCTTGGCTGACAGGCAGTTCAGTCTGCGCGGATGACGTCGCAGGTTCAAGCAATATGGGGGGAGGTGACACCGGCCTTGGAGGAGTAGGCGGTGGAGGCGGCGTTTCATGCATCGGCTGATTTCGGGCAGTCGACGGACCATCCTTACTGGATAGAGAAGCAGACGCCGGGGGCGAAGTTGCAACAAGCAAGCTAGCAAGACAGGATAGTGTGATGCGCTTCACGGTCCGCAATTCATGCTCTCCCCAATCAGGTCTCGATGCCTTCGCATTTATGCGCGAGGAAGCATTAAATTGAGAATAATGAGTGCGCTCCAGTTCATTTTTCCCAATCGCGCGAAGCGATGTCTTCAAGCGTCAGATTATGGGTCGCTAGCGGACCATTCGCTCCTGATCGCCGTCGCTCCAAATCAGCCATTTCAGCGGAAATCAACATGAACACAGCCGCCGTCTGATTGGCGATGGTCAAGCTTCGCGTAATCGGTAGCTATCCCGTCGCCCCGGGCCTGACCCGGGGCCCAGCTTACAGTTGGCCCTACGCTGATTAGCTGGATCCCGGATCACATCCGAGGACGAGGCGGTCCTCTGGACCCGCATTTCCTACCCAGATCGAACGCGCTATCGGCCTTGCGCTTGGAATTCAGCGCGCCGAGGAGCGGGAAAGTGTCGAAATGCTCAAAACATAGAAGCGGCATAGGGTGGAAATTCACAACCCGCGCGCGCGAAAGCCGCTATGTACTTTATCAACTTGTTCGCGGGCCATACATTTTCGCGGGCCATTCATTCGCATTTCGACAGGCGTGGCGCAAATGGATAGAGGGCTAGGGGAATCATGATCTATCTCGATTATCAAGCGACCACGCCTCTGGCTCCCGAAGCGCGCGAGGCAATGATCCGTCAGCTCGACGGCCCGGATGGGACCTCCTTTGGCAATCCCCATTCGGCCCATCGGCTTGGACGCCAGGCGCGGGCAGCGGTGGAGATCGCGCGCGAGCGGATTGCCGCTCTGTTGCCACCCGATGGCACATTGATCTTCACCAGCGGGGCGACCGAGGCGCTCAATGCGGCGATGCGCGATACGGGCTGCGATGTCCTTAC
This sequence comes from Erythrobacter sp., assembly GCA_965229665.1. GTDB lineage: Bacteria > Pseudomonadota > Alphaproteobacteria > Sphingomonadales > Sphingomonadaceae > Erythrobacter. The sequence goes on along the minus strand of OZ245896.1, from coordinate 193,062 downwards.
CTTCGCGACCGAGCACGCCGCCGTGCTCGACTGTTTCAAGCCTATCGCAGACGAGGGCTACGGCTTTGAGACAATGCCGGTAACAAGCGAAGGCATCGCAGACCTCACCGCGCTGAGCTCGTCGATAACAGAAGAAACAGCCACGGTGGCGGCAATGGCGGTCAACAATGAGATCGGCACGCGCCATCCGCTTGGCGAGATTGCCACAATCGCGCGGAAGGTTGAGGCGCATCTGGTGGTCGACGCCGTGCAGGCATTCGGGCGGATTGACCTGACCCAATGCCCGGCGGATCTGATCGCGATCTCTGCCCACAAGATCCACGGGCCCAAGGGGATTGGCGCGCTGTGGATGCGGCATGGCTCCGAAGTGGAAGCCTTCCAGTTTGGCGGCGGGCAAGAGGCCGGTCTGCGCTCAGGCACTCTGTCGCCCGCGCTGTGTGCTGGCTTTGGCGCGGCAGCGGCTCTCGCCGGTGAACGGATGGCGGAAGACGCCGAGCATGTGGCAGAGCTTTGGATACGGGCGCGCGAGCTGTTCGAAGGCTGGACCCTCAATGGCAGCGAAAGCGAGCGGTGGCATGGCAATCTCAACATCCGCCGCGATGGCCTCGACGTGGCGCGGCTGATCTCCGATGTTCGGAACGTCATGTTCAGCGCCGGTTCGGCCTGCGCCAGCGGATCGGGTCGGCCCAGCCATGTGCTCAAGGCAATCGGGCTGAGCGATGCCGAGGCCAAATCCTCGATCCGGCTCGGTTTTGGCCGCTATACGACCAAGGAACAGCTTGAAGAAGCAGCCCGTTTGATCAATGCAGCGGCCAAGGAGCAGGGCGTATGAGCATTGCAGTGACCTTCATTGATCCCCGTGGCAATCGGGTTGAGACCAGCGGCGAGGCGGGCGTCAATCTGCTCAAGCTGGGGCAGGCGGCGGGATTGCCGCTGGAAGGCACGTGTGAAGGCCAGATGGCGTGCTCAACCTGCCATGTCATTGTCGCAGCTGAGTGGTTCGATAAGCTGGCCGAGGCGAGCGAAGAAGAAGAGGATATGCTCGACTTTGCCGCAGGCGCGCGGCGGACCAGCAGGTTGTCGTGTCAGATCGATCTGACCGAAGAGCTTAACGGGCTGACGGTGACCGTGCCCTCCGAGAGCAACGACCTTCAGCGGATGTAGTCGCGAACGCGGGCTTCCCCAATTCTGCGAGTTGCTGGTCGCGGACGTCAATGCGAGCCTGATCGGTAGTTTGGGAGAGAAACGCACATGAGCTTCGAACACGATCTGGTCATCCGGGGCGGAACCATAGCCGATGGCAGCGGCGGGGATTTGATCCACGGCGATATCGCCATTTCGGATGGCAAGGTCACGGCGATCGGTGAGGTTGCTGGCAAGGGGCGCGAAGAGATCGACGCAAGCGATCGCGTCGTCACACCCGGCTTTGTCGATGTTCACACGCATTACGATGGCCAATGCATTTGGGCCGAGGAGCTCAGCCCCTCCTCGTCACACGGGGTTACGACAGCCGTCATGGGCAATTGCGGGGTCGGCTTTGCGCCCTGCCGCAAGGAAGATCACGATCTGTTGATCAATGTCATGGAGGGGGTCGAAGACATTCCCGATGTCGTCATGACCGAAGGCCTGCCATGGGATTGGGAGACCTTCCCGGAATATCTCGACACGGTCGACAAGGGCCAGCGCGATATCGATGTCGCGGCCTACCTCCCGCATTCGCCATTGCGGGTCTATGCCATGGGCGCGCGCGGCGCCACTCGCGAGGCGGCCAATGACGAAGACCTGGCCAAGATGCGTGATCTGGCGCGCGAGGCGATGGAAGCGGGCGCGCTCGGCTTCGCCACCTCGCGGCTGTCGATCCACAAGACCGCTGATGGCGAAAGCATTCCGACCTTCGAAGCCGATGTCGCCGAGCTCGAGGCGATCTGCGGCGGGATGAAGGAGGCGGGCAGCGGCACCTTCCAGATCGTGCTCGATGCCTTCGTCGGCTGGGACAAGGAATATCAGGTGATTGAGCGGGTGGTGAAGACCTCTGGCCGCCCGGCCACCTTCACGCTCGCTTCAGGCAATGACGCACCGCCACGCTGGCGCAATGTGCTGTCGATGCTGGAGCGGACCAATGCCGAGGATGGCATGGCCACGGCGCAAATCATGCCGCGGCCAATCGGTCTGATCGCCGGGCTTGAGCTGACCGTCCATCCCTTCGTGCTGTGTCCTAGCTGGGCCAAGATCGCTGACCTCTCGATCCCCGAGCAGGTCGAGGCGATGCGCGATCCCGAGCTTCGCACTGCGCTGATCAGCGAGGAGTTCGAGCATGGCCACCCGTTCAATGCTCTGGCGCGCGATTGGAACTGGCTGTTCCCGCTCGATGATCCGCCCGATTACGCGCCGCCGCGCGAAATGAGCATGGCGGGCCAGGCGGCGGCCAAGGGCTGCACCCCGCAAGAGATTGCCTATGATCGGATCCTCGAGACCGAGGGGCGCGGGTTGTTTCTGGCCGCGCTCGGCAACTACGAGAATGCCAAGCTCGACAGCGCGCACGAAATGCTGAGCCATCCCAATTGTATTCCCGGCTTGGGCGACGGCGGCGCGCATTATGGCGCGATCTGCGATGCGAGCTATTCGACCTATCTGCTCACTCAATTTGTGAAGGGCGAGGGCGAGCTGCGCTTCGGTCTGGCTGAGGCGGTGCATATGCTCTCGCACAAGGCGGCACGAGCGGTCGGGCTGCATGATCGCGGGCTGATCCAGGTCGGCGCCAAGGCCGATCTCAACGTGATCAACCTGGAAAAGCTGCAGCTGCATTTGCCCGAGGTGGTGCGCGATCTGCCCGCTGGCGGACGGCGGCTGCACCAACGAGCAACCGGCTATGACGCGACGATCGTCTCGGGCGAGGTGATCCGGCGGTTCGATGAATCGACCGGAGCTCGGCCTGGCAAGCTGGTTCGCGCCGCCTGAGTTGCGCTTAGAGCGAATCCCGGATCATCATCTCGAAATCTTCGGCCAACGCACGGCGAGGGTTAGATCGTGCGGAAAGATCCTTTAGCGCATATTCGACAAGACCAGGAATATCGTCTTCTACGATGCCCATCTCGGTCAGTCCTGAGGGAATGCCAATCTCGGCATTCATCGCAGCAATCGCCTCGTCCAGCGCGGCACCCGGTTCCAGACCCATGGCTTGGCGCAAGCGGACGTACTTCTCTTCGCAGACCGATTGGTTGAAGCGCAGAACCGTCGGAAGGAACACTGCGTTGAGCGTGCCGTGGTGCAGATTCAATCGGCGGATCCTGCCGGCCGCATGGCTCATCGCATGAACCGCGCCCAAGCCCTTGATGAAAGCGAAGGCGCCTTCAGTCGAGCACATCATCATCTGCCAGCGCGCATCGCGGTCAGAGCCGTCCTTCACCGCGCGCGGGAGATATTGCCATCCGCGCCACAGACCATCGAGCGCGACCCCTTCTGCGGGCGGATTGACCTGCGGCGTCAAGAATGCCTCGATGCAGTGGGTGATTGCATCCATCCCGGTCGCGGCGGTCATGCCTTTGGGCAGTCCCATGGTGAGTTCGGGATCGCAGATCGCCGCCTTGGGGATGAAGAGTGGACTTGCAAAGGTCATTTTGCGGCCATCTTCGAGGATGATGACGAAACCAACCGAAACCTCGCTGCCGGTTCCCGAAGTGGTTGGCACGGCGATCAAGGGGGCAACCTGTTTGATCAGCTTGGCGCCACCAGCCAATGGGTCATATTGCGCTAATGGTCCGCCGCTGCCTTCGAGCAGGCCGACGGCCTTGCCGAGATCCATCGATGAACCACCGCCCAAGGCGATGATGCCGTCGCACCCATCAGCCTTATATTGCGCGAAAGCCAGCTTGACCGCTTCCTCGGTCGGATTCCCTGGCGTGCCGTCAAACACCGAAGCGGAATATTCCGATCCCATCGCCGCCGTGACCCTATCGACCAATCCGGCAGCAACCAGCCCAGCATCGGTAGCAATGAACGGCTTAGTGATCCCCGCCTTCTTGAGCTCGGTCGGAAGCAGTTCGAGCGCACCGAAATCGAAGTGGGTCGTAGTCAAATAAGTCAATGTGGCCATCGTTGGGCAGTCCTCTCTTAGTGGGCGCGCTTGTGGTCGTTCTTCAGCTTTTGGGCGATCAGCGTCAGGTGGTCTGCGAGCTGAGATGGGCTTGCGGATCGGCCAGCCAATTCGATGAACTCTAGCATCAAGGCATCGCCGATTGCAGGAGAAGAGATCCATGCATCGCTCGCCTGTTCGACCGCATCGCGGACCAGAGTCCGGGCCTGATCGATCTCAACTTGATGCGCTTCAGCAATCAATCGGTTGGCTGGATCCGGTTGCATAGTTTCGCCCCGCTTTTCGTGTCAAACAGGCTCAGGAGCGGGCTCACCCCAAGCGGGGAAGGGATCGTGCATGCCTGCCCAGACCTCCGGCTCGAAGACCTCTTCGCCGACTTGGCAAGCGTCAAGCGCAGCAGTGATCTTCGCTTGATCCATTCCGATGCCGATGAACACAATCTCCTGACGCCGGTCACCCCAGGTCTGGTCCCAATGCTTCATCACGAACTCCTCGAAGGTGCCGTCATCAGGCCAGCGGTTCTTGGGCACGGCCGCCCACCACCGACCCATCCGGCTGACACTCTTCTGAGTGCCGGCAATGGCGAGTTCACCAAGATAGTCAGGCCGGGTTGCGAGCCAGAAATGGCCTTTCGAACGGATCACCTTGTCGAGATTGTCGCTGATCAGGAAGTCGTAGAATTTGGCTGGGTCGAACGGCCGCCGAGCGCGATAGACGAAGCTCTCTACGCCATACTCTTCGGTCTCCGGCCGGTGGCTGGCGAAGTCGTAGAGTTCCTTCAGCCACAGCGGATGCTGTTCCGACGCCTCCTCATCGTAAAGGCCGGTGTCGAGCACCTCGTCGAGCTCGACCTTGCCATAATCGGCCTCGATGATCTTGGCATCGCCATTGAGCGAGGCCACGACCTTCTTGACCATGGCAAGCTGCGCAGGACTCACCTCGCTGGCCTTGTTGACGATCACCACATCAGCGAACTCGATCTGCTCGACTAGCAGCGCGACTAGGCTGCGGTCATCGCCTTCCCCGGCTGTCTCGCCTCGGGCGGAGAGAAGGTCGCTGCTTGAATAATCCGACAGCAAGTTCATCGCATCGACCACGGTCACCATGGTGTCGATCTGCGAGACATCGCCGAGGCTCTCGCCATATTCATCGCGGAAAGAGAAGGTCGCTGCGACCGGCAGCGGCTCGGAGATCCCGGTGCTTTCGATCACCAGATAGTCGAACCGACCATCCTCCGCGAGCGTACGCACTTCCTTGAGCAAATCGTCGCGCAGCGTGCAGCAAATGCAGCCATTGGTCATTTCGACCAGTGTCTCTTCAGAACGGGAAAGGCTGGCCTCGCCCCCACGGACAAGGTCTGCATCGATATTCACTTCTGACATGTCGTTGACGATCACCGCCACACGCTTGCCTTCACGGTTGGACAAGATGTGGTTGAGCAAAGTGGTTTTACCGGCCCCAAGGAAGCCGGACAGCACGGTTACAGGGAGGAGGGGAGTTTGCGCGTTCATAAAAGAGCCTGTCTCAACGAGATGATGTTACAGAGTATCATTAGGGTCTCGGAGGTGACTTCGCAATGATCTAGACTTTGGCCTGGGATCGAATCCTGCGCATAATGCCAGGTCACTTTGAAGGGGGCATATCGCGACCTGCGTGGCCAGCTCCGAGTATGGTGAAAGCTGGCAAATTTGACCTTCCCATCAAGCCAGTCTCGCGCTAATCGCGTCGACCGTCGCGGAAGGCCAATCCCTTGTATTTATATTCGATCTCTCGCCTGTGGGCGTTGCTGGCTTTGTTTGTTTGCGGTCTTTCCTTGCAGCCTTCGGCGTTGGCTCAAGAGGCTGAAGGGAGTAGGGATCGAGACGTTGGTTCGATTACACTCACTCCTGAACAGTTATTTGATTTTGCAGAGACTGCGCGTGAGCGTGGAGATTACGGCACTGCGGAGAGCGCCTATCGTGCCTTGATGACCAATCCGGACCAGGCGCTTCGCAACGAAGCACGTTTTCGGTTGGCTCAAATGTTGGCCTATCAGCTGGATCGGCGCGAAGAAGGAGCGATCCTTTTGCGCGAAATTCTCGACGAGCAGCCCGATGTGGCGCGCGTCAGGCTCGAATTGGCTCAGCTTCAGCTCCAAATGGGCAATCTACGCCAAGCAGAACGGGAGTTTCGTGCAGCCCAGGCGGCGGGCCTGCCCCCTGAGGTGGAACGGGTCGTTCGCTTTTTCGCAAGCGCCTACGCAGCGCGGCGCCCATTTGGCATTAATGCGGAGCTCGCGCTGGCGCCAGACAGCAACATCAACCGCGCCACGCGATCCGAAACACTCGAGACTGTGATCGGCGACTTTACCTTGAGCGACGATGCACAAGAAACATCTGGCGTGGGCGCAAGTGTTCAAGCGCAAGCCTGGTACAGGCAGGGAGTCGAGCCTGGTGTCGATTTGTTGGTGCGCGCGAGCGCGCGGGGGCGGTTCTACCGGCAGAATGAGTTCGACGATTACATTCTTTCGCTGCAGGCCGGTCCTCAGTATCGGATCGGAGCTGATCGACTAAATGTGAACGGGGTTGTGTCATGGCGCTGGTTTGGCCGTCGGCCGACGAGTTTCTCATACGGGGTCGCAGGCGATTACCGGCATTCTGTTGGCAAGCGTGGCCAATTGCGGGTTGATGGAGCCCTGATCTACACCGAAGATCGCTTGTCCCCATTGCGCTCGGCCGAGCGGCTCAGCCTGGCGGCTGGGGTTGATCGCGCATTCAGCCCCCGATTTGGGGGCGGAGTTAGGCTGTCAGGCGCGCGAACATTCGCAAATGATCCTGGTTTTTCGAACGTTGACGCGGGAATTGATGCCTATGCCTATCGCGAGATTGGCCCAGTCACCGCCGTCCTTTCGGCAGGTTACAGCAGAGTAGAGTTTGACCGTCGAGTTTTTCTTTACCCGGAGCGGCAAGTGGATGATCGATTTGATGCAAGTGTCTCTGCTACCTTCAGAAATCTGAGGATTGGGCCCTTGGCGCCTTTGATTAGACTGCGCTATGAGAGAAGTGATTCTACAGTAGCGATTTTCGATTACGACCGAGTTGCTGCAGAATTTGGAGTTACCGCCGCGTATTAGGCAGTATTTTGAGGGCCGCTAAATGAATTCACCGAAGTATGTTATGCGGGCAGGCGTCTGCGCACTTTCGCTTGTCTTGGTTGCCTGTGGCGGTGGCGGAGGCACCAACAGCACGCCCGCCCCTCCCACCGGTGGCGGTGGTAACCCTGCGCCGACGCCTGGGCCAGCGCCTGCACCCGCTCCTCCGCCAAGCAATGCCAATGGCGATTTGCTAGGCAATTTGCAGAGCGAAGACTTCACTAATATTGCGGCTGGCGCCACCCTGTCGTCTGACGGAACCAATCGGACGGTCACCAATGGATCGATCACAGCTTCGATCATCTATGATGCCTCTGATCAATCTTACACACTGCAGACACCGACCGGGACGCTGACCTTTACGCCAGCAGACGTCGACAATGCCCAAAGCAATGACGGCTCGATCGTTTACGTCATTACAAATGGCAACACGACCAATTCGCTGACTCTTACGCGGGCAGGGACGTCTGGACCGATCACTTACCAATACGTTGGCAGTGCGTTTTGGCAGCAGGTCACCAACAACACGACCTCGGGGTCGGGATCGATCGACTCCTTGGTTTACGGGGTCGAGACGCCCGATGGCGATGTGCCGCGAACCGGCAGCGCCGATTTCGATATCGATTTGATCGGGGCTATGACGGTGGGAGAGAACATCTCACCACTGGCAGGAAATGGCACGGCGTCGGTCGACTTTGGCAGCGGCGACATCGTTATCCTCGGGCAACTCACTCTTGCCCCGTTCCAAGGTCCTGACAGCACATTCACGGGCGTCGCCGAATTGTCTTCGAGTACGGGCGTTTTTAGCGGAACCTTCACTTTTCAGGATTTTGGACTGTTCCAAGGCGACATCGCCGGGCGTCTGTTTGGCCCCGCTGCTGACGAAATTGGGGCTGTTTGGTCGGTGAACAACAATTCCGATCGAGTGGCCACTGGAACGATCATGGGAAGGCGCGGCACAACCCCAGCCAACACACAGTTCAACGCCGTAGACCCCCTGCTTGATAACAGTCAGACTTTTACCACCAGTGCCAAAGTGGTCGCGTTCGGAGCGCAGAACCGCCCCGGTCAAAACGGCTTTCTCGATTTCAACAACATCTCCGGATCGGAGAGCCCGATGCGGCTGCGATTTGATGCCGCTACCAACCAGCTGTTGATCGCGAGCGACTATGCCGAGACGCTCTACGATTTCAATTCTGCAAGGTTCCCCAACAACCTCGGGACAACGCGCGCAGAGTACCGGTCGGAGCGGTTGACCTATGTGAACATGACAGGCTGGAAGCTGTTCCTAGAGCCGCTGACGCCGGACAATCGGCACGCCTATTGGACCTATGGTTTTGCAACCGACGATTCCAACGTGCCGCGGACCGGCTCGGCGGCCTATGCTTTGGACTTCATCGGCAGTGGGGTCGATCCTGATTTCAACGCAGACTTCCGGATCGGCGGGACCGGGCTGCTGAGGACAGACTTCGCGACCGGCGCGATCGACCTGACTGGCGCGCTCGGGATCTCGGAGAATATATCCCTTTCCGGCGTTCCTACCTTCGGAACGACCGCTCAATTGATCGGCAGTGGCATGCTGTCGGCGAGCGTGAACAGTTTCTCTGGGACCCTGACCCTGGACGGGATCGGCAATTACGCCGGTGTGTTCGACGGTCTGTTCTTCGGGCCAGACGCTGAAGAGGTCGGCGGTACCTTCGCGGCCTCGGATGACAATGGTGAGATTGCCGGAGCATTCATCGGTGAGAAGGACGATGATGCGAGCGCTGGCGGGGTCCCTCTCGCTGATTTGACCGGCACGACTGAGCTGGTTGGCGTCAGGCAAGAGGATGTCTCGTTCGACCGCGTTTCGATCACCTATGATGCCGATGCGGGAACGTACACTATCCCTTTCCGAGACTTTCCGGATGATCGGACCGTCAACCTTTCAGCAGCCGATATTGATGCAGCTCGTAGTGACGCCGCTCGGACCTATTATGTGCGTGACGAAGTCGGCGGCTTTGATGGCTATATTTTCAATGCCGATCCCAACAATCCCGAGTTTGTGCTGACTTACTCGACCTTCGCTGCCATTCGTCCAGTCTTGGAGGACTTTCCGAGCGGCACGATCCGCGGTGAGAATGTGTACTACAGCTTCGGACTGGCGACCCCGAGCGCCGCAATCCCGCGCGTGGGTTCGGCGACTTACACCGGTGGAGCAGTAGGCTCTGCCCGGTTTGATGCTGCAACCTATATCGACGTGGCTGGCGACGCGACACTGACCGCGAATTTCACTGATTCGACTTTCCAGTCGATCATTAATCTGATCGCTCAGGACGGAAGCCTGCGCGATTTCGGTCAGTTCAACCTCGATGGACAGATCGACATCAATGGCGTTTTGTTCGGCGGCCTCAATGGTCAGCTCTATGGCCCCAACGCGGAGGAAGTTGGCGGTGTGTTTGACATCATTGACGATTCTGGACCGTCGAGGATCATCTTCCAGGGTGTTGTGTACGGCACACGCTGATCGGCAAGCTTGGTTGAGCCATGTCGAACCGGATCGGAGATTGACGCTGTAATCTCGCGTCTGACTGCCTATATCGCGGGGCAATGACGTCCCCCGTATCCCCTCCGCTGCGCCAGCGTGCGACAGTGCTTGTCGAATCCGATTGGTTTGAACGCTTCATCACAACTGTGATCGTGATCAATGCGATTGGGCTGGGTATCGAGACTTCGCCCAGCGCGATGGGGGCGGTGGGGCCAGTTGTGATCTGGCTCGACACTGTGGCGATCGGCATCTTCGTCGTCGAACTGTTGATCAAGCTGTTTGCTTACCGACTGTCATTCTTCCGCAACGGCTGGAATGTGTTCGATCTGGCAATCGTCTCGGTCGCGCTGATCCCGGCGGCGCAGCAGTTCTCGGTCTTGCGGGCGTTGCGGATCCTGCGGGCGCTGCGATTGATCTCGGTCGTGCCGAGCATGCGCAAGGTCATCGTCGGCCTGTTCAGCGCGATCCCCAGCATTGGCACTGTGATCGTGATGCTGGTGCTGCTGTTCTACATTTCCGCGGTGATGGCGACCAAGCTGTTCGGTCAGGCCTTCCCGGAATGGTTCGGCAATCTCGGCGCATCGCTCTATTCATTGTTCCAGATCATGACCCTTGAAAGCTGGTCGATGGGCATCGTTCGCCCGGTCATGGAGGTCTATCCCTATGCTTGGGCCTTCTTCGTCCCCTTCATCCTGCTCACCAGCTTCATCGTGCTCAATCTGTTCATCGGTGTGATCGTCAATGCCATGTCCGAAGCGACCGAGGGCGAAGCGCATGACGAGCGTGAAGAGATCATCCACCAACTCAAGGCCTTGCGCGAAGAGGTGGCTGCTCTGCGCAATGAGCAATCCAAGCCCGAGTGATCTGATACAGTTTGATGCTTGACCCCGCCGATCGATTGGGTTCTTTTGGCACTTGAGGTGCTAAAATCTGAGAGGGACGGTCGGCAATGCGAATTCTCAAAGGTCTATTGGCGATCGTTGGTGTCTTGGCCCTGATCTTAGGGGTTTGGGCTTTCTTTCTGACCCGCGATGGTGACGTCGTGACGCCGGAAGGCGAAGGCACGGTCGCTATTGGTGACACCTCATTCGAAGCCTTCCCACTGCCCGAATACGTTGCTTCGGCGCTCCCTTCTGAAATCAAGAGCTATCTGGTTGAGGTCGAACCCGGCATCAAAGTGCACATGCTTGAGCTGGGAGAAGGCTATCCGGTCTATATGCAGCATGGCAATCCAACCAATGGCCTGCTCTATCGCAAGGTCGCGGCGGAGCTTCCCGCGGACCAGTTCCGAATGATCATGCCGAGCATGGTGGGGCTCGGCTTTTCGAGCAAGGTCCCGGCCAGCGAGCACACGCTCGACAATCACATTCGTTGGATGAAGGCGGCGCTCGATCAAGTGGGAGCCGAGGAACTAATTTATGTCGGACAGGATTGGGGCGGTCCCGTTGGCATGGGAGTGCTCGCTCGTTCACCCGGCAAGTTGCAGGGCGCGGTGGTGATGAACACGGGCTTCATCGCTCCAACTGAAGAGCGCGCACTGTCGACCGCGCATGCGACAGTCAGCACGCCGATTGTAGGCGAGTTCTTGCTTGAAGGAATTGGCTCCATCTTCCCCAACCTGCCCGAAATACAGGGAGATCCGGCTTCGATGCCTGAGGACGTGATCGATCTTTACGCTCGTCCGGTCGAGGAGAGCGACAATGGCAAAGCGCCGCTTGCGCTTATGCGGATGGTTCCGGCAGGCCCCGATCATCCCAGCGTCGAGCAAATGATCGAGATTCAGGATTATGTTGCCACGCTCGATATTCCGGCAATCCTGGTGTGGGGCATGAAAGATCCAATCCTGGCGCAGGGTCTGGAGCCAATGAAATCCCAGTTTCCTGAGGCAGCGGTGATCGAGACTGATGCGGGTCATTTCCTGCAAGAAGAAGTGCCGGTTGAAATCGCTTCGGCGGTGTCGGCGGTTTATGCGCAGATTGAAAGTGCTGGCGGCGAGTTAGCTGCCGAAGCCGAATAGCAATCTGCGGATCGGCGCTTTCCTTGTGGAAACCGCTCTCCCTCGCTCGGGCAGTCATTGCTAAGCGAGGGGGATGGCCGAGATAACCGATAAAGATGATTCTGATCCGTTCGACGCGCTGGTCGATGTTCCCTTCGATAGCGCCTTGGAAGAGCGTTATCTGGTCTATGCTCTGTCGACCATCACCGCGCGGTCACTGCCGGATCTGCGCGATGGTCTAAAGCCGGTGCACCGGAGGCTGCTGTGGACCATGCGGCAGCTCAAGCTCGACCCTTCGAACACCTTCAAGAAATCGGCTCGTGTGGTCGGCGAAGTGATCGGGAAATATCACCCGCATGGTGATACCGCCGCTTACGACGCGATGGTCCGCCTCGCTCAGGACTTTTCGCTGCGTTATCCGCTGGTCGAGGGGCAAGGCAATTTCGGCAATATCGACGGCGATAACGCCGCGGCCTATCGCTACACCGAAGCGCGCCTGACCAAGACCGCGATGCAGTTGATGGAAGGGCTCGACGCGGGCACGGTCGATTTCATCCCGACCTATAATGGCGAAGAGCAAGAGCCTGAGCTGATGCCCGGCCTGTTCCCCAATCTGCTGGCCAATGGCGCAAGCGGGATTGCGGTCGGGATGGCAACCAATATCCCCTCGCACAATGTCGCCGAGGTGATCGATGCTACTCTTGAGCTGATCGACAATCCGCATGTCGAGCATGAGCGGTTGATGGAGCTGTTCCAGGGGCCGGACTTCGCGACCGGCGGTCAGATCGTCGACAGCAAGCAAGTTATCAGCGATGCCTATGCCACTGGGCGGGGGTCGTTCCGGGTGCGTGGTGTGTTCCATGCACCCGAAGCTGATAAGGCAGAAGATCGCGACGCCGGGGTTGAGCGGCTTGGTGGCGGCCAATGGCAGTTGGTGATCACGGAAATCCCGTATCAGGTTCAGAAGGGCAAGCTGATCGAGCAAATCGCCCAAGCAATTGCTGACAAGAAGCTACCGATTCTCGAAGATGTGCGCGATGAGAGCGACGAAGATATCCGGATCGTGCTGGTCCCGCGCAGCCGCAATGTCGATCCCGAGCTGCTCAAGGAAAGCCTGTTCAAACTGACCGATCTCGAGACCCGCTTCGGGCTCAACCTCAACGTGCTCGATGCCACCCGCACACCAATGGTGATGGGCATAAAAGAGCTGCTGGAGCATTGGACCCGGGCCCAGATCGAGATCCTTCAGCGTCGGACCCAGCACCGGCTCGATCAGATCGCCAAACGGCTGGAACTGGTCGAGGGCTATATCATCGCCTTCCTCAATCTCGACCGCGTGATCGAGATCATCCGAACCGAGGATGAGCCGAAGCCGGTGATGATGGCGGAGTTCAATCTGACCGACCGTCAGGCCGAAGCGATCCTCAACATGCGGCTGCGGTCCCTGCGCAAACTGGAAGAGATGCAGCTGCGGCAGGAAAAAGACGATCTGCTCGCGGAGCAGGACGATCTCGAGAAGCTGCTCGGTTCGCCCGCGCGGCAACGCACCCGGCTCAAGAAAGATCTGCGCGCGCTAAGGCAGGACTATGCCGAAGACACTGACATCGGCAGACGGCGCACCCGGATCGAAGAGGCCGCGCCGGCGGTTGAATTCTCGATGGATGCAATGATCGAGAAGGAACCGGTGACGATCATCCTATCGTCCAAGGGCTGGATCCGCGCGGCCAAAGGACATGTGCCGCTCGATCAGGAGTTCAAATACAAGGAAGGCGACGAGCTGGCCTTCATCCTCCACGCGCAGACCACCGATAAGCTGTTGATTGCGGCTGAGAACGGGCGGTTCTACACGCTTGGTTGTGACAAGCTGCCCGGTGCCCGCGGATTTGGTGAGCCCGTGCGGACGATGATTGACCTTGAGGCCGACACCAGCATTGCCAAGATGGTGGTCCATAAGGAGGGCGGCAGGCTGCTGCTCGCATCGAGCATCGGCAAGGGCTTCATCGCCGAGACCTCGGAACTGCTGGCCGAGACCCGCAAGGGACGGCAGGTGGTCAATCTCAAAGGTGATGCCCAGCTCGCGGTGATGCGCGAGATCGGCGAGGGTCACGACAGCGTCGCTTGTGTCGGAGAGAACCGCAAGCTTGTGGTGTTCACACTTGAAGAGCTGCCGACCATGTCACGCGGGCAAGGCGTGACTTTGCAGCGCTATCGCGACGGTGGGCTCAGCGACGCCACCACTTTCACTCTGGCTGAAGGGCTGAGCTGGACAATGGGTGGATCAGGCGAACGCACACGGACCGAGAATGAGATCGGGATGTGGAAGGTCGCACGCGGCGCTGCCGGGCGTCTGCCGCCGCAGGGCTTTCCGAAGGACAACAGGTTCTCTTAGGTTCCAATCGGACCGGCGGTCTCATTGTTGAAACCTGGAGGGGGTAGTGGCAATTATCCAACAACTTGCTTGGCTCGGCAAACAAGACTGGGTTAGGCTGAGCGACCGCCTCCGCATACCCCTTCAAGGACGACAGTGACCAATCAATCTCAAAGCGACACTGCTGCATCGCCGCCGGCAGAGGGCGAAGGTCTCGGTACCGGCTCAGCGAACGCAATCGACACAAACCGATTGGCGAGGAGCCTTGTAGCGTTCCGGAACCCAAGCGCTGCGCGCGGCTGGTATGAGCTGGCGGTGACTTTCCTGCCGCTTGTCGCGGTTTTCACGATCATGTTGTTTGGCGTGTCGGCGGGTTACTACTGGACACTGTGTCTTGCGCCTCTGTCAGGTCTGCTCCTGCTTCGGATGTTCATCATTCAGCATGATTGCGGGCATGGCGCGTTCATGCCGAGAAAGACCCAGAATGACTGGATCGGGCGGGCAATTGGAGTGCTGACCCTTACCCCCTATGATTGCTGGAGGCGCTCACATGAGTTGCATCATGCGGGGACCGGCAACCTCGACGCGCGTGGCTTTGGTGACGTTGATACACTGACCGTTCGAGAGTTTGAGGCGCTGTCGCCGCTGAAACGGTTTGGCTACCGCTTGTATCGAAATCCATTGACCATTCTGGGCTTTGGTCCAGCCTATTTGTTCCTCCTCCGGCATCGCCTTCCTATCGGATTGATGCGCGCCGGAGCGCGTTATTGGATCAGCGCGATGGCGACCAACGCAGCGACAGCAGTTTTGCTTGGATTGCTCGCCTGGCAGTTTGGCCTTGGCACTACCATGCTGGTGTTCATTCCAACGCTGCTGGTCGCTGCGACGGTCGGGGTTTGGCTGTTCTATATCCAGCACCAATTCGAAGAGGCCCATTGGGACGCCCGTAGCGAGTGGTCATTCAAGGAGGCAGCTCTGCATGGCAGTTCCTATTTGGATCTCCCGGCTCCAATGCGTTGGTTCACGGGGGGAATCGGCGTTCACCACATCCACCACTTGATGAGCCAGATCCCCTTCTATCGTCTCTACGATGCTCTTCGCGCCCATCCTGAGCTGGCGCATGTGAACCGGATCACTCCGCGCCAGACCATTGCCCCGTTCCTGTTGGCTTTATGGGACGAGGACCAAAGGAAGATGGTCCGATTCCGCGACCTTAGGTCTTAAACTGGATCGCAGGCCGACGGGTTGGTTGCGGCGAAATACTGCGATGAGATCACAGCAAGAAGGCCGCCGGAGCGCTCACTCCGACGGCCTTCTGATTTTGTGAGCAAAGCTCGAAGGGGGCTGATCAGCCGTCTTGGGCAGCAGCCATGATTGCTTTGAAGCGTGCCAGCGCCTGCAGCTTCGCAACAAAAGGCCCGATTGCCAACACCATGATTGGCACCATGATCGTCGACACGACCAGAGTCTTTAGCGGCAATGGCAGACTAACCAGCAGGTGGTCCGACAGCAGCAGCAAGAGTGTTACGAAGGGCCATACCGCCGCCCAGGTCAATACGATCGTTGGCATCTTGTGTCTTAGGTTAGGCATTCACGGCCTCCAGCACTGCCTCTCCCGCCGATGCGGCGATGTTGGCGTGCAAATGCGCTTGATTGGTCGTTCCGGGGATAAGCAAGACATTAGGTGCTCGCTCAAGCAGTCTGCTCAAGGCAAGACCAGGATTGACCTTTGCTCCGCGCTGCATGGGGTTTGCACCGAGTGGACCGTGCGGAACAAAAGCAATGCCATTTGCGTCCAACCAGTCGACCATAGCCTCCTGTTCGGGATCGGCGCGATCAGCAGGCGAGTAACGGTTTTGAACCGCCGATATCGGAGCGACCTCCATCGCCGCTTCAAGTTCTTGTCGCGAGACATTCGAGAGCCCGATGCGCTTGATCTTGCCCGCGATGCGGGCCTCTTCGAGAGCGGCAACGCTTTCACGGATTGGGGTGGCTCGGTCGGGCGCATGGACATAGTAGAGGTCGATCCTGTCGATCCCGAGGTTTGCGAGACTCTCGTCGAGATGGCGGACCATGGTTTCGGGTCGAGTATCACGGCGAATACCGTTAGCGTCTTTTTCGACACCGCCCTTGGACGCAATAAACACATCTGTCGGATAACCGCCGGTTGGGCTTGAGAGAGCGTCACGGATCAGTCTCTCGTTGAACCCCGGACCATAGGCCCGGGCGGTATCGAAATGTCTGACTCCAAGAGCGTAAGCCCGCTGCAGAAGCGCCTTGCCGCCCTCCCAGTCGTGATAGGGGCCAAAGTTGCCGGGCTGGCCGGTGAGTCTCATCGCGCCAAAGCCCATGCGGGGAATGGTGGTTCCATCGAAGAAGGTGAAATGGGAATTGAGGGTGTTAGTCATGACGAGTTCCTTTCGCTTGATGGAAGGGAACCTACTCAACCGCTTGATATTCGGTAGACGCACTAAGGGTATAAGTGTTATACGATTAACGTATGAAAGGCGGTTCTGATCGACTGGGTTTGTTGGAGACATTCATCCGCGTTGCGGAACGCGGTTCGCTTTCTGCGGCCGCTCGGGATCTGGATGTCACACAACCATCAGTATCGCGCCAACTCGCTGCGCTTGAGCGGCAAATGGGGGTTATTCTTGCTCACCGGACGACGCATGAGTTTAGGCTGACATCAGATGGTCAAGCATTGCTCGCCACGGCGCGGCGCATCGTTGGCGAGTGGGATATGCTCAAGGAGCAGCACCAAGACAGCGGTGTGCTGAGAGGCGAGATCAAGGTCGTCGCTCCGATAGCTCTTGGTCAAACCCTGTTGGCAAAAGCGGCGGCCAAGTTTCTTGCTATGCACCCGAAAGTCTCGCTTGATTGGCGCGTCACCGACAGCACCATTCGTTTTGCTGAAGAGGGCTGCGATTGCTGGTTCAGAGTCGGTGAAGTACCCGATCAAACTCTCGTTGTGCGGAAAATTGCCGAAGCGGAACGAATTGTTGTCGGATCGCCGTCGCTGGCCGGCGAGGGGGTAGAGCAGCCAGGCGATCTCCCATGGCTGTCATTGGCCCCCTTTGAGGCAGACAGCATCACGCTTTTTGATGCGAAAGGAAGACCGGTTGGCCTGAGCGTGCAGCCGCGCATGAGAAGTGACAACATTCTCACGTTGCTTGAAGGGGTTCTTCAAGGGATAGGGGTGGCGATCATGCCACGCTGGCTGGTTGGGGAGGCAATCCTAGCTGGAGAACTGCTCGAGCTCTTTCCGCAGCTCCGTGCGAGCTCATTGCCGATTAGCATAGCGTTGCCCGCCGGCACTCGACGACCGGCGAGAGTTGACGCCTTTGCCGAGGCGATTGGCGAGGAGCTCGGACGAATGCTATAGCAATAGGTCTGCCGCTGCGACGTGACCAGCGTCAATCCATTTCTGAGTCCAACAAGAAAGGCCGCCGGAGCGCTCGTCCCGACGGCCTTTTGCATGTGCGAAAAACGCTCGGAAGAAAGCTAATCAACCTCCGACCGCAGCAGCCATAATTGTTTCGAATGGTGCCAATGCCTGCAGCTGACCGTCCGGGCTCAGTGCGAAGAAGTTGCGGGTCAGGGTAACAAGGCCTTCGTCCACCGTCTTGATCACGATGTTGTCGCCGTTGACCTGATCGATCGCGCCAAGTGCCATATTGTCATTGCTGATCACTGGAGTGCCAACCGCGATTGCGGCAGCGAGCTTGGCTTTCGCCTCTGCTTCCGCGGCCGCCTTGGCTTCGGCTTCAGCCTTTGCATTGGCGGCGATCGAAGCCAGCTGGCCGTTGAGCTGCGCTTGGGTCATGTTGAGCTCGGGGCCATTGGCAAATGTCGCCACTGGAAGCGGAGGGGTCTGATAGGTGCCCGTATCTATGACGACGTTGGCTCCGTCATTGCTAATCACTGTGCCGATTGGGTTGCCATCATTTCCCATGATGACCGTGCCAACATCTTGGGCGTTCACAGCAATCGGGGTTGCAGCCATGAGGGTGGCTGCGACAGCCAGCTTAGCAAATTTCATTGAGATATCTCCGAGTAACAAATCTTCCATGCCCTGCAGTCGAGACGCCTGCAGCGCGTCAGTGAAACAATATTGCCGGAAAGGGGCCGGCGGCGATTTTTGCTTGCACGAACGATACGCGCGAGCTGCCCGGGCGGTTCCCTAAGGCAGATGCCGGTTTGATGACAACCCTGCTAATGTCGCTGATCGCAGCTGAAGACCTGCTTAACGGAAGGGAAAGCTACTGGAGCGCTTCGCTAAGAAGTTCTTTCACTCGGTCTTCGTTCGGAAAGCCTTCAGCAACCCACTGCTTTTCAATGGTTTGCAGGATACGCGCGACTTCTGGTCCTGCCGCAACTCCGCGCGCCACTATCGCTCCGCCTTTGAGTGGGAAGGTTGGGGCGATCCAGCCTTTGATCGGCTGCGCATTGCCGCTCAACAACAGCACGCGGTCCACCGCGCAATCGGTCTCAATTGCGTAAGCCAGAGCGAACAGATCCTCACCATCGCTTGGTAGCCGTCCGGCGGCTGTGACGAGCCGGGCGCGCTGTGATTTTGAAAGGCGCAAGCGTGCGGCAACGGTCTCAGCCACCTCGGGTGATGGAGGTAGCAACGCCGCCAATCGCCTCAGCGCATTGGGCTCGAAGCCCTGAGTCTGCTCTGCTGCGATCAATGCAGCGAGGGCGTCGACCTGCGGCTGGCGGGTCTCTGGCAACACGACCGTCAGCACTTCACGGTCAAACATTCGCGCAATGGTCGAATGAGGGTTCGGCAAGGCGAGCAAGGCCAAGAGCTCGCTGGCAATGCGCTCACGGCTTAGCCCCTTGAGGCTCTGAGCGAGCTCGGCGCAGGCGTCTTCCGCTTCTTGATCCAAGTCCGAGCCAAACCGAGCCTGGAACCGGTAATATCGCAGGATCCGCAAATGATCCTCACGGATGCGTTCGCGCGCATCGCCAATGAAACGAACTCTGCGTTGCTCCAGATCGGAAAGGCCATCGAAATAGTCGGTTATCGCAAGCGTTTCAGGATGCGCGAACAAAGCGTTGATCGTGAAGTCACGCCGCGCTGCATCGTCTCGCCAGTCTTGCGCAAAGGCTATAGTGGCGCGGCGACCGTCGGTTGAGACATCATGCCGCAGCGTCGTAATCTCGACCGGGCCATCATCGAGCACGGCCGTGACGGTGCCATGGTCTATTCCCGTTGGAACGGTGCGAATGCCGGCGGCTGAACATCGGTCGATCACCGCATCGGGTGTCAGCTTGGTGGCGCAATCAATGTCATGCACTTCAAGCTCCAAGAGTGTGTCGCGGACCGCCCCGCCAACCCAGCGAATGTTCTCCGCACCCACGGCCTTGGTCAGCGCTCGCAGACCTTCTCGCTGCGGCCAACTGGCGTGTTTGAGATCACGCGCCATGGTGGAGTTTCTCCAAGGCGATCCGCTTGGATAGATTGGCAATGATCGCGGCGGTCACGCCCCAAATTCGGAAACCCTGATAGTTGAGCTCGAGATATTTCCGATTGGCGCCCTTCCAAAAGACCTCATGCGTCTCCCAGCTTTCTGGATCGAGCAGCAGCGAAAGCGGCGCTTCAAACCAATCTTCGACTTCGCCTGGGCTGGGCACCAGTTCCAGATCAGGCGGCACGACGGCCAGCACCGGGGTTACATCAAAGCCAGTGCCGGTTCGGTAGAGATCAGTAGTCCCAATCACGCGGACGAGATCGGGAGCGAGCGCGAGCTCCTCATCGGCTTCGCGCAGAGCTGCTTGGACGGCGTCTTCACCGGGATCGATCTTGCCGCCAGGAAAGGCAACCTGGCCCGGATGGTCGCGCATATCCTGCGGGCGCTGGGTGAGGATCACCCCTGGTTCTTCGCGATCGGTCACCGCTATCAGAACAGCCGCTGCGGTCACCCGCTCTGGATCGGCAAGATGCGCGTCGCTGAGGAGATCGGGAGCGTCACTTTGGTGACCCTCTTCAAACACGCGTGAGAGATGATCGAACAATCCGCTCATGCTGGAAGCAGCGAATAGCTCTCACCGCCGCTGATCACCGTCCAGTCTTCGCCATTCTCGAGCGCAATCTCGGCCAGTTGGGCATAGGTGGAGCGGTTCAGCCGGGCCTCGCAGCCACGCCGAACGTGAAGATAAAGCGCTGGCGTTTCAGCGTCGCCGGCAGCGCGGAGGGGATGTTCCGGGCCCGCGATAACCAGCTCGTCGGTGTTGAGCCGGAAGGCCAAGCCGCCGTCGCGGACGGCGCAATCAGTCGCTACAAAAGCGGCGTCTTCCACCTCGATGCTGAGCTTTTCAAACGGGCTCACCAAATGGTGCGAGCCATCGGCATCACGGGTCAGCAGTCCGGAGAACGCGCGGACCATCGCATCGCGCTTTATCGGAGAGCCATCGTGGTACCAGGTCCCATCGGCCGCAATCCGCATCCGGCTGTCGCCATGTTGTTGCGGCGCCCAGCCTTCAACCGGTGGAAGCTTACGCGCAGCGACTTGCTCAGCGATCTCGCCCAGCGTGAGTTCAGCCAAATAGGGAGGTGGTTCATACGGCATTGTGGAGTTTTCGATGCCAGAAGTCTGGCAATGCGCCAAGTGTTTGAAGTGGATTCTTTGGAGGGCGCGGGTGGTTCAGTCAGTCTCGAATGAACTCGGATCCCACGGCCCCAGATTTCCTTCGACAGGGAGCACCGCCGGGTTTTCGCAACGAACGAGCAGCCGAGTGGGATCATTCGGACCAGGTGTCCTCCAACCCGCAGTATGTTCAGCGGTGAAACCAAAGAAGCGCTCGTAATACTCAGGATCGCCTATCATCACCTGCGGAAGCGGCGGAGCGTTGCCCGAGGTTTGCGCGACGGCTTCAAGGCTCGCGAGCATCAGAGCTTTGCCATAGCCTTCGCTTTGATGCTCGGGCAGGACGGCGACTGGTCCGACCATCAGCAGCGGATAGGAGTGCCCGCGTGAATCGGTTAGCCCAACCGGCCAGACCTGGATCGTCCCGACCAGCATTTCGTCATCATCGAGCGCCGCAAAGCTGAGCGCCTCAAGCCAGTTCATTCCGGTGCGAATGCGATAGGCAGTGCGGGCATGACGGTCCTCGCCAAATGCGCGGTCAAGCAATTGCTCAATCAGATCGGAATCGACCGAGGAGAGGGGGATAAGCACAGCCATGGGCGGGCGGTTAGGAGCTTTATGTGGTTCTGCCAAGCCACCTGCTCCCTGCTTTCGGAAGAGGAAGGAGTCCGGGGGACTGCTTCCCCCGGGAGGCCTTCCACCCGTGGCCTACCGGGATACCATCCGGGTGGAAGGGCGGAGGGCGCGGGTGGCTATGGCGCAAGGATCGGGCGGATGCCCGATCCGTACCTGAATAGGATCGGTTGCAAGCTGGCTGTCGTGACGAAGAACAGACCGGTTTGCGATCTGCAAACCGCAAGGGCAACTGCCCGTCCGCAGCGGCGCGGACTTGTCTGCTGGCCGCGAGGATTTCGCACGCCGGATGGCGTGCGGACGTCAAAAAAGCTACTACAAACTCAGCTTGATCAAGCGCCCGTCCGGACCATCCTCGGCGACCCAGATCGCGCCATCCGGTCCTTGCTCGACCGAGCGCAGGCGTCCGCCCACCTCGTGCCGGGCAATCTCGGTTGCCTGGTCACCGTCGAGCTTGATCTGCACCAAAGCTTCGCTGCGCAGTCCGGCGATGAGGGCATCGCCCTTCCAAGGACCGAACATGTCGCCTTTGTAGATGATCATATCACCCGGCGCGATCACCGGGGTCCAATGCGCCGCCGGTTTGACGAAACCATCATCCTCGGTGTGATCGGGGATCGGTCGGCCATCGTAGTGATTGCCATAGGAGCGGGTGGGCCAACCATAATTGGCGCCTTTGGCAACGAGATTGAGCTCATCACCGCCGCCGGGGCCATGTTCGATTTCCCACAATTGGCCGTCCATATCCCAGTCCATGCCGAGGATATTGCGATGGCCATAGGACCAGATCTCGGCTGTCACGCCGCTCTCATCGGCAAAGGGATTGCCCTCGGCAGGCGTGCCATCGAGATTGAGGCGGACGATCGTACCGATCGTGTTGGTGTTGTCCTGAGCCGGGGTCAGCTTCTGACGATCGCCGCTGGCGACGAACATAAATTGCTCATCGGGCGAGAACAGGATGCGATGAGAATAGTGACCGCGGCCTTCAACTTTGGGGGCTTGGCGCCAGATCACTTCGAGCCCGTCGATCGCGCATTCGGTGTCGCTGGAGCAAGACAACATGCCTTTGCCAACAACTGCGCCGCGCGCATTGTCTTCGCCCATCTCGGCCCAGCTGAGATAGATCGCGCGGGTGCCAAGCTCTTCACCGGCTTCGCTTTCAAGAAACGCAATATCGCCCAAACCGCCTTGGCCACCAAATGCCACCTCGGGCACGCCGCTGACTGTGCCGACTGTGCCGGTGGCTGTGTTCATGAACTTCATTGTGCCGGGCTTTTCGGTGATGAAGATCATCTCCGTGCCGGGTGCGAATTCGATTGCCCAGGGCTGGTCGAATGTGCCCATGGCCTGAGTGGACATCGTCACTGTCGCGTCGCCCGCTGCCACGGACATTTCGGCGCTGTCCCCCGAATTGGCATTGGCGCAACTTGCGAGGGCGAGGGCTGGGAGGGATAGGGTGAAGGCGAGTTTGGAAAAGGTCATCATGCTATCTGAAACTCCCATAGTCGAATTTGGTGCCCCCAAAATGCAGTTTTCCGACGCGATAATTGGCGTCGATGAGGCGGGGCGGGGCCCGCTGGCTGGGCCGGTCGTGGCAGCGGCGGTCATTCTGTGCAATCCCGTCCCCGATGGTCTGGCGGATTCCAAGCGGCTTTCGTCGAAAAAGCGCGCAAAATTGGATCTCGAAATCCGCGCCAATTGCGCATGGGCAGTCGGCGTGATCGAACCAGCAGAGATCGATGCCATCAATATCTTGCAAGCCACTCTGGAGGCGATGACCCGCGCGGTTTCGGCGCTTGCCAGAGCCACATCGTGCTCGGTCAATCAGGTGCTGATCGACGGCAATATGACCCCAGAGAGCCGCCGTCCAGGCTGGCACTGGCCCGCCACAGCAATTGTCGGAGGGGATGATCTTGAGCCCGCGATTTCAGCTGCGTCGATCGTCGCCAAAGAATGGCGCGACAGGCTGATGCTCGAGGCCGCGCAAGACTATCCGCATTATGGTTGGCAATCGAACAAGGGCTATGGAACGCGAGAGCATATGGAAGCGTTGAGGGTCCATGGACCATCTCCTCTGCATCGGCATTCCTTTGCCCCTGTCGCCCAAGCCAATTTGTTGTGACTCGATGATTTCGCTCGGCACTCGGTGCTGGATCGGCTAGCGGGCGCACGCGATCATGCTTGAAGCGATTCTCTTTAGCCTTGCCGGCTTGGCTGGCCTTGCGATTGGCGGCGAACTTCTGGTTCGCGGCGCGGTTGGCATTGCCCACAAGCTCGGCGTCTCGACGCTGTTCACGGGCCTGGTGATCGTCGGCTTCGCGACCTCAATGCCCGAGATGGTCGCGAGCGTTGAAGCGGCCTTGCGCGGATCGCCGCAGATTGCCTGGGGCAATATCTACGGCTCGAACCTCGCCAACACGCTTTTGATCCTCGGCGCAACGGCATTGGTGATGCCGATCACATTGACCGGGGCAGGGCGGCGCGATGCTGTGGTTGCTCTGTTGGCAACCGCGCTGCTGGTTGGTCTCGCCTATTCGCAGCTCGGCGCGCATTGGATCGGTCTTGCGCTGCTGGGTGCCATTCTCGGTTACATCGTCTGGCGCTACAACAATCCCGGTGCTGAGCCGATCGAGGAAGACGGTGAAGATGGCCAAAGTACCTGGCTGGCCGTCGGGCTTTTCATTGGCGGTCTTGCGATCCTGGTGTTTGGAGGCCAGTTGCTGGTTACCGGAGCGATCGATCTTGCCCGCATTTTTGGCGTCAGCGAGACCGCGATCGGACTTACGGTCGTGGCGATCGGAACCTCGCTGCCCGAGCTCGCTGCGTCGGCTGCTGCGGCTCTGCGCGGCAAGCCGGGACTGGCGGTCGGCAATGTGGTCGGGTCGAATATCTATAACATCCTGCTGATCGGCGGCGCCACCATGTCCATCGCTCCATTCGCACTGCCTGAGGGCCTGTTGGGGCTCCAATCGCTGTTGCTCGCTGGGAGCGCGGTAGCACTGCTGTTGATCCTGTGGTTCGCCAAGTCGATCGGGCGCGTGCTCGGGGCGGTGCTGGTCGCGGCGTTCTTCGCCAACACGGTGTTTGTGTTCAGCTAGGCCGCACGGGGCCTCGGCTCGTTAGCTGACCAGAAAACAATCCATTCCCGATCGTCGCATGGAGGCGCAGGACGCTCTTGCTCCTTGGCCCGATACACGCAGGCGGTAATACCGCTTGGAGTTGACCGTCGCCGTGACAATTTGCTTCTTGTATTGCTTTAGCTCGGGGAAGCGATTGCTCACGCGGGACCAATAGGCGTTGGCCTCCGTCATGCTTCCCGCCGCAGCGAGCTGGATCGTCTGTGATGGCCCAGACGGTTTCGGCGTGGATCGCGTCGCGTCCGATCGCTTTACCCTCCCGGACTGTGTCAGCGCCGCCCAAGCGGCTTGCTCGGTTGTGTTGCCCGAGGCGAGAGACAGCTGCTCGTCCATTGCCGACATGTTCAATTGTGCCAACTGCGGCTCTGAGCCCTGGATCAAATGTCCGCGCTGACCGGCGCGTGGCATTGGCATATGCTGCGCCAGCAATCGCGCTTGCGCGCCGTTATCCAACGCATGGTCGGTCACCACCACGGTCGTGGTTGTCCGGGCGGTCAGTTGAAACAGCGCGCTGGCGAATTGGCGCGGCAAGCGAATGCAGCCATGCGAGGCTGGATATCCGGGAAGCTTGCCTTGGTGGATCGCAATGCCGTCCCATGTCATCCGCTGCATGAAGGGCATTGGAGCGTTTGAATAGAGGTTCGAACGGTGGTGCCGACGCTTTTGCAGGATTGGGAAAATCCCGGACGGCGTCTCTTTTCCGCGCTTACCGGTCGATACCGGAGAGGAGTCCCACAGCTTGCCATCGCGATAGACGTACATTTCTTGCGAGGCCTTGCTGATCACCACCAAGACGCCCGATTTCAGGACCTGATCGACAGGGATTGGCAGCGTGGCGCCCGATTTGGTTCTGACCGGGCGCGTGCGCTCTGTGCTGCGGGCCAACCGATTGGCCTCGGTCAGCACGGAGTTGTAAGCGATGTAGGGACCGAGCGCTGTCGCAGGATTGGCCGCCTGTGAGCCATTCCACGCAGGGACTGCGAGCATCGTGGCCGCGCCCAAAGCCGCGCAGCCGCTCAACATGGTAAACGCCCTCTTAACCATGGCTAACGCTGTGGAGCCTCTACCCGAGTCGGATCAAGCTTGATTTTCCGACGGAATTTGCAGTCGAGAGGGCCTTGGGCGACGGCTCAGCCAGTTAGACTCAGGCTAACCAGTGCCACAGCCTAAGCAGATGGCGGAACTTCTGCATGAGCGATCGACCAAGAAAATTGCCGCAAATCTTTGGTCTGAGTCTTCCGTGCCACACCCCACGATATCGAGTCCTCGCCGATGGCGGAGACTCTACATCTAGATATGGACTCGTTCTGTTCCGCACCCCCCATGGGGCTGCTTACCAATCGTTAACCATAAAGCTTCATCAGTTTTGCTTGACGCGGAGTCTCGAAGGACTCACCCTGTGGATAACTATGCCATGAATAGGCCGTGCGCGGTCAAAAGGGGACTGAAATGGGTGTGATGGAAACCGCAAAGCTGCGGGCAGCTGGTTCTGCAAAAGTGCAGAGCAAAACGCCTGCGCGCGATGTTTCGGCAGACCTGCCACTCGGTCAGATCCTCTCAGGCGATTGTATTGAAGCGATGCGCTCGCTTCCCGACAACAGCGTTGACTGCGTCTTCGCCGATCCACCTTACAACCTTCAGCTGGGCGGCGATCTCAACCGTCCCGATGGCAGCCAGGTTGATGCCGTCGACGATCACTGGGATCAGTTTGACAGCTTCCGCGCCTATGATGAGTTCACCCGCGCCTGGCTGACCGAAGCCCGCCGTGTGCTCAAGCCTGACGGTTCGCTATGGGTGATCGGCAGCTACCACAACATCTTCCGCTGTGGTTCGATCATTCAGGATTTGGGATTCTGGATCCTCAACGACATTGTCTGGCGCAAAACCAATCCGATGCCGAATTTCAAGGGCACGCGATTCACCAACGCGCATGAGACCCTGATCTGGGCCAGCATGGGCGAAAAGTCGCGCTATCAATTCAACTATCGCGCGATGAAGACGCTTAATGACGAGCTGCAGATGCGCAGCGATTGGGTCATGCCGATTTGTGCTGGGGCCGAACGGCTCAAGGAGAATGGCAAGAAAGCCCACCCCACTCAGAAACCAGAGGCGCTGCTCTATCGCGTGCTGCTGGCTACGACTGAGAAGGGTGACGTCGTTCTTGATCCCTTCTTTGGCACCGGGACCACTGGGGCTGTGGCCAAGCGTCTGGGCCGCGAATGGATCGGCTGCGAGCGTGAGGATTTCTATCGCGGTGTCGCGATGAAGCGGATCGAGAATGAGCTGCCGCTGGACGAAAGCGCGCTCGAAACCATGCAGAGCAAGAAGGCCGCCCCGCGGGTCGCTTTTGGCACTCTGGTTGAGAACGGCCTGATCAAGCCAGGCACGCAGGTGTTCGACAAGAAGCGCCGCTGGGTTGCCACAGTGCGGGCCGATGGCTCGCTTGAGCATGACGGCAAGACCGGCTCAATCCATGGTCTCGGCAAAGATCTGCAAGGCGCTCCGAGCTGCAATGGCTGGACTTTCTGGCACTATGAGGATGGTGGTGAGATCAAGCCAGTCGACGCCGCACGTCAGCTCTACCTGCTCGCCAGCGAAGACTAGGTCCTACCAGCTTCCAGCTCAGTTTTCTTGGTGTGCCAGCCGTTTGGGCGCGCGCTCTATTGCAAGACGCTGGGGTCGAAAATGATATGTTCCTCAATCGCCATGCCGTCCGCGATACGAAACCGGTCGACCCCGAGCCATTCGCGTCGTTCGCCGTCGAAATTCGCTGACGAATTCCAGTAGATATACAGCCGTTCACCGTCCCCGGCGCAATCGATCGGTGTGACGGTAAGTTCATCCATGCTGTCGAGGATGCCGGCCATCACCTCGATGTATTCTGCGCCTGTGAAACTGCCCTGGCCCGAGAAGTGGATCTGTGCATCGGGCCGGATGATCTCGGCGACGCGCTCTCCTGATGGATCAGCCCAAAACGATTGAAAGCGTTCGTAGAAGTCCTGATGCTCGGGGGAGAGGGTGGCTTGGCGGTAGTCTGACATGGTTGTTTGCACTCCGGTTATCGGTGGAAGAATCGCGCTGCTGCTAATTTATGTGCGCAGCGCACATAAATCGTCAAGTTGAAAAATGTGCGCTAGGCACATATTGTCTGGGGATGACTGATCGGACGGCAAATCTCCTCGGGGTGCTTGGGCTCGCAGTGGCGGATCGAATTGAGCAGACCGCGCAGGAGATTCTCAGCCATGTTGGAGAGACCCCGGCGGCGCTTGTAGTGGTCGGCTATGGGTTCGGCCCATCCAATGATCAGCTTCGCCGCGTGCTCGGGCTCTCACATCCCGGGACAGTCCGCTTGGTCGATCGGCTGGTTGCTGATGGTCTAGTCGAGCGTCGGAGGGGTGAAGACAAGCGAGCAGTCGCGCTGTTCCTCACTGATGAGGGATTTGCTCTTCGTGAGAGACTGCTCAAAGGGCGACTTGCCGCGATCAGTCCTTTGATTTCGGTTCTTGATGAGGCCGAGCAGGCGACTTTCGGCGAGTTGCTGGCCAAGATCCTGTCTCGGATAGAGACCAGCGATGCTGAGCGGCAGACACTGTGCCGACTCTGTGATGACCGAGCGTGCGTCAATTGCCCGATCCCAGCAAACTTTCGGGGCGAAGGCTAGGGATCTCTGACAACTGGAGCTGTCTTCGCACCTTGCAATGCGCTCTATGACCATGCACAACGCCGATGCCCATAGCGGGCTTATGGAGTGTTTTTGACCACCATTGTTCTCTTCGTCTGAGCGGACGAGCTCAGCGCGCTGAAACTGATCGACGGCGGACTTGCCTCGCCGATCGGTGAGCTATGTCAAATCACAACAAGAGAAATCCTATGAACAAGAATGCTATTCGCCCGCTCGGGCGCGGCGATCTCGAGCGCGTCGCGTACCTAGTCGAAACTAACCAGATGTTTCCGCCCGAGATGCTTGAGCCAATGACTGCGCCCTTCTTTGATGACCCATTGAATCAGCGATGGCTGGTGTTTGATGACGGCAGCATTGATGCGGCTTGCTACTACGTTCCCGAAGAGATGGCCGACCGCGTGTGGAATCTGTTGATGATTGCTGTTGATCCTGAGCGCCACGGCGATGGGCTTGGTTCTGCGCTTATGGCGTTTGTGGAGCGCCAATTGGCCAACGAAGGCGTGCGAATCCTGTTGGTCGACACCTCAGGCACAGCTGAGTTCGAACGAACACGGGGGTTCTACGATATGTTGGGTTATGAACGGGAGGCCCGCATCCGGGATTACTGGGCGCCTGGCGATGACAAGATCACGTTCCGCAAGGTGTTGAACTGAAATTGGAGCGGCCGGTCTTGAACCGGCCGCTTGCCACTGGGTTCGAGCTCATTATCGCCTCAGCCATGGCCCCAACCTCGCCGCTTCCTGCAGCGCGATTGCGTCAAACAGAATTGTATTCGTCTTCAACAAGCCAATCTGTCAGTCCTTCGAGGACCGATGCCAAAATACGGCGATTATGTTAGCTCCATTCGACTAACTCAGTGTCGAGATACCTTACAATTAACCTTCGTTTACGCCTCGTTTACCAACCAAGTCTCTGATCTTGCGAAGAGTGCCATTTTGGCACGCCCCATGCTTGTTAACCAACAGCGGCTTACTCAAGGCTAAGGGCCTTAACCAAGTCTGGGGAATGGAAGGATTTTGCAGCGCAGTCGGCCAATCGGTCACGCCGCCTGGAATCTGTGGAGATCAAGAGTGCACAAAGTAAGTGATCCATCGTTGGCCTTTTCGCTGTACGCGTCGACAGTCGCAACGATGGCGATGTCGGTTCTAAGAAAAGATGGCCGCGTGGACCAAGTACAGATGGACCACCTCATCGAAAGCCTTGAGGCTTGCAGAGAATTCGTCGGCGACAACGAAGCGTTGAAGATGCATGCGGACCTCTTGGAAGACATTCTCAAGTCTGGTTCTTAGCGATGCGCTTTGCCACCCGGAGGAACGCTCTGGCTAAACCAGCGTTCTTTACGGTAAACTGGCCATTAGCTATTTCGCTTAGCCACTTTGGTAACGGTAATGCTGTTACCTTTCTTAATGCGAAGTGTTGAATGGCATCGAGCAGCTGATCTGACCAATAAGCTGCAGGGTGGAATGGATGCCGGAGCAACAAAGACCGAAACAGGCACGTGCTCTCGAGACGGAGCGAAAGCTGCTGGAATCGCTGATGCGGCTCCTCGCCGAAAAGTCATTCTCCGAGCTAACTGTCGCAGAGTTGGCGCGCGAGGCTGGCGTTACCACCGGCGCCATTTACCGTCGCTTCGAAAACAAAGAGGATGTCTTGCGGGCGGCTGTATACCGGTTCGTTCTTGATCGCACGCAAGAGTATGAGTCCACCTATCCAGCAGAGTTGACCGACCGGCAATTGCTCAAGTCCTATTTGTCCAATCTTCTCGATTTCACCCACACAAACGCAAACCTTCTCCGCGCGGCGGACAGCATCAATGATGTGGAATCCTTTGGGCACCTCGTGCAAGCCCGAAAAGCCACGGCTGACTGGCTAGCTAACAGGATACAGACATCAAGCCTGCCCATTCAGGAGCTGCGAAAGCGAATGCAGACCACATTGCGGATTGCCACAGCAACCTATCGTGATGCGCTTGTTTCCAATACCGGCGCAGCTGCGGCCAGCGAAGAGGACCGAGAGAGCGCTCAAGCAAAACTCAATAGCCTGTGTTCGAATCTTGCGGAAATGGCCGAGAGCTACCTTGAGCTACCTGAGAACGGCTGTTCTCAGCAGTGCTAGTGCCGATCTAAGGGGCTGCGCAAAGGCCCTCAGCGCCTAACGATCCCCTAAATTCCCTCCTGTGGGCACTACGTACCGGCCCGTTACCCGAATATTTACCATAGTTCGGCATTATCCCCCTTCGTAATTGGCAGAAGAGCTCATCAGTTGTGATTGGCTCAATGTGCGGGTTTGAAGGTTTATGGAGGTACGTGCCGACGATCGGGTCCCAGTGGCCCTTGATGGTTTTGCTCACTACATTGGGGGCAAAGCGCTGGTGCGTGTCGTTGACATCTCGACAAGCGGCTGCCGGTTCGTTTCTGAAAGCAAGGCGATGCGGCGTGGCATGACCGTTTTGGTCTCACTGGCGCAAGGATTTGATTTGACCGGGCGGATCGTCTGGCAGGGCAAAAGCGCGTACGGCGTCGCATTCAACACGCAGATTAGTTTGGACGATGTTGATTGTATTGCCGCTGGCCACAGCCAAGCTGGCAACGAATTCGTCAGCGCGCAGAACAGCCGTCCCATATACCCTGTCTGAAGTAGGCCCAAGTCTGCCTCCATCCGATCAGAAAATGGCTTTGCCTTTTGCAGTGATATCCCAGGTTCTGCTCGGGTCTTGGCACACGTGCCCCGCGCAATGTTGTCACGTATTGAACCAATCGCGAGACTCTGTCTGGCTATGCAGGTAATGCTTTGCTAACGATGCTCTCGGGAGGTTTAAGAGGTGCAAGATCTACTTTTGCCAGCCTTGGCATTGGTATTCACCATAGCGTTTGTCACGCTATGGCAGGCTGATCCTGCGCGTCGTCACCTTCTAGGCTTTGCAGTCGGCTTCTTTGCCTTGGGCTTGGCCATGTCTTTGCACATGGTATTCCCAGCATTGGATACCGCAGAGATTACGCCGATACTCCATGGAATGGCATGCATAAGTGTTATTGCAATTGTTTGGGGTTGTGCGGCCCGGCTTAATCAGAAAATCCCTCTTACGGCGATGCTTGCCGTGACCGCAGTTTCCGGAGCGATTCTCTATCCTGCTTTGGCGAGTGGAAACGGCACGGTGGCGCTCGTTGTCCAGAATGGTGCCAGCGGTATCCTGTTTGGGATCGGCGCGATCGTCTTGTGGATCGCGCGACCGATGGACATTCTCGACCGTGTGCTGGTCTGGACCATGGTTTCCATCGCTGCTTTTGGGACGGTCCGCCCGGCCGTCTTGATGCTTATCAATGCTGATATCCAAGCGGTCGTCGAAAGAAAGACTGCAATCAACACGGCCAGCCTGATGTTTATCACTGCTCTGGCGGTCGTATTGGGTGTGAGTTTGGTCGCCATAGCGATCCGGGATGCGATCGAAATCCGCTATCGTGCCAAGCGGGCAGATCCGGTTTCAGGCTTCCTCGAGCAACAGACATTTGATCACGCTGCAGAAGAAGCAATGAGCAATGCGCATCGCTTGGGCCTCCCAGCCTCACTCGCCGTTTTTGAGATCGATCGGTTCGATGCCTTCCGCGAGGAATGGGGCGAGGAAACCAGCAATCTCGTGTTGCGCGACCTTGCTGACACCCTGCGGGCTTGCCAGCGTGATGGCGATATCGTGGGCCGCATCGGGGAAAACCAATTTGGAGTTCTTCTGGTCGGAATGAACGCGGGTTCTGGCTTAAAACTCGCCAAGAATGTGCGCGATGAGGTCGAGCGAAAAAGCTACGAGAGCGTTGGAGGCATGATGAATGCCACGCTCAGTTGCGGGATAGTCGAGGGCAATTTGCACGATTCCTATCAGTACATCGCGCGACAGGCTTTGTCCTCTTTGCGAGATCCCAAATCGGTCGGAAGCAACCGCATCTTCGTCAATGGACGTGAACATGAGGCCGATCGGATTGGGCGCTCGGACACTGACAGCATTATTGCACTGGGATAAGATTCCCCTCCGCAATGGTCGACCGGGCCGGCTAAGCCAACTGGCTATCCTACATCGACGGACTGCGATAGAGCGGTGGAATGCTTCCCCTTGCGCCCTTTTCAATGGCTTCTGACCGAGCGAATAGGGCAATCTGTTTCCTGCCCAAGGACACTGTTCCATGTGTTCCATCCAGTAGGATTTCGCGAGGACTATCCCAGCCATGACCGCATCGATCTACATTCGCCCGTTGACAACCGTACCGGGGCCTCAGGCGGTGGAAGGCAAAGCGATCCGATTGGGCGGATCAATGGTCTATGCACGGGAATTCGCTGTCATCGTACGCAGTGAGGAGGGCGTCAGCCATCGCTGGCTGGCGACACCTGAAACGATGGAGCAGATCTTGTCGCAGGTCCCGATGAGCCTCGCTGATGACGCCGCTACCCAATGGAACAATCTCGCCAAAGCTCATGCCCCATTGGTCACTGGGGACCGAACTGTTCGACTCGATCAGCCGCAGGTGATGGGGATCTTGAATGTCACCCCGGATAGCTTCTCCGACGGCGGCGAATTTCTCGACAAACCTGATGCGGGCAGAGCGCATGCCGCGGCCATGATTGAAGCAGGCGCTGCGATCATCGACATTGGTGGCGAAAGCACGCGGCCGGGTGCGCAGGCGACCTGGGAAGGTGACGAGAAGGATCGTGTGCTGCCTGCGGTCGAGTATTGCTCTAGCATGGGCGCCACTATCAGCGTCGATAGCCGTCGTGCGGGGGTGCTTGAGGCCGCGCTGCAAGCGGGCGCTCATATTGCCAATGATGTTTCAGCCATGCGCTACGATCCGCGAACCAGCGAACTGGTCGCCAATATGGGCTGCCCGGTCATCCTGATGCACGCCCCCGGAGCTGGGGAGGATCTGCATGATGGCGGAACCTATTCCAACGTCGCGTTTGATGTGTTTGATTTCCTCAAGACTGCGCGAGACAAGGCGATCGTCGGTGGTATCGCAGAGGACAAGATCATCCTCGACCCCGGAATCGGCTTCGGCAAATCGGTCGCGGACAATCTGGCGCTGCTCAACGCGCTACCGATGTTCCATGCGCTCGGCTGTCCCTTACTGCTCGGCGTTAGCCGCAAGCGGATGATCGGAGCCTTGTCGAACGAAGCGGACGCGCTCGATCGCCTGGGCGGCTCGGTCGCTCTTGCTACGAAGGGGATGGATGCTGGTGTCCAGATCTTGCGAGTTCACGACGTTCATGAGACCGTCCAGGCGCGCAATGTCTGGCGTGGGATGCGCGATGCCGCGCTGACAGATTTTGCGGAGCTACCGCCGTTGTGAAAACTGTATCGCCGTCGCAATTTCGCAATGTCGCGGCGGCGATGCTAGCTACGAATTGAATCGAGGAGACACCCATGCGTCACATCACACTTCCGCTCGCTGCCGTTGCGCTTGCAGCAGTGCCTGTCCTCTCGGTTGGTCATGCAACCGAAGAAGTCTCGCTCAATTCAGAAGAATTGCTGGCGCCCTATTATGCCAAACTTGCCGAAAGCGTTGAGCTGCCAGTTGCGCCGGCCAATGCGTCCCTGGCAACTGATGCGACGATCACCCGGCTGGCTTTTGGAAGCTGCAATCATCAATTGCGGCCGCAGAATTTTTGGAGCCAGATTGCGGGCACCAATCCCGACCTGTTCCTGTTCATTGGCGACAACAATTATGGCGACCAAGGATGGGACGGCGACGCTGCGCTGACGACATTGCGACAGGCTTACACGGTCCAGGCTGAAACGCCGGAACTGGCTGATTTTCGCAGTCAGGTCCCGATGATGATCACTTGGGATGATCATGATTACGGCTTCAACGATGGTGGGGCGAGCTTTGCCTATCGCCAATGGGCCGAGACGATTTTTGAGACCTTCTGGAGCTCGTCTGAGGAAGTGAAGTCGCGTCCCGGGGTTTATGAAAGCCGGATGTTTGGTGAGCCGGGACAAGTCACTCAGGTCATTGTGCTCGATACGCGCTATTTCAGATCCGACTTGGCGACGATGCCTTATCAGTTGGAGCGGCCGCCCTTGGGCGTCTATGCGCCAAGCGCTGATCCGGACAAGACCATGCTCGGTGCCGAGCAATGGGACTGGTTGGAACAAGAACTGGCCAAGCCGGCGGATCTGCGGATCATTGCATCATCGATCCAGGTCCTGACCGATGCGCACAATTATGAGAGCTGGGAAAACCTTCCGCTCGAACGGGACAAGCTCTTCGAGATGCTGGCGGGACGTGAAGACAGCGGTCTGGTGCTACTGTCCGGCGATCGTCACGCGGGTGGTATCTACAGCGATATTCCTCCGATGGGCGGAGGCGAGCAGTTCTGGGAGCTGACCAGCTCTTCGCTGAACTATTCGTTCAGTTCGACTGAACGGAACACTGCGCGTGAACCGGACCCCAAGCGGCTAACCGATTTTATCTCGGAAGAGAACTTTGGTCTGGTTGAGATCGATTGGGATGCGAAGGCATTCACGCTTTCAATGCGCGGCAGCGAAGGGGAAGTGCGGGTCAGCCGGACGGTAAGCTGGTAGGTCAGCAGCCCTCGGTTGCCGGTTCGCGCCTGCAGACCTTGGCTTTGTACTCAGCCGCTTTGGATTGATCGATCGGTCCACTGTCGGTGGTGAGATATTCTTCCCATAGCCAGGCGCAGGCCTCGATGTCGTTATAGTCGTCACAGCCGACCGAGAGGAATGGGCGGGCGTATTGGCGCCAATCCGCTTCATCGCCGCGGACTGCGACCAATTCAACCGAACGCATGCAATTGTCCGGTCCGGACCGTTCAGGTGGAAGCGGGCACATCCTCAAGGCGAGATCCATGAAGTCATAGTTCGCTGTCGAGCCATAAAGCCGCGCCTCAAGATTGTCGGCGAGACTGATACAGGTCTCGAGCTCGCCAAGGGTACAGGCGCGCTCTTTGGCCAGCCTGGATTGTTCGATGTCGGTGTAGCCACCGTAGGTTCCCAGGAGCAATGCATGACCGAGCAGCGTGCAGCCCAGCCCATAGTCATTCCCGCAGGATTCTCGCATCAATTGCAGCTGTTGCTGCGGATCGCCGCCTTCGACCAGATCCTCAATCAAATAGGCTGCGCTGGCGCACTCCTTACCGCCTCCCATCGTGCAGCGGACTCGCAGCATGCCAAAGGCAATCGTTTGTCCTTCGAATTCGGCATCAAAAGCGAAGCAGGCAAGATTGCTCTTTCCTGGCTCGAAATTATCGAAGCACAGTGTGGCAAGTTCCTCTTGTCCCGCTTCCGGATCGTCGCCGCGTATCTTGTCCAGGGCGGCTTTCACCTGAGCTTGAAGCTGGTCTTCGTTTGCGTCGCTGGGAGATTGTGCCGCGGCCGGCACTGAAAGAACGATCGAGCTGGCGACTAAAGCTCCAACGATTGAGCGGATCCAAGCGGTAATCATTCGGCCAACCTCGCGGATGCTTGTCTAGAGTGTGAAGCCTCCATCGGAGACCAAGACATGCCCGGTGATATTCGAGCCCGCATCCGAAAGCATGTAAAGAATCGACAATGCAATTTCGTCTGGGCTGGCGAACCTTCCGCTCGGAGTGGTCTTGGCCATGGCTTTGAGGGTTGCTTCCCGGCCGTGTGCCGCAACAGCGCGGTTGAAGTCTTCTCCGCTTTCCCAAATGGCAGTATCGACGCCGCCGGGCGCGATCGCATTAATCCGAATATTGTGCGCGGCGCCTTCGAGCGCGGCCATCCGCGCCATCATTGCGACGGCGGCCTTGGACACACCATAGGGGCCTGTCGCCGGGACTGGCTTTATGCCAGTGGTTGAGGACACGACCACGGCGCTGCCGCCGCTTTCTTTCATTGCTCGCATGCTGGCCGCCAAGGTGAGAAAGGCGCCGTCCAAATTGACGTCCATCACCCGCCGCCATTCTTTGAAATCGAGGTCAAAAATCGATCCGCCTGAGCCTATCCCGGCGTTGACAATTGCGTGATCGAGCCCCGCCATTTGCGGCTCAAGCTCTTGCCAAAGCGCTTGATCGGCTACGCTGCCGACGGCAGTCACAACCTCACAGCCGAGGCCTAAGGCGTTTAATCCAGCTTGGTCGACGTCGACCAGAAACAGCTTAGAGGCGCCTCGATCAGCGAGATTGCGAGCGCAGGCCGCTCCAATTCCTGACGCGGCGCCGGTGATGAGCGCGCTGCGCCCGGAGAAATCTTTGATGGTAGACATTGGAGCGCGCTAAAGCGGCACCCCGCCAGGATCAAGCTGCGTTGTCGATCCCGAGGTCGGAAAGCTTGCGATAGAGCGTTGATCGCCCAATGCCGAGCCGCCGGGCGACCTCTGTCATACGACCGCGATAATGGCCAATCGCAAGACGGATTACATCGGCTTCGATCTCTTCCAACGGGCGGAGATTGCCATCCTCCGTGTAGAGCATGACGCCCACGCCTTCGTGCATCGGATTGCTGGGGTCAGTTTCTTGCTCTCCCAGCATTTCGGAAAGCTGCGGGAAGCTGTCTGCTGTCAGCGCTTCCCCTTCGGCGTAAACCGCCGCGCGGAAAAGTACCGACTGAAGCTGGCGAACATTGCCGGGCCAATCGAATGCCGCAAGCAGCGCCAGAGCGCTGTCCGTGATCGACAATTGGTTGAGGCCTGGCTGATCGCCGATCCGCCCAAGGAAATGACGCGAGAGGGCTGGAATGTCTCCGGTACGCTCGCGCAGCGGTGGAAGGACAATACGGGTGGCAGAAAGTTGCTCGCCAAGTCTCGCATCAAAATGCTCAGTCGAGACCAGTCGATCGATTGCAAAATTGCTGGCTGTCAGCAGGCGCACGTCGATTCGGAAACCGTGAGCTGCGCCTACTGGACGGACGATCCCGGTCTCGATGGCGTCAGCCAATCGATCTTGGACTGAAGCAGGTAACCGGTCGATGTCGTCGAGCACCAAGGTGCCGCCGTCGCAATGTTGCATGGCGCCAATCTGGCGATCA
Source organism: Erythrobacter sp. (assembly GCA_965229665.1). Taxonomy (GTDB): domain Bacteria; phylum Pseudomonadota; class Alphaproteobacteria; order Sphingomonadales; family Sphingomonadaceae; genus Erythrobacter. The sequence goes on along the minus strand of OZ245896.1, from coordinate 155,911 downwards.
AACGCACCCGGAAAGGCGTTGGGCTCATGGCCGAACAGGACCGACTCGATCGAATTGGGTGGGACCGATCCGACATTGATGATCCGCATCGGCGCCTTGCTGCGCGGAGACGCTGCGTGCATGGCGCGCATCAGCATCTCTTTGCCAGTTCCGCTTTCGCCTTCGATCACGACATGGCCGTGGCCGCGCGCAGCCTTTGCCGCTTGGGCCAAAGCTGTGCGGAAAGTCGGCGCCGTGCCAATCATCGCGTCAAAATCGAGACTAGCGGACATTTTTTCGGTCAGCGGGGCCAGCTCATCCTGCGGAGCTTCGCGCGTGGTCACGCTGCGCAGGGCTTCCATCAGGCGATCTGGAGAGACGGGTTTGACCAGATAGTCGCTTGCCCCCGAGCGCATGGCTTCGACTGCCAGGACAGGAGAGGCGCTGGTCGTCAGCATCAGAATCGGCAGAGCCGGTCGACGTGACTTGAGTTCTTCAATCAGCGAACAGGCATCGTCACCCGGCACCCATTGATCGAGAAGTATGGCCGAAAGCTGCATGCCTTCACGGGTGCCGAGAGTAGCGATTGCGGTTTCCGCGTCGCTTGCGACAATCGTCCGCCAGCCCTCACGCGCTGCAATAGCCGTGATCAACCGGCTCTGTGCCGGTTCATCGTCGATCAGCAATACAAGGCGTGATTCCATTTCGGACATAGTTCGCGGCTCGTCCCCCAAACATCTCCAGGAACCGTCCCGGAGTGATACGAGCGCTACGAATAGTGCGAAGGGGTAAAGACGGAATTAAGGCTGTTCGCAATTGGCTTGTGGCGTTTACAAACTGGCAATAGAGCGAGGTTGAGCTGGGGGTTTCGCTCCGATACGGGGGCGCCCAGCTTAATCCGTTGGCAACCTTTTGCCGACTCCAACGTTGGACACCACAACTAAGCAGGGGAACGTGCGCAATGTCTACGCATGATATGGACAAAGCTGATAAAATGTACGGCGGCTTTATCGCTTCGCTGAAATGGATCGTGCCACTGATCGCGATCATCACACTTCTCGTAATATTTTTGATCGCACCATAAGGCTGACCTAAGTGAAGATAGCTGTCCTCAAAGAGCGCGCCGCAGGCGAATCCCGCGTTGCTGCGACGCCGGAAACCGTCAAGAAATTCATTGGCCTCGGAAATGAGGTCGCGGTTGAAAAGGGGGCAGGCGAGACCGCTTCGATCACCGATGAGGCTTATGCCGAAGCTGGAGCGAGTGTTGGAGCAGCGGCGGCGACCGTCAAAGGGGCTGACATCGTTTTGGGGATCCAAGCCCCTGACGTTGCGAAGCTCAAAGGTGCCAAGGAAGGTGCCTGGGTTGCCGCGCTGTTCGATCCGTTCGGGCAAAAAGACGTGGTCGAGGCTTACGCCAAGGCTGGTCTCGAAGCGCTTTCGATGGAATTCATGCCGCGGATCACGCGGGCGCAGAGCATGGACGTCCTGTCCAGTCAGTCGAACCTGGCTGGGTACAAGGCCGTTTTGTCAGCGGCTGATACCTATGGTCGGGCTTTCCCGATGATGATGACTGCTGCGGGCACCGTGAATGCAGCCAAGTGCTTCATCATGGGTGTGGGCGTCGCTGGCCTCCAGGCGATTGCGACCGCTCGGCGTCTGGGCGCACAGGTCTCCGCGACCGACGTCCGTTCAGCGACCAAGGAACAGATCGAAAGTCTCGGCGCCAAAGCGATCTTCGTTGAAGAGGTCGAAGGCATCGAAGGCGAGGGCTCTGGCGGTTACGCGACCGAGATGAGCGACGAGTACAAGGCCGCTCAGGCGAAGCTTGTTTCCGAGCATATCGCCAAACAGGATATTGTGATCACCACTGCACTGATCCCGGGCCGGGCTGCGCCGGTCCTGATCACTGATGAGCAGATCGCTACGATGAAAACCGGCAGCGTTATCTTCGACCTGGCCGTCGCCCAAGGTGGCAATGTCGAAGGATCCTCGCCCGACAAGATGGTAGAGAAGCACGGTGTGAAGATCATCGGCTTTTCGAACACGGCCGCGCATCTGGCAGCTGATGCTTCAGCGCTGTTCGCGCGCAATCACTTCAATTTCCTCTCGGCCTTCTGGGACAAGGAAGCCGGGAAACCCGAACTCGACGAAGAGATCGGCGACGCCATTCGCCTCACCAAAGGCGGTGAAGTGGTGAACGAACGTCTCACGGGGAACTAATTCATGGACTTTATCTCAATCCTATCGATCTTCGTGCTGGCGTGTTTCGTCGGCTACTATGTGGTCTGGTCGGTCACCCCGGCGCTGCACACGCCGCTGATGGCGGTGACCAATGCGATCTCCTCGGTGATTATCGTTGGCGCGCTGATCGCGGCGGCTGAGGCGAGCAGTCCGATTGCCAAATATCTCGGCCTTGCCGGTGTGGTGATGGCCAGCATCAATATCTTTGGCGGGTTTGCCGTGACTGAGCGTATGCTCGCCATGTACAAGAAGAAGGAGAAGTAAGAGATGAGCTTCTCCATTCTTGCGAGCGCCGCTGACGGCGCAGGAACCCCGGCTTGGGCCATGCTGGCCTATCTTGCTTCGGGCGTCTTCTTCATTCTCGCTTTGCGCGGGCTTTCAAGCCCGGCAACAAGCCGCGCCGGCAACCGTAATGGCATCATCGGTATGGTGCTGGCGGTCGGCACAACGCTGATCACACACGATCTTGCCACCTGGTACGAGATCGCGATCGCAATCGCGATCGGCGGCGTGATCGGCTTTATCATTGCCCGCCGGATCGCGATGACCTCCATGCCCGAACTGGTGGCAGGCTTTCACTCTTTGGTGGGCCTCGCAGCCGTCGTGGTTGGCTTGGCCGCTTGGCTCGATCCGGTCTCATTCGGGATCGTCGATGCCGCTGGTCAAATCCTGGTCGTCAGCCGGATTGAGCTGGGTCTGGGCATCGCTATCGGTGCGATCACCTTCTCCGGTTCGGTCATCGCCTTCTTGAAGCTGTCGGGGCGGATGAGCGGTTCGCCGATCCTCCTCCCGGGTCGCCACATCATCAACCTTGGTACGCTGGCCGCCATCCTCGGTCTTATCGCCGCCTATGCCATGTCAGGCGCTGGTGGCGCCGGCGAGGGCATGCTGATCGTCTATGTCACTGTCCTGGCATTCCTGATCGGCTTCCTGCTGATTATCCCGATCGGCGGCGCGGACATGCCAGTCGTGGTTTCGATGCTGAACTCCTACTCGGGCTGGGCAGCGGCAGCGATGGGCTTCACGCTCGGCAACACCGCGATGATCATCACCGGTGCGCTGGTGGGCTCCTCAGGCGCGATCCTTAGCTACATCATGTGCCGTGCGATGAACCGCAGCTTCATCAGCGTGATCGCGGGCGGTTTTGGCGCAGACGATGCCACTGGCGGTGGCGAGGCGCGCGAGCAGCGTCCCTACAAGCAGGGCAGCGCCGACGATGCCGCCTTCATGCTTGAGCAGGCTGAGAAGGTCATCATCATCCCCGGCTACGGCATGGCCGTCGCTCAGGCGCAGCACATTCTGCGCGAGATGGCTGATGCACTCAAAGAGAAGGGCGTAGACGTTAAATACGCGATCCACCCGGTCGCGGGCCGGATGCCTGGTCACATGAATGTGCTGTTGGCGGAAGCCAATGTGCCTTATGATGAAGTGTTCGAGCTGGAAGACATCAACAGCGAGTTCGCGCAGGCCGATGTTGCTTTCATCATTGGTGCGAACGACGTCGTGAACCCGGCGGCGAAGACCGACAAGTCATCGCCGATTTACGGCATGCCAGTGTTCGACGTCGACAAGGCCAAGCAGGTCTTCTTCATCAAGCGCTCGATGGGCGGGGTTGGCTATGCTGGCGTCGACAACGACGTGTTCTACATGGACCAGACCATGATGCTGCTGTCCGACGCCAAGAAGATGGTCGAAGAGATCGTCAAGGCGCTCGACTAGGTCGCTGCGATGCGTTGGCTGGTGACCCTCCTGGTGCTGGCGGCCATCGCGGGAGCGGCCTGGTATGTCCTGCGGGACGACGGTCTGCTTGATCAGGTGACCGAGGAGCGGGTTGAGACTGCGCTCCTCGAAAACCGCTTCCCGGCGCCTATGGCAGAATGCATGGCACCGCGCCTGGTCGACAAGCTCTCGATCCAGCAATTGCGCTCTCTGGAGCAGCTGGCTCCGCAAGAGGGCGAAAACCAGATCCCATTGTCAGTTGGCGAAGCGATGGCTCGGCTGCGGCGGGTCGATGACCGGCAAGCTGTCGAGACCCTGGTTACGGTGGGCGGCGGCTGTGGTTTCGACATGATGTTGCAGCGTCTTTGATAAAGGTGATCTAACCGAATTCGGTAGCCGACCAGCGCTTGCAATGTACCGTCGTTGCGCCACAATGCAGTGGTACGGAGGCAGTATCATCATGTTCAGACGGATTTCTCGCGCCACGACTTGCATCGCAGCGGCTGCGCTTGCCTGCGCTGCGCCCGCCCCACTTTTGGCACAGCATCACGACGGCCATGCCGAGCAGACTGAGTTTGCCCCTCAGAAGGTCGGTGCCGAGTATATGGTGATGGAGACCAGCGCGAATGAAGCGGCGCGCGAGCCGTTTTTGCGTGGGCTGGCGTTGCTCCATAACTTTGAATATTCCTTCGCCGCCAAAGAGTTTCGCAAGGCGCAGGAAGCCGACCCCAATTACGTCATGGCCTATTGGGGCGAAGCGATGACTCACAATCATCCGCTTTGGGCGCAGCAGGACCGCGAGAAGGCGCTAGAGATATTCGAGCGGCTGGGTGCAACTCCAGCGGAGCGAGCGGCCAAAGCTCGCAATTCAAAAGAGCGCGAGTGGCTTGAAACTATCGAGACGCTGTATGGTACGAGCGGCGAGCTGGGGACCAAGATAGAGCGCGATCATGCCTATCTAGCTGCCTTGCAGGCCATGCTTGAGGCTGATCCCGATGACATCGATGTGCGCGCCTTCACCGGGCTGGCAGTGCTCGGAACCTCGCATGGCGGCCGGCAGACCTCGCTCTACATGCAAGCAGCCGGAGTGCTCGAGCCAGGGTTCATGACGCATCAACGCCATCCGGGTATTCTGCACTATCTGATCCACTCCTACGACGATCCGGTGCATGCTCCGCTCGGCGAGCGCATGGCGGAGCGCTATGCCGTGGTCGCACCCGATGCCGGCCATGCACAGCATATGGTGAGCCACATCTATCTGGCGCTGGCCGACTGGCCGGCGACCGAGCTTGCCAATGTGAAGGCGGCCAATGTCGTCAATCTGCAACGCAAGGCGCAGGGCCGCGATCCGACCTCTTGCGGGCATTACAACGAATGGCTGGCCTATGCGCTGTTGCAGCAAGGCAAAGACGGCAGCGCGCTGATCAAAGAGTGCGTCGCTCAGGTTTCAGCTCGGGCCGAGAAGGCCAGACAGGACGGCGACGACAGCGTCAGTGGCTCGTGGAGCGCTGCGAGAGTCGCGCTGTTTCTGGGTGTTGACGACGGCGAGTGGCTGGAACCAATCCTCTTTCCCGAGACCGACGACACCGCTTCGGCGCGGTTTGTCCAAGCGCATGCCGAATTGCTTCGGTGGTACCAGAGCGATCTTGGCCGGTCACAAGATGCCGTGGCTGATATGAAACGGATCTATGCCGAAATGGGCGACAGCGTGGTCCAGAATGGCGACACGGCCTACCGCGACTGGCTGGATCGGTCAGTAGAGCGTGGCGAGGCGCTGGTTCAGATTGCGCAAGGTGATCACGCTGCCGGTCTCGCCGCGCTAGAAAAGGCGGCCGCTGCGGAACTGGCATTGCCGGTGGTGTTTGGGCCGCCGGTGATTTTCAAACCAAGCTATGAAATCCTTGGCGAAATGCATTTGGCCGAGGGCCGATTGGATGAGGCTGCAGCGTGTTTTGAGAAATCGCTGAAGTTGTCTCCAGGGCGCCGGCTCTCGCTCGAAGGACTTAAGGCGGCTATGGGCGGATAGAAGCCCTTGCATTCTCCCATTGCTCTGCGCCACAAGGTGAGAGGGATGGGAGATTACAGATGATCAGATTGACTTTTGCGGCGCTTGCGCTCGCATCGGCGGCCCCTGTGCTGGCCGAAACACACACGATTTCTCCAGGTGAGGGCGCGCAAGAGCGGATTCAGGAAGCGCTTATTCTGGCTGAGCCGGGCGATACGATCATGCTTGAGGCTGGCCGCTATGAACTGACCGATGGACTCAGCCTTGACGTCGATGGCGTCACTATCAAAGGCGCCGGTATGGGCGCGAGCGTGCTCGACTTCACCAACCAAGCCGGATCGGGCGAAGGTCTGCTGGTTACGTCGGACAATGTGACTCTGCGTGATTTCGCGGTTGAGAATGCCAAGGGTGACGGGATCAAGTCCAAAGGCGCGGACCAGATCGTCTATCACGCCATTCGGGTCGAGTGGACCAATGGACCCGATGCGAACAATGGAGCCTATGGGATCTATCCTGTCGAAGCTTCCAACATTCTGGTTCAGGACTCCTATGTTCGCGGGGCTTCTGATGCGGGCATCTATGTCGGCCAGTCTGAGAACATCATCGTTCGCCGCAATCGTGTGGTTGAGAATGTTGCTGGGATTGAGATCGAGAATTCGAACTATGCCGAGGTGACCGAGAATCTGACCACCAAGAACACCGGCGGAATTCTGGTGTTTGATCTACCCGGTCTCCCACGGGTTGGTGGCGGCAAAGTGCTGGTCGCGCACAATGCGGTGATCGACAACAACACCGACAATTTCGCGCCAGAAGGCAATATCGTGGCCAGTGTTCCCGCTGGCACGGGTGTGATGGTGATGGCCAATGACAAGGTTGTGATCCGCGACAATGCGATGATCAACAATTCGACCGCGCACGTCATGCTGACCGCCTATCTGCAGGACTTCAACGATGAGCGCTACAATCCCTTTGCCAGCAACGTAACACTCTCGGGCAATATCTATGGCTCGGGCGGCGCTGCGCCAGACCTGCCGGGCGGCGAGATGCTGGCCATGGCAGCCGGCGGCGCGATCCCGCCGGTCCTGACCGATGGCCGGCAGAAGGATCTAGCGCTGCAGGATGAGGTGGCGGTGATGTCACTCGGACTGACAGAACTCGGCCAACCAATGTCGGAAGCGCAACCACAGATGCTCGAGCCAGCGAGCGGAAGCAGTGCAGTGGAGTTGGCGGCAGTGACCCTTCCGGCAGAGATGGAAGCGCGCCTGAAGTGATCCGTTCGTCGATCCTCCTGGGGGCGGCGGTCTTTGCGCTCGCGGCTGGCGTGGGCGTGCGCGCGCTCCCTCCGCCAATGGTCAATGACGCGCTGATCCAAGGCGATACGCTGCCGCGCACGCTCGGCAATTTCGGGTTCTTTCTCGATCAGGCGGCACGCAACCCTGACAAGCGCTTGATCCCGTATGAGCTCAACACGCCGCTGTTTTCAGACGGGGCGGACAAGCTGCGCTTCATTTATGTGCCCGAAGGAACCGCGATGGAGCCGGAAGGGGAAGGGCTGCTGCAATTCCCGGTCGGCACCGCGATCATCAAGACCTTCGCTTTCGGCGAAGGCGATGACCAACGCTATATCGAGACGCGGGTCTTGCTGCATCGCACCGATGGTTGGCTGGCATTGCCGTACAAATGGAACGAGGAGCAGACCGAGGCCAAGCTCGCGGTGGCAGGAGCACGGATGCCGATCACCACGCCGAGCGGGGAAGAGATCTCCTACCGCATCCCCAACAAGAACCAATGCAAGTCCTGCCATTCCAAGGACGGCGAAGTGATTCCGATTGGGCCCAAGGCGCGGAACCTGTCGGGCGAATGGATCGATCAGCAAATCAATGCTCACAAGATCTCCGCGATCCCGGCGTCCTATGACACCTTGCCGCAATGGCATGACCGCGCTGCACTGGCGCAAGTTGATGGCGGAACTGAGAGGCTCGCCCGGGCCTATCTCGACGTGAATTGCGCGCATTGTCATCAGCCCGGTGGCGGAGCGTCAAACTCCGGCCTCGATCTTCGCTGGGAGCAGGATGATCTGCATGCCATTGGCATCCGCAAGCCTCCTGTCGCAGCAGGTCGCGGCGCTGGTGGGCACGATGTCTCGATCCTGCCGGGCCATCCCGATGAGTCGATCCTGGCCTATCGCATGAGCAAGACCGATCCCGGCATCGCCATGCCAGAGCTGGGCAAGTCTACAATCGATCAAGAAGGGCTGGCAGTCATTCGGACCTGGATAGCGGAGATGCCTCAATGAAATGGGTTTGGCGTGGGCTGGGACTGATCCTGGCGCTGCTGGTTGTCGCCTTTCTGATATTCCGTACGCCGGATACGGATGCCGCAGAGATGCGCGCCAAGTACGGCGGGGAGCCTTCGCAGTTTGTCGCGATCGGCGATGACGTGAGTGTCCACCTTCGCGATGAAGGTCCGCGTGATGCGCCGGTTATTGTCCTGCTGCACGGCTCGAATGCCGATCTGCACACTTGGCAGCCATGGGTCGATGGGCTCAAGGATGATTACCGTGTGGTCCGGTTCGATCAGGTTGGGCACGGTCTGACCGGAGGCGATCCCAATCAGGACTACAGCCGCGCCAACTTTGTTGAGGACATCCGCGAGGTGGCTGACGCGCTGGAGCTTGAGACCTTCTTCCTTGGTGGCAACTCGATGGGGGGCAAGCATACGCTCGCCTTCACCGCCACCTATCCCGAGCGGGTCGAGGGGATGATCCTGGTGGACTCGGGCGGTGGTCCGCTGATCGAGCAGGAAGAGGACGACGACAGCGGCAATATCGGTTTCGCGATTGCTAGGACCCCAGGGCTCAATCGCATTGCCGAACAGATTACCCCGCGCAGCTTGATCGAACAGAGCCTGCGCGAGACTGTCTCGGTGCAAGAGATCGTCACTGAGGAGATGGTCGATCGCTATTGGGAATTGCTGCGTTTCCCGGGCAATCGTGCGGCGACCATGGCGCGCTTCACCAGCGACTATGAGCCGCTGACTGAGGAGGAGATCACAGCTATAGAGGTGCCCGCGCTGATCCAGTGGGGTGCCGAGGATACGCTGATTCCGCTTGCGGCCGGGGAATGGCTTGATCGAGCTCTGCCTGACAGCCAATTGGTGGTTTACCCCGCAATCGGTCATATTCCGCAGGAGGAAGCCCCAGATGCAACCGTGGCGGATTTGCGGGCCTGGTTGGGGCAGCAACTCCAAGATAGCCCAGCTGTGACTCCCGACGAAGAAGCCTAAGTCTAGGTATAACTATAGACTTGCCATGGCTCTGCTCGTTACACCTAGGGTTCGGGCAGCAAGGGATTGTGCGGGTGGCATTGCGAAAACTGGGAATGATTGGCGGGATGAGCTGGGTTGGTACTCGGCTCTATTATGAGCGGATCAATCGGATCATTCAAAAGCGCGCTGCCCCTATGGCAAGTGCTCCGCTGCTGATCGAAAGCCTGGATTTCTGCCAGCTCTACGCTCTCCGCGAGGACAGCGAATGGGAGCATGCGTCCGACGTTCTGTCTGAAAGTGCCAAGCGGCTTGAGGGCGCGGGCGCCGAAATGCTGATCATCGGCGCCAATTCGATGCACAAGGTCTATGATAACGTGGCTGGAGCGGTCGATATTCCGATCTTGCATATCGCCGATTGCGTTGGTCGGAAAATGCAGCAGGCTGGAGCGACCAATGCCGCGATCATCGGCACACGCAATGTCATGACCGAGAGTTTCTACCGCCAGCGCTTGGTCGCGCATGGGATCGATCTGCTTCCACCCAATATGGACAATGTCGAGCGGCTCGACACAATCATCTATGACGAGCTGATGGTCGGCAAGGTCACCCGCGATGCCGAGCGCAGCATGAAGACCATCATCACCAACAAGGCGCAGGAAGGGGCAAAGGCGATCGTCCTCGCTTGTACCGAGCTCGATCTGATCGTCGATGTTGATGCCAATGTCCTGCCAGTGTTCGATTCCACGCGAATCCATTGCGAAGCAGCAGCCGATTGGGTGCTCGGGCAGGACGTACCGGGGACGGCCTGATCACTCGACGGTTGACGCTCGAAAGCGTCTGTCCACCGCAATAGCGCGAGGTTGCCCTTCTGTTCCGGTTGAGCCCAATGGGTCTCTCACCTAGGCGTGGGCTCGCCATGACCCGCGCACCTTACGCTTCCAATCCAGATAACCATCGAGGACGCGAGTTCGGAGCCGACCGCAGCGGTTCGCGCGGTCCTCGGAGCGAGTTCCAGCGTGACCGCGATCGGATCATACATTCGATGAGCTTTCGGCGGCTGCGGTCCAAGACCCAAGTGTTCATCGCGCCTGAGGGCGACCATTACCGCACTCGGATGACACACAGTCTTGAGGTTGCACAGATCGGCCGTGTGATGGCGCGAGCGCTGGGGCTGGACGAAGATATGACCGAGGCACTGTGCCTCGCGCACGATCTTGGCCATCCTCCCTTTGGTCACGCGGGCGAAGATGCGCTCGCCGATGCGATGGCTCGCTTCGGTGGCTTTTGCCACAATGCTCAGGCACTGCGCACAATCATGCGACTGGATTCGCCCTATCCCGAGCATGAAGGATTGAACCTCACTTGGGATGTGCTCGAAGGTCTGGCTAAGCACAACGGCCCGGTCGAAGCGCCGAATTGGGCATTGGCTGAGCTTGATCAGGCGTTTTCACTGAGGCTCGGCGAATGGCCGTCGCTTGAGGCACAGATAGCCGCGGTCTCGGACGATATTGCGTACGACAATCACGATATTGATGACGGGCTGAGAGCAGGGTTTTTGACCTTGGAGGATCTGCTCGAGCTGGATTTACTGGCCGACCAATGGCGCGCGGTTGAACGGCGCTTCCCTCACGCACCGCGCGAACGCCAATTGCGCGAGCTGGTGCGTGACCAGATTGGCCTGATGGTCAATGATGTGCTGGAACACACAAAGGCGAGCGTGACAGGGTTAGAATCGATCGAGCAGGTGCGCGGTGCTGACAAGCAGCTCGCCGGCTTCTCTCCAGCCATGGCTGAGCAAGAGCGCAGCCTGAAGGCCTTCATGTATGACAAGCTCTATTATCACTCGGAGCAAGTCGAGGCGGCGGAGCGTGCGCGCGATGTTGTCGCGCGTCTGTTCGCTGCCTATTCTCAGGATCAGACGCTGATGCCGAACGAATGGCAGGCACGTCTGCCACAGCAAGAGCCGCAAAGGTCGCGGACAATCGCAGACTTTATCGCAGGGATGAGCGACCGCTTCGCGATTATTGCCTGCACCGAGATCTATGGCGAAGCGCCGCGAGGGCTGTCTAATGTTTGAGGAGAGGCAGCCGTGAACACCTCGCTGCAAGACAACAAGCGAGTCGCACTAGTTGGCGCCACCGGTCTCATCGGTCAGCGCGTGATCGAGATTTGCAGCGCGGGCGACAATGTTCGGATCGTCGGGATCGCGCGACGTGAGGTTACCTTGCCTGAGGGCGCGCGGATGGAGATGTTCGTCGCCGATCCGTCGAAATGGGGCGAAGTGCTCGAAGCGATCCGTCCGCGAGCCTTGATTTGTGCTCTCGGGACCACCTGGAAGAAATCAGGCAAGGACGAAGCCGCCTTCCGAGCGGTCGATCAGGACCTGGTTCTGGAGACGGCGCGGGTCGCAAAGCAGGCTGGCTTGCGAAACTTTGTCGCAGTGAGTTCCGCCGGCGCCGATCATAACACCAAGAACTTCTACCTCCGGGTGAAGGGCGAAACGGAGCGGGAGCTTTCCAAGGTTGGATTCAAGCGCCTCGATATCTTGCGTCCCGGATTGCTCAAGGGACAGCGCAAGAACGATCCGCGCTTCGCTGAGTTCATGGGGATTCTGGCTAGCCCGCTGATCGATCCATTCCTGAGCGGGAAGTGGTCGGGCTATCGCTCAATTCGGGCGCAAACTGTGGCGGAAGCGGCGCTGGGTTTGGCGATGCGGCAAGCGGCGGGGCGCTTTACACATGACAATGATGCCATCCGGCGCGCTGCGCGCGATTGGCGCCAGAGGCTGGAACGGGGCAACGTCGCCGATTGATTGTCACGACTTTGTTCTGGCGCCCGCCGAATGTTGTGACTAGCTTGAAGCCAACGGGAAGACTAACGCACAGCGCTTGAGGAACTTCCCGTGATCAGAACAGCAACCAATCTCTTTGCCCTTTGGACCGTGCTTGGCACAGCTTGGGCTTGGTTTATTCCAGACCATTTCCTGTGGGTGGTTGATGGCACCTTCAGACCCTTCGGGCAGTCACTGGTGAGTGTCCTGCTGGGTGTGATCATGTTGGGAATGGGGCTGACCCTTACTCCAAGCGACTTTCGACGGGTGCTGACATTGCCGCGCGCGATCGCGACCGGTGTCGCCCTGCAATTCCTGATCATGCCGCTTGCCGGGGTCAGTCTTGCCAGCGCCTTTCAGCTCGAGACAGGACTGGCTGTGGGTCTGATCCTGGTCGCCTGCTGTCCGGGAGGGACGGCTTCCAACGTGGTGGCCTATCTGGCGCGGGCCAATCTTGCTCTCTCCGTCACTATGACTCTGTTGTCGACTGGCGTTGCCATCATCGCCACGCCTTTGCTGACCGGCTGGCTGGCCGGGGTGTATGTCGAGATCGATCAATGGGCGCTGTTTCGCAATATGGTGACCATCGTGCTTCTGCCCGTGGTCGCAGGTGTCGTTCTCAATCGGCTGTTCCCGACTGCGACCGCTAAGATCGCGACGATCTCTCCCTTGGCCTCTGTCATCGGCGTCGTCCTTATCGTTGGAGGGATCATAGCCGCCTCCAAAGGTCTGATTGTCGAGCACGCTGGGGAGCTCCTCGCAGCGTTGTTCTTGCTGCACGCCACCGGCTTCTTGCTCGGTTACGGCATTTCGCGCGCGCTCGGTCTGGCCGAAGTCGATGCGCGGACCTGTTCGATTGAGGTGGGCATGCAGAATTCGGGGCTGGGATCGACACTCGCATCAGGCCCATCCTTTGCGGCCCAATTTGCGACACCCCTGCAAGCCGCACTTGCGCCAGTTCCAAGCGCGGTCTCTTCTGTTTACCATGTTGTGATCGGCAGTCTGCTGGCAGCCATTTGGCGCAGGCTTGGAGATGACACCGCGCGCGAGGAGTAGGCCCAATGTGGGATCTTGTATTTGGATTGGTGAATTTGGGCGCTTTGCTCGGATGGATAGTGCTGATCCTGTTGCCTCGACATCCCGCAGCCCTTGCTGGCGTTATGTATCTCGGAGTCGGTATTCTGTGCCTGTTTTACTCCGCCGCGTTGATTGGAGTGCTGAGCGGGTTCCTCCCGAATGAAGGCGGCGGCTCAGCCGATTTCACGACCATCGAAGGCGTACGGGCGATCTTCCAAAGCGACGCTGGCGTGGTGATCGGCTGGACGCACTATCTCGCGTTTGATCTGTTCGCCGGTCTTTGGATCGCCAAGGATGCCGACGCTAAGCAATTCGGACGGATCATTCAGGCGCCGATCCTGCTGGCAACCTTGATGGCTGGGCCATTGGGCTTGGGCATCTGGCTGATTGTACGGGAGAGCCGAGCGCGCCGCCTCACCTGACCGATTTGCGACGGAATCAGTGGAGCGCGGCCGAGAATTGGCTTAAGCTCTCCGGAAACAGATAAATCTCCGGAGAGTGCACAATCATGGCGTCGATAGCCCATCACGACTTCAACACATTTGACCAGTTTCTTCCGTTTTGGGCGGAGGAGCGACCAAACGCGATCGCGCTGGAGGATGGCGATCGCCGTACCACCTATGCCGAAGCCGAATTGCAGACGCGCCAGCTAATCGCATTTCTCAAGGCTCGGGGCGTAGGGCCTGGTGACCGCTTCGCCTGGTTGGGTAAGAATTCGGACCGCTACTTTCTACTGCTTTACGCCGCCGCGCGGATGGGGCTGTGATCGCTCCGATTGGTTGGCGCCTGGCTCCGCCTGAGATCGGCTACATCCTCAGCGACACCGGCTCAAAGCTGGTTGTTACCGGCGACGAATTCTATGATACCGCTGCCCAGGTCGCAGCCGGACTGGACAGCAAGCCGCAAGTCGTCACGGCGGACGTGATGATGAAGGAGGCTGCGCAATTGGAGCCAGTAGCCTACGACCCGGCGGCCCCCGATGATCCGGTGCTGCAGCTCTACACGTCTGGCACGACCGGCAATCCCAAAGGCGTGCAGCTGTCCAATGCCAATCTGTTCAGTCTGCGCAAGCCTGGCCTTGAAGAACAGATGCCGTGGCAGAATCTTGAGACTGATGACTGCATCCTGATGGTCATGCCATGCGCGCATATCGGCGGCACAGGCTCAGCGCCGACCGGTGTCGCCAACGGCATCCGCATTCTCGTCCAGGCCGAGTTTACGCCAACCGGCGTGCTGGCCGCGATCGAGAATGGCGCCACTATCCTGTTCCTGGTTCCCGCCGCCATCCAGATGGTTGTCCAACACCCGCAGGCGGCTGAGACCGATTTCTCCAATCTACGCTACCTGCTTTATGGCGCAGCGCCGATGCCGCTCGAACTGCTCAAGGAAGCGGTTCGGACCATGCCAGGCACCGGTTTCTTGCAGGTCTATGGTATGACGGAAACGACCGGGACAGTGACGATCCTCCCGCCAGAGGACCATGATCTTGAAGGCAATCAGCGGATGCGTTCAGCCGGCAAGGCTGTCCCCGGGGTTGAGGCACAGATCCGCGGGGCCGATAACAGCGAAATGCCACTGGGTGAGATTGGTGAGATCTGCATCAAGTCGCCCTCCAACACGGCTGGGTATTGGAAACTGCCCGAGGCAACATCCAAGACGATCGACGAAGACGGCTGGCTGCACACAGGCGACGCCGGGATCATGGATGAAGATGGCTACATCTACATTCAGGACCGCATCAAGGACATGATCATCTCGGGTGGGGAGAATGTCTATCCGGCTGAAGTGGAGAACGCGATCTTTGGTCACCCAGCAATTGCCGAGGTCGCTGTGATCGGTATTCCGTCGGAGCAATGGGGCGAGGAGGTCAAGGCCTGCGTCGTGTGCAAGCCCGGGCATGAAGTCGAGGCCGGCGACGTCATCGCCTACGCTCGGGAGCGGGTTGCGGCATTCAAGGCTCCCAAGAGCGTCGATGTGATCCCGGAAATGCCGCGCAATGCGTCAGGCAAGATCCTGCGGCGGCAATTGCGTGCGCCCTATTGGGAAGGGCAGGACCGGCAGGTCAGCTGACGGAGCCAATTCCTTGAAGAAGCATGCGCCGGCTACTTTGCGCAACCGCGATGCCATTGCGGATGTGCTCAAGCGCGAACTGCCTGAGGCGGGCACGGTGCTTGAGGTGGCGAGCGGTTCGGGTGAGCACGCGCTCTACTTCGCAGAGCTATTCCCCTATCTCTCGTGGCAGCCAAGCGACCCATCGGAAGAAGCTTTGGCGTCTATTGCCGCCTATCGCGAGGACTATGCGGGCGAGAATCTCTCACCCCCATTGCGGTTGGATGCCTCTCAGCCAGCGCATTGGGATATTGGACAGTTTGACGCCATCTTCTGCGCCAACATGGTGCACATCAGCCCATGGGCGGCCACCGAAGGGCTGATCAAAGGGGCGGCGCAGGTCCTCACGAACGGAGCGCCCCTGCTGCTGTACGGTCCCTATTTTGAGGATGGGGTTGAGCCAGCAGAATCCAATCTGGGGTTCGACCAAAGCCTGAGAATGCGCGATCCCAGCTGGGGCATACGGCAAGTGGCCGAGATCGATGCGCTTGCTGAGCTTCAGGGTTTGTCGCGAAGCGCACGCTACGACATGCCGGCCAACAACTTGACCCTGGTTTATCGTAGGAACTAGATCTGCTTGGGCCTAGATCTGTTCGTCGACTTCGTTGGCCACGGACTCGAGGTCCTGGCCCAGGCCGCGCACGGTGTTGCAGGCAGTTGAGGAGAGGGTAAGCGCAGCCAGCGCAGCGGCGAGGGCGGTCTTGCGAAGCAATGGGAGTCTAGTCATCCTCCGAGACTAGGCCGAGCCTGCTTGCTCAATCTTCTGTCTTGCGAGAACCCGTTCGCGATATGCGATCAATAGGCCTGCCCCAATGATTAGAGGGGCTCCCAGCCACAGCGTCGGTGGGGGGGAACGGTCGAATACGCTCCAGCCATACCAAATCGCCCACAGCAGGCTGGTGTAGTCGATCAGTAGGATCATGGCGGCGGACCCGAACCGCAGCGAGGTCGTCAGCAAAATCTGGGCGAGCGCGCCGCACAGCGCCATCCCCAGGATGATCAACCAGGTTTCTTGATCATGGCTGCCCCAGAAAAACGGCAGCGCAATGAGCAGGAAAGGGGCCGACAACCCCGTGAACCAGAAGATGATGCTCCACGGCGTTTCGGTCTTGTTGAGATCTTGCACCTGGAAGCTGATCATTGCCACCATGGCAGCGGCGATCAAGGCCACCGCAACGCCCTGCAACGTTATCTCTTCGCTCCCGCTTCCTGGCTGCATGATGACCATCACGCCGGCAAAGCCAACCGCGACAGCCGCGGACCGGTACACACCGACCTTTTCGCCAAACATGACGACCGCGATCAGGACAGCGAAAAACGGGGCCGTGTAGGACAGCGTCGTGGCTTCGGCCAATGGCAGCAGGATGACCGCGCCATAGGTGAACAGCATACCAACTCCGCCCATGACAGCTCGCCCGGCATGGCTTTTCAGTCGCTTAGTGCGGAATGTTGCGAGTTTTCCGAGTAGCGCGAAAGCGCCTCCAATCAGCGCGAAGGTGATGATCTGGCGCCAGAAAATCATCTCCACCAAGTGAACGCCGCGCTCGCTTGCCAGCTTCACGAACATCGCCATGGTCGCAAAAACGACAGCGGTCGCAAGGCGTACGCCAATCGCCAACATGGGGCGGGGGCTTGCGACAGATCCATCCATAGCTGTGCGTGTAGGCTTGTTCGAATATTGCGCAAGCCGAGGAACCGCCTAAATCACTCAGACCATGGATTTCTTCACCTGGCTCTCACTGGCAAGCGATGCGGCATGGCTGGCGGTCGTCGGTGCGGCCTTCATCCTGCTGGCGGGATTTGCGATGTTTATGGAATGGCGTCGCAATCGCTACCGCTCGCTCGATCGGCTCGAAAAAGTCGGCTGGGTCCCATGGACCGTGCTCTTTATCGGATGCTTCTTTATCGGCAGCGGGATGCTGGTGGTCAGCGTGCCTGTCCTGCTGGAGTGAGGCGGGCAATGGAGCCGCAGCCGCGGGTTTCCTACTCCGCTGGTTTGGGGTACCGCGCTCGCGTTCCTTGATGGGGGGAGCAAGGATTGAGTGAAGGTATTTTGTTGGAGAAGTGTCAACCTCAATATCTGTCAACAAGATATTGAAAATAGTATGTAAAATCGAAAAATGGGCGGTTGACACTCTGACAATGTGTCAAGCTGGTCTAGGGAATTCCCCTTAGAGGCAAGCTTCCAAATACGCTTGATCGAAGCCGAACTGGCGGGCTTTCTCAAGCGTGTAGGGGCGCAGACCTGACGAGCGGAACTCGCCGAGGATTTTGCCGTCTTCGCTTTCGTCAAGATATTCGAATTTGAACAGCTCTTGCGTCACGATGACGTCGCCTTCCATGCCGATCACTTCGGTGATGTTGGTGGTCCGACGCGAACCATCGCGCAGACGTTTCACCTGTACGATAAGGTCAACTGATTCCGCGATCTGACGCGAGATCGCCTCTTTCGGGATCTTGATGTCGCCCATCAGGATCATGTTTTCCATACGGCCGAGGCACTCACGCGGGGAGTTGGCGTGGAGCGTACACATCGAACCATCGTGGCCGGTGTTCATAGCTGCGAGAAGGTCGAAACATTCCGCGCCACGAATCTCACCCAGGATAATCCGGTCCGGACGCATACGCAGGGCGTTCTTCACGAGGTCACCAATGGTGATCGCGCCTTGACCTTCAAGGTTCGGTGGGCGCGTTTCGAGCGGCAGCCAGTGCGGCTGTTGCAGACGCAGTTCAGCGGCGTCCTCGATCGTCAGAACACGCTCGCCCGGGTCGATCATCTTGGAAAGGGCGTTGAGCATGGTCGTTTTACCCGAACCGGTACCGCCCGAGATAACGATGTTCATCCGGCAGGCACCGGCGATCTTGAGCGCGGTGCACATTTTGTCGCTCATCGAGCCGAATTCCTTGAGCATATCCAAGGTGATCGGTTTCTCGGAGAACTTACGAATGGAGATCGCGGTGCCGCGCAGCGACAACGGCGGCACGATGACGTTCACACGCGAGCCGTCTTTGAGACGGGCGTCAGCGAGCGGCGTGGTCTGGTCGACCCGGCGGCCAACCTGGTTCACAATCCGTTGGGCGATCTGGAACAGGTGCTGTTCGTCGCGGAACCGGATCGGGGCAATTACCAGCTTACCCTTTTTCTCGATGTACGTCTGATCCGGGCCGTTGACCATGATATCGGACACGTCCGGATCGTTGAGCAATTCCTCCAGCGGACCAAAGCCCAGCAGTTCATCGATCAATACCTTTTCGAGCGCGAACTGCTCACGACGGTTGAGTGTGACCTTGAGCTCGGCCAGCACTTCCATGATGATCGGACGGAATTCTTCGCTCAGCTCTTCCTTGGAGAGCGTCGCAGCGGCTTCAGGATCAACCCGCTCGAGCAGACGCGGCAGCACCTGCTCTTTGATCTTGTGAACGCTGGCTTCAAAGCCGCCGACTTCCGAATTGGATTCATTAATGGCGGCCGCGCGTTCGGCCAGGCGGTCCATGGCATCAGCGGTTGCTGCGCTACCAGTTTTGGATTTCGCAACGTTTTGCGCGGCCGGTGCAGCCTCTGCTTGCGGGGCAGCGCCTTCTTCGCCGGGTAGCGGAGGGAATTGTTCGCCACCCTTGGTTTGCGGGTCAGCCTGCGTTGGGCGTCCACCGCCCTTCATCGGCCGAGCGACGCCAAAAGATGGACGTCCGCCGGAATTCATTCCGCCAGCACCGCCCTTTTTGCCGAATGCGCTCATTTAATGGCCCCCAGGGATCTAACAAACATATCCAGTCGCTCGCTAATGCGAACACTGTCTCTCGAAAAATGGTGAATAGGGAGGAAACCTTATTTTTTCCCTAAGGCTTGGGCGTTTGCCTGCACAGCGTATCTGAGTTTCGCAGAAAGCTGGGGAGAGCCCCCGAACGGCATTGCAGACTAATGCAATTGAGTTAACCCGCAGTGAGCGACCTGAACCCTATGGCTTCCCGCTGAGAGGACGTCCGCAATGAAGTCCAACCTGCTACGCGCTGCGCTCTACATCGCTATTCTGGTCGGGGTTTTGGCGATTGAAGACGATGCTTCGCTCGCCAACCTCTATTATCAGACCCATGATATGTGGGCAGGGCTGCTGCTCATCGCTGCTATACTTGGTGTGGCATTTTGGCAGCCCCAACTGGCTGGCTTTGCTTCCATCAAGCCGAAAGTGCCGCGCCCGCTGACGATTTTCATTATCGCTATGTTGCTCGCAGCCTTGCTGTGGATCGGCACCTATGCAGTGATGCTCAATTATCCTTTGACCCGCGATGAGCACATGGTCGTGTTCGACGCGGCGATCTTCGCTACCGGCGAACTCGCGATGAGGGTGCCGCCGCAATGGGCGGGCTTTACGCTTGCCTTGGTGCCTGCATTCAACTTGGAGACGCCAGGCTACGAGCTGTTCGTGTCGAATTATCTGCCGCTCAACGCAGCCGGCCGTGCTGCGTTTGGCGCGGTGTTTGACCCGGCTTTGATGAATCCGCTTCTGGCTGCGATCGGCTTCGTTGCGCTCTACGATATCGCCAAACGCCTGTTTCCCGACGATCCGGTGCCAGTCTGGATTGCCCTGGGTGGCTATGTGCTGTCGGCGCAGATCGTCGTCAACGCCATGACGACCTATGCCATGACAGCGCATTTGGCGCTCAACCTGGTGTGGTTGGCACTGTTCCTGCGCGACAAATGGTGGGCGCATGGCGCGGCGGTCTTGGTCGGCGTTTGGGCGATGGGTTTGCACCAGTTCATTTTCCATCCGCTCTTTGCCGGCCCGATCATCCTTACACTGCTCTACCGGAGAGAATGGGCCAAGTTCGCGTTCTACGCAGTGCTCTATGCGGTGGCTCTGCTGTTTTGGATGCGCTGGTATGCGGTGATCATGTCATCGTTTGACATTGCGCTGGGAACGTCGGGCTCGGGCGGGGTGGGTGATTTCTTCTCTGACCGGGTTATTCCTTTGATTTTGGCCTTCAGGGCCGATGCGCTGATCCTGATGTTCTTTAATCTCTTGCGGTTGTTGAGCTGGAATGCGGCATTTCTGCTTCCGCTGTGCTTGGCGATCGTTCCGTTATGGAAGCAGCGCAATGCCTTGGTCATCGCGCTTTCGGGCGGCGTCTTGCTGAGTATCTTTGCGATGTTCGTCATCCTGCCATACCAAGGCCATGGTTGGGGCTATCGCTACCTTCACGGGTTTCTCGGCGGGATGCTGATCCTGGCCGGCTATGGCTATCAACAATGGAGAGAAGCCGTGGGCGATGTCGCTGGCCGTGCGGTCGCAGTTCTGGCTGCAGTCACCGCACTCGTTCTGTTCCCGAGCGCGATTCATTCGGCGCATCGCTTTGTTGAACCCTATGTCGCGCTGACGACGATCGTGGACGCTCAAACGTCCGATTTCGTTATCATCGATAATATTCGCAATGTCGTGGCCGTTGACCAGGTGCGAAATCTCCCCGACCTGAGCAACACCCCATTGATCTTCTCGGCTCGACACCTCGAGGTTGAGCAGGTCGTCACGCTCTGTGAGCGAGGCAGTGTTGCGGTGATTGGTGAGGAAGAGGTCGCTGAAGCAGGGTTCCCGCTCAAGCCATGGCCGGTCGCACCGCTCCCCAAGGATCTCTGCAGCGATCCAGTGAATGCCTTTGTGCCGCTGGTTGAGGACGAAAATTAACCTCTTGTTAGCCATAAGCCTCCAAACCGATTGCACCGCAAAAGAGGCGAGGCTTAAGACATGGATCGTACGAAGATAGCCGATCAGATCGTAGCGCGGATCGCGCCCGAGGTTGACGACCTCAAGCGGTCATTTCGCGCACCAGGCAAGATTTCAGCCTGCGTGATCGACAACGTTCTGCCGCCTGAGCTGGTCGAGGAGATCAACGGCCGTTTTCCTGAAAGCGACCGAATGGTGCTCAAACGCTCGATCAAGGAAAACAAACATGTCGCGGCGCAGATGGACAAGCACGATCCTCTGCTGGAAGAGGCGGTTTACGCATTCCAGGATCCGCGGGTGGTCGAACTCGTGGGCAAGATAACTGGTATCACGACACTCGAACCCGATGAGGATCTCTACGCGGGCGGCATCAGCGCCATGCAAAAAGGCGCCTATTTGCGCCCGCATCTCGATAATTCGCACGACAAGAACCGCGAGCGCTATCGCGTGCTCAATCTGTTGTTCTACGTCACGCCCGGCTGGCGCGAAGAAGATGGCGGCAATTTGCAATTGTGGGACAATGGCCCAACTGGTCAGCCACGAACGATTCCGAGCCGTTTCAACAGCCTGGTGATCATGCTGACAGACAAGTCTTCCTGGCATTCGGTAAGCGAAGTGACGCGCGACGCGCGACGCTGCTGCGTTTCGAACTACTATTTCTCGCGCCAATCGCCCGATGCTGAGGATTACTTCCACGCAACGTCGTTCCGCGGAGAGTATGGCCGCGGCATCGCTGACAAGGTGATGCAGGCGGATAACGCGTTACGCACGGCCATTCTCAACTCGCCAGTTGGGGGGAAAGTCTATCGCAATCCTCATGTCTATGAGCGTGACAAGGACGCTGTGACTGAGGAAGTGTCTGAATGAAGCCTGCTAGCGCCAAGTTTACACTATGAGTGGGATTGGTTCAGTTGAGGATCGCACGCCGAGCCGGCGCTTTGGAAAAGGTTATGAGTGACTTCAATCGCGCACCCATCATCGTTGTTGGAATGCATCGATCGGGTACGACACTCCTTTCTCAACTGCTGGACATGTCGGGTAACTACTCGGGGTGGAAGAAGGATGTGAACAATGAGGCGCAGTTTTTCATTGCGCTCAACGATTGGATCCTCGCCCAATCCGGCGCGAGCTGGGACAACCCGGCTCCGATAGATCATCTCCTGTCCAATGACGCACTAGTCGAAGGCATTGGGAAGCAGGTGCGCGCTTATCTCCAGTCACCTTACAGCCTAATCTACACCGGCAAGCGAGCCTTGTCCGGCGAAGGCCCTGGCAAGGGTTTCCGGTCGGTCTGGGGCTGGAAGGATCCGCGCACCACGGCGACGCTGCCGCTGTGGTTGAAGATCTATCCTGATGCGAAGATTCTGAACGTCAAACGGCATGGGGTTGATGTCGCGGCGAGCCTGCGGACGCGGCAGTTGCGGCATCTGGAGCGGACGAAACCCAATTATCCGACGGGTCGCAGCACAATGCGCCCGCCGATTCTGCGCTCTCGCAGGCCGGAAAATTCTTTTCGCTGTCTGACCCTCGCAGGCGCGCTTGGCCTGTGGGCAGAGTATTGCGAATACGCCGAAGCGTGGCTGAAGGACGTGTCTGAGCAACGCAAGCTCTCAATCCGCTACGAAGACTTGCTGCTCGACACAGATCGTGTGCTTGATGATGTCTTTGGTTTTTGCGGACTCTCGATGTCTGGCGACGCCGACAAGCATCGCGAGAAGATTAACCCGGCCCGCGCCAATGCCTGGCAAAGCAGCGACGAATTGCGCGCGTTTGCGAAGAGCTCGGCTGAGCTCTTGGCTCGGCATGGCTATTCCGACTGATTCTCCATAATGGTCCGCTTAGGCCGGAGCAGAGGTTTCGGGTTCGCGACTTTCCAGCTTGGGGTGCAGAACTCGCGAAAGCGGCACCAGCGCAACACAGAGCACCGCCAGCGTTGCCGTAATAATCAGACGCGCCATGATCGCAGCCAGCGCCGCCAAGGCTGTGCTTTCGGCTCCGGCAAAGACGAGCAGCCCTGTTTGCGCCCACTCAGTCAGTCCCAGCCCGCCCGGAAGAAATGGAACAGCGCTGGCGAGGCTGACGATTGGATAGCCAATCGCGACCAGCAATACGTCTATGCCCGGAGCAAACAGCAGTGCAATCACGATTAGCCTGAATCCCAATAGAGCCACGCGGATAATGGTGAGGGCGGTCAGTTGCGTCAGTACCTTTGCTGGGGCTTTGCTGGCGTGCGCAAGCGGTCTGGCCATCCGGTCCGCAAAGGCGCTTAGGGTCAGTCCGGACTTGGCCCAGCGCGCCGCGCAATGGTAGCCACAGGCAAACATCAGTCGGACTGACAAGCAGCCAGCGGCTATAATCGCGGCGAACAGAGCAATTGCTGTAGAGCTCGAGACCGATGATGCCAGCAGGGCGAGCGCAGCAAGACCGCCCGCACCAAGAATAACCAGATCAAACAATTGCTCATACAGAGTGACGCCGACGCTTGAGCTATTGCGCGTTGCGATCCAGCGGGCGCTGGTCATGCTGATCTGCGGTGGAAGAAACTGCCCTAGCAGTGCGCCCCAGGTCGTTGCCTCAAACATGGTAATTGCGGGCGTTGGTTCAGCTTCGGGTTGGAACCACCGGTTGGCGACCTGCCAGCGCAACACGCTGATCCATTGGTTCACAGCCGTGAGAACGAGCACAGCGACGAACAGCCACAATGGAACCGTCAAGGCGGCGCGCTTGATGTCAGTCAGGTCCACGCCCGAATAGACGATCAAAGCCGCAATCAGGCCGCCAGCGAGCAGCAGAGAGAAAGCGGCAAGGGCGATCTTCGTACGCATCTTAGCCTGCTTGTCGCCATCCCAAGGGCAAGGGGCCGGGAAGCAGCGCTTCGAGCTCGTTGAGCCGGTCCGCCAATGCTTCGCGTTCCGCGGCGGCGGCTTCGATGATGGCTTTGTCCACCGGTCTTTCCGGCGCGTACAGCACGGTCTGGACAGTTTCAGAGCGTTTGACGGCTTCCACGAAATTGCCCATGCCGGCTCTGCGGAACACATCGCCAGCCTCATAGATTGTGCGTGTTATGCTCGGAATGCGCGGCGGACGGGCCTTGTTGACCACACGGGTAAGTTCCTCGGCAGACTTCTCTTTTCCGACCCCAAGGAAATCACAGATTGAGGCGTAGAAACCGACGGGATCGGATTTCAGCTGATCGAAAAACACCACGTGGATTTGCTCGGCAGGAAACCGGTCGAGATATCGTTTGAGCCCGCCTTCGTAGTCCATCGCTGCGCGAAAATGTGGATGTCGGCGCATCTCCTCCGGCGTATCGCCAAACTTCTTCGTGTGGGTTGACCACCATTGCAGCACGCTTTGGGCAAAGGCGCCTGGCTCGCGAAGGCAGACGATGATCTTCACCTTCGGAAATGCTTCATAGAGCCGTTCTGCGGTTGAGGTGTACATGTAGGAATCGTGCGAAATTTCGCCCACCAGCCCGCCATCAGGCAATTGGCTCAACAATTCGCGATAGGGCCGCAAATCAAGGCGCTCATCCGTTTCGAAATACTTCGAGCTCTTGGACGGCAAAAGGCGCACTTCGCTGTGCGTGCGCAGCGCTTCGAACAGCCAGGTCGAGCCCGATTTGGGCTGGCCGATATAGATAAAGTCGAGGTCGCGTTGTGCGCTCACATCGTGCCTTTCATTCGCAGGCGCAGACGAGGCCAAACCCGCTCAATCAGTCGAGAATAGTGGAGATAGCGCGCTGCGCCCACCGGCCCGAGGCCAACAAACGCCCGGAAAGCGCGGGTCATAGCGCCTTTCCCACCGGCGGACGCCTCGGCGAGTGCAGTGTTGATACGCACCGAGGCCTTGCCCAGCGTGGCGAAACTCTGATCGCAAAATGTGTGACGCGCTAGGACATCGTCGAGCTCTTTGGCCATCTCCCCTTTGTCGCCAGTCATGGTCAGCGAAGAGCCGTGCAAGCGAAATGACGCGGTCGCCCGCGGATCGAACACCACTGGGCCTTGGTAAGACAGCTTGAGCCACAGGTCCCAGTCGGGTGTGTACCACAGGTTTTCGTCCAGCCCGCCTACCGCAAGGTAGGATTCTCGGTTCCATACCGGCGCTGGCATTGCGATCGAATTTTGGACCAACAGCCGATCACGGTACTCGCTTGCGTCTTGAACCCCGCGCTTGAGGGGCGGCTGCCAGGGCCCAACATTGGAGCTGGCTTGATCGATGATCGAAGCGCCGGTGACATAAAGGGCGGCATCTGGATGAGTTGCGATCATTTCTTTGAGAATGCCGGCCCGATCGGGTTGCCACAGATCGTCTTGATGCAAAGTACAGACGTGAGTGCTGCGCGCAGCTTCGACTCCAAGATTCGTCTTGCGGGTCCAGCTCGCAATATCAGGCAGATACTCGTAGTCGATGGGCAGGCGGTCGCGATGCCGATCGATTGGTGCTGTGCAAGGGCCTTCCGGAGTTGAATCGCGGATGATGACGGCGATCTCGCCAGTCGCGATGGGCGCTGGGATGCTCGCAAGCGCCTCGTCAAGCCAATCCCCTCCGCGGTGAACCGGCATCACTACTGAGAGCCAAGGCTCCGCCATGAGACTGTTATCCTTCCGGCTGGGATTTCGGAGTGAATTGGCTTTCATTGCCAGAGATGATCGCAAGCATGAAACCACCGAGGATATTTTGCATGCCAATCGTGCCGACGACGCCCCACAGGATGAGCGGAAGTGGGTTTTCGAGAGGCCTGAACCCGCCCTGTCCCCAACCGATCGTCACTGCGGCGAGTCCCGCTGCACCTGCAATAACCAGTGCCAGCCCGCTCAGCAGCATTGTCTCGAGGGTCAGCCAATTGGCATTCTTCTTGAGCGTAGGGCGCAGCAGGCGATAGCCTCTGTTGACTCCATAGAAATGGGTCGCAACCGCCATGATCAAACCGAAGTGACCCAGAGTTGCGAGGAAGCCCCCGACGATTGACCAGCTCACACCAAAGAAGGAACGTCCTTCGAGGATGTTGAAGTAATGGCCAAGGCCAAACGCGAATATGACCGTCGACGCGATCAGAGCCAGTAGGGCCGGAACGCCGAACACCCAAGTCGGGCTAAGCATAAAGAGATAGCGCAAGTGGCGCCAACCGTCTCGCCATGGCCTCAAATGGGGCGCGCGATCGCGCAGGTCTGGCGAAAGCGTGGCCGGGACCTCAGCAATCCGGACTTTGAGCAGCGCGGCCTTGATCACCATCTCACTGGCGAACTCCATTCCGGAGCCGCTGAGTTTTAGCTCAAGAAAGGTGTCTTTGCGAATGGCCCGGAGCCCGCAATGGGCATCACCGATCCCTGAGCGGAACAGGACGTTGAGGACTCCGGTAAGCCCTGGATTGCCAATGTGCTTGTTCTTCCACGGCATCGCCCCAGCAGCGATCCCACCTTTGAAGCGGTTCCCCATGCACAGGTCGTAGCCGGCCTCAAGCTTTGCGACCATCGCCACCCCCTCGGTGAAGTTGTAGCTGCCATCACAGTCGCCCATTACGATGTATCGGCCCAGTGCGGCTTCGCAGCCGCCAATCAATGCGGCGCCGTATCCGCGGCGCTCGACGTCGACGACGCGGGCGCCAAGCTCGGTCGCGAGCGCTTGGCTACCGTCGGTTGAACCGTTGTCGGCGATCACGATTTCGCCGCTCAAGCCAAGTTCAGATCGCATCCTTGCTAGCGCGTCTAGCGCGTTTCCAATGCAATGCGGGAGGCTCTCCGTCTCATTCAGGCATGGCATGACGATGGTGACGTCGGGATCGACTGCGCGCCCCTCTGTAAAGGCGCTGTAGTCGGTATACGATAGGTCCATTGCTACCCCCTGGGAAGTCCTTGGGAGTGTCTGACCAATATTGGTTAACGAAATGTCAAAATCCCGCCCAAAACGTCAGGGCCAGGCATTCCTTTGAAGAGTAGCTTTGCAATCGCATGAGGAAGAGCCTAGCGCTCCGGTCCCACGAGCACACCACCCGGACGAGAAGGCGGTCCCCGATGCAACAGCTAGAGCGCACAGGTTTGGCCTATGCCGTTGCGGGTTTTGCGCTGCTTTCGGTTGGCGATGCGGTGATCAAGAGCATGGCGGGCGAATGGCCGCCGGTTGCTGTTGCTGCGCTAAGGTTTTCGCTTGGTGCAGTGGGGTTGGCGCTCTTGCTCTGGCGGAGTGAAGGCGCTCGGGCGTTCGCTCCCCCGCGACCCTGGCTGCAGGTGGCTAGGGGCGTTTGCCTGGCGATCGCGTCATTAAGCTTCTTTTCTGCGATTTACATAATGCCCTTGGCCGACGCTATGGCGATTGGCTTTCTTTCGCCCGTGCTCACGCAAGTGCTGAGCGGGCCGATCCTGGGAGAGCGAGTGCGACCAGCGGTCTGGTTGGTTTCGATTGTCGCCTTGACCGGAGTGGTGGTCATCCTCCGTCCAAATCTGCTTGAGTTGGGTTGGTCAGCACTCTTGCCATTGGTCTCAGCGATTTTCTTCGCATTGATGATGATCGCCAACCGCGCGAGTGCAGGGCAGCGCAGTTCACTTTCTATGCAAGTGTTTATTGCCGGGATCAGCGCTCCGATCCTTGTGGCTGCCGCTGTCGCAGTAAACCTTTGGGGCGGGCCTGATATGGCATTTGGTTGGCCGAGTTGGGATGTGGTCGCGCGATGCGCGTTGGTCGCAGTTACAGCAAGCACGGCCCATTGGCTGGCCTATATTGGAACTGCCAAGGCCGGGGCATCGGCTGTGGCTCCAGCAATCTATGTGCAGATGCTGATGGCGATTGCCCTTGGTTGGTGGTGGTTCGGTGATGTTCCAGATGGTCTGACATTAACGGGCGCAGGTCTGATAATCGGGGCCGGCCTGTTCCTGTGGCGCGATGGGGCAAGAGCGGCGAGGCAGAAAACGCAAGACGGTTGACGTGATATCATAGTATGATATCAATATATCAATGAGTCGTATTCTGATTGACCTTCCCGATGAGGATATCCGTGCGCTTGATGCGATGGCGCAGGCACATGGCCGTTCGCGAGCCGCTGAGATGCGCGAAGCGGTTGCGCTCTATCTTCGGCGTCAGGCGGACGGAAACTGGATTACGCAGGGTTCAGGCTACTGGGCTGATCGGCCGAGCCAGCTTTCGGATGAAGGGTCGAGCAGCTGACCATGTCTGACCCGGTTTTCGATACCGATATCCTAGTTGATTGGCTGCGCGGGATTCCACAAGCGGAAGGCGAATTGAGTCGGTATCGCAAGCATCGCATCAGCCGACTGAGTTGGATGGAGCTGCTTTCAGCGGAACCGCTCGAAAGTCGGGATAAGCTTGAGGCATTGTTGGCTCAGTTTCAGATCATTGAGCTTGATGCGCGCATTGGCGCGGCTGCCGCCGATATTGGGCGCCGCGCCGGCCTCAGCTTGACCCGCGCCGCGATCCTCGCCACTGCGCAATGCAGCGGCGCGATCCTAATTACCAGAAACACGAAGGATTTCCCGGAGGCGATGCCGGGTATCCGTGTGCCTTACACACTCTAAACTACAGGACATCCAGATATGTGCGGAATCATTGGCATTGTCGGCAAGGAAACGGTCGCTGACCGGCTGGTCGATGGACTTCGTAGAATGGAATATCGCGGATATGACAGTGCCGGTGTTTGCACCGTGCACGGTGACCGTCTGGTGCGCCGACGGGCGCAAGGCAAACTGCAGAATCTTGTCGCAGCGCTGGCGGAGAACCCTGCGGAAGGGACTATCGGGATCGCGCATACGAGATGGGCGACACACGGTGCCCCTACTGCGGAAAATGCTCACCCACATGCCACCGATGAAGTGGCGTTGGTCCACAATGGCATTATTGAGAACTTCAAGCCACTTCGTGCAGAGCTTGAGCGGGCTGGACGCACACTTTCAAGCGATACCGACAGCGAAGTGGTGGCTCATCTGGTTTCTGCTGAGGTTGAAAACGGCGCTTCGCCGGAGGAAGCGGTCAAAACTGTCCTTCCTCGTCTTCGTGGAGCCTTTGCGCTTGCGATTGCCTTCCGTGAACATCCCGACAAGCTTATTGGCGCTCGTCTCGGCTCACCCCTGGTTGTTGGCTATGGTGAAGGCGAGACCTTTCTTGGTTCCGATGCGCTCGCCTTGGCTCCATTGACACAAAAGATCAGCTATCTCGAAGAAGGCGACTGGGTCGTCGTCACGCGCGACGGCGCCCAGATCTACGACGCAGAAAACAATCCCGTTGAACGTGAAATCGTGACCTCAGGCGCCTCGGCTGCTGCAGTTGAAAAGGGCAATTATCGCCATTTCATGCAGAAGGAGATATTCGAACAGCCCACCGTGGTCGCTCAGACGCTGCACTCTTATGTTCGCCAAGTAGACGAAACCGTCGCTCTGCCGCAGATCGATTTCGATTTGACCGAGATTAGGCGGATTACGATCGTCGCGTGTGGGACTTCTTTTTACGCCGGAATGGTTGCGAAGTACTGGATTGAAACCTTCGCCCGTGTCCCTGTCGATATCGATGTGGCGAGTGAGTTTCGCTACCGCGAGCCGGTGCTGGAAGAGGGTGGGCTGGCGATCTTCATCTCCCAAAGCGGCGAAACAGCCGATACGCTCGCGGCGCTTCGGCATTGTAAGGATAACGGTCAGACCATTGCGGCAGTGGTGAACGTGCCGACCAGCACCATGGCGCGCGAAGCCGATCTTCTGTTGCCAACCCATGCCGGACCCGAGATCGGTGTTGCGTCGACCAAGGCCTTTACGTGTCAACTCGCCGTACTTGCCGCGCTGGCCGCGCATCTTGCCGTCAAGAAGGGCAGGATGACCCGCGAAGAGGAGCAAGAGATTGTCCGACATCTTTTGGAATCTCCCGCAGCGCTCAACGCAGCGTTGGATCATGACGAGGACATCGCGGCCATGGCTCCGCTTATCGCTCCGGCTCGTGATGTACTCTATCTCGGACGTGGTCCCGACTATCCGCTCGCAATGGAAGGTGCTCTAAAGCTCAAGGAGATCAGCTACATCCATGCCGAAGGATATGCTTCAGGAGAGATGAAGCATGGCCCTATCGCGCTGATCGATGAAGCGGTGCCGGTGATTGTCCTCGCTCCTTCCGGACCTTTGTTCGAAAAGACCGTGTCGAACATGCAAGAAGTTCGGGCGCGCGGCGGCAAGATTGTCTTGATCTCAGACGCCGATGGCCTCGAGGAAGCAGGCGAGGGCTGTCTGGCGACTATCGAGATGCCTCGCGTGCATTCGCTGATTGCGCCTCTGGTCTATGCCATTCCGGTGCAATTGCTCGCTTACCACGTGGCGGTTGTCAAAGGGACTGATGTCGACCAACCGCGCAATCTGGCGAAGTCGGTCACCGTTGAATGATCTGGTTGTCCAAGAATTGACGATCTGACGTAAAATCATAGGGTTGGTTCACCGGTTGCAGGTTGGGTTTCCGGGCGCGCATTGACACTGCCCTGGCAGACCCAGGGATTTACTTTCTCTGCGAGATGCGCCGATCAGCCTAGAGCACTGAAAATACTAAGAGACTTTCCTCGGCGTCTAGTGATGTCGGCTCAAAAATAACCTGAACTTAACCACACACTTTACTAGGCAATAACCTTTCCAGCGTAACTGACGCGGGTGGCCAAGAATGAATCACCTCCTGAACGCGCCGAACGCAAACTCTCGATCGCGTCGGTTCTCGGACTGACCAGCACAAGCGATACCGATTGGGCTCGCTTGCGCGGACTGCAGTATGCGTCGCTGGCACACCTCACCTTCGTGCGCGCATATGCCAATGTGATCCTCTCTTTGTTTGTGGTCCAGATTTATCAAAACAGCGTCAGTGTTGTTTGGCTTGGATTATGGGTTGTTGCGATGGCAGCGGTTCATTTTCAAGGTGCACGTTTTGACCGGTCACTGACCGATCTAGAGCGGCGAAAGATCACAAGGGGTGAGTTCCTTCGCCAAGCTCTTACGCCGACACTGTCGGCGGTTCTTTGGTCGGTCGCATTGTTGGTGTTCGCGCCGTTGGGCTCGCCGGTTGATCTCTTGACTTTGATGATTGTGATCGCGCTTTTGGTCACCAGCTCAATCGCATTCTACACGACAGCGCCCATCGGGATCATCGTCCTATCTGCCATTCTTGGCGGTTCTTCGCTCGCTGCGCTTTGGCTCCAGGGCTACTCGGACGCCTCAATCGCGGCGGTTTTGTTTTTCATGGCCAGCGGTCTTGGAACTATCGAAGTGGCCCGGACTTTCCTGTCTGCGCGTCTGGCAGAAAGCGCGCTTGCGGAGAAAGAGCAGGTCGTTTCACTGCTGCTGCGCGAGTTCGAAGAAAACGAAGCGGATTGGCTCTGGGAAGTTGATACGACGCGGCGTCTCCGCTCGGTAAGCCCGCGGTTTGCCTATGCATTGGGTTGCGACAAGCACGAAGCTGAGGGCAAACCCCTGCTCGAATTGGTCGCCGGATCGAGTTGGGAAGAGGGCAAATTTCCCGCCAGTCTTCACGACTTGGCTGAACGTCTAAAGCATCGCGAGAATTTCTCGAACCTGCTCGTGCGGGTCAAGATCAAGGGCGAAGGCCGTTGGTGGGAGCTTTCGGGCACCCCGATGCGCGATGAGCGAGGAAAGTTCGTCGGGTTCCGTGGGGTAGGTTCCGACGTTACCGAAGCCCGCGCTTCTTCCGAGAAGATTGCCTACCTCGCACGCTATGACACGCTGACGTCACTGCCAAACCGTCTGATGCTCAACGAGGCGCTCGGCGAAGCCTTGCAATATGCAGAGCAGTGGCGAACCCGCTGCGCCTTGCTCATGGTCGACCTCGATCGCTTCAAGGCGGTCAACGACTCGCTTGGCCATATGACCGGCGACAAAATGCTCGCACAGGTTTCTGCCCGGCTTCAGTCGCTTATGGGCGAAGGTCAAATGTGCGGGCGTCTTGGCGGGGACGAGTTTGCTATCGTCATCCGCGATGCTTCGGATTCTGAGGTCATCCGTCGCTTGGCCCGTCAGGTTATTGATAGCCTCTCGGAACCCTATCAAGTCGATCAGCACACGCTGTACGTTGGCGCCAGCGTCGGTTCGGCGATTGGACCGCGCGACGGAAAGTCGGTTGAGGAATTGATGCGGAACGCTGACCTTGCGCTCTACCGGGCGAAGGATGCTGGCGGTGGTGAGCACTTCAGTTTTGAGCCGGTTCTGCATGCCTCTGCGGAAGAGCGGCGCCAGCTGGAAGTGTCTCTGCGCGCCGCATTGGAGCGCGAAGAGATGGTGCTCCACTATCAGCCAGTGGTCGATGCGCGCAGCGAAAACGTGGTCAGCTTTGAGGCTCTGGTACGCTGGAACAGCGCGGATCATGGCTTTGTCAGCCCCGGTAAGTTCATTCCTCTTGCCGAAGACACACGCTTGATTGTGCCGATTGGCAAATGGGTGATGCGTCAGGCTTGCATGGAAGCGCGCGCCTGGCCCGAGAATGTCAAAGTCAACGTCAACGTCTCGCCAGAGCAATTGCTTGAACCAGAATTCGCTCAGGAAGTCGTCGATGCCTTGGCCTACAGTGGCCTCCGTCCTGAGAGGCTCGAGATCGAGGTTACGGAAAGCATCTTCATGCGTGATGCGTCGGTCGCTCGCAATGCGCTGGAGCAAGTCATGGCGCTTGGCTGCAGCGTTGCCTTGGACGATTTCGGGACCGGCTATTCCTCACTGGGATACCTTCGCAAGCTCCGCTTCTCGACGATCAAGGTCGATCGCTCGTTTGTTCAAGGTGCAGCGCAGAATAGCTCGGAAAGCCTGGCTATCATCAATGCTGTTGTGGCCATGGCCAAGAGCCTCGACATGACAACAACCGCGGAGGGCGTGGAAACGGCTGAAGAGGCGGAACTGATCCGCAATCTCGGCTGTGACAAGATCCAGGGGTATTACTTTGGTCGGCCGATGACCAAAGACGAGGCGCGCCGACTGTTTATGGCTGCCTCAAATCGGAAATCCGCTTAACTGAGCCCAGCAAGTGAGCCTTGGGGCACCGAGCAGGCGTTAGGCGCTTACCAGAGCCCCGATGACGCTCTCGAACAAACGCCTCCCATCGCTGCCTCCGAGCTCTGAAACCGCTGCATCTTCGATTGCGCGCTCCGGGTGGGGCATCATGCCCAGGACATTGCCCGCGTCATTCAGTAGGCCGGCAATATTGTTGCGCGATCCATTACAGGCTTCCTGGTACCGGAACGCTACGCGCCCTTCGCCTTCAATCCGCTCGAGCGTTGATTCATCCGCGAAGTAATTGCCGTCGTGGTGAGCGACCGGGATGCGGATCACCTCGTCAGCATTGTATCTCGCGGTGAACACGGACTGGGTGTTTTCGACAGCAAGCGGAACGGTCCGGCAGATAAAGTTCTGGCTGGCATTGCGCATCAATGCACCAGGCAGAAGACCACTCTCAGTCAGAACCTGGAAGCCGTTACACACACCAAGCACGGGGACGCCGCGTTCCGCTGCGGCAACAACCGCCTTCATGATCGGGCTCTTTGCAGCCATTGCTCCGGACCTAAGGTAATCGCCATACGAGAACCCCCCTGGCAGCCCTATGAAGTCCAAGCGATCCGGCAGTTCTGCTTCGCCGTGCCATTGGCGGATCGGTGCCACGCCAGCGACCCGTTCGAGAGCGACCGCCATATCCCGATCACAATTCGAACCGGGAAATGTGATAACCGCTGCGCGGAAACCCATCAGGCAACGCTCTCTGGCTCATCTTCGAGCCGTTCAATGCTGAAATCTTCAATGACCATATTCGCGAGCAATTGTTCGCACATCTGGTTGAGAGTGGCATCGGTTGTGCCTGGCTCAACATCAAGCTCGATCAGTCGTCCGATCCGGACATCCTCGACCCCCGTGAACCCCATGCCATCAAGCGAGTGATGAACGGCTCGACCCTGCGGATCGAGAACACCGGGCTTCAGTCGAACTAGGATGCGGACTTTCATAGAATTCCTCTTTCTGGGTTCGGGAGGTCGTCTCCGAGAGGTCTGTGGAGCCTATAGCGGTGTGTCGGTTCTGTGCAATCGCGTTTGGAGGGTTTGCCCACCGCAGCGATGGTCAATATCCAGTCACAAATGTAACCCGTCGGCAACAACTGAAAGAGAAATGCCGCAATTGGGTCGTGATTGGACAGATTCTCTTGGCTCTCTCTCGCTCGAATCGCGTGTGTCTGTCAGCCCGCTTTCGCACCGCTCTACTTTCCTTACGACCAAGCAAGGGGCCCGCTCATGTCTTTTCGTACCACTGCCGCTCGTGCCGCCTGGACGAGCTCAACCATTCTGTCTGTCGCCGCACTCGGTTTGGCAGCACCCGCATTCGCTCAAGGCGCCTCTGCAGAAGAGGCGGCTGACGATACTCCGCTGCCTACCATCATCGTAACCGCACAGCGGGTAGAGGAAGACCTGCAAAAAGTTCCGATCTCGGTCACGGCTTTTGATCCTGACGCACTCGCTGCAGCAAACAGTGGTGGGCAGGACATTCGGGCGCTTTCAGGACGCGCGCCCAGTCTTGTGGTGGAATCCTCGTTTGGCCGTGTTTTCCCGCGCTTCTACATCCGCGGTCTGGGCAACACCGACTTCGACTACAACGCTTCACAGCCAGTCAGTCTGGTGCTGGACGACCAGGTGCTCGAGAACCCAATCCTTAAGGGCTTCCCGATTTTTGATACCCAGCAGGTTGAAGTTCTGCGTGGTCCGCAGGGAACCCTGTTCGGTCGCAATACGCCGGCTGGCATCGTAAAGTTCGACAGCGTGAAACCACAGGACTTTGCCGAGGGCTATGCCCGTCTGTCCTATGGCCGCTTCAACAACGTCAATGCTGAAGCCGCGGTCAACGTCCCGCTCGGTGATCAGGTGAGCATTCGTGTTTCAACGCTGTACCAGCGTCAGGATGATTGGGTCGACAATGTCCTTCCATCGGGGACCGAGGAAGATGCACTGGGCGGCTACGAAGACTTTGCGCTTCGCTTCCAGACCTTGATCCGTCCGAGTGACGATTTCGACATCCTACTGACCGGGCAGGTCCGCGATCTGACTGGTACCGCGCGGATTTTCCGCGCCAACAATTTCACTCGCGGGCAGGAAGGTCTCAACGCGAACTTCGACCGCGACAGCGTTACGACCGACGGTCAGAACGATCAGGAATTGACGGTTCGCAATGCCTCGGCCCGGATGACCTGGGACGTTGGTCCGGTGTCATTGATCTCGGTGACGAGTTTCTGGGGCGGTTCTTCGACCTCGGTTGGTGATGTTGACGGTGGTTTTGGTGCTTCCTTCCTGCCGCCCAATTTGACTGGCCCAGGCGTTATTCCATTTACGGCTGAGACGCGCGACACCATCCCTGAGCTGTCGCAGTTCACCCAGGAATTCCGGATCGCAAGCAATGGGGATGGTCCGCTGAGCTATCAGGCTGGATTCTTCTACTTCAATGAGGATCTCGAAATCCTGTCAGAGAACTATTCGACGCTGGGCGATCCGCTGAACGTGCCGGGCGGCGTCAACATTGTTGTGACTCAGAACCAAGAGAGCGAGGCTTTTGGCCTGTTCGGCTCGCTGACATACGCGCTGACCGATCAGCTCAGCCTGACCGGCGGTGTTCGCTATAATGACGATAAGCGCGATTTCGTGGTGGTTCGGAGCCAGGATACCCAGTTCCCAACCTTCCTGCAGAATCCGCTGGGAACAGTAACGCGCTCGGTGAGCGACGACACGGTGACTTGGGACGCGAGCCTGACTTACGAAGCGAACGACGACGTAAACCTCTATGCTCGCGTAGCGCGGGGCTATCGAGCGCCAAGTATCCAGGGTCGGATCTTATTCCCGCCGGCTACCGCCACGCCGCTGGAAGACGGCGTATCGGTCGCCAATTCCGAGATCGTGACGTCCTACGAGGCGGGCGTGAAATCGACCTTCCTTGATGGTCGCGCCCGGCTCAATCTCTCCGGTTTCCTGTACAACCTCAACGACGCCCAGCTGACCGCTGTGGGCGGCAATGTGAACGCCAACCGGGTGATCAATGCTGACAATGTTCGCGGTTACGGTTTTGAGCTGGATGGTCAACTAGCCGCGACCGAGAACCTCCTGTTCACCGCAAGCCTGAGCTATAACGACACCGAAATCCAGGACGATAACCTTACCACAGCCGCTTGCGGCGCGGTTCGCGTTGACACCTTCCCCGATGTGTCGCTGTGTACGCTGCTGGATCCTATTGTGACCCCGGCAGCGCCGTTCTCTGCAGCCATCGTCAGCATTGACGGAAACAGCCTGCCGCAGTCGCCGAAGTGGATTGCCAATTTGACCGCGCGTTACAGCGTTCCAGTCGGCGACGGTGAAGTCTACCTCTTCACCGACTGGGCCTATCGCTCGAAGATCAACTTCTTCCTCTATGAATCGGTTGAGTTCAACGACGATAGCTTGCTCGAAGGCGGCGTCCGGGTTGGATACAAGACCGACGACTTTGAGTTGGCGGCGTTTGTCCGGAATATCACCAATGATGAGTCAGCTGTTAGCGGCATCGACTTCAACAACCTCACCGCTATGGTCAATGAACCACGGATCTGGGGTATTGAAGCCGGCGTCAGGTGGTAACGACGCGCTGTTCTTGAACAGCTTCGCGCAGTATTAGTCTGTCCTAAGCGGGGTCCGGATCCTTGGGTTCGGGCCCCGCATTGGTCTTGGCACCGGCGATTTCAGAGGGGAGCACCGGGTTCTCTGCCGGCAGCACTATGATCTCGACCGCCTGAGATGGATCCAGATAGGTTTTGGCTAGCTTCAAAATGTCCGCTGGGGTGGTGGCCTTTATCAGCTCTGGTGCACGAAAGAACCGGTCCAACCGGTCCGCTTCGCTCTGAGCTCTATCTGCAAGGCTCATCCACCCACCAAGCGATTTGAGCAGATTGTCATATTGCTCGAGCACTGGTTGGCGCGCACGGGCCAGCAAGTCGTCATCGATTTCCCTGGCCCGCAAATCGCCTAGCATTTCAAGGATGGCTGTGCGGGTCGCCGGCACATCCGCCACGTCAACCGATGAGGCCAAAACGAAGGTGCCGTAACCGTCATAAACGCGGCTGGGGTTAGAGCTTGAGGATGGGGAGTAAGCCTGTCCCAGCTCTTCGCGCAATTGTTCCTGCAGTTTGATCCGCACCACCCGGTTGAGCAGAGACAGCTGTACAGCTTGCCCAAGGTCCTTGTCGTCAGTGGTCGGCCACGTCATCCGCACAAGCGCTTGGTCGGGCTCGCCTGTATGCGTGAGTGTCCTCAAGCCCCTATTGTCAGTGAAAGGACGCAGACGTGCTTCGCTTCTTGGCAGAAATTCCGGCTCGCGCGCTGGCAGGGCTCCGATTGTAGCTGCGACCGCCTCGATCGCCGTGTCAGGATCAATGTCTCCGACCAAGGCAATCTCGATCGCTCCCTTCGCCAAGCGATCGCCGATATCGGCCCGCAACTGGTCAAAACTGCGTTCAAGATAGGCGTCTTTAGGCTGCAGGCTGAAACGGGGGTGATCGTCAGACAGAATGGCGCCAAGCCTGTTGCTCAGCGCGCTGCTTGGGGTCGCATCAAGCCGAGCAAACCATTCCTCGATCCGGCGTGCATAGCGCTGTTCGCCTTCCGGCCGAAAACCCGGGTCGGTCAGAGCGGCGGCGAGCAGTTGCATCTGCAACCGCAGATCTTCGGGATTGGTGGTTCCACTCAGATCAAAGTGATCACCGCTGGATCGCATCGAGAGACGCACGCTCTTGCCCGCGAGAACAGTCTCCAGTTCGTCTTGTGAATGCTGACCCAACCCTCCCAGCGTGATGGCGCTTACGAGGGCTGTCTTGAGGGGATCTTCATCGGTGTTGAGCAGGTTCCCGCCATCCAGACTTAATGCGTAACGAACCTGGTTTTGTCTGATGTCGCTTTGCTTGAGGTTGAGACGAACCCCATTGGCGAAGCGGATCAGTCGAAAACCGAAACGCTCGTCTATTGTGTCAGAGATGATTTCACCTGGGTCGCCGAAATCGGTGTAAGCGAATTGAATGATGCCAGCGTCTTTGGGCGCTTCGAGTTGGATGGCAAGTGCCTCTGTCCACGCCTCGCTCAATGCCGCCTGGCCACCAATTGGCTGCGTTCGTCCTCGATATCGGATGAGTGGATCGGTCAGGGCAACGGCGTCCGCCTGGATCGCAGCCAGAGCCGCCTCTGGCGTTATCGTTGCTGCGTATTGCTCAAAGCGTTCCAAGCCGCTTTCAGGGGTTGTCGGAATTCTGTCTTCTGCAACGAGGTTTAGCGCCTGGCTGATCAAAGCCGAGTTTGTCCGTGTTGTGCTGCCCTTCACACCGTTCTCAAGCGATGTGCGCAACCGAGCGATTTGCTCCGCAACCTCGGCTTGGGTGAAGCCAAATTGGAAGGCCCTGCGGACTTCAGTGACGGCTGCCTCCACTCCTCCGCGCCATTCGCCGTCGGCGGTGTCGACAATGATATTGGTTGAGCGGGCATCCTCAAAGTAGTCGGACGTGCCATAGCCAGCGCTCCTGAAAGGCGCTTCTGCGCTCCGCGCCAGGCTTGCTAGTCGACGGTTGATAATCCCATATCCGACAGCGCGCAGGACGCCCTGGCGGCGGTTTTCGATCGAATCAGGGCGATCGATCCACTCCCGGTAAGCACTGAGTGTCACCCGTTCGCTGAGCGCCGGATCGGTGTAGATATCGATCTCACCAGCCCGCTCAATATCAATCGGGCCGGTCACAGGCTCTTCCGGCTGCGGGCCAGGAGACCAATCCCCGAACCATTCTTTGATCTTTGTCTCAAGCAGGTCTGCAGGATAATCTCCGACAATGACCAGCACAGCATTGCTCGGAACGTAGTTCCGCTCATAGAACGCTCTTAGATCCTTCGCTGTGGCCGATTCCAGCACCTCCAACGTGCCGATCGGAAAACGCTCGACAAATCGAGCGTCAGGCGCTGCGAAGGCGAAACGGTCCACGGTTTCCTTGAATGCGAACGTTCGGCGGTCCCTTCGTTCTGCCAGGATGATGCCGCGTTCGCGCTCGACCGCTTCTTCGGTAATGGTCAGCTCACTGGCGGTTTCACGCATCAGCATCAGCGCCGTGTCGAGCAGGGCTTCGTCATTGCGCGGCAGGTTGAGCATGTAAGTGGTGGCATCGAATCCGGTCGACGCATTTGTGTCAGCACCAAAAGCCAGACCTTCACGCTCAAGCAGCTTGATCATCTCACCTTCGGGGATCCGCTTCGATCCATTGAAGGCCATGTGCTCGACATAGTGCGCGAGGCCCTGCTCACTATCGGTTTCATCCAGTGAGCCGGCACCGACATAGAACCGGACCAAGGCTGTGCCGGCAGGCGTGGCATTCTCCCGGACAATGTAGCGCATGCCGTTGTCGAGCCTGCCAAAGCGATATGCCGTATCGACTGGCAGATCGCTTGTCTCGAATGCCCACGCTGGATCGACAGCCTCCGCGTGATCGGTCTGCGCGGTTGTATCCGTTTTATCGTGGGTATTGTCTGCCCAAGTGGCGACCGGGATGAACAGCATCACCCCCGCGACCCATGCACGCAAATCAGTTAGCATTGCCAGAATAAGCGCCTCTTTCCTCTCCAGAGAGGAGACTAGCGCGCAAATTCTGTCTGTCAGGTGAAAACTTTGCAGTTTTGCACCTCGCGGTCTTACCTATTTCTTAGGCGGGGCCCCACGAAGGCGGCTGCGGTGACTCGAAAGGTCGAGCACTTCGCCCGGACCGGAGTCTTCGGCCTGGAGCAGACCGAGGCGGCGCGCCACTTCACGATACGCTTCCTCTTCGCCGCCCAAATCGCGGCGGAAACGATCCTTGTCGAGCTTTTCTCCGGATTTCATGTCCCACAGCCGGCAACCATCGGGGCTGATTTCATCGGCCAGAATGACTCTGCTGTAGTCGCCATCGAATATCCGTCCAAACTCGAGCTTGAAATCGACCAGACGAATATCGATCGCGGCGAACATGCCGCACAGGAAATCATTTATCCGGATGGCCATGGAAGAAATGTCATGCATTTCTTCGTGGCTGGCCCAGTTGAAACAGGCGATGTGCTCTTCCGCAATCAGGGGATCGCCCAGAGCGTCGTCCTTGTAATAATATTCGATCAGCGTGTGAGGCAGCGGTTCGCCTTCTTCCAATCCTAACCTTTTGCAGATCGACCCGGCGGCGACATTGCGCACGACCACTTCGATCGGGACGATTTCGACCTGGCGAACGAGTTGCTCGCGCATATTCAGGCGGCGAATAAAATGCGTCGGGATTCCGATATGCGAAAGGCGGGTAAAGACATGCTCGCTGATGCGGTTGTTGATCACGCCTTTGCCGTTGATCGTACCCTTCTTCTCGGCGTTAAAGGCGGTCGCATCATCCTTGAAGTACTGGATGAGAGTGCCTGGTTCAGGACCTTCGTAAAGGATCTTGGCCTTGCCCTCATAGAGCCTGCGGCGGTTTGACATGGGTGCGGTCCCTTACATTTCCCGGTTGAAACCAAGCAAAAACACGTCGCCCCGGCTCACTCGACTGGCATTGAGTCGACAAGGCCGGGGCATTCGTTATTGCTTTACTT
Source organism: Erythrobacter sp. (assembly GCA_965229665.1). Classification (GTDB taxonomy): domain Bacteria; phylum Pseudomonadota; class Alphaproteobacteria; order Sphingomonadales; family Sphingomonadaceae; genus Erythrobacter. The sequence continues at coordinate 115,367 of OZ245896.1, read as the reverse complement.
GTTCGGTGCGGCAAACGCAATCGCCACAGCGGATTGGCAGCAATTGATTAGGCTTGAGGTTGAGAGGCCAAAACATGTCCAAGATTGTCAATTTTGGAAGGCGGCCGTGGCACGAGAAGCTTGCCGTGCTCGAGGCCATCTTGCTGCTCTCGTGGGCGCGTTTCCTGATCAAGCTGGTGCCGGTCAGAATGTGGCGGTCGCACATGGCTGTGAGCCAACGCGATGTCGCAACCGGCTCACTGTCCGACCGCGAACGGGAGGTCGGAAGACTGGTTGCACGCATGATCAAATTGGCGGTCAGGAACGCTCCGATCGAACTCGTGTGCCTGCCACAAGCGCTGGCCGCGCGCTGGATGTTGCGGCGCCGAGGTATCGACTCGCGATTGTATATTGGGACCAAATTGGGGGAGTCCGGAGATCGCGATTTTCATGCCTGGTTGAAGGTCCAAGAACTGTGGGTCACCGGACATTGCAACGAGGCAGAATACGCCGTGTTTGCACCGCAATCAGCGCGGCAGAGCTAGCCCGGCAAAGCTGACAGCGGCAAGCGTCATTCTGCCAAAAAGGGAATGGTGCCCAAGGGCGGGATCGAACCACCGACACTACGATTTTCAGTCGTATGCTCTACCAACTGAGCTACTTGGGCATGCACTCCGCGTCGAGCCGTCGTTCGGCTCGGCGAGCACTGAGAGCGCGCCTATGGCGAACAGGGCAGGGCTTGGCAAGGGGAAAGTGGACAAAAGCCTCGATTGCCTAGTCCTGCTTGTCCCATTCCTCAGAAGCGATCTCATCGGAGCTCGCCGGGCGGCCGGGAACAGCATAGCCATCGCCAAACCACTGCGCGAGATCGCGGTCTTTGCAGCGCTGGCTGCAAAACGGCGCAAACCCCTCTGAGCGAGGTTTTTTGCAGATCGGGCAGGGGCGGGCTTTGGCGGTGGTGTTCATGCGCTCAATATCTGCGCATTGGGCGCTTCGAGCGCAAGGGCGGGATCGGTCTCAATCCGCACCTGTCTGCCGGTGCGACGCGCCAGTTCCTCGATCCATGCAGGTTTGAGCTTGGCCTTGAGCGCAGGGTGAACCGTAAGCAGCAAGACCGGGCCAGTTCCTTGCACCAACTCCGCCCGCCGCAACGCCATTCTGGCGCAAGCTCCCGTGCGCGAGAAAGAATAGCAATGCAGGATAGAAGGGCCATCCAACCTTCCGACGAGTTGGACGAAGCCAAACCCGTTCATGGCGGTGCGTTCCACGTAGCGGTGGCTGAGCGCCTCACTGAGCGCCAAGTCGACAGCGCGTCGATCCTCTTTCTTCTGAATGGTCGGGAAGTCTATCCCGATCGAGCCATGAATGTTCAAACAATCGAGCGCTTTGACGATCGCTGGAATGGCCGCTTTCGACAAGGATAACGGTTCAAGGTAGCCATCAACATCGATCAAAGTCATCGCTGGTGTGGGCGAAATAGTGATGCTGCCATTGGGGAATTCAATCCGACCGGTCAAAGCCATCTCGGTGATCTCGTCCCAGCCCTCAACGGGAAATTGCCGCACGTGTTGATAGTCGTGCCCGTTGTGCTGAACCCGTTCGTAGTGCGTCCAGCGGCGCTCAGCTTCCTCGGTGAGGAAACCTTGAGCGGGCTTTCGTCTTCCGGCCTCACCGATGGGTGCGCGGGTGATCTCAACAGTGACCAATGAGCCTTCGTTGTAATCGGGCGAAAGGCCGCGCAGCAGGATCAACTCGCCGCGCTCGGTCTGGGCGAGGGCTCGCTTGGACTGAGGTGTGCGGTGCTTGATTTTGGCCTTCACGCGCGAGCCGATGATCAGCGTTTCGCCCCAATCGACCCAGGCAAGCGCAATGCGTCCATTCTCTACGCGAATACGGCGGGTTTCGCCGATCCCTAGCTCGACATAAAGCTCAGCCAATTTCGAAGCCTGCCGACTTTAGCAGAGCGCGGGTCTCGAACAAAGGCAGGCCCATGATCGAGGAATGGCTCCCGCGTATCCACTGGATCAGTCCTTCGGCCGCGCCCTGGATTGCATAGCCGCCGGCCTTGCCGCGCCACTCGTCACTGGCGAGATAGGCCGCGATCTCTTCCTGTGACAGGGATTTAAAGCGAACCACGTTCTCGGAAAGCCGCGATTGCACCTTCCCATCTGGCGCGCGCAACACAACGCTGGACAGAACGGTGTGGCGCCTTCCAGACAGCAGCTCGAGGCAGTCGCGTGCCTCGGCTTCGTTCTCTGTCTTGGGCAAGATTCGCCTTCCGGCAGCGACAACTGTGTCGCCCGCGAGGACAAAGCCAGGAACGTCTAGCGCCCGCGCCTTTTCCTCGCCCATGCGTAGAGCGTAATCCCGCGGGCGTTCGCCCAATAGCGGGGTCTCATCAATATCGGCAGGGCTGACCGCGTCAGGAGTGATCCCAAGGCGCGATAGCAGGTCGCGTCGACGCGGGCTGGCTGAAGCTAGAGTAAGGTGCAGCGCGCCCATCTGCGCAACAGCAAATTATTGTGGGCCGGGGCCACCGCGGCCAGGCATGAAGCGATAGGTGATCCGCGCCTTGGTGAGATCATACGGTGTAAGCTCGCAAAGGACCTCGTCACCGACCAAAACGCGGATGCGATTCTTGCGCATTTTGCCTGCGGTGTGTCCGAGCACCTCGTGGCCGTTCTCAAGCTCTACCCGAAACATCGCATTGGGCAGCAACTCAACAACGCGCCCACGCATTTCGAGAAGTTCTTCCTTGGCCATGTAAATCCTTGATCTGTCGTTATTGGACCGTCTGGGCGCGCCCTTTACCTTTGCCGAGAACAAAATGGAAGCCTTGTGCGTTGTGAATGGCAAGACGGCGCGCGTGCGGTGTGTCGCAACCCAAGCACATTGTGGTGCAAATCGATACAATTCAGCCGCTTGTCCCCCGACCGCGGTTCTAGCAAATGGCAAGGCATGACCCCCGACCATTCCCCCCAGAGCGGTCGCCCCCGTAAGGATCGCTCAAAATCGCTCTATTTTTTGTCAGGCGTATCCCTTGCCTGCCTGCTTAGTTCACCTATCGCGGCCGAGGATATTCAGGCCCAGCCAGTGCCAGAATTGCCCGAGAACGACATTGAGATCGGCATCGCAACAGGTGCTAGCGACGACGAGATTGTCGTGCGCGGTGAGCGCATTCGTGGCCAATTGCTGGTCGAGCAGGCCCCCCTGTTGGAGCTCAATGAGACCGACATTGCCGCAGAAGGCGTGACTTCGGTTGCCGACCTCGTCACCCAGGTGACCAATCAAACCGGCTCGGCACGGGGACGTGGTGGCGGCGGCCGTCCGGTTATCCTCGTGAATGGGATTCGCATTGGCAGTTTCCGCGAGCTGGCGTCCTACCCGCCCGAAGCCCTGGCCCGGGTCGAAGTGTTTCCGGAGGAGGTCGCACAAAGATTTGGCTTCTCGCCCGATCGCCGTGTCATCAACCTTATCCTCAAAGAGAACTATTCTAGCCGCGAAGTTGAGCTGGAATTCGAAGGTCCATCGCGCGGCGGATATATGGCGTTGGAGCAAGAATTCGGGGTCTTGCAGATTGCCGACGGCGGACGGATCAATGCCAATATCGAGGCGCGTGATACGTCGATCCTTACCGAAGCAGAGCGGGATGTCATCCAGACGGACGGCTCCGTGTCGGACGTCGCAACCGATCCCAATCCTGCTGAGTTCCGCAGCCTGGTACCAGACGGCTTTAGCCTTGAAGCGAATGTGAGCTGGGCCAAGGCACTGATCGAATCTGGCACTTCGGTGAGTGCCAACTTTAACTACAACCGTGACCAGAGTCGCAGCCTATCAGGACTGAACTCGATTCAGCTTACTGATGCCGCTGGAGCGAGCTTGTTCCGGACTTTTGGGGAAGAGGACCCGCTGGAACGACGGACCTCGACCGACACCTATGCGTTGGCAGGCTCTTTTACCCGTCCTCTTGGGGCACTGCGCTTGACCGCTACATTTGATGCGAGCCTTGAAGAAGAAGAAACCGAAATCGATCGCCGGTTTGACACCAGCGCTTTTGAAGCGGAGGCGCTCGCGGGTACTCTTGCTTTGGATGGCGCCCTTCCAACCAGTGCAGATGCCGGGCTTGACCTCGCGTTCACCCGCAATTGGAGCGCAACTTCCAAAGCGACCATACGGGGGCCGCTGGCCAATCTACCAGGCGGTGAAGTCATTACGACGCTTGATCTAGGCTACAGTTGGAATCGGATCGAAAGCGAAGACACGCGGACTGTGCAGGAGACCGCTCTCACTCGCGGCGATCTTGAAGCCGGGCTCAATATGGTTGTGCCGCTCACCAGCCGCCGCAATGGTTTTGCCGATGCTTTGGGGAGTTTCACGCTAAACGCCCAAGCGGGAATCGACGAGTTGTCGGATTTCGGCACGCTGACCGATTGGAGCGCGGGTCTGACCTGGGCGCCGTTTGACAATCTTGATCTCTCCGCAACCTATATCCGCCGTGAAGTTGCGCCTTCCTTAGGCAATTTGGGGGACCCGCAGGTCACAACCTTCAACGTGCCCGTGTTCGATTTCGTCAATGGTGAGACGGTGTTGGCGAGCGTAGTCACCGGCGGCAATCCCGATTTGCTCGCCGAGACCCAAGCGGATTGGAAATTTGGTGCCAACTGGGAATTGTCGTTCTGGGACAACACGCGGTTCAACGTTGAATACATCCGCAACCGCTCGGACAATGTGACCAATGCCTTTCCGGTTCTCACCGACGAGATTGAAGCGGCGTTTCCCGACCGGGTGACGCGCAATGCGTCTGGCACTTTGGTGGCGCTTGATCAACGTCCGGTGACCTTTGCTGAGACCCGGTCAGATCGGCTGCAATTCACCCTCTCGACCCGTGGGAGTTGGGGGCAAGGCAGCGGAAGACCGGGCAGCGGAAGACCGGATGGCGCTGGCCAAGGCGGGCGCGGCGGTCCTCCACCAGGTGTTGGCGGGCGGCCTCAGGGAGGTTCGCCCGGCGGACCGCCAGGCGGTGCTGCGGGCTTTGGCCGGGGCGGCGCACCGAGCGAAGAACAGCGCGCGCAGATGATGCAATTCCGCGAGCGCATTTGCGGGGATGACGGTCTGCAATTGCTCACCCAACTGGTCCAAGCCATCGAGGGCGGGCAAGATCTCTCCGCCATGATCCCGAACTTCAATCCGCAGCGGTTTGAACGCATCCTCTCGCGGATGCGCGATGAAAGCGGTGCAATCCCGCCTGAGAATATCGCTCGGTTCCGCGATCGTTTCTGCAGCATGGACCCTTCGAGCTTCCGCGGTGGCCCGGGGCAAGCCTCTCAGGGGCGGCCGGGTGCTGGTGGACCTCCGGACGCCGCCCGAGGCGGTCCGCCGGGCAACCCATTGACCCGAGGATTCGGACGTGATGGCAGAGGGCGGTACTTCCTCAATCTGACTCACTCGCTTGAGCTGGAGAATGAGATTCTCGTTGCGCCTGGTGGGCCGGTGCTTGATCTGCTCGATGGCGATGCGACTGGGCAGTTTGGGCAAGCACGCCATTCGACCCGGTTGGAGGGCGGTGTCTTCCGCAATGGTATGGGGTTGCGGGTTTCAGGTCGCTATTCCGGCCCGTCGCGCATTGACGGCACCGGTCTTCAGGGGAGCACCGATCTGTTCTTCGGCGACTTGGTGACCCTCGATCTGCGTTTCTTTGGCGACATCGGGCGTCTGCTTGGCAAGCAAGAGGGCTTTCTGCAGGGTCTGAGGTTTGCTTTGAGAGCAGACAACATCTTCGACACACGCCGCGATGTCACTGATGCCAACGGGGACACGCCGATCAATTATCAGCCATTTGTGATCGATCCGACCGGTCGTTTCCTCGGCATCGACATCCGGAAGATCTTCTGACGCGCGATCCTGCGACCAGACATCATCTCGCTTGCAGCTGAGACCATTGGTCTTCTCAAATTGCTCGCTCGTCGATCCGATCTGGGCTTGCACACCTTGCACCGTAACAAACGGCTAGGCGATGCCGCATGAGTGGCCATGATCTAGCAACGGAGAGGGACAATGCCCCATTACAGGAAGAAGCACGCCCTGGTTATCAGCCTTGCGTCGGCCTTGGTGCTGACCGCTCCGGCTTGTGCGGCAGATCCAGAGCCCAATCCCGCTTTGCTCGAAAGCTTTGAAAAGATTGCGTTCCCTGTCGAAACTGATCCAGAGATTGCTGCGCTTGAGAATGGATTGATTGACCTTTCCGAGCGCAATGATGAAGACGCACGGTCCTGGTCCATCAGAGAGAGGATGGCTCTCAACAATGTTCCCGGAATGGCTGTCGTCGTCTTCAATGAGGGCGAAAACGTTCTAACCAAGGGCTATGGCGTTCAATCGTACAGTTCGGCAGCACCGATCGATCAAGACACGGTGTTTTCGGTGGGCTCAGTCAGCAAGATCATCAATGCGGCTTTGGTGCTGCGGTTGGTTGATGAAGGGCTGCTCGATCTGGACACCGACGTGAATCAGTACCTTACCCGTTGGAAAGTGCCGGATCACCGGCATACGCGACGCGAGAAGGTCACACTGCGCAGATTGCTGTCGCATACCTCCGGTTTGAGCCAGCACGGATTTGCTGATTTCCAGCCTGGTGAGGTCTTGCCCACGATCGTGCAAACACTGAATGGCAAGGGGCCCGCAAAGCACGGTAGGGTTCGACCCTTGTTCGAGCCGGGATCAAAAATGCGCTATTCAGGTGGCGGTACTACGGTCAGCCAACTCGTGATCGAAGAGGTTACCGGCCTGAGCTATAACGAAGCAGCATCGAAATACGTCTTCGAGCCGCTTGGCATGACCCGGAGCACCTTTGAGAATCCGCTCCCTCCAACGCATGGCAATATTGCCAAGGCCCACGGCGAAGAAGGTCAGCCGCGAGCTTTGCCGCGCGGGTACGAAGCCATGCCCGAACAAGCAGCGTCGGGGCTTTGGACCAGCGCGCATGACATGGGCTTGTTTCTCGGTGCTGTTCTGAACCAGAGCGAGTTTCTCTCAGCCGCGATGTGGGCAGAAATGCTCCAGCGAGCTCCCAATTCCTGGCATGGCCTCGGGCCGCGCCTGAACGGGGTGGGAGAGGGACTAGTGTTCCACCACGGCGGATCGAACGACAGCTATCAGGCCTGGTTTGAAGGGCACCCGCATTCTCAAAACGGTATCCTCGTGCTGACAAACGCACCGGGCGGACGGATGCTTGGATACGAAATGCGCTACGCTGCGGAGCGGGTGCTTGGGTGGAATATCCGGTTTCCGGATGACTATCGTGAGCCCGAACTGTAATAAATCGAGGGCCACAGCTTGGCTCTCGGCGCGCGTGACAGCCTTAGCTTAGATTTGCTTCATTCCTGGCCTGGCCCGGGCTGTGTCCCCACCATCGGGAATAAGCCCGTGAGAAGCTGGCGACTTCGGAGTAGCCTAGCCGGTGTGCTGTACTGCTCACGGTCAAGCCGGCGGTTGCCAGGTATTCCTTCGCGATCGCCATTTTGGTCGACAGCACCGTCTCCTTAAACGACGTGCCTTCATCCTGCAGTCGCCGGCGGAAAGATCGACCGCTCATTCGGGCTTTGGCGGCAACGTCTTCAAGGCGCGGAGAGAAGCAATCGGTTTCGATCATGTGATCGCGGATCAATTGCGCGTGGTCGGGCAGTTCTTGCTGGTCTTTAAGGAGCAGCTGAAGTTGTTGCTTGAAATGAGCGTGAACCACAGGATTGGTCTGCGGCAAGGGTTGATCGAGCCATTCGACATCGTTGGCTATGGCGAAATGATCCTGGCCTCCAATGACCTTAATGCCGGTAATCTCAGCCAGCTGGCGCTCGTAGTCGGGATCATTGAACGGCAGTCGCAGTTCGAAAATAGAGGAATCTTGCCCCGGAAGCATGTCCCGAACGAACATCATGTAGGTGCTGTAGACACGCTCATAGACATAGCGATGGATCACCGGCGGCAGGTCGTGCATGTCGACCTCAAGGGCGTAATGTTGCCGATCCTCGTATGTCTTCAGTTTGCTGAGCAGGAACGGACTCGAATAGCGTGTCCCCACTTCGAGAGCTTCGCGAACGTTGGGGCTGGATAGGATTGCCAGTCCCCACACTCCGTAGGTAATGGTTTGGAATGTGCCGGCCGCACGAATGCCATAGCCCGCGCGGGCGGGAAGCTGCTCCAATGCGCGAACCAGGATTGCAATTTCTTGCTCGTCCGAGATTTGGGTTTCTGCGCTCAGGACATCCGTTGGAGACAGACCGCTACCGTCCAAGCACAAGCCTGGATCGAGGCCATTTTCATCCAAAACATGAAGCATGGCCTGCACAGACAAGTGAGCACGCCGATGTCCGGAGATTTGCATGGCCCCTCTGTGCTTTGAGTGTCCTAACATATCAACGCGGGAGGGGTTGTTAGCCTTCACATTTCCACATGGTTTTTGTCAAAGGATGTGCTGCTCAAAGGCTTCTAAATGCATGAAAATGATCGAGCATTTTGGGCGGCGCTCGCAAAATCATTGCTTGTCAGGAGGTTAACGTTGGCCGCTGGAGTCAAACTATTGGCCTAAACGGACATTCGCATGCTGGCGACCTTGGGCCACTAAGGCCTCTCGATTTGCATGATTTTATTATGCTGAGGACGCCAAATGAGCATGGACGCAAAAATTGTGAGCAGGCTCTCCTTCGAGAAGAAGGGGGCAATCACATGCGTCACCTTCCCACATGACGACGATGCGGCTTCGTTCGATCGCAGCCTGCTGATGGAATTGCGCTATGCGCTTCGCAGAATCGAACGCGACCAGGATTGCAAGGCTGTTGTTTTGATTGGAGCTGACACTCCATTCTTCACCGATGATGAGAATGCCGCTGGGGGGCGGCTAGACAGTGATGTGCAGGCGCAGCTTCACGACGAAGTGTTGTTGTTGCTTGATGGGCTTCGGCCAGTAACCATCGCTGTACGCAATGGCGGGCGCGAGAGCGAGGGGGACGACCTCGCGCCCGCCTGCGATCTTGTTGTTGCAGGTTTTGCTCGTCAGGGCGGAAGCCCAGCGATCAGTTGGGCAGTCGCGCCATACCCAAGCAGCAAGCAGAAACTCGCGGGCATTGCTGATCACTTGCCAGAGATTGAAGATATTCTGAATGCAGCTTTCCCAGAAGCGGATAAGCACACACGCATAGCTGCCGACAATTCCGTTGGCGCAGCTCCAAAGAAAGCGGTTTGCAAAAGGGCCGCCTAGAGCCCTTCGTTTTCTAAGCCCTCGGGTCGCCGGGATAAAAAGGGAAGCGGGATCACCGCTTCCCTTTTTTGGTTCGCTGCGCTTCTGGAGTCAGTTCAGGCGCGAATTGGGAAACATCCAGCGTTGAGTGAGGCTGGGCGAGAAGGGCTTCCAATTGCCTTCCTTCTGCGCGAGCCGATCCGCGATGGCGATCATCACGCTGGGATTGACGCCGAGACCGATGTGGCTGGCGTAAACCTGGATGTTCTCGGTCGGATGCTCGCCCTCGGCCTGCACACTCCCGCGCCAGTGAACCACGCCATCGGTCTTGGTCAGGACCGAGGTGGTCGGAACGGGCGGAGCGACATCGAGACCGCGGAACTGGCCATCGCGCATCTTCTCCGGCTCATCACCGTTGAAGAATTTGAACAGCCGCGCGGCATTGGTGTGGTTGCGGTCGTCGCTGATCGGGCTGCCGAGGCTCATTACCAGACGGACTTTGTCAGGATGCAGCTTGGCGAGTTCGCGCGACAACACGCCGCCCAGGCTCCAGCCAATCAAGGAGACTTTGCGGCCTGAATCTGAGTGCAGCCGGGTCAATTGCGCTTCAAGCTTGTTGATCAGCGCTTCGTTGACGCGGACATTGCGGCCGCTGTCCCAGCCATGGGCGTCATAGCCCAATTCGGACAGCACGCTTCGCATTGGTGCCGTTGAGCTATTCGATGCCATGAAACCCGGCATCACCATGACCGAGTGGCCATCGCCCTTGGGCAGCGAGGTCAGCATCGGCCTCGAAGCATAAAATGCCCCGAACTCAAACAGCGCTCGCCCTTCGGTGAAAGTCCAAAAGCGATGCGGCGGACGAGCCGCGACGGGGCTGTCAAAGTCATCGCTATCGAATGCAGCGCTGGCCATGGGGTTCTCTCCTACGATTTTGTTCTTGATGCCTTGGCAGCCGCGGACGTTTTCGCCGTCGGTTTGCGTTTGGCAGGCGCTTTGCGCCGTGTTGTTGTTTTTGCTCTTGCTGGAGTGGCCGCCTTCTTTGCGGGGGCTTTCTTTGCGGGTGTCTTCTTGGCGGGTGTTGCCTTGGCCGCCGGTTTTTTTGCCGCTGCTTTGGCCTTTGGTGCGGTCTCTACGGCCTTGGCGGCTGCGAGCAGATCCTCAAAGCTCTCCTGCAGGCACTCAGAGTAGAACTCCGGATCGGGCATGATGTCGCGGCAGGCGGTAAAGCTGATGATCGCTTCGTCGACATAGCTTTGCACGACATGCGCCAGACCAAGGCCGTCAGTCAGGCATATCAGCGAGAGCGCCATGCTCTCCATTCGTGCGCCGCTTGAATAAATCGAGATTGGTGGGCCGGGGACGTTGGTCACGACTGTGTTGAACGGCATGGCCAGTCGGTGAGCGACGCTGACGCGGCTGAACAATTGCGCTCCCAATGCCATGTAGAGCAGCGGATTGACCTTGCTGACCTCAGTCATGGTCCGCGCGCCGAGGGCGTTGGTCATCGCCTTCGAATTCTTGGTCTGCGAGAAGACATATTCGAGCCGCTCAGCCGGGTCGGCAATATGCGATCCCAGCGGCGCAACCATCGCTGAAACCTGGTTGCCCATATCGCCCTTCTCGTCATTCGAGCGGACCGATATTGGCGCCATAGCGGTCATGGTTGTCTTGGGCAGGTCGCCTTTGGCCGAGAGATACTTGTTGAGCGCTCCGCCGACGATGGCGAGCGCAACATCATTGACTTTGGCATCGGGCAGCAGCGCACGGATCGACTTCACATCGACCAGCGGGAAACTGCGCCCTTCGACCACGCGGTGAGGTGAGATTGTGCGATTGAACCGCGTCCGCGGCGGGACCCAGTCGCTGGTCAGTTTGAAGTCACGTGCGATCAGCCCTTTGATCGCGCTGGCAATGCCGGGAACGGTCTGGGCCGCTACTTGGGCCTGTTTGAAGGGATTGATGATCGCATTGACGTAGGATTTGCCAAGCAATTCAACCGGGGTCGGGATTTTCTCTGGTTTCCATTCGTCCGGCGTGTTTGGCGGAGCAGTGCTTGGCGTGACAGTGTGCAACGCCTCCATCAGATCGATCCCGCTCATCCCGTCGATCGCTGCGTGGTGGACCTTGGTGACAAAGGCAAAGCATCCCGGCGGGAAGTCGCGAACATTGTCGAGCCCCTCAACCACTGTGAATTCCCATGGCGGGCGGGTCAGATCCATGGGCCGTGCGTGGATGCGAGCAGCCTGAATGCAGAGCTGTCGCCAGTCGCCTGGCTTGGGCAGGGCAACGTGGCGAACGTGGTACTCCAGATCGAAGTTCGGATCCTCGATCCAATACGGATAGTCGAGGTCGAATGGCACTCGCACCAGCCGCTGTCGCATCGTCCTCGACAATTGCATGCGGGAGGAGATGAAGTTCAGAATATCTTTGAAGCGGACAAACCCGCCCGGCGCCGTTTCCGGATTATAGATCAGCACGCTGCCGATGTGCATCGGCGAGTTTGGCGACTCCATCGCAACAAACGATGAATCCATCCCTTGCAGTTGGCGCAGGGCATCCTCCTGTTTTCACCGGCTTTTACGCCGTGTTGCGCCCGTTTTCGGGTCCGTATGACAGCCGAGTTAGGGACAATTGTGTTGCAAGACAAGCTCACGCGAACGGCAGGCATTGCCGCAACGGAAGCTGGCGCGCAACTTTCTTGCCTGGTTCTAGGCCTCTTGCGCCACCGCTCCATCGCTCTTCCACCAGTCTTGGAGAGCTAAGGGCCGCGAATAAGCCTGGCCTGCCAGCACCAGCAAGCCAGCTAGGATGCCAAGGTTTTTGAAGAAGTTCTGGCGCTCACGATCGACCATGGCTTCCTCCATCGTCCAGAAGTCGTGCAGCATGAAATTGACCAACAGAACGTAGATTACAAAGCCAAAGGCAACCAGTTTCACATGCCGGCCTAGGATCAGCGCCAATCCTCCCAAGATATTCACTGCGGTCGAGAACCACATCAGTCCCGCTGTGAAGGGGACGTCATGGCTTTGCATATAGGCGATGGTTTGTTCAGGGCTGGCTGCTTTCATTAGACCAGGCAGAAGGAAGTAGAGCCCCAAGAGAACCCGACCTACGGTTAGCGCAGCATTTGACATGTGGTTTTTGTCCTTACTTGTTACGGCCTAGCCACCCGCTCCCTCCGCCCTTCCACCCGGATCCTATCCAGAGACTGTCCGGGTGGTAGGCCTTCCGGGGGAAGCAGTCCCCGGACTCCTTCCTCTTCCGAAAGCAGGGAGCGGGTGGATCGCCGCTAGATAATCAACGCCTCACCAGCAGCCACTCCGCTGGCCCAGGCCCATTGGAAGTTATACCCGCCGAGCCAGCCAGTGACATCGACTGCCTCGCCAATCGCATAGAGCCCGGGGACTTTCTTGGCCTCCATCGTGCGCGAGGAAAGCTCCGAGGTGGAGATCCCCCCGATTGTAACTTCAGCTTTGGCAAATCCTTCGGTGCCGGTTGGTGAGAAGCGCCAACTAGCCAGCTTTGCACCGGCCTCATGCAAGGCCTTGTCCGGAACATTTCCGAGCTCACGCTCAATACCCAGACGCTCAGCCAGCGCATCGGCCAAACGATCGGGCAGAGCTTCGCGCAGTGCCTGACGTACAGTCGCGCGCGGCTTGTCGCGCTTGAGCTCCAGCAGCCAGTCCGCATCATTCTGCGGCAGAAAGGTGATGCCGATCTCTTGGCCAGGTTTCCAATAAGAGGAAACCTGCAGAATCGCAGGGCCGGAAAGACCTTTGTGAGTGAACAGCGCAGCCTCAGCAAACTCAGCCTTGCCAGCGCGTGCCAGAACCGGCGCGGCTACGCCTGAAAGTTCGCGAAACAGGACATCGTCTCCACCGAGTGTCAACGGGACGAGGGCCGGTCGCGGTTCCACCACCTTGAGACCGAATTGCCGCGCGAGATCATAGGCAAACCGAGTCGCGCCCATCTTGGGGATCGATGGTCCACCGGTCGCGATTACGAGTTTGGGTGCCGAATAGGTTTGGCTTTCCGGTTCCAGATCCACCCGCGCCTTCCGCCCTTCCACCCGGAATATGCCCGGAGAATGTCCGGGGGGAAGGGCGGAGGGCGCGGGTGGCCCGGCAACCTTCTCGATCTCAAAATCACAAACTACTTCCACATATTCATCCGGACACTCATCCAGCAGCATCTGCACGATCTGCTTGGCTGAGCCATCGCAGAACAGCTGACCAAGGGTCTTTTCGTGCCAGGCTATCCCATGGGCATCGACCAGATCGATAAAGTCTTGCGGCGAGAAGCGGGCGAGGGCTGACTTGGCGAAATGCGGATTGGCCGAGAGGTAATTGTCAGGCCCCGCATCGACATTGGTGAAATTGCACCGTCCACCGCCTGAAATCAGGATCTTCTTGCCAGGCTTCTCGGCCTTCTCAAGCACAACCACGCGCAGCCCGCGCTTGCCGGCTTCGGCTGCGCACATCAGCCCCGCGGCTCCCGCGCCGAGGATAATGACGTCGTAGTGCTGCATGGGAGCCTAGGCTGCTGCCTCAGTCTCAGGAGCGCGGCGGCGCGCAATGAAATAGAGCAAGGTGCCCACCACCATCAATCCGCCAAAAGTAGTCCAAGCCTGCGCGCTGGCGTGCGAGGCGATCCAGATCGAGGAGGCTATGGCGAGCACCACCACCACCGCATGGAAGGGCACGATCCCGCCATCGCGTTTCTCTAGCACCGGCAAGGCTGCGGCGCTGATGACATAGGTCAGGATGCGCGAGAGCGTGCTGGCGGTCGCCAAGGCCGCGAAACCGCCCGAAAGGCTCAGGAAGGCAGCGGCAATCCCATAGAACAGCGTGGCATTGATCGGAGACAGGAACTTCGGGCTGATTTTTGCAAACCACTGGGGCAGCATGTTCTGCTCAGCCATGCCGTAGGTCATGCGGGGCAAGATCACGAGGCCCGAGAAGCTATTGGCCATAATCGAGAACCCGGCAGCGAGCACAATCATCAAGGTCCCGACCTGGCCCAATGCAATGCCCGCTGCCCCGGCGAGGGCGTTGGAATTGCCGGTCGGCTCAATTGCGATCGACATATAGGCCCAGATCACCAGCACATACATCAGCGTGACCCCGGCCAGGACTGCGATCAACACGCGCGGGAGGTCTTTCTTGGGATCACGCATTTCACCGGCAGGGACGGTGACACCCTCGAACCCGATGTAAGCGTAGAAGGTCAGCAGGATTACGGTCTCGACCTGGCTGAATTCCGGGAGGATAATGCTGGGGGAGCTGTAATTGCCGAAGGCAGCGGCGAGCAGCAGAGCGGCCAAGGGACCGAGCTTGAGCACGGTGAGTGCCCCCAGTGCATTCACGGAACTACGCATGCCCAACACATTGACCAGGGTCATCAGAATGATCGCAACGAAAGCTGCGATCGATGCGACCATCGGTGTTTCCAGTGCGGGATAGAGCGCGGCAAAATAGCTCACCATGACATGGGTGTTGGCGCCCAAGGCCACCATGCCCGAGGCATAACGGCCCCAGCCAGCCTGGAACCCGGCGAAGCTTCCGAAGGCCTCCTTGCCGTAAAGAACCGGTCCCCCCGTGCTTTCAAACCGCGTTGCCAGCCAGGCAAACACCAACCCCAATGGGAGGATCAGCAGGCCGCCGATCATGATCATGACCGGCGCAAAGCTGCCGACCGCAGCCACAAGGACAGCGGGTAAGGCAAAAATCCCCGAGCCGATCATGCCGTTGATCTGGAACAGGGCGGTCCCGGCTGGGCCTACGGTTCTGGGCGGGGCGAGCTTTGTGTCGTTCATTGGCGCTTTCGTGACCTGTTTAAGGATCAAGGGCAAGTGATTGAGTCAGCGGCTGTGAAAGCCTATCTCGGCCCAGATGTCGAAAACACCCGCTGGCACCCCTCATGATCCGCGTGGGGCTGAGCGCTTCAATGAGGAGCGCGCGGCCTATACCGTTGCGCGTGCGCAGCCCAATCTCGAGGCTGGGGTCGAAGCGATCCGGGAGACGGTCAAAACGCTCAAACCCATCCCCGGCGTCTACCGCATGCTCGATGCGCGCGGTGATGTGCTCTATGTCGGCAAGGCGCGCAGCCTAAAGGCGCGGGTTGCCAATTACACGCAGATCAACGGGCTGTCTGGTCGTCTCCAGCGGATGGTCAGCCAATGCCGTTCGATGGAGATCGTCACCACGAATTCCGAGGCTGAGGCGCTGCTGCTTGAAGCCCAGCTGATCAAGCGATTTCGCCCGCCTTTCAACGTTCTATTGCGCGATGATAAGAGCTTTCCCTTCATTCTTCTGAGGGCAGATCACGCCTTCCCGCGGATCCACAAGCATCGCGGTGCGCGCAAGGCCAAGGGTAATTACTATGGCCCGTTTGCCAGCGCTGGCAGCGTCAACACCACGCTTAATGCACTTCAGAAACTGTTCCTGCTAAGATCCTGCACTGACAGCTTTTTTGAGCGTCGTGACCGACCATGCCTGCTCTATCAGATCAAGCGCTGCTCGGCCCCCTGCGTCGATCGGATCAGCACTGAGGATTATGACGATCTGGTCCGCCAAGCGAAAGATTTCCTCGCCGGCAAGAGCTCACAAGTTCAGGCTGATTTGGAAAAGCAGATGGCAGCGGCTGCGGAAGAACTCGATTTCGAGACCGCAGCGATTTTGCGTGATCGTCTCCGGGCGGCGACCTTCATCCAGGGGAGCCAGGCGATCAATGCCCGCGGCGTCGGGGATGCCGATGTCTTCGCGCTCGCTAGCAAAGGTGGCCAGATTGGGGTCCAGGCCTTCTTTATCCGTGGCGGACAGAATTGGGGTCACCGCGCGTTCTTTCCGACCCACACCAAGGACGTGGAAGAGGCGCAAGTGCTCGCCAATGTGATGCTGCAATTTTACGAAGAGGTTCCGCCTCCACCGACGGTGTTGGTCGACCGAGAGCTGCCCGAGCGAGAGCTTATGGAAGCGGCTCTGACCGAATTGGCTGAGCGCAAGGTTGTGATCTCGATCCCGCAGCGCGGGGACCGGCGCAAATTGCTTCAGCAGGCCAGTCGCAACGCGGTTGAAGCGCTGGATAGAAGGCTCGCGGAGAGCGGGACCAAGGCCAAGATCAACCGCGAGATGGCCGAGTTTCTCGAGCTGGAAGCGCCCCCGACCCGCGTCGAGGTCTATGACAACTCGCATATCCAGGGAGCCAAGGCTGTCGGGGCGATGGTGGTGGCTGGACCAGAGGGCTTCGAGAAGTCGCAATATCGCAAATTCAACATCAAGAGCGCGCAGACCAATGACGATTTCGGGATGATGCGCGAGGTGATGCAGCGGCGCTTTACCCGCGCGATGAAAGATGATCCCGATCGTGAGCGCGAGGGGATCTGGCCTGATTTGGTGCTGGTTGATGGTGGCAAAGGCCAGATGTCGAGCGTGCAGGAAGTGCTGGGTGAACTCGGGATCGATGACGTCCCGGTGATCGCCATTGCCAAGGGACCGCATCATGGGCGGGAAGGGCGCGAAGTGTTCCACTTCTCCGACGGGCGCGAGAAGACTCTGCCGACCAATTCGCCGGTGCTGTTCCACCTCCAGAACCTGCGCGATGAGGTCCACCGCTATGTTATCGGAGCGCATCGGGCCAAGCGTTCGAAGGCAATTACCGCGTCACCTCTGGACGAAATTCCCGGCATCGGGCCCGCCCGCAAGCGCGCCCTGCTGCTGCATTTCGGCACTGCCAGCAAGGTGCGCGCTGCTGCGCTTGAGGATCTTCAGCGCGCGCCTGGCGTGAGCGACAAGGTCGCCCAGCAGATCTACGATTTCTATCACGCGGGTGGGTAGGGCGGACCCGGCGCTCCCAAAATTGACTCCAACGGCCCCCATGTCCGTGCTATTCCATCCCCTGGGTCGGGAAATAGGGGGGAGGACCTATGAAGAAACTGATGATGTTCGCCGCGCCTTTGGTGCTGGTTGGTTGTGCGCAAGAGGCTGCTGAAGACGCCGCGCCGGCTGAGGCCGAAGCGGCGGCAGTAACGACCGCCAATGGCAGCCCCGCGGGCACCTATTCGGTCACCGGTGCAGAGGGCCCACAAGGCAATTCAAACCTCAATGCCGATGGGACCTATCAGGACCTTGATGTCGACGGGAACGTCGTGACTGAGGGAACCTGGGCGGTTGTGCTCGAGAAGACCTGCTTCACCGCCAATACTGAAGGCGCAGAGGCCGTATGCTGGTCGGAAGGCGAGCCAGGCGAAGACGGCTCGTTCACCGCGACGTCTGACGGTGGTGAGACTGTCACTGTCACCCCTGCGGCGGCTGAAGTCGAGGCAGACACGATGGCCGCAGAAGGCGAAGGCTAAGCCACACCTGCATAGCTGATTTGGGAGAGGGCGGTCTTCGGGCCGCCCTTTTCGTTTGCGATCCAGAAGGATGGCGGAGATCCGCATATGCCCAAACTACTTCGTGGTCAGATGAAGATAGACCATGTCAGCATAAGATTGGATCAGTACATCGCTGCTCGGCCGGAGCTCCTCAGGGAAGGGCGGCTTCAGGAATACGATCTGGTCGAGGAAAGCGATGTTGATGAAATAGTTCACCAGCTTCGCCGCTTCCCGCAGATCATCATGCACAATCTCATCGCGAAAATGCTCAAGCTGGCTGACCAAGGCGTCGAACGCTTGTCTCGCCAAGGTGTCCGCGAGGGGGATCTCCAGATCCGGATTGAGCCTTCGATAGGTCATCAAGGCGCGGCGCAGGCCCTTCGTCTGAGTGATTTGTAGATACGCGGCGCGAACTGCAAACTCGATATTGCCCTTCAATCCCCCCTCGATCGGGGAGTTCAGGGGCATGCCATCGATCGTCCCATGGTCGCGCAAAGCAATCACGCGTGCCTGAACGCGCTTCATTTGTCGGTCGAGCAGGCCGGGCAAAAGAGCGTCCTTATCTTTGAAGTGGCTGTAGACCGAGCCAACAGCGACCCCGGCTTCGCGCGCGAGGCCTGCGATCGAGATCGCTTCGAACTCCTGCTGCTCCAACAATCGCTCCAGCGCATCGAGAATTTTGGTGCGCGTTTCGATCGCTCGCTTCTGCTGAACCTTGGCCATGTCGTCCCTTCTCGCATCCCAGCCATTGATGCAATTCCTATCAGATATTGAATTTGAATTCAAATTCAATTATGAGTCTCCAACAGATCAATCACAGTGATTCGAAAGGAGCATCTTCATGTCGATTTCTGTTTCCCCCGCAGCCGATCCAGCGGGCTCCCCAGCCCGCGGTCAGCCGGATCCGATGATTAGCAAAGCGCTGCCGTTCTGGATCGAGATCCTGCTGGTGGTAGGCGTCTTCATTCTGATCAAGCTCATTCCCGGACTTCCGTACTCAGGCCCGATTGGAATTGCCGCCGCGACTGGCATGGCAACTGTTTTGATCCGCCGTCGAGGTCAGAGCTGGGCCGATCTCGGGATGCGCTGGGCCAAGACCCCCGGCGATTATCTCAAGGGCGCTGCGGCGGTTGTGGTGATGTTCGTTGCTGCGGCCGCGGTTAACGGCGTCCTCCTCCTATCGCTTCCCTACTTCCTCGGAGAGGCGGCAGAGCGAGCCTTCCCCGACCTGTCGACCCTGGCCAGTTACCTGGTTATGATGGTGATCGTCTGGACGACAGCGGCCTTCTGCGAAGAGATGGTGTGCCGAGGGTTCCTGATGAGCCGCATGGCAGGCCTATTGGGTGAGGGGCGTGCTGCCTGGATTGTCGCTGCCTTCGGCCAAGCTGTCCTGTTCGGATTCGCGCATGCCTATCAGGGCATTGGCGGGATCATCACAACTGCCGCAATTGGCCTGCTTTTTGGCCTGCTATACCTGGCTTACAATCGCAATTTGTGGCCGCTGATAATTGGCCATGGATTGATCAATAGCTTTGGGATCACGGTCCTGCATTTGCAGGCCACCGGCGCCATCACCCTTTCCTAAACCCCCTCATATTTCTGGAGACTTCTAATGACTTGGAAGAAGCGTGCATTGTTTGGAGCTTGGACTGCCGTGGGGCTAGCATGGCTAGCCATGTTGGCGCTCTATTTCACAGGGCCTAGCAAGACGACCATGACAATCGCCTTTGCAGGAGCGCTCCTGCTGACTGAGCTGGCAGTCTATGCCACCGCCGCGGTGCTGGGCCTGAGCGTTCTCGAAAGCCGCAAGAGAATTTGGGCCAAGATCACCGGTCCATTCCGCAAAGAACTAAAGAACTAGCCTTGCTCACGGCGCGTCGGTGGTCACTTTCACCTCGATATCGCCGAGGTAGTTTGACGCATGGCGGACCCTGTCTCCCGGTTGGAGGAAGTGTCCGCCATCCAATTCGTTGGCAATGATGGTCGGTCTCGCGACGCCCATAAGACCGCCTTCGCTCAGAGGCCCGCCTGCCAACAGATATTTGACCAGGATTTCGACATAGTCCCCGCGCGACGGCTCGGTGAAGATCACACCTTCTGAGGTGCCCGACATTAGCGTCATTGAACGGTCGATCATCGGTGTCGCAGCCAGTCGAACGAATACGCCTTGGTAGGAGAAACGCGGCTCTGCCATGTCTTCCAGCGCCTTCTGAGTAAGCTGACGAAAGTTGAGAGTCATTTCTCCGCCACGAGCGTCTTGGCGCGGTTCGCCATTGACCTCGGTTGTCATCCGCAGCTGATCGGTGAAGCTCTCCCAATCTCGTGGGACGACGAGAAACGGGCCAGAGGGAAAATGGCCTGGGCCGCTCTTGGCGTCGCTGAAGCCAAAGCCGGAATCGAGATTGTCAGGGTCAGCCATCTCGACCAAGGCATTGCGATTGGTGAAATCGCCGCACAGGAACAGGCCTTTGACCGCCGCATCAAAATCCTCAAGCGAGGCGACGTCCCGGTCGAAGCGCATGCACAGTTCGACCTCATAATCGAGCAGGATCTCATCGCGTGCGGCGATACTGGTTCGCGAGGGAGTGGCTGTTCCAAACTTGGGAAATTGGAACACGGACGTGGAATTGGCTTCCTCAGCGTGTTCGGGGAAATTGGTGCCGGTGCCAATGTGGCGCGATCCCGCCGGCGCGCTCGGCAAAAGCTCGGACGGAGCGATGTAAATGATCGGATAGGTCCCAATTTCGCTCGCAATACGGTCGAGATCGGCCGTCGCCAGCGCAGCGAGTGGATCCGGGCTGCTCGCTCCGCCTAGCTCGGTTAGGTCGACACCGCTGACCTTGCCATCGCGATAATCGAGCACGGCCATGGTGATGACTGAACCCTGGTCGGCTTCAAACTGCGCCAATGTGACCGCTTGATCGAGCGCCGCGATTTCAAGCTCCAGAGGTTCATCCTCGAAGCTCGCCGGATTGAATTTGGGATCGGGAGAGGTGGCCCAGCCCAAAAACAGGGCGGCGATCAACACAATCACGAACCCGCCGATTAGCTTGAGAATTCCCACTGTCCCCACCTCCTGTCCTACAGACGCCACACTAACGCAGCGATTGCCCATGGCTAGGGGCTTGCTGGACTAGCGAGTGCGCAGAATGCTTGCTGATTGGCATCAAGCTTGGCAGGGCAGGCTGGAAGTGAGTGAGGGCGAGACGGGAGGAATATCGCCAATGCTTGAGGTAATTCTGCTGCTGAACGCCCTGTGGTTCACCATGGGCTTTCACGCCTTCTATGTCCGGCGAGAGGTGTTTGCCAAAGTTGTGGTCCCGATCAAGGAGGACCGCAATAATTCGGCGTACGAGGCGATCGTCGAGACGGGACGCTTTATGGGCGGATTCAACTTCGCCCTGGCGCTGCTGAACATCGCTTTGCTGTTCAATTGGGGTGGTTTTGACAGACCCAGCCAATGGGCGGTGCTGCTGCTGTTCAACAGCGCAGCCCACGGCTCACAATTTGTCGGAAACATTCCAATGGCGCTCCGCAACCGTCGGGGCGGGGGGATCTGGGACGTATTCAAAGGGGTCATGCTGCGAATCTTCGTGATCGATTTTACCCTGATGGTCGCCAATGCGGTGCTCGCTGTGGTGCTGCTAATCTAGGCTCCGCATGCGGTGGTGAGGCCGCTGTGAGGGAACATGTTTGTGTTCAGCTTGGTTTGTGTAAGGAACAGGCCATCACGCGATTGGAGATGATTTATGGCGGACAGCCAGACCACGGCTGAACCTCAAGCGACTGGCTCTGAGCCGCCGAAGCGCAACGCCTTTACGCGCTTCCTCGATGGGGTCGAATGGCTGGGCAATCTGCTGCCGCATCCGGTGACACTGTTTGCAATTCTGGCCGTCGGGATCGTCCTGCTCTCAGGTCTGTTGGGCTGGTTGGGCGTCGCGGTGGAAGATCCGCGGCCGGCTGGTGCCAAGGGTGTTGCCGACGACGGTATGATCCGCGCTGTCAGCTTGCTCGATGGCGATGGTGTGCGCCGCATCTTCACCAACCTGGTCACGAACTTCACCGGTTTTGCGCCCTTGGGCGTGGTCTTGGTCGCGATGCTGGGCGTTGGCGTGGCGGAAAAGTCGGGGCTGTTGTCCGCTGCGGTGAGGGCGATGGTCCTCGGCGCGCCCAAGAATGTGGTGACGGTAGCTATCGTATTTGCCGGGATCGTCTCGAACACGGCGTCAGAAGTTGGCTACGTCGTACTGATCCCCTTGGCAGGGGCGATCTTCTATGCGCTGGGCCGGCATCCCTTGGCGGGAATGGCGGCGGCCTTTGCCGGAGTTTCCGGAGGTTACAGCGCCAACCTTTTGATCGGTACGATCGATCCCCTGCTAGCCGGGATTACCCAAGAGGCGGCACGGCTGATCGATCCCGATTACACCGTTGTGGCAACAGCCAACTGGTATTTCATGGTCGCTTCGACCTTCCTGATCACGATCATTGGATCTTTGGTGACGATCTACATCGTCGAGCCCAAGCTTGGCGAATACGATCCCTCAGGCGCGGATGAGAACATCCTCGACGACCGCATGATGGAGCAGGTTTCGGACGCCGAATACAAGGGCCTGCGTTGGGCTGGCTTCGCTCTGCTAGGCGTCTTGGGGCTGATGGCGTTGACCCTCGTTCCTGAATGGGGCGTGCTGCGCAATCCTGACACTGGCGATCGGATCGATAGCCCGTTCTTTGACGGCTTTGTCGTCTGGATCCTGATCTTCTTTGTTGCACTCGGCTATGCCTATGGCCGCGCCGTTGGGACGATGAAGACCGACCGCGACATCATTGACGCGATGGCCGCAGCGCTGGCCTCATTGGGCCTCTACATCGTGCTGGTGTTCTTCGCAGCGCAATTCGTCGCCTTCTTCGGCTGGACCAATCTCGGAGCGATTACCGCGGTGACCGGCGCGAACTTCCTGGTTGAGACGGGAATGACCGGGCCTGCTGTGTTCTTCTTCTTCATTTTGATTTGTGCGGTGATCAATCTCTCGCTCGGCTCGGCCAGCGCGCAATGGGCGGTAACGGCGCCGATCTTTGTTCCGATGCTGATGCTAATCGGTTATGCGCCCGAGGCGATTCAGGCAGCTTATCGGATTGGCGACAGCACCACCAATATCATCACACCGATGATGAGCTATTTTGGCCTGATCCTGGCTTGGGCAACGCGTTATGACAAGAACCTCGGCGTGGGCACGATGATCGCGATGATGTTGCCCTATTCGATGTTCTTCATCTTCTTCTGGTCGCTATTCTTCTATTTCTGGACATTCGTACTCGGGATACCGGTTGGACCGGGCTCACCGACCTATTACGAATTGGCGAGCTAGTATGGCCTTTGTTGCTTCCATATGGAGGACATTGGCAGGATTGGCAGCTGGCCTGCTTCTGACCAGCTGTGCGGTCGCGCAAGAGACCTCTCCTCCTGTCGGGCTGTGGCAATGGAGCCGTGATGTTGCGCCTGACCGCGTTAGACTGGAGATCTCTCGCGGCAATGATGCAGCATGGACCGCGACCGTCAATGGCGAGGTTCAAACCGTCATGCGATCTGCCAATGATCTGACGATCGATGTCGGGGCTGGACAGCGCTTTGTCGGCCATTTGAACGGGGATCGCTCGAAGATCGTCGGGTTCTGGCATCAGGAATCCGAGCCACTCCACTATCAGAGCATGGCCACTCCGGTCGCGCTCGCCAAGTCTGATGGAACTGAGCAATGGGCCGCCGATATTGTGGTTCAGCGTCGGTCTTACCGGCTGTTCCTCGATATCTTTGCCGCCGATGATGGCTCGTTCAAAGCAGCCTTCCGCAATCCGGAAGGCAACAACATCCTGCGGTCCTACACATTCGAAGTTGAGCAGGACCTGCTTGGCGGTTGGGACCTCGTTCGCCGTAGGGGCGACGACGAACAGCGTCATGATTTGGTTCTCACAGGCGCGGGTCAGCTCGGACTTTACTATCCTCGGTTAGGCCAGGAGCTCGCGTTTGCTCCGGTCGATCCGAGTGCGGAGATGGGATATTATCCCCGACATCCAGACGCTTCCGATCACACCTATCGCGTTCCGCAAGATATCGGCGATGGTTGGAAAGTGGCTACGCCAGAGGAAGCGGGCTTTGATCGCGCGGCCCTCGACGCCTTGGTCAACGAAGTTGCAAGCACCGATCCGCGCAGCGGTCCCCCAAAATTGCTGCATTCGATCTTGGTCGCTCACAAAGGTCGGCTGGTGCTCGAGGAGTATTTCTACGGCCACTCACGAGAGGATCGACACGACGTCCGCTCGCTAGGCAAGGTCTTCGGGTCGGTCCTGGTCGGAGCTCTGCAGTTGCAAGGGAAGCCGATTGGGCCGGCTGATCGCACAGTCGAGCGGGTGCTGTCAGAGGCGGGAGTGACGCCGACTAGCGAAGTCACGAACGCGATCACGCTCGGCGATCTGATGACTTACACAAGCGGTCTGGATTGCGCTGCCGATGACAGCTCAGCTGGGTCAGAAGAGCGGATGTGGACGCAAGATCAGGAACCCAACTACTGGCGCTTCACTGCCAGACTGGAGCAATTGCACCCGCCAGGCATTCGCTACGCTTATTGTTCAGGGAGCGCCAACCTCGTCGGTGCGGCTCTGGTCGCATTTGGCAAAGAGCCCGTGCACGCATTGTTTGACCGGTTGATAGCCAGGCCTCTCGGCTTCGAGCCCTATCACTTTGCCTTGTCGCCCGATGGCCAGGGCTATCTTGGAGGCGGGATGTATATGCGTCCGCGCGATGTTCTGAAAGTTGGTGCTTTGTTTACCGGCGGGGGTGAGTGGAACGGCGCGCAGATCATCCGTCCCGATTGGATTTTTCGGTCAACTCTGGGCCGGTTTCCAATCACACCGGAAACGACAGGGCTTTCGCGGGAGCAATTCGAAAACAACTACATCGGCGGCAAACAGGCCTATATCTGGCGCGAAGATGCTGTGACATCTGGTGAGACAAGCTATCGAATTGTCGAAGCCAGCGGCAATGGTGGGCAGCTGCTGATCATCGTGCCGGAGCTGGACTTGGCAGTGGTCTTTACTGGCGGCAACTATCGCGACGGCCGAGTTTGGAATCGCTGGCGTGATGAGTTTCTTGGAAAGCACATCATTCCAGCGATGCAATAGGACTGCAGCATTCTAACGAGGTTTGGGCCAAGCAGGAGTTGCAACGGTGGACAGGAGACAGGTCATGACAGGTGTCTGCGCAGGCGTCGCTGGGGTTATGGTCGGATGCACGCCGTGGGAGGGCGAGGCCAAGGCTGGGCAGAATCTGCTCGGCTATCTGCGTACCAACTGGAGCCAAGACCAGCATAGCTTTGGCTCTTACTCCTTCCTTGCGAAAGGTGCGGGCCGCAGAGACTTAGCTGAGTTAAGACGCCCGGTTGACGGCAGGCTGTTCTTTGCGGGGGAGGCGACCCATCCGCGCTACAACAGCACGGTACACGCAGCCTATGAATCCGGTTTGTTAGCCGCCAAGGACATAGCCGAGACGTCTGCTCGCAAGATCGCCGTGATTGGTGCCGGCATGGCTGGGCTGGCAGCGGCGCAAGAACTGGCCCAATTGGGTAAGACGGTGACTGTCTATGAGGCGCGTGACCGTATTGGTGGCAGGGTGTGGACCAATCGCGATCTCGGCTTTGCTGCGGATATGGGGGCGGCATGGATCCATGGCATCAAAGGAAATCCGCTGACGGAATTGTCCGATCAGCTTGGATTGGTTCGCAGTGAGACATTGGACGACACCGCCGTGCGTGGTGATGATGGCCGGGAAAAGGGCTGGTTGAGCATTCCAGGCTGGCTGTTCGACGAGGTCGAAACCCAGGTCGCCTATGGCGCTGACAAGGATTGGATCGCTCGCGCAGGACTGACTGACACGGATGGCTATGACGGCCACGATGTCAGCTTTGACAACGGCTATGATGGGATCTTCGAGGCCCTATCGAGTGACTACTCGACTGAACTTTCACGTGAATTGCGGTCGGTGAAAACAAGCGGGTCCGGGGTTGGGCTAGCGTTCGTCGACGGCAGTGAAGTCGAATGCGATGCAGTTGTCGTCACCGTGCCGCTGGGTGTCCTCAAGGCTAAGGCGATCACTTTCGATCCGCCTCTACCAGAGCCTAAACTGAAGGCGATCGAGCGGCTCGGCATGGGCCTGCTCGACAAGCTCTATCTGCGGTTTGAAGAGATATTCTGGGACGAGGATGCGACCTGGATCGGGACTCCTGAGAACGGCCTGCCCAGGGGGCAGTTCAATATCTGGTTCAACCTCGGGCGCTATATCGACGAGCCCGTTTTGGTAGCCCTCAATGGAGGTTCGGCTGCGCTAGCCTTGGCGGAAATGGGCGATGAGCAAATGGTCAGTGCCGCCTTGGAGACATTGGCAAAAGCCTATCCATGATCATTGCGCTTAGTCCGCCGCCTGCACTGCCCGCGCGGCGGCTTGATCGCCGCGCTCGATCTCGCGCTTGGTAACGACGAAGGAATAGATCAGCCCGACCGTCAACACGATCCCTCCGCCGCCAGCAACAAAATTGGCTCCGAAAGCGACCGAAGTGATAATCAAGGCGATTGCAGCGAAAAGTATACTCAGTGTGGTCTTCGACACGTGAACAACCCTTTTTTGTCTTCAGACAGCGCCTACCCGCGCTGCTCGCCAGACAGGCTGCTGCGAAAATCCTAACAAAAGGTAGCGCCCAAAAGTGAAAGCTCTGTTGACCAAAAAAAGAGCCGGCTCTTACGAACCGGCTCTTTCCGATAATTCAAGTTTCTTGGCGACTTAGTTGGGATAAACCCAGGCAGTGCCGCGCGCCAGGTTCTCGCTGGCGAAGGTCCAGTTGAGTTTTCCGTCAACCACCGCGTCGAGATAGGCCGGGCGCTTGTTCTGGTGGTCGATGTAATAGGCGTGCTCCCAGACGTCGATAACCAGCAGCGGATTGAAGCCCTGGTCGGCGATCGTGTCGCCGTCGTGGGTTTCTTCGATCGAAAGCGCGCCGTCCTTTTCAGCAAGCCAGACCCAGCCGCTGGCAAAGTGACCGGCGCCGCGGGCTTTGAGTTGAGCCTTGAGCTCATCCATCGAGCCGAATGCCTCGTCGATTTTGGCGGCGAGCTCAGCCGACGGGGCGCCGCCGTCATTGCTCAGCGAGAGCCAATAGAAGCCATGGTTGTAGGTTTGGGCCGCGTTGTTGAAGAGGCCCTGGTTGCTGCCACGAGCGTCAGCGACAATCGCTTCGAGAGCAGCTTCGGCGTGGGCGGTGCCATCAATCGCCGCGTTCATCTTGTCGATGTAGGTCTGGTGGTGCTTGCCGTGGTGGAACGACAGAGTTTCTGCCGAGATAGCCGGAGCAAGGTCTGCGTAAGGCAGATCGATCAGTGTGAAAGCCATGGGTAGTCCCTCTCTGCTTGGGGTGTATGTCCGTTGTGAAACCAATGCTTGGCGCGGATATAGGTTGCAGTCCGGTTTGAAAAACCTTTTTCGGCGAGAATTCTCATGCGGCGATCAATCCGCGTTTGAATTCAGCATCTGCCTTGAGCTGGGCATGCTCAACCCAAGTGCAATGCACTCCGCTCGAAATCTTGTGCGGCAGGCGCGCGCGGCAGATCGGGCCCTTGGTGACATCGCTGGCATCAAGAATTGCCAGCTCCGACGTGCCTGTGTTCTCATCAATCAGAAAGGTCACCAGATAGCCGTCATCCTCGGCTGTGGCACCCTTGCGCGGGACCATTGGGCTCTCGCTGGCGAAGACTCCCTCGGGTAGCTCAAAGATCTGTTCCTCGCCGGTGATGGTGTCATGGCGGCAATAGCCATTGAACAGGAACCAGCCTGGCTTGGTCGTGGTCGACCAGACGTAACGGCTTTTCTCCATCAGATAGGCCGGATTGATCATGCCAAATTCGACGATCCGGTCAGACAGTCGCTCTTCGACTGTTTCACCGGTCTTCAAATTGAAGCGCCAACGGTGCAGGCGGCATTGGAAGCTATGCTCGTCAACATAGGCCATCATGTGGCTGTATTCGCCCGCTTCCTCAATCGGATCGGGCATCGGCTTATCCTGGTAATAGCCTTCGAGGATGACCTCATCGCCCTCTTCCCAGGCATTGGTCCAATGCAGCACATAGGTAGGTGAGGCTTCGAACCAGCGAATGTCGGCCGCCGTTCCGTGACGCGGGATCAGCGCAAACCGGGTCGGCACCCCGTCGTGCAAACGCGCGGCATGGATATCACGCTTGAGCAGCTCTTCGTCCCAGAACAGCGGCATATCGTTGAGGATCGAGTAATTGCGCGTGATTGCCATGTCGTGCGGCAGGCGGGGGCCCGGTAAGGGGATCGGCTCATAGCGGACCAGCTTACCCGAACGATCAACCACGCCATAATGCATGTAGGGCGGGTGTTTGGAGTAGTTGAAGAACATCAACTCCCCGGTGCTTTCATCAACCTTGGGATGCGCCGAAATGCCATCGAGCGGACCCCAGGGGGCCTTGCCAAGATTGTCGAGCGTGAGCGGGTCCATCTGCCAGGCCTCACCGCATTGATAGAGCGTGGCGAGCGCAACACCTGAATGGACAATGATATCGGTGCTGCCCGTGTCCTTGAGGCTGCCGTGAGCGCCAAAGCCCGGTCGCTTGGAGGTTCCCACCGGGTCCATCAGACCGCCCCACAGCGACTGTCCAGCGATCTGCTCCGCCTCGAAGCACTGCGTGCGAACGAAGCGATTGCGATAGCTTGCTTTGCCACCGGAGATGCTGACCTGGTGGATCATCGCATCGCCATCAAACGGGTGGTGACGACCGAGCGGCTGGTGAACCGGATTCTCAGTGTTGCGGAGATAGACGCCGTCGATATCGTCTGGGATTGCGCCTTCGATCACTTCGAGCTCATCGACATCAACCTCTTCGTGAACCGGCGTCCAAGGCCCCGAAAGATAGGGGTGATTGCTCGGCTGAAGGCTGGTCTTGACCGGCGCCTGGCGTGTGATCTGCATTGAATCTCTCCCGTCGTCATCACGGTAACGTGCAGGCGCCATTTCGCAAGCTGAGTCCGCCTTCTACACGCTGCCAAGCCACCCACTCCCTCCGCCCTTCCACCCGGATGGTATCCCGGTAGGCTCCGGGTGGAAGGGCGGAGGGAGTGGGTGGCTCGGTATCTCAAAAAGGCTCCCAATTTTGATCTCGATCAATGCAGCCTCCGCGCGGTCCTCGTAGTTCTGAAGACACAACGGGAGACCAATCATGAAATCGATCTTGCTGCATATTGATGGTGACGACTGCATGGAAGCACGGCTGCAAGCGGCCATGGATTTGGCCCGCGCGCACAACGCCCACATCACGTGTTTGCAAGCGGTCAGTTATGAGGTCTTCGCGCCGGGCGACTTCTATGGATCGGCCATGGCAGCCGCCATGCCGGTGATCAAAGAAGCGGCCGAGAAGCTGCGCGAGAAGATCGAAACCGATCTCAAGAACGAAGATGTGCTGTGGGAATGGCAGTTCCTCTATGGAATGGCCGAAGTGAAGCTGCTTGAGCAATCGGCCTTGCACGACATCATCATCGTTGGGCCGCATGACATTGGCCAGCACAATCGTGGGCCTTCAAGCATGGTCGGTGAACTTGTCCTCAAAGCGCCCGTCCCGGTCTTGGTTATTCCTGGTGAGTGGAAACGGCTCGACACCAACGCACCGATCATGGTGGCGTGGAATGGCTCATCAGAGGCTTGCGTGGCGCTGCGTGCAGCGATCCCGATGCTCAAGACAGCCAGCAAGGTCTATCTTGCCAGTGTTGCCGAAGTTTCGGATCGCGAGCGGTTTGACTTTCCTCCAGTCGAGGGCGCGAGATATCTTAGCCGGCACGGGATCGATGCAGAATTGCTCGATATCACGCGAGGTGATGCTAAGATCGCGGATACGCTCTTCTCAGCCGCCGAGATGAAGGAATGCGGTCTGATGGTGATGGGAGCCTATGGGCACTCGCGCCTGTCCGAATTTCTGCTTGGAGGGGTCACCCGGCGGTCGCTCAGCGAGCCGCAAATGCCGATCCTGCTTGCGCATTAGGGGCCATCGTCATCGCGAGGGACGCTTTTGCGCGACGGTGATTTAGAGGCCTACTTCCCCTTGCGCCGACGCATCATCCCCTCTTGCGCGACGCTGGCCACCAGCTCGCCTTGCTGATTGAATATCCGACCTCGGTTGAAGCCACGCCCTCCGCCTGACCAGGGAGCATCAGTCGCATAGAGCAGCCATTCGTCGGCGCGCGCTTCGCGGTGGAACCAGATTGCGTGGTCCAGGCTTGCTCCGACTAGCTCATTACGCATCCAGCTCAGTCCATGCGGCAACGCGCTGGTGCCCAGCAGAGTATAGTCGCTGGCATACGTAATAATCGCGCGGTGAAGATTGGGATCATCGGGCAGGGTTGCTGCAGTCCGGAACCAGGTGTGCGCCTTCGCTTCGCGCGGTTCGGAGTTCATCCAGTGTAAGCGGTCGATTGTCCGCATTTCGATTGGGCGGGGTCGGAGCATCAGTTTGCGTCCCGCCTCTGGCAACGCGTCGCCCATCCTGTCGACCATGATCCGGCGCATTTCCATATCGCTACGGAGGCCATCGGGGCCTTCAACCTCGGGCATTGGAGAATCGACATGCTCGAGGCCGTCCTCAGGCGTTTGGAAGCTTGCCGTGAGGTTGAGGATCGGCTTGCACGCGCCGTCTTCGTCCTCTTGCGCGGCGACTACCCTGCGGTTCGAGAAGCTCCGGCCATCGAAGTCGCGTTGAATGCGATACTCAATCGGCGGACCTTCTTTGCCGCCACGCAGGAAATAGGCGTGCAGCGAGTGAGCGACTTTGCCTTCGGGAATGCTCGCTTGTGCAGCCTGCAGAGCTTGCGCAAGCACTTGTCCGCCAAACACGCGCCCCATCCCGCCTTTTTGCGGGCGACCGATAAAGACGTCGGAGGCCGCCTTGTCGACGGTTAGAAGGCGCACAAGGCCCTCCACCAATTGCTCAGGAGTTTTCGATGAATCTGTCACGCAAAGGCCCATGCGCGACAAGGTCCGCCCTCGTCAAGCGCTGCTAGCGCTGCCAGATTGGGCGCAGGATTGAGCCAAGCAGCGAACCGCGAACGAACAGCAGATCGGATACGCTGGAGGTCTCCTCTGCGCCCATCTGCCGTTTGTATCCGCCGTCTCCCAGCCCCCAATCCAGATGGGTGATGCCGCGCGCAGCGGCGCTGGTGAAATCATCGTAGAGGAGCACCCGACCTGGTGAGAATTTGTGAAATTGCTGATCGAAATTGTTGGCGATGCAGTATCGTGTGGTTCCGCAATCCATTCCGAAGGTGAAAGCTGCAGGAGTATCGCCGACAAAAAGCAAGCTGCCGCGGATCATTTCTGCGAGGAAAGGGTCTTGAGCAACGTCTTCCCAAACTTCGCGCAAATCGGGATCGAGGAATTTGGTGTCGCCGCCCTGTTCCAGTTTCCCAACCCAGGAATTGCTCTCGATCGTCGCGATCGTGTCGCGCGTGGCGTCGGTCCAGTCCAATCCGGTGTAGTGCTCGATCCGTACAGGCCCGGTCTTTTCGAGCTGACGGACCCGCCAGCGGTCCTTTTGCTGACCCTTGTTGGAAGGCCATGAGCCGCTCGCGGTCAAAGCCGCGAGGTCCAAAGCGAAGATTGCCCCAACCGGCCGCGACAACACAGACCAGCCAGCGGTCCGCGCCGCTTCCACGAGCTTAATCAGCTGCGGGTCGTCGTCGATGACTGGCCCCATTCTCCAAACTTTGCCGAGCCCTTTCGTCGTTTCCCGGTCAGACAGCGCTGCGGCAAGCTCTGAAACTCCGCAAGTGGCGTCGGTCGGGACCCCGCGGAACGGCCAGTAAGCGCCTGTCACCTGCTTGAGTGCAATCGGGCCGAGCTGCTTCGCCTCCATTGGAAAAGCTGCGAGCGGCCGACCGCAGCTATCGGCAGCGATAATCTCTTCAATCGCGGGGCCAGAGCCCGCAGCAAACCAGGCCCGTCGCAGAAACGATCGGGGAGCTGTGTCGCATGCGGACAGCTGGTCAAGCGCGGCTCCCGCCCGTGTGGCAGCTTGCCACTCCATTGGGGGCGTATCGAGGCGAACGGGGGCGTTCATGGCTGGCTGTGTTCGATTGGCTCAAGCGGGCCAAAAAGGCGCCGCCAGAGCCGATATGCGATATCCTTGTTGCGGTTCGACCCAGGCCAACGCCGAGGTTTTGCAGGCGTTACACCAGCGCGTCGTAACAGCGCGTTAAAGCACCGGGCGCCTGCTTCGGCATAGCTCCATTCGCTGCGCCAAGTGATCGACAAAGAGATCGAACTGGCAGGGCCATTTCGCACAAAATGCGGCGCCATCACGGGCACGTGCAGAGCCTCGCCAGGTCCAATCGCAAGCTCTTTGCCCGCTGGCGCAAAACTGTCGTTCCAATTCAGTTCGCGTGGCCCACCCAGATGATAGCTCTCGTGGGTTTCGTCCGGGGCGTAACGCGCGTCGCCGGCGGGGAATTGCGTCATCACCTTCGAGCCTTCGATCTGCAGCAGAATGTTATGCTCTGGATCGAAGTGGTACGGCGTGACCGCATTGGGACTTGAGACGAAAATGAACGCTTGAGGTGTAAGCATTTCGCCGGTCTTGGGAGTGATTTCGGCTTTCAGCTCGCTAAGCAGATCATGCAGCAAGGCCTCATAAACAGGCACTTGTTCGACATTCTTGAGTACGGCCCAGGAGTTTGATTCCCGAACCTGGCGGATCGTTTCCGCAATCGTTAGGCCGGTCGGGTCCGGCTTGCCATCAATACCGATCGGCAGATCACCGCGATTGAATTCGACTGAGGCCTCAGGAAGCTGAGCGCCGAGTTCTGCCAGCGCGTCCAATTCCAACAAGGGATGATGCCTGAGCCCGTGCTTCAGAACGCACGGGACTTCAGGGTAGCTCTTGGCAAAGATCCGGCGGGCTTCATCGCCAAAGATGGCCATTTCGCTATGAACACCCGCGCCCATTTCTGCGCTTGGCGACACAATGGCGGTCATGCTTGTTTCCTTTCACGAGCCTCATGGCGAATAAGCTGGTTGAACATGGCGCGTCGGATCGGCCCACCGATCGCGACATTGATCGAATGCATCGCGCGTTTCTCGCGCCACAGACGCTCAATCATGGAATGCCCCTCAACAGCACAAGAGTCGGCCCATTCGATCTCTGGCCGGTCGATCAGTGAGAGGTTTTCCAGTTGCAGCAGCAATCCGGGAGATTGTTTGGCAAACCGATCATCAAACGAGGTCTTGAAACTGAACACGCCCGGCGGGCAAACAAAGTTCGCGAGCATTGCGATCGGCGCGCCGTCCAAGCGGAACGCGAGCCGTTCCAATCGTCCGGCTTCAGCGGCTCCTTTGAGCGATTGAGTGAACAGCGCTTTGGTCCCATACGAGCAGCCCAGCGCGGACCCCTCGATCCCCTTCCAGCTGTTCTGTTCAAGCGTGAGAAACTCTTCAATCCATGCGCCGATGCCTTCGGTGCCGCTGACCCGCTCAAACGCAAACTCACCGCATTCGGACAAGCGCTTGTGCAGGCGCCGAAGCTCCTTGCGCCGTTTTTGCGACATCGAGTTCTCGAAATAGGCTTCGGCCGTGAGGTCGGTCTGAAGCATTGCCCGCTGCTCAGATTGGACAATTCCTTGGGCCCGTCCTTCAGCGGCGGTGACGGTGCGCAAAGCCTCGCTGATCGGTCCTGACGCTGCGAGATAGGGCAGGTGCAAAAACAGCGCCTTGCGTGGGCTCGCGTCAACTGCGTCAAATAGCGCGCGCCAAAAGGCTCTCTCAAGGCCCTTGCGAACAAGCGGTATCCCGCAAAAAGCATTGTCATGGAGCCAGGTCGCGCAATGCGGAACAGGGTAGCCGTAATAGGATCCGCTTCGCACAATCGGGATCAATCCAGCCAAGCGTCCATCTGCAACGAAGATGCACACCTCGATCTTTTTGCCCCTTGAGACATGCTCAAGGGCGGGCGTCAGAAACCAGGCTTCAAAAAAGGGATTGGGCTCTGCGGCCGCGTCGGCCAGCGCATACCATGCGGCCTGGAACTCCGGAGCGACGACTGTCTCCGGCGACAGAAAATGGACACCGTCAGCCAAATGCAGGCAGTCACCGTCCTGCATTGGTGCTGTCAGATTGTCTGGCGCGGTCGCCATCGTGTCGCGTCACCCTTGTCTGCCCACAAAGTGACGCTCTTCAAGCAGCGCAAGGTTAACAAAGATTAAGGATTTCGGCAGTTTGTGCCGATTGACCCAAATGGGCACACTTGCTGCCGTACAAATGAAAACCCCGCCAGGATCGCTCCCGGCGGGGTCTCGATTGCTTTTCAGCTGTTTGATCGAGGCGCTTAGTGCGCTCCAGCCAGCGCGGCGAGCAGCAGCAGCGCCACGATGTTGGTGATCTTGATCATCGGGTTCACAGCCGGACCAGCGGTGTCCTTATACGGGTCGCCAACGGTGTCACCGGTCACCGCAGCCTTATGAGCTTCAGAGCCCTTGCCGCCGTGATTGCCGTCTTCGATGTACTTCTTGGCGTTGTCCCAAGCACCGCCACCAGCGGTCATTGAAAGCGCCACGAACAGACCGCCGACGATCACACCCAGCAGCAGAGCACCGAGAGCCGCGAAGGCGTTGTCCTGGCCAGCCAGGAAGTAGATCACGAAATAGGTCACGATCGGAGCCAGCACCGGAAGCAGTGATGGGATGATCATTTCCTTGATCGCAGCCTTGGTCACCAGATCGACCGTACGGGCATAGTTCGGACGGCTGGTGCCTTCCATAATGCCAGGGTCCTGAGCGAACTGGTCACGCACGTCGACGACGACGTCACCAGCGGCGCGGCCAACAGCGGTCATGCCCATCGCACCAAACAGGTATGGCAGCAGCGCGCCGAGCAGGAGGCCCACGATCACATAGGGGTTCTCAAGGCTGAAATTGACCTCGGCGTCCGGGAAGAACAGTCGAAGGTCAGCGGTGTAAGCGGCGAACAGCACGAGCGCGGCAAGACCAGCTGAACCGATGGCGTAACCCTTGGTCACAGCCTTGGTGGTGTTGCCCACAGCGTCGAGCAGGTCAGTCTTCTCACGAACGCTTGCGTCGAGCTCTGACATTTCGGCGATACCGCCGGCGTTGTCGGTGACTGGACCGTAAGCGTCGAGCGCGACGACCATGCCAGCCAGCGCGAGCATCGCGGTGGCACCGAAAGCCAGGCCGATCAAGCCGGCGAGCTGGTACGCGCCGATGATGGCTGCGATGATGACGATGGTCGGAAGGGCGGTCGACTCAAGCGAGATCGCCAGACCCTGGATCACATTGGTGCCGTGGCCCGTTTCCGAAGCCTTGGCGATTGACTTCACCGGACGAAAGTTGGTGCCGGTGTAGTATTCGGTGATCCAGATGATGATGCCGGTCAGCGCGAGGCCGATAAGCGAGCAATAGAACAGGTCACGTCCGTGGAATTCCACTGCATCGCCTGGGTTGAGCACGGTGCTCATATCGCCGAGAGCGAACTGGATCGCGAACCAAATCAATGGAACGGCAAGAACGGCGGTGACGATGAAGCCCTTGTACATCGCGCCCATAACATTGGTGCCAT
Source organism: Erythrobacter sp. (assembly GCA_965229665.1). Lineage (GTDB taxonomy): Bacteria > Pseudomonadota > Alphaproteobacteria > Sphingomonadales > Sphingomonadaceae > Erythrobacter. The sequence goes on along the minus strand of OZ245896.1, from coordinate 80,119 downwards.
TGCCGAGACGGACAAAGTAGGTGCCGATGATCGAGGTCACGATGCAAGCGCCGCCGATCAGAAGCGGCAGAGCCATCATTGGCAGCAGCAAATCGCCAAGCTGCTCAGAGAAAAGCAGAGCGGTCAGAACCATGGTTGCACCAACGGTCACAACATAGGTTTCGAACAAGTCAGCGGCCATGCCTGCGCAGTCGCCCACGTTGTCGCCTACGTTGTCGGCGATGGTAGCTGGGTTGCGGGGATCGTCTTCTGGGATCGAAGCTTCGACCTTACCGACCAGATCAGCGCCAACGTCAGCAGCCTTGGTGAAGATACCGCCGCCAAGACGCGCGAAGATCGAGATCAGCGAAGCGCCGAAAGCGAGGCCGACAAGACCGTCGATGACTGTGCGGCTGTTGGCTTCCAGAGCCATTGGACCGACCAGGACATAGAAGAACACGGCGATGGCCAGAAGCGCGAGGCCAGCCACCAGCATGCCGGTGATCGCACCAGCGCGGAACGCGATGGTGAGGCCCTGTTGCAAGCCCGATTCAGCGGCTGCGGCCGTGCGCACATTCGAGCGCACCGAGATGTTCATCCCGATATAGCCTGCGACGCCGGACAAAACCGCGCCAATGACAAAGCCAACCGCTGGCACAACGCCAAGGAACAGGCCAACAACAACTGCAGCAACCACACCAACGATACCGATCGTGGTGTATTGACGGTTGAGGTAAGCTTGGGCGCCTTCTTGAATGGCGCCAGCAATTTCTTGCATCTTGGCGTTACCGGCGCTGGCTCCCAGCACCTGACGGCTGGTGACAAAGCCGTAGAGAACGGCAAGCACACCAAGGCCAATAGATATGAGAATAAGATCCACTCTATCCCTCCCTGAATAGTGGAAAGCGCCCTCGGCGAAATCGGGGCGCGACGCGGCCTCGCTAGTGTGGTTGACCGACTGTGACAAGCCTGAAAGCGGCGGATTCTGCCGGTTTCATCAGTCTTGTTAGGCTTTTTTGGGGTTTGTTGCCTCAGCCGTGCTGATAGCCCAGCGAATCCGACGCCAAGAGCGCCGTCCCTCCGAGAAATAGTGGTGCCTCTTCAAATGGCTCAACCGAGCCAATTCGGGTGGCTGGAATTGGCGGTTGAACATGCTTAGGCATGGTGAACAGCAGCTCGTAATCATCACCCCAGCGGATACATTCCGCCAATCGATCAGGATCGGCCACCGGGATCAATTCCGGATTAAGCCGGAAGGTCGCCTTGCTGGCCTTTGCCATTCGCCAGGCATCGAGCAGCAAACCATCCGAGACATCCATCATCGCTGTTACCATTGGAGCAAGCGTCTGACCTTCGGCCAGCCGCGGCTTGGGCCGATTGAACGCCTCAAGGTGAGCCTCATGCCCCTCAAACCCGAGCATGGCCTGGCCAAAGCTCCCAGTGACATAGATCGCGTCACCTGTCTGGGCCCCTTGGCGAGCGGGGACCGGCGTGTGGGTGGCGCGCCCGACGGCGGTCACACCAAAGGTGCTTGCACCGGTTGCGGCGATTGTGTCGCCGCCGAGGATTGGGACATCATGCACGCTCAGGATATCGCGCAGGCCTTCGAGGAAGTCTGCGTCGTTTTCGCTAAGCGAATGCCCAAGCAGGATCCCGATCGGTTCGGCCCCTTTGGAAGCCAGATCGGATAGATTGAGCGCGACCAGTTTCCACGCCACGTCGCTCATCTTCGCGTCGGGGCGAAAGTGCGTGTCCTCGGCCATCATATCATGGGTCAGAATGATCGTCTCATTGCCGAGCGGAATCACCGCGCAATCGTCCTCCAGACCGCGTGCGCCCTGGTGGAGCGGGAGCTTCTTCAGATTGTCCAGAAAGGCGAATTCATTGGTCACTCGGATCCCCGTTGCTGGATCAGAGTTTGGAGCACATTCAGTCGCGGGGCAAGGTCTAGCCGCGGGCCTGCTTGGCGACCGCGTCTAGGATGCCGTTGACGAATTTGGCTTCGCGATCGTCAAAGAACGCCTTGGCGACATCGACATATTCATTGATGGCCGAGGCCGTCGGGACGTCGGCCCGCGCGATGAGCTCGTAGGCACCAGCGCGCAGAACCTGCAGCATGGTCTTGTCGAGCCGTGCGAGCGTCCAGCCATCCGCCAGACGTTCGAGCAGCAACGCGTCAATCTCCTCGCGGCGGGCGTCGACCCCATGGACGACATCATCGAAGAAGTCGACTTCGGCGTCGGCGAACTCATCTCCATCGATCACTTTGCCAAGCCGATGCTGGTGAAACTCATCGAGCAGCTTGGTCAGCGCAGTGCCCTCCATCTGCTGTTGATAGAGCGCTTGCACGGCAGCCAGTCGCGCTGTTGAACGAGCTTGGGAACGAGCGGGCGTGTTCATTTGAGGCGGAGCTCCACCGATTTGGCGTGGGCGGGCAGGCCTTCGGCGTGCGCCAGGGTTGCTGCGGCAGGGCCGATCGCCGCGAGCGCGGCATCGTCGAGCGAGATGAAGCTGGTCCGCTTCATGAAATCGAGCACGGACAACCCGCTCGAGAAGCGCGCACGCCGTCCCGTGGGAAGAACGTGGTTTGGTCCGGCAACATAATCGCCCACGGCCTCCGGGGTCATTCGACCTAGGAAGACGCTGCCGGCGTGATTGATTTGCTCGAACAGAGGTTCTGGATCAGCCACCGCGAGCTCAACATGCTCGGCCGCCAATCGATTGGCGAGGGCGGGGGCCTGCGCCAGGTCGTCCACCACGATGATCACCCCGTGATCGTCCCAGCTGGCCTTGGCGGTCTTGCTGGTCGCGAGCTGCGAAAGCTGGACCAAAATCCTGTCTTCTACCTGAGCGGCGCAGGTTGCATCATTGGTGATCAGGATTGATTGCGATGTCGGGTCGTGTTCGGCTTGGCTCAGCAGATCAGCCGCGATCCAATCCGGGTCGTTTTCGCAATCAGCGATCACCAGGATTTCGCTGGGTCCGGCGACCATATCAATCCCGACCACGCCATAGAGCTGGCGCTTGGCCTCTGCGACATAGGCATTGCCGGGGCCAGTTATGACGTCGACTGGCCTGATCCGTTTGGTGCCATAGGCGAGGGCCGCGACCGCCTGCGCTCCGCCGACACGCCAGATCTCGTCGACTCCGGCGACATGCGCAGCGGCCAGCACCAGCGGATTGCTGTTGCCCTTGGGGGTTGGCGTGACAACGACCAAGCGCTCCACCCCGGCAACCCGGGCAGGAATGGCGTTCATCAGCAAGGAGGAGGGATAGGCAGCCCGGCCACCAGGGACATACAGGCCGGCGGCATCGACGGCGCGCCAGGTGGCGCCTTGGCGGACGCCGGCTGCGTCGGTGAAGTCGCGGTTCGCAGGGACCTGATCGAGGTGGTAGGCGCGGATCCGCTCCGCCGCGAGATCGAGCGCTTCGCGTAAGGGCGCATCGAGCTCGGCATAGGCTTCGGCGCAGCGCTCCTTGCTGATCGACCAATCACTGTCCTCAGCCAAAGCATAACCATCGAACCGCTGGGTGTAGTCCACCAGAGCATCATCGCCGCGTGTTTTCACCGTCGCGAGAATGTCGCGCACCCTGCCCGAGACATCGTCAGCGCTTTCACGCCGGGCGTTGACGACTTTGTCGAACTTGCGCTCGAAATCGGGGTCAGAGATCAGCAGCTTTTGCATCAGGCAGCCCGATCCTCGGCATTGCGGCGGAACGCTTCAACCAATTGCGCCACCCGCGGATCAGTCTTGAGCGCTGCACGATTGACAATCAGCCGGGCGGTGATGTCGACGATCCGGTCAGTCTCGACCAAGCCATTCTGCTTGAGCGTTGCGCCAGTCGAGACCAGGTCAACGATTTGCCGCGCGAGCCCCAGCGTGGGGGCGAGCTCCATGGCGCCATTGAGCTTGACGCATTCGGCCTGGATCCCCTGCCGCTCAAAGTGACGGCGGGTGAGATTTGGATATTTGGTCGCGACCCTGAGGTGGCTCGAACTGCCCGCAGGGGCGGTGTCGTCCGCCATCCGTGCGACCGAAAGCCGGCAGTGACCAATGTCCAGGTCAACCGGGGCATAGAGATCGGCGTAGTCGAATTCCTCGATCACATCCGAGCCCACAATCCCGACCTGCGCCGCCCCATGCGCCACGAATGTCGCGACATCGAACGCCCGCACCCGAATGAGCCGCATGTCCTCGCGCGTCGTTGCAAAAGAAAGGCTGCGGTTGGACTTGTCGTGAAAGCCATCCTCCGGCACGACGCCAGCGCGCGCCATCACAGGCAGGGCCTCATCGAGGATCCGCCCCTTGGGAATGGCAAAGGTCAAAGGCCGCGTGGTGTTGCTGGTGGTCATCATTTCGCCGCGGCACTTAGGCATTGGAGAGCCAAAGGGCAACACGCCCGCGCACCAGAAGGAACCGGAAAGCAAAGGAGCAGCCGCATTGAATGACAGTGGGATCATGGCAATCGAAGAGTTCAACGCGGCTTTGGAATGGCAGGCCGATCATGCCAGCGAGGCGGGGGCTCCCTGCACGGCGCGGGTCATAAGGGCGCTTCAGCAGGTCCGTGAGACCGATACCTCTACCGGTCGCCGCATGGCGAACTGGAAGGGGCTGACGCTCAAGGACGCCATGCCACTGCGGATTGCGGGTGGGCTCCACCATCTGGTGCTTTCCGGCGCGGACGACCGTCTTGCGCCGGTTTACAGCGGGCAGATTACCGATCAGGCGCAGATCGATGCCATGGTGTGTGACTTGGTCGAAAAGTACGACACCCAGCTCCTGCCTTGGCTGGATGGACCGCCGCAAACCAATGAGGCCGGACGTTCGGCCAGCTTGATGGCAGGTCTGCTTTGGCTTGCTCAGCATGTCGCTCCGCGCTTCGAGATGTTCGAACTCGGCGCAAGTGCCGGTGTCAACACAATGATGGAGCGCTATTTCTATCGGCTCGGTTCAACCGAGGCTGGCCCACCGGACTCACCCATGCAGATCGCGCCCGACTGGCGGGGCGACTCTCCACCTGCGTCGGCGATCGCAATCTCCTCAATCTGTGGCTGCGATGTCCAGCCGATCGATCTCTCGGATGAAGCCAGCGCATTGAAGCTCAAGAGCTATGTCTGGCCAGATGCAATCGAGCGAATGGTCCGGATCGATGCTGCAATTGAATTGGCGGGTCAGATCCCGCCTGATTTGGTGCAGCTGGACGCTGGCGAATTTGTCCAGCAGCAATTGGCCAAGGTGCAGAAGCCAGGCACAACCCGGGTCATGTTCCACTCAATCATGTGGCAATATATGCCGAATGCAACGCAGTCAGCGATCACTCAGGCAATGGAGCAGGCGGGATTGCAAGCCTCTGAAGAAAAGCCGCTTGCGTGGATTTCGCTGGAGACCAATCCGGCGACATTCCGACATGAATTGCGTGTTCGGTATTGGCCGGGTGGACCTGCAGGCGAGGGCGTGCTGCTAGCGCATGCTCACCCGCATGGGGCCTGGGTCGAATGGACCGCCGACAACTAGCCGGCGCCATTCAATATCTTAGCGGTTCTGATCAGCAACAGTCGCAGCTGCTGCAATCGCCGCCCTGCTCACAGTTGGTGCATTCGCAGTCACAGCAACCCGCTGGGATATGATATACCATCGCAAAACTCCTTGTATATCAGGAGCTTATACTATTTCTCGTCAGTGCGCCAGCGGAATTGAAATTCAAGCTCGTGCATCGGGCCTTCCTGTTCGTGCTCGATCGAGAAATCAGTGCCAGCCGGAACATACAGCCGCTGATTATCGACCTGAATTTCAAAGGCTTTGTTTTCCCGCAGAGCTTCGACCAGCCGCTCAAGCTTTTGGATGTTCTGTTCGGTGGTGTAGCTCTTGGTGACGTCGCGACCGCGGATGGTATCGTCTTCGCTCATTTCGGGGGGCTCCTTCCGAGTGGAGCCCCATGCCTACATCCCTAAGGTTGCAGGAATTTTTCCATCGCCGCGATAACTTGTTCGGGCGCTTCCCATGGGACGAAGTGGCCGCAATCCCGGACCTCGACAATCGTGAGATCATCAATCACTTGGTCGAGCCCCTCGATATTCTCTGGTGGCAGAGCGGTGTCATCCAATGCCCAGATCACCAGAGTGGGAATGGTCAATTGCGGTAGATCCGGCGGCGTGTAGCCGTCTGGCAAAGCATAGGGCGCATCCATGGGCGGCACATGCATCGTGCTGCCGCGATAGTAATTGATCATCCCGAAACAGGCGTCGCGATCCTCCCAATCCTTGAGCAGCTGCGCACGCTCCTCCGGCTCCATATTGCCGGGGCGATCCCAATTGACCTCCTGTTTGAGAATGCCGGTGATCCCCTTTTCGCGGATCAATGGATCATTGGCGGGGTCGCGAAAGCCGCGAATATACTGGCTCGCCTCGCGCTGTCCGGGGTGAGTGTAGAGCAGCTTCTGGAAAATCGCCGGATGCGGGGCATTGGCGATAATCGCCCGTTCAACCCGCATATGCTGCCCGCCAAGAGCGACACCCCAGGCGATCGCTCCACCCCAATCGTGGCCGACGATGGTGAATTTCGGAATCGACAGAGCGTCGGCCAGCAGGAAGATATCGCCGATCAGCTTGTTCGGGGCGTATTCCTCTGCCGCTTGCGGTTTGGATGATCCGCGATAGCCGCGCTGATCCGGGGCAATGCAGCGAAATCGGTCAGAAAAATGTGCGATTTGGTGCCGCCACGTGCGATGGCTTTCGGGAAAGCCATGGAGGAAGATCAGCACCGGCGCATCGACCGGTCCCTCATCGACAATGTCGAGTTCAATCCCATTGGCGAGCGCAACGCGTTTTTGTTCCATCGCTCAACTTTGCCCGGATCAGTCTGGGTTTGCCAGCATCATTTCTGGCAATGACGCTCGTTCTGGGATAATGACTGACTAATCAGACCGCACCAGTCCGGTGCGCGGGGGCGTCCAAACTTTCAGTCCAATTGGAAGGATGCCCAATGCCCAATTCTCAAAACCCGCTGATCCCGCGTGGCCTCAGAATCGCCTTTGGTCTCAATTTCTTGTGGATCAACCTGTCTGAGACCCTGCGCTACTTGGTGGTCGTCAGGCCGATGCTGCTTGAGGCCCACCCTCTTGAAGCCAGTGTGGCGCCCGTCGATTGGCCCACCCTGATGATCTGGGGGCTGTGGGACCTTGTACTGATTGCCGCCGCCAGTGGTTTCTATTGGCTGTGGTTGCGCCAATTTGGAGCCGGTCTGAGCCAAATCATCTCGGGCTCGCTCGCCTTCAGCACGACCGTCTTTGGCCTGTTATGGCTGGGCATAGCCAATATGGGGCTGGCGCCAATCGACCTGCTTTGGGTTGCGCTTCCGCTGGCGTGGCTTGAGCAGGCGATTGCCTGTGCAATCGTCGCTTGGGCGATGCAGCGGGCGAACTACTCGCCCTCTTCCATCCGCTCCATGTAGCCCGAGGCAACCATCGCCGCGACTTGATCAAACAAAGCGTCGGGCGTGCGGCGCATTTCGCCCATGCCTTCTTCCATCCCCTGAGCCACGATGATCTCACGGTCGCCTTTGGCAATGGCGTCGAGCATGGTCTTGGCGGCGTCGTCCGCCGGAATGCCCTCGTCGATGACCTTGTCTGACCGACCGCGTTTGGAGCCATCGCCGACCATTGCATTGCGCGAGACATTGGTCGCGACCGAGCCGGGATAGATCACATGCACGCCGACCCCGGTCTGTGAGAGTTCGGCCCGCAGCGCATCGCCATAGCCAGCCAAGCCAAATTTGACAGCGCTATAGGCTGTCCGCATCGGCACGCCGACTTTGCCGGCAATCGAGGAGATAAAAGCCAGTCCGCCCGATCCGCGCTCGACCATATGGCCGATCAAGCCCTGGCTGAACGCAATCTGCGCAGTGAGATCAATATCGATGATATCGCGATAAACCTGCATATCGGTCTTGAGCGCGCGGCTCCGTTGAGAAACACCGGCATTGGCAAAGGCCAGATCGACTCCGCCCTTCCAGGCGATAGCCTCGGCAGTCGCCTCAGCCAAAGCGGCATCGTCGCGGACATCGAACGGCAGGATCAGGGTCTCGCCGCAATCGGCGGCGACTTCAGCCAATCGCGCCTCATCTCGGCCAGATAGAATGATATTCGCGCCGCGCCCCGCTGCATCGCGGGCCAAGGCGGCGCCGATGCCCGATGAGGCGCCCGTGATCCAAACGGTCTTGCCGGTGTAGTCCAATGGTCTCTCCCTGATTCATTCTTGCGGATAGCTGACTGTGTTTGGCCGCTCGGGCAAGGGAATATACTCCTCTTCATCCCCCGGGACGGTCGGAAACTTGCCCTCGGTCCAATCTTTGGCAGCCTGTCGAATACGCTCTCGGTCAGAGCTGACGAAATTCCACCAGGCATGGCGCGAGGTGGTGAAGGCTTCTCCGCCGAGCAGTATCACGCGTCCGCCGCGCTCGGAAGACAGGGTCATATTGCGACCGGGTTCGAGCACCGCCAATTGATAAGGCACCAGCTCGATACCATCGACCTTGGCCTCGCCTTCGACCAGCATCACGGCACGCTCATCAGCGCTGATCTCAAGCGGGATAGCACCGGTCGGCGCCATATGGATCTCGGCGTAGATCGTGTCGGCATAGGTTGTGGTGGCAGCGCGCTTGCCCCACAATTCGCCCATGATGACATGCGCTTTGACGCATTGGTCCTCGACCACCGGCAGATCTGTCACGGCCTCAAAGGCGGGATCGATCTCTTCGCGCCCGTCGGGCAGGGCGAGCCAGGTCTGCATCCCGAACATCTTGGAGACGCGGTCGCGCTCTTCCGCTGGGCTGCGCTCGGAATGGACGATGCCCTTGCCAGCGGTCATCAGATTGACCTGGCCAGGCCGAATCGTGGCGAAGCTGCCGAGACTGTCGCGGTGATCGATCGCGCCATCGAACAGCCAGGTGACGGTCGCGAGATTGATATGCGGGTGAGGGCGAACGCCCATTCCAGCGCCGATCGCGAGCTCGGCCGGGCCAAATTCATCGACGAAGATGAACGGGCCGACCATCGTGCGATGGCGCGAAGGCAGAACCCGGCGGACTTCGAACTGGCCAAGGTCGTGCGTCACTGGGGTGATTGTCTGGGTGATCATGCCTTACTCTCCCGCTCGATCATTGATCTCAAACTATCCGGGAAGATGGCTTCCGGCCAGTCGCTCAATTCGTCCATGGTGAACCAGCGGTGCTGGGTCATCACTTTCTGCTCAAGCTCGGTGTGGCGGCTGGTGTCGATCACGTTGCTGGCGGCACGGACCAGGTAATAGCGCTCATCAGCGCGGACGGGTTCACCTTCCACGGTGATGAACTCTGGCTCAATCCGCGCGATCTCGGGACCGGGATCGGCCACTATGCCGGTCTCTTCAAGCAATTCGCGGCGAGCGGCATCGTCAAAGCTCTCACCAGGATCGCACTCGCCCCCGGCGGTGACCCAAAACGGAGGGCGGTCTGCAACGTCAAAACGAAACATCAGCGCGCGTCCGGCCGGATCCAGCACAATGATCCGGGCGGCCCGGCGCAGGCGCTTCGTTGTCGAGGTTTGGCTCATCCGTGAGGAACGCTGGCCTTGATCGCCACGGCGTGCACGCGCTGACCGACGATGTCCCCCAGAGCCGCAATGACCGCCCGTTGCCGGGCTAGACGCGACATCGGCGCGAAAGCTTCGGACTCGATCACCACGGTAAAATGGGATTCGCCCGAGCCATCGTCTCCGGAATGACCGGCGTGATGGGCGCTGTCATTGATGACTTCGAGCTGGGTGGGCGCGAAGGCCTCGGTCAATAGACAGGTGATTTCTTCGGCGATCGTGCCGCTCATCGCAAATTCCCTTCAAACTGTGTCTTGGCATTTGCGCGCCCAGGCCCCAGTTTCAAGTGCTATGCGCCAATCGAGGTTCCACGGCAGATACGAAACGGTTGATCGCGAATGCGAATGGCCGGGGTGCAGCAAGCCGGGCGAATTCCGCGCACCTGGCAACCGCCCCAATGGTTTTGATGGGCCCGGAACCTACCGCTGGTTCTGTCTCGAACACGTCCGTGAATTCAATTCTGACTACAATTGGTTCGAGGGGATGAGCGCCGAGGAAATTCTCGACGCGCAGTCTCCGGCGGCTGGTTGGAAGACCGAAAGCCCGGGCTTTTCGCCGACCGGCGGGGTCGATGGCATGCCGCGTTGGGCCGATTTCGACGATCCGCTCGAAGCGATTTCAGCCCGCGCCAATGGCATTCGTAGCCGCGCTGAGCGTGAGGCTCGCATGGCTATGGACGGCCGCTTCTCCAAGGAAGAGGCGCAAGCGCTGGAAGCGATGGGACTGGGCTTGGACACTGACCGCAGAAAGCTGCGGCGGCGCTATTCGGAGCTGGTCCGGCGCTATCACCCCGATCGCAATGGCGGCGACCGTAAGTTCGAAAGCCGCCTCAACCAGGTCGTCGATGCTTACCAGCTGCTGCGCAAGAGCAGGGCTTTGGCCTAGTTTTTCCCTAGCTTTCGGCGGCGGCTTGCTCGATCAGCTTGGCGTCGATTGCATTGGCTTCGGCATAGGCCGGGCGCTGGGTGATCCGCTCAACATAGGCCTTGAACGCAGGGGTGTCCGGGATCGAGCCGAACCGCATGCCCCAGACGAACTGGCTGCCGACATAGGTATCGGCCATGGTGAAGCGGTCCCCTGCAGCGAAGTCATTGTTGCTGAGCCAGCCCTCCATTGCCGACAGCGCCATGTCGAGCGAGCCAAAGCCCGCCGTCGCGGTACGCTCCTCGGGCACTTCCCAGCCGAGCATTTTGGCGAGCAGCGCCTGTTCGATCGGGCCCGAGGCGAAGAACATCCAGCGGAAATAGGCGGCTTTCTCATGCGCATCGGGCAGTAAGCCTTTGTCAGGATGGGTCTCAGCCAGATAGTGATTGATCGCGGCCGCCTCTGTGATGACGTGATCCCTTCCATCCAGATGATGCACCAGAGCGGGCACTTTGTTCATCGGGTTGATTGTCACGTAGTCCGCCGGGCGCGTGGCCCATTCGAACACGACCTGATCGTAATCCGCGCCCGCTTCGTGGAGCGCCCAGCGCGAGATCTGCCCGCGGCTCATTGCGACAGTGTAGAAAGTGAATTCAGCCATGGGGTTAGGCTCCCTTCTTGCCAATCAGAGCGAAAAAGGCGCCACCCGGATCCGTCCCCTGCAACACATACTCGCCGTCGGGAATCTCCATCGGCTCCCCCATTAATAGGCCACCGTTTGCGGCTACAAAAGCGGCGGCTGCGTCGATATCGGGGACCCGCAGATAATAGACCCAAGCCGACATCGGCATCATTTCAGGCTTGGGCATGATCGCCCCCAGGCCATAGCCATTGACCGAGAACATCTCATACAGGCCCATTTCGCCCATGTGCATTTCACTGGTCTTCTCCCAGCCGAACATCTCGACGTAGAAGGCTTTGGCTCCGGCAGGATCGGTCGTCACCAGCTCATTCCAAGCGCAATGACCGTCGAGTGGCTCGTGCTTCGCGAAAGACGCGCTCGCTTCGTCGGTGAAATCCTTCATGATGTAGATCGGTGCGCCCTGCGGGTCGGCGATCATCGCAAAGCGACCGACCTCCGGAACATCAGTGGCTTCAACATAGGGTGTGGCCCCAAGGGTCTTGGCTTTGGCGAGGCTCTGATCGACATCATCAACCTCGATGTAGCCTGCCCACATCGGATGCGCGCCATTGGCGATCATCTCGCCCGATAGCGGCATGATGCCACCGATCTGAGCGCCATTCTTGGTGATCAAGTGATAGGGCATGCCGGGCTGCCCGCTCTCGATGAACTCCCAGCCGAGCAGCGGCCCATAGAATTGCTTTGCGGCGGCGGCATCCTTGGTTGCCAGTTCGTACCAGACGAAATCACCATGTTGGTCTGCCATCAAAAGTCTCCTCAGCTGCGGCCCTTGGTCAGCAGCGGCTCAAATTCTCCGAAGATCAGGCGCGAACCGTCGAACGGCGGGTCTCCGGCCGGATAATCCTCGAAACCCTCTCCTTTGCCCATAGCCTCTTGCGCCTTGGCCAGGGTTTCCTTGTCGGGCCAGACGATCCAGCCCGCGACGATCTTCTCCCCTTCCGGCGCCTTCACCGCCTTGCGCAGGTCGGTGCTTTTGCCTTCGGGGACATTGACCTCCCAGGCTTCCATCACTTCCAGCGCGCCATGGTCCATCGACCAATTGGCCATGAATTCAGCGGCTTCGCGATAGGCTTCCTTGTTGGCTTCCGGCACCGACAGCACGGCGATGGCGACATACATGGCGACTCTCCCTCAAAACGATCCTGGGGAAGCCTGTACCACGAATGCGTCGAAACGCGGTCAGTTTTGCTTGAAGGCCCAGCGCAGCGTCTTGCCGACGCCCCAAGTGGCCGCGCGCGCGGGCAGGGCGACCAGCCCTGGATCGGACAGGCCCAGCATCGACCGGCTCCATGGCGGCAGCATCGATACGGCGTCTGCGCCGAGCATGGTCTGGACCGCAATGGGGGCGCCTTTGGGGCGCTGGGTCAAAACCAATTGCGCGACCTCGCGCGCCTCGGGTGAGGTCCTTAAGTCGTGCCGCAGCTCGCGGAAGATCTGCTCTGCCTCATTGCGCGTAAGCGGAACCGGATCAGCGCCGAGGGCGCGGGCGATCACCGCGAATTGGCGATAGTATTCGTCCTGCTCATGGCTCGGCATATTGGGACGGACGTGGCGCAGATAGCCCGCAAGAAAGCTCTGCGCCTCGGTTACATGGACCCAGGCGAGGGTGCGAGGATTGGTAGCATTATAGGGCGTACCGTCGGGCAGAGTGCCCTCGATCTTCGCGTGAATCGCATTGACCCGCTCAATCGCGGCGGTCGCGCGGTCGCGATGCCCAAAGGTCGTCACTGCGATAAACCGCGCGGTGCGCTGCAACCGGCCGTGCATATCTTCGCGGAAGTTCGAATGGTCGAGCACACCCTGCAGAGCGTGTGGATGGAGCATTTGCAGCATCAAGGCGCGGATGCCGCCGCTCATCATCCCGACCAGATCGGCATGGACCATACGGATCGGTGTATCCCGCTCGAACAGCGCCTCGTCTGAGGGCGGTTCGGGTTTGTGCCCGGCATTGCTGTCATTGAAGACATTGCGCACTTGCTCGACCAGTTTGAGTCGGAGAGATTCGATTGGGTCAGGTCGCGGCATCCGAGGAATGTAATCACAGCCATCGGATTTTTCGAGCGGCTTGGTGGTTCAAAATTGGCACCAGAGGCCCATTTCGCTTGCATGGAAATCAACGCAGACTTTTCGCAGCGGGCAGCGGTCGACACCAGCGAGCTTCCCTGGGTGCCTTCTCCCATGCTGGGCGTCGACCGGCGGATGCTAGATCGGATCGGAGACGAAGTGGCGCGAGCGACCTCGATAGTCCGCTATGCCGAGGGCAGCGCCTTTCCCGAACACACCCATGGCGGCGGTGAGGAATTCATCGTCCTCGAAGGCACTTTTCAGGATGAGCATGGCGATTATCCCGCTGGCACCTACGTCCGCAATCCGCCGACCACCCATCACATTCCGCGTGCCGACGGCGGTTGCACGATCTTCGTGAAACTGTGGCAGTTCGATGCAGATGATCGCAATCAGTTCAGCTTGGACCTCAACGCGCTCAAGCTTGAACAGGTCGAACCCGGGGTTGGGCAGGCTCTGCTGCATCAAGACCAGTTTGAGACGGTGATTCTCGAACAATGGGATGCTGGCACCGCGAGAAGACTCGGTGACGGAGGCGGTGCCGAATTTCTTGTACTAGAGGGCTCTCTCACTGCGGATGGCCAGACCTACGAACAGCATGATTGGCTGCGCCTGCCCAAGGGTGACTGGATTGACGCTACGGCGGGCGAGCAAGGCGCGCGGGTCTGGGTAAAAACCGGTCATCTGGATCATGTCCGGATCCCTGAGAAGAGTTAGGGGTTGAGAGGGTGAAAGAAACCTCCCCCTCTCAATAATCGGGCATTGCGGCTTCCGCCGGGCTCATCTAGGTCGTCCCGCGAAATGAACGATATGACTGACACCAAACTCGATCCGAACGCTCTCAACACCCTGTCCGCGCCCGACACTATGGTCGATGTGCGCGATACGTTTGGGATTGATATCGACTGGCAAGTGCCTGCTTTCAGCGACAATGAAGAGCACGTGCCCGAGCTTGATGAGAGCTATGTGTTCGACCCGGACACCACGCTCGCGATTCTGGCCGGTTTTGCGCACAACCGCCGGGTGATGATCCAGGGCTATCACGGCACCGGTAAGTCGACTCACATTGAACAAGTCGCCGCGCGCCTCAATTGGCCCAGCATTCGGGTCAATCTCGACGCGCACATCAGCCGGATCGATCTGGTTGGCCGCGACGCAATCGTCCTCAAGGATGGTCTGCAGGTTACCGAGTTCAAGGAAGGCATCCTACCCTGGGCTTTGCAGCACCCGGTTGCGCTGACCTTTGATGAATATGATGCTGGCCGTCCGGACGTGATGTTCGTGATCCAGCGCGTGCTGGAATTCGACGGTCGTTTGACGCTGCTTGACCAAAACAAGGTGATCACGCCGAACCCGAACTTCCGCTTGTTCGCGACCACCAATACCGTCGGCCTGGGTGACACCAGCGGGCTGTATCACGGCACGCAAGCGATCAACCAGGCACAGATGGACCGCTGGAACATCGTTGTCGCGCTCAACTATCTGCCGGCCGAGACCGAACAGCAGATCGTCAAGTCGAAAACGCCTGAGACCGACGACGCGACTATTGCTGATATGATCAAGGTCGCCGACCTGACCCGCCAGGGTTTCATGAATGGCGATATCTCAACCGTTATGAGCCCGCGGACGGTGATCACCTGGGCGCAGAACGCCGCGATCTTCAACAATGTTGGCTTCGCATTCCGCCTCAGCTTCCTCAACAAATGCGACGAAGCAGAGCGCACCTTGGTGAGTGAGTATTACCAGCGCGTCTTCAATGAGGATCTTCCTGAAAGCGCTGCCTAAGAGGGCCACCTTGATGGGACTGGTGCTGCTGGCTGCAGCGCTCTTGCCCTTTGGTCCCGTCCCGCTGATGGCCCAAGATGCCACAGTAGAGGTGCAGAGGTCTGAGCCGGAACCACGGGTGATACGAACCCTCCCTGCGCTCGCGCCGCGCCATCCTCAGCGCGCTCGCGCACAGCGGGTAAAGACAGTCGATATTCCGCAATGGGCCAAGGATGAGGGTCACAACGGCAGCGCGACCTATGTTGCTATCGTCGCGCCGGACGGCGTGCTCGAAGGATTGCGGCTCAAGCAAAGCAGCAATTCCGAAGCTATCGACAATGCCGTCAGGCAGCGAGCTGAGGGCCTGACTTATTTCCCAGCGACGAATGACCAAGGCGAGAAGATCGAAGGATCGGTCGAGGTTCGAATGAGCTACGCCCGGTATGATCAGGACAGTCCCGGTGGCGGATTGCACGACTATAGCTGCGCTGATCTGACGAGCGAATATGATTGGTACACAAAAGCCAATCAGCAAAGACGCAGAATCTTTTGGCTCGAAAACGCCTACACATCGATCAATGCCATTGATCAGCTGAGCAGCGGAAACATCCCCTCTCGAAGTGAGCGTTTGAAGGCGCGGAACGTGCGAAAAGAGATGTGGGATCGATTGATCGAGCGATGCCGTAAGTCGCCGGCCAATCTCTTTCTCGATGAAGTTGAGGAGCGGGAGAAGTATCTCCGGGTCGCCGAGGGCTTTTGATGTCGGACGCTGGATGCCTTTTTCGCGCCGCCTGAGGGCGACCTGCCAATCGATAACAGGCGTAGTTGCGCCTGCTGTGTTAATGCGATAACACAGTCCTCTCATGCGCCTTTGGCAACGCCCTCCTAGCTCTGAGCCCTCCGCTCGTGACTCGCGCGACGACGCGCGAGGTGCAGGATTCTACTCGGCGCGCGATCCCTATGGTGAGCGTCTGGCTGCATTCGATGAGAAGTTTGACTTTGGGCCGAGCGCCGCGCCCAAGCGTCGCTGGCTGAAATGGCCATCTTGGCCAAGCTTTGGACGGTCCAAGCCCCCGTCGGTTGATCAGCCCCGGTTCAACGTACCCACGATCCCCCCGACCAAATGGCAGACCCGTAAGAAATGGGCTGCGCGTGGGCTAGCCGCGATGTTGCTGGTCTTCATTTTGATCATCGGCTGGCTGGTGGTCACAGCACCCATGTCCAAATCACTGGAGCCGATTGCAGCGCCGCAAGTCACGCTGCTGGCCAGCGACGGGACCCCAATTGCGCGCAGCGGGGCGGTGGTTGATGAGCCGGTCGATGTCAGCGAGCTGCCCGATCATGTTGTCGGGGCTTTTCTGGCGATTGAAGACCGCCGCTTCTATTCGCACTGGGGCGTCGATCCGCGCGGGATTGCGCGGGCCGCCTGGACCGGAGTGGGCGGGGGCAGCACGATCACTCAGCAGCTGGCAAAGTTCACATTCCTCACGCCCGAGCAAACCCTTACGCGGAAAGCGCGCGAGGCGCTTATAGCCTTTTGGCTTGAGACATGGCTGACCAAGGATGAGATCCTTGAGCGTTATCTCTCCAACGCCTATTTCGGCGACAACCAATATGGCTTGCGCGCTGCCAGCCTGCATTACTTCTATCGCCAGCCGGAAAACCTGCTGCCCGAACAAGCGGCCATGCTCGCTGGGCTGCTGAAAGCTCCAAGCCGGTTGGCTCCAACCAGAAACTATGATGGCGCAAGAGAGCGCATGCAGCTCGTCATCGGCGCCATGGTGGAAGAAGGCTATTTGACGGAAGCAGAGGCGGCTGAACTGCCTTTGCCGGAGCTGGATGTCCGCGCGACAAACGATCTGCCCACTGGCACCTATTTTGCCGATTGGGCCTTGCCGATCGCGCGCAGAGATGCCGAAGCGAGTTATGCGAAGCAGGTTATCACCACGACGCTGGATGCGCGACTGCAGGCCCTGGCCAATCGCGTGATCGGACAGGCGCCTCTGGGCGATGCCCAGGTCGCCTTGGTAGCCATGCGTCCGACCGGTGAGGTGGTCGCGATGGTGGGCGGGCGCAGTTATGCCAAGTCCCCCTTCAATCGAGCGACGCAGGCGCGCCGGCAGCCGGGTTCGACCTTCAAGATGTTTGTCTATCTCGCCGCCTTGGAGGCGGGTTGGGAGCCCGAGGATCGCATAGCTAACACGCCGATCGAAGCGGGTAGTTATCGCCCCAAGAATGCGCGCGAAAATTATTCTGACGAGATCACCTTGCAGGATGCCTTTGCCAGCTCAAGCAATGTGGCTGCCGTACGATTGTTTAACGAGGTCGGCAGTCAGCAGGTTATTCGCACCGCCCGATCCTTGGGCGTTGAATCGCCCTTGCCGGAAGGCGATCCCAGCCTTGCGCTCGGCACATCCACGATGACATTGATCGAACTGACGTCCGCTTACGCCGGTGTCGCTGCCAACGAGTTTCCTGTTCAGGCTCATGCCTTTCCAGACGAGGAAGAAAGCTGGTGGGATTGGCTGACCAGTCCGGAAGCGAGCATGTCCTACGACTCGCATGACGATCTCGAGCAAATGCTCCGCAATGCCGTGAACAAAGGGACCGGGCGCGCGGCGATGCTGCCGATTGCCAACTACGGCAAGACCGGCACGACGCAGAATTATCGCGATGCGGTGTTCGTTGGCTATGCTGACGATCTGGTCGTCGGAGTGTGGATCGGCAATGACGACAATTCGCCGCTCAATCAGATTTCAGGTGGCGGTCTGCCCGCGCAGATCTGGAAGGACTTCATGCGCGGCGCACTTTCGCTCAGTCCGGCGCCATCGCCGACGCGTTCGCCCGATCCCGAAGGCCCGATCCAACAGCTCGATGTCGAAGAAGGCGAAGAGATCGTTGGCGAGTTCGACAATGGCGAGTTGAGGATCCGCGATGGCGAGCTCACGCTTGAGACGGACATCGACGGATTCCCGGTCGAGTTTCGATTGACCGAAGACGGGCTTGAGATCGAGCCACTCGACCCCGAGGACTAAGCGTCGCGGTCTGCCATCAATATGTTCATGACAGCGGATGCAATTGGCTTATCGCGATCGTCCTGCCAGGCTTCGACGCTGACATTGGCATTGCGCCGGCCGAGGCGCGTAATCCGGCCCTTGGCATAGCTGGTCTGTGACTTGCCGGCTGACAGATATTGTACGGTGATGTTGACTGGCTTCAGGATCAATTGCCGGTCCTGCTTCAGCAGAACGGCGCGCAAAGCAGCATAGCCAGCATTCTCAAGCAGTCCTGCGGTAGCGCCGCCATGGAAGAATTGCGGGCGGCCCTCGACATTGGGACCGAAATCGACGGTCAGGATCGGGATGCCGTCTTCCATCGCATGAGGCGTGATGCCGAGCGATTGGGCGTAGGGCGGCAGTTCGAGCTTGGCTTGATTGTCACTCATCACCGGTCCCCGCTGCATTGCCTGGAGGCACTTTGCCTTGCTTGGGGTCCTTGCCGATGGTCATGAATACGCCTGCCACATGCGCGACCGGATCGTCGGGGTCTCCGTCATGGGCGATCCCGCGAACAAACGCGGCGGATTTGGTGCGACGATAGCATTCGACCCTCCCAATGACCGAGGCCCGCTCTTTCGCCGGCCGCTGGTAATCGACCCGCAGGTCGAGCGTCGCGATCGGCACGAAGTCGCGCGAGGCGATCCAGATCGACATCCCGCTCGCCATATCCATCAGGCTGACAATCGGACCGGATGCAAGCACCGGGCGCTCTGACTCCCCCAGAAGGTCTTCGCGCCAAGGCAGTTCGACCGAGACCCAGTTTTCGCCATGCTCGAGATAGCGCAAGCCGAGCCATCCGGAATGGCCTGCGCGGAAGAAGAACTTGGCCGCCTTGCCGGGATCAAACTGGGGATTGCCTTCACTCATGCTGAAAAGCTCTGCTTCGAGTTAGGCTCCATTACAACGATTTAATTTCTGGAGAGACGGCAGGTGTTGCACTCTCTTTGGGCGAAAAAGGGCAGTCGAGCATCCAATGCGGAGCTATCGCATGCCAGTGAATCAGCTGTCTGATGACACTTCATCAACTCACCGCGAGATTGAGGCGCTGATCCTGGCGGACCCCGATCCGATCGTCGCGATGATGGTCTATCTCTACGACACGCTCCCTTTGGGTGGGCCGCAGTCGGAGGACCCGGGTTAGAGAATTCCGCCCGCTAGCCGGTCGATTGCTCCTTGCAGGATCACCGCTGCGGCGTGGCTGTCGATCGCCTCAGCGCGTTTTGCCCGGCTCATATCCTGCCCGATCATCGCGGCCTCGGCGCTTTGGGTCGACCACCGCTCATCCCATAGCAGGATCGGCAGCTCAAAGGCTGTCGCTAGATTGCGAGCATAGGCGCGCGCGCTCTGTGAGCGAGGACCGTCGCTGCCATCCATGTTGAGCGGCAGGCCTAGCACCAGGCCAGCGATCGCGCGATCTGTGATCAGTTGTTCGATCACCGCCTTGTCACGGGTCCACTTTCCGCGCGGCAGAGTCTTGCCATTGCTGGCGAAGCGCCAGCCTGCGTCACAGACAGCCGTGCCGATCGTCTTGGTGCCCAGGTCGAGCCCGAGGAGCGCTCCGCCATCAGGTAGCGCCTCTGCAAACTCGCCGGCGTTCTCGGTGATCAGCGCGCTTGAGCCCATGCATTCACTCGGCGCGCGACATCCGCCTTGGTGTTCGCCCAGAACAGCGGGATGTCATAGACGTGGTAATTGTTGCCGGGCAGGACATATTGTCCAAGCTCTGGCGGATCACCGATCAACAACAGGCCGCGGGCATCGCAGCGCGCAGGGACTGCGCCAGCAACCAACTCGCCGGTGCTGATGGAATCGTCGGGCACCAGAGTGCCGAGATTGGCTTCCATTCCTGCCGCGCCGCCAAAGGTTCCGGTCAGCGGATTGGTGCAGAGAATTGTGCTGTCGCCACGGAGCTCGCCGTCAAACCCGGTCGAATTGGCATAGGTCTCGATCACCGAGGAAGGGTCGGCTGGTTCGGCGAAGCTTGACCAGGACAGGATGCAGCCGGTTTGCGCCGGTGTGGCGCAAGCGGCAAGGCCGAGAGCGGGGAGGTCGTGATCGACTGAAATCGGCCAGCCCACGGCATAGGCGGCGACCACGCGCGCAGCGATGTCCTGATTGGCGATCTCTTCGCGCAGCAGACGCAGCAGATGGAGCGCGCCCTGGCTGTGCCCGGCGAGAACGATCGGAGTGTCTTCGTCAACGGAGTCGATGAAGAAGCGATAGGCATCGAGGACATCCTTATAGGCTGCATCAATCGCTTGTGGCCCTTCAGGTCCATCGGTCAGGAAGGCACCCATGGTCGCTTGGCGATAGCGCGGCGCCCAGATTTCTTCGGCCGAGTTGAATGGGCTCGCCATGCCGCGAATGTAGATCCGGGCGACCCTCTCAGCCTCTTCATCGCCGATTTCTGCGTTCCAGCTTTCGCGGCTGAGATAGCTGGTGGGGTGGATGAAGAACACCGCGAAATCGGCCACTTCGCCCCCGGCATTGGGGTCGACCGCGCGCGAGCTGGTGCTCTGAAGCGCAGCATTGTCTGCGCTTGACTCTCTGTCGCTTGACGCAGGGCCCAGCGATTGCTCAGCGGCGGGTGCATCGGGCGAGGGGGTTGCTGGAGTCGGTTCTTCGGCACTTTCCTCAGGGGCAGGCTCCGCCATTGCAGGCTGCCACCGGGCTGGATCGCGTACACCGATGCCAGGACGTGAGTACCACAGGCCGGGGTCGAGATAGGCGTTTTCTTCCAACGGTGCCTGCTCGACAAACTCGGTTGAGGGCACGAGCGCCACAGCTGCCAGATCATCGGCGTAGAGTTCCCAGGCGATCCGGCCACCGATGAACAGCACGATGATGATCGCTACGAGGTAAAGGAACTTCTTTGCCATGGTCTGTAAAAGTCCGTGCCTGGGGTCAGTTTTCGGGCTGTTCAGTCAAAGGCGGGCGCAAAGTCGACCACGCCCGGTTGCCGCGAAGCGCGCTCCACCAGCTGAGCGGATTCCAACTGCTCGATCCGTCTAATGAGAAGGTGATGAACTCGGCACGTCCGCCAATGTTCTCCAAGGGCACCGGGCCGCCGAGGCCCTGGCCGGCAATGCTTGCGCGGCTGTCTGCCGAATGGTCGCGATTGTCTCCCATCACGAAGACCTCTCCCTCCGGCACGGTGATCGGGCCGAAATTGTCGCCCATCTGATCGGTCAAATGATCGATGATCAGATAGCTTGCGCCATTGGGCAGCGTTTCACGCTCGGTTGGTGGTTCATAAAACTGCGCGCCACTTTCGTCGCGAGTGAGATAGGGACCAAATGCCGTGAGGCAGGGAATGCCATTGCAGGTCAGCAGCGGCTCAAACGGGATCCGCACTGAGGGGACAACCTCACGCTTGAGCGGCGCCCCATTGAGGATCACCTGTCCATCGGCCACTTCAATCGTATCGCCCGGCAAAGCAATCACGCGCTTGATGTAATCCTGATCCTTCTCTGGATGGACCGGGATGACGATATCGCCATATTCCGGAGTGCTGCCCAGGACGCGCCATTCACCGCGTGGCAGCAGGTGAAAACTCGCGGAAGCCCAAGTCCAACCATAGGGGTACTTGCTCACCACCAGGCGGTCTCCCACCCACAAGGTCGGCATCATCGAGGTCGACGGAATGTAGAACGGCTTGGCGACCAGGCTGTGGAACACCAGCACGGCGAGCAGCATAAGCGCCAGGCCGCGGATCTCGGCGAACCAATTGACCTTTTCTTCGCCAGTGGTCGAATTGTCTTTGTTGTTGTCTGTCACAGCCAATGTTTCGGTTGCACCATTCATAGGGGGCGGGCCTCAATGATTACGAAGGCCTGCGCCCATGGATGATCGTCAGTTAGGGTAAGATGAATGTGGGCCTCATGGCCTTCCGGGATCATTTCTTCAAGCCGCTTTGCAGCGCCACCCTCAAGTGCGAGGGTGGGAGCGCCCGACGGGGCATTGACCACGCCGATGTCTTTCATGAACACGCCGCGCCGAAATCCAGTTCCAACCGCCTTGCTGAAAGCCTCCTTGGCGGCAAAGCGCTTCGCATAGGTTCCAGCGATAGTGTAGGGTCGCCGGCGAGCCTTGGCACGCTCGACCTCGGTAAACACGCGGTTCTCAAACCGCTCGCCAAAGCGGTTGAGTGAGTTCTGAATTCGCTCGATATTGCAGAGGTCTGAGCCGGTTCCGATGATCATGAGCGATTTCCCAGTATTAGTGCCACAAGCAGTCCGAGCGCCACGACGTGAAGCATCACCTGGCTCTTGAACAGTGGGTGAGCGAAATCGCCTTTGGCGCGATTGAGCGATCCGACATAACCAAAGATCTGCAAGGCGACCCAACCAATGGCGAAGGGCTGCATCACCCCATTGGCGATCGAAAACCCGAGAAAACCAATCGCCAGCAGAAACAGAGCTGCCGCGCCAAACGCCCAGAGCTTTTGCTCAGAAGTAAGCTCTGGAAGGTCTTCGGACGCCATTCTAACGAACCTCATCCATCAGCTCGCGCATCCGTCGAATAGCAGTCTCAAGCCCGACGAACACGGCTTCGCCAATCAGATAATGCCCGATGTTGAGCTCAGCGATCTGCGGAATAGCGGCAATCGGCTGGACATTGTCAAAGGTCAGGCCATGCCCGGCATGGGGCTCGATCCCATTCTTGGCCGCAAGCGCTGCCATATCGGTGATCCGCCGTAGTTCCTTCGCAGTACGCTCGCTATCGCCGTCGAGGATGGCGTGCGCGTATTCGCCAGTGTGAAACTCGACCACGGGCACATCAAGCCGTAGTGCCGCATCGAGCTGGCGCTCGTCGGCTTCAATGAACAAGGACACACGAATGTCTTTGGCTGCCAGCTCATCGACGATCGGGACCAGAGTGTTGTGCAGCCCGGCTGCGTCGAGTCCGCCCTCGGTGGTCCTTTCTTCGCGCTTTTCGGGAACAATGCAGGCGGCGTGTGGCTCGTGCCGCAAAGCAATCTCGAGCATCTCCCGCGTGGCTGCCATCTCCAGATTGAGCGGCAGATCGGTTGCCGATTGAATCCGGGCGAGGTCCTCGTCGCGAATATGGCGCCTATCCTCCCGCAAATGCGCCGTGATACCGTCACCGCCGACAGCGGCCACGATCTCCGCCGCACGCACGGGATCAGGATGATCGCCGCCACGCGCATTGCGGATGGTAGCGACGTGATCAATGTTCACGCCAAGACGAAGAGGCAGCGCCATTAGGCTTTCCTGCTTCCCGGCTTGGTCGCGGGGGTCGCAGCGAGCTCCTCGGGCAGCTCATCCTCGGCATAGGTCGGGAAGTTGAGCGCGATCAGTGGGTAGAACGGCACGCCCAAATCGACGCTGCCGGCCGACCGATCGACCAGCGAGCACTCCGCGATAACTTTTCCGCCTTCGCGCGCCACGGCTGCGATCGCCTCGCGGCTGGACAGGCCTGTGGTTACGACATCTTCGACCATCAGCACCTTTGCGCCGGGCTCCAAAGCGAATCCACGGCGGAAGTGAAATTCGCCTTCAGGCCGTTCCAGGAACATGGCGTCCTTGCCAAGCGCTCGGCCAACTTCATGGCCAATGATGAGCCCGCCCATCGCTGGAGAGACCACTACGTCGATCTCGCTGCGGACCTCGCGCGGAATGTTCGCGACGGTCGCGAGAGCGAGTCGTGCAGCCCGGTCAGGGTTCATCAGCACACGAGCGCATTGAAGATAAAAAGCGCTGTGCCTCCCTGAAGAGAGCAGAAAATGCCCCTCCAGCAGAGCGTCGCAGCTACGGAATTCAGACAGGACGTCTTCGTCGGTCATTGGTGCAGTCATGGCGGGAGAGATAGTACCTTATTCACAAACTTGCAGGCCAATCATGCTGGCTTGCATAAATTTCTCCCTAGAAGCGCTTGAGGCGGGGAGCAAGCACAGCTAAGGGGACCGTGACGCTGGCAGGAATGCCGGCTGAGTTATAACGCCCGGCGGCCTTGATTTTGGGGGCGCTGCTCGGGCGAAGTGGGATCAGTTTCGGATAATGAGACACATGGATTTGGGTCATATGGTAGGCCATCTAAAAACCGCATTTGCTGCGTTGATTGCAGCTGTGATGATAGCTCTTGCGCCTAGCGCTGCGCTTGCTCAGGACGCTCCCGAAGCAGCTGAAACTGTTGAGGAAGCCGCCGCTGCAGAGGCCACTGCCGGCTATACGCCAATGGCACCGACCGAAGGCAAGGGCATGCCAACATCTTACGAAGATGATGCGCTGGCCAGCATGACCTTTCAGGATCAGTATTCGGCTGATGGTGCCTATGCGCTGTGGATGCACGACATCATCCTGCTGCCGATTATCACGATCATCAGCCTGTTTGTCCTGGGCCTGCTGCTGTGGGTGATTGTGCGTTACAATCGTCGCGCTAACCCGGTGCCTTCGAAAACAACCCACAACACTTTGATCGAAGTCGTCTGGACGATCGTTCCGGTGATCATCCTGGTTGTGATCGCAGTGCCGTCGATTTCACTGCTCGCACGCCAGTACGAGACGCCGCCGGAAGAAGCCGTAACGATCAAGGCGATCGGCTATCAGTGGTATTGGGGCTACGAATATCCCGACCATGGCGGCTTTGAAGTGATTTCAAACATGTTGTCAGAGGCGGACGCGCTTGAGAATGGCGAACCGCATCTGTTGGCCGTCGACAAGCGGATGGTAGTTCCCGCCGGTGTTCCACTGCGGATCCAGACCACGGCGGCTGATGTGATCCACGCCTTTGCTGTCCCGTCGCTGTGGTTCAAGATGGACGCAGTACCGGGTCGCCTGAATGAGAAGCTGCTCACGATTGAAGAGCCGGGCGTTTACTACGGCCAGTGCTCTGAATTGTGCGGCGCGCGCCATGGCTACATGCCGATTGCTGTCGAAGCGCTTCCGATGGAAGAGTTTGAGGCATGGGTGGCTGAGCAGCCTGGGGGCGTAGTCCCAGGATCTGAAGTGGCCGAGGCTGAGACCGAAGCAGAGGCCGACGAAACGGCCGAAGCTGAAGAAGCCGCCTGATAGAACCGAATTTGAACGAATAACGCGAACCGAGAGAATCTGAACGATGGCAACCACCGCTGAAGGTTTCGACGCTCACCACGATGATCACGCTCACGATGCGGATCACAAGCCGGGCTTTTTCGCCCGCTGGTTTATGTCGACCAACCACAAGGATATCGGCACGCTCTACCTGATCTTCGCGATCTTCGCAGGGATCATCGGCGGCGCCATCTCGGGCGTGATGCGGATGGAGCTGGCTGAGCCAGGCATTCAGTATCTGTCTTGGTGGTCGCAATTCATGGGCGGCGCGGCGGATGAGAACGCGGCGCTCCACATGTGGAACGTGTTTATCACCGCACACGGCCTGATCATGGTCTTCTTCATGGTCATGCCGGCCATGATCGGTGGCTTCGGCAACTGGTTCGTGCCGCTGATGATTGGTGCGCCGGATATGGCGTTCCCGCGGATGAACAACATCTCATTCTGGCTGACCGTTGCTGGCTTCCTCAGCCTGATCTTCTCGCTCTTCGTCCCCGGTGGTACCGGGCCAGGCGCGGGCGTAGGCTGGACGGTCTATGCTCCGCTTTCGACCACGGGCTCGGTAGGTCCTGCGGTCGACTTCGCAATCTTCTCGCTGCACTTGGCGGGCGCTGGCTCGATCCTCGGTGCGACCAACTTCATCACCACCATCTTCAACATGCGCGCGCCGGGCATGACCCTGCACAAAATGCCGCTGTTCGTATGGTCGGTGCTGGTTACGGCCTTCCTGCTGTTGCTCGCTCTGCCGGTTCTGGCGGCTGCGATCACAATGCTGCTGACCGACCGTAACTTCGGAACGACGTTCTTCGATCCGGCTGGCGGCGGTGACCCCGTTCTGTACCAGCACTTGTTCTGGTTCTTTGGTCACCCCGAGGTCTACATTATGATCCTGCCGGGCTTCGGCATGATCTCGCAGATCGTCGCCACCTTCAGCCGCAAGCCCGTGTTCGGCTATCTCGGTATGGCCTACGCCATGGTCGCGATCGGCGTCGTCGGCTTCATCGTGTGGGCCCACCACATGTACACGGTCGGCTTGGACGTAAACACCAAGATGTACTTCACCGCGGCCACTATGGTTATCGCGGTTCCGACAGGGGTGAAGATTTTCAGCTGGGTCGCGACGATGTGGGGCGGCAGCTTGGAGTTCAAATCACCAATGGTTTGGGCGCTGGGCTTCATCTTCCTGTTCACCGTGGGCGGTGTGACCGGTGTTGTGCTCGCCAATGGCGGCATCGATGATAACCTCCACGACACCTATTACGTGGTTGCTCACTTCCACTATGTGCTGTCGATGGGCGCGGTGTTCTCGCTGTTCGCCGGGTTCTATTACTGGTTCCCGAAGATGAGCGGCCGGATGCACAGCGAATTCCTGTCGCACCTGCACTTCTGGGGCTTCTTCATCGGGGTGAACGTGATCTTCTTCCCGCAGCACTTCCTGGGCATGAATGGAATGCCGCGTCGTATTCCTGACTTCCCAATCGACTACAGCTTCTGGAACGAGATCAGCTCATACGGCTATCACATCATGGCTGCGTCGATGGTGATCTTCTTCGTCAATGTCGCTTACGCGTTCATTGCGGGCAAGAAGCCGGGCAACAACCCATGGGGCGAAGGCGCGACGACGCTCGAGTGGACGCTGTCGAGCCCACCGCCGTTCCACCAGTTCGAAACCCTGCCTGTGATTGAGGATCACCACGATTACCACGATCACATGCCAAAGGATCAGAAGCCGGCGTCGGCTTAATCGATCCAGGAGTGCCGGGCCCGCATGGCCTAAACTCCGATCTGACTAAGGGGAGCGCGCCGTCAAGGTGCGCTCTCTGCAAAACAGGACCGAAGACAGAACTGCGATGACTGCTCAGACCAACACCACAGCAATGCCGACGGATTGGCGTGATTTCTTCACGCTGACCAAGCCGCGCGTGCTGACGCTTGTGATCTTCACAGGCATTTGTGGTTTGCTGGCGGCTCCGGGCAACATTCATCCCGTGCTGGGCTTCACCGCCGTGCTTGCGATTGCGATGGGGGCGGGCGGCTCGGCTGCGCTCAACCATTGGTGGGAAGCCGATATCGATGCGGGGATGAAGCGGACTGCCAATCGGCCTTTGCCGACCGGGCGGATGCGCCGCGACGACGCTCGCGACTTCGGTGTGTTCCTGTCGCTGGCAGCGGTGTTCCTGATGGGTGTCGCGGTCGGTTGGCTCGCCGCAACCATCCTGGCCGCTGCGGTGGTCTATTACGCGGTGATCTACACCATGTGGCTCAAGCCGCGCACCCCGCAGAACATTGTAATCGGTGGCGGCGCTGGTGCCTTCCCGCCGATGATCGGCTGGGTTGCCGTGACCGGTGAAGTCACCCTCATGCCTGTGCTGTTGTTTGCGATCATCTTTTTCTGGACCCCGCCGCACTTCTGGGCGCTCGCGCTGTTTATGAAGTCGGACTACGCCAAGGTCGGCATTCCGATGCTGCCGGTCGTTGCTGGAGAGCGGGTCACGCGCAATCAGATCCTGCTCTACACCGTGCTGCTGGCTCCGCTGGCGATCGCGCCATGGGCGATTGGCGGCACTGGTTGGGTCTATGGCTCCGTGTCAGTGGTTCTGTCTATGCTGTTCCTCGCACTGGCGTGGCCGGTTTGGCGGCGTGACCGCGATGGCGAAGCCGACCAAATGCAGCCGGAAAAGACGCTGTTCAAATTCAGCATCTATTACCTCTTCATACTGTTTGCAGCCTTGGTCGCTGACCGGGTGCTCTACGCCCAGGGGGTCCTGTCGTGACCCCTGACGAAGAGACCGAGTTCAAGCGCCGTCAGAAGTCTCGCAATCTGGTTGTTGGCGGGACGCTGCTGTTCTTCGTCGTGTTGTTCTACGCGATCACCATCGCCCGCTTGGGGAGCGAATGATGAGCGCTGCTGCGGCCAATGACCTTGAGCAAAAGAACGCACGGGTAGGGCTCTATGCCATTCTCGGCGCGCTGGCGATGCTCGGCATGGGCTACGCGGCTGTTCCGCTGTACGACCTGTTCTGCCGGGTGACGGGCTTTGGCGGGACGACGCAGGTCGCGACGGCCTATGAAGCCGACAAGGCGGCCTCGCTGGCCGGTGGCCAGATGATGTCGATCCGGTTTGACGCTTCGACCGCCGGCAATGTGCCGTGGGAGTTTCGGCCGAGCCAAGCGACCGACACGGTCCAGATCGGCATTCGTGACATGGCGACCTATGTCGCCAAAAACCACAGCACGCAGCCGATCACAGGCACTGCGACATTCAATGTCGAGCCAGCGCAGGCTGGGCTCTATTTCCACAAGATCCAATGCTTTTGCTTCACCGAGCAAACGCTTCAGCCAGGGCAGGAAGTTCGCATGCCCGTGCTGTACTACGTCGATCCTGCTATGCTCGAGGATGAGTTTATGCAGGACGTCGAACAAATTACTCTGAGTTACACTTTTCACCGCGCGAAGGAGCCCGTATCATCGGCTTTGGATCGCTCGAATTCGGGCTCGTAAGAGCTCAAGCTGCAAGGGACGGGAATTCCGACATGGCTGGCAACGTCAACCACGATTATCACATTCTAGACCCCGATATCTGGCCGCTGATCGGCTCGCTTTCGGCACTGAGCTTCACCTCAGGCATGGTCCTGAGCTTTTACCCTGACCTGTTCGGCAGTGCCGGCACCATCGTCATGGGCCTTGGCTTGGCCGGTCTGATTGCGACCTTCTTCATGTGGTTCCGCAATGTCACGATCGAAGCGCAGCGTGGCGATCACACCCCGGTCGTGCAGCTCCACATGCGCTATGGCATGATCCTGTTCATTGCGTCGGAAGTGATGTTCTTCGTCGGCTGGTTCTGGAGCTTCTTCGACTTCGCTCTGTTCCCTGAACCGCTGATCTATGATGCGGCGACGGGCCTCACGACCAATGAGTTCCTGCAGGACAACACGATCAGCGGTGGAAGCTTCGTTCCGGAAGGGATGGAAGTCCTCAACCCGTTCTCGCTGCCACTGCTCAACACACTGATCCTGCTTTGCTCGGGCACCACCGTTACCTGGGCGCACCACGCGCTGATCCACGGTGATCGCGAAGGCCTCAAACAGGGTCTATGGGCGACCATCGCTCTGGGCGTTCTGTTCACTGGCATCCAAGCCTATGAGTATGGCATCGCGCCTTTCGGCTTTGGCGGTAACACCTACAGCTCGGCCTTCTACATGGCGACCGGCTTCCACGGCTTCCACGTGCTTGTCGGAACGATCTTCCTGATCGTCTGTCTGTATCGCGCTTACATTGGCCACTTCACGCCACGTCAGCACTTCGGGTTCGAAGCTGCTGCGTGGTACTGGCACTTCGTTGACGTGGTGTGGCTCTTCCTGTTCGTCGCAGTTTACATCTGGGGCGGCTGGGGCGCTGAATTCCACTGATGACATCGGGCACTCGCCCAACTGACACTATTCGGAGCCTCGCCCAGATTAATGTGGCGAGGCTTCGTGTTCCAGAGGGCGATCCAATCGTCGCTGATTTCTTCGCCAACCTCGATCGCATCAATGCATTGGCGGAATCATCAGATGGCTTCATCTGGCGACTGAAGGACGAGGCTGGCAATGCGACCGGCATTCAGGTGACTCCTGATCCGCTCTTGATCATCAATATGTCCGTCTGGCGTGATATCGAGGCGCTGCGGCACTTTGTTTATCGCAGCGCGCATTCCGGCATCATGAAGCGACGCACCGAGTGGTTTGAATCTCTCGACACCGCGCATCAGGCATTGTGGTGGGTCGAGTCAGAACAAATGCCGACAGAGAGCGAAGGTATGGCTCGCCTGGCTTTGCTGCGCGAAAACGGCCCCACGCGTGAGGCCTTCACCTTTGCAACGGCGGGTCAGTTCAATGACTGAACTCCGACTCAGTGACGCAGCATGGCGTGGCCTTTGCCCGCGCTGCGGAGCCAAGACACTGTTCGAGGCTCCCGCCCAGCTCGCGATCAAATGTTCGAGTTGCGACTTGCCGTTTGCAGAGCTGGAAGGCAGCGGCCGTTTCGCGGGCATGTTTACCGCGATCATTGCCATTGTTTTGATCATGCTCGCCACAGGCCTCGACATGTGGTTGCAGCCGCCATTCTGGCTCCAGATTGCGCTTTGGCTTCCATTGACCGTAGCTGTAGTCTTGGGAAGTCTCCGCGTGTTCAAGACACTGCCATTGCTGGCAGCTTACCAGCGCCGCTATGGCGTTGAGGACGAGTAAGATATGACACGGCTTCCGATTATTCCGACGATTCTGGTCGTCGCTGCAGCGGCAGTGATGGTCGCGCTAGGCATCTGGCAATTGGGAAGATCCGAGGAAAAGAATGCGATGATCGCGCGCTTTTCTGAGATCCCAGCAGACCAAGCCTCGCGTCCTCTGATTGTCGACGGCGAATGGCAGGAAGATCTGCTCTACCAACGGCTCAGCTTTGATTGCGGAATTCCTATTGGAATGCGCAGCACGGCGGCAACAAGCGCTAATGGTGCCAAGGGATGGTCGCATGTGGCCAAGTGCAGTCTCGACGGTGAACAACAGGTCGAAGTAGCCCTGGGTTGGACGATTAGCGCGGTGGCGCCAGACTGGGATGGAGGCGCAGTGGCAGGCGTGCTCGGTCCCAAAGGCAAGCTGGTGGCAGACCCACCGCTGGCTGGATTGGGCGCCTTGGCAGCGCCCGATCCCAACGATCTGCCCAACAACCATCTGGCCTATGCCGGCCAATGGTTCTTCTTCGCTCTGACCGCTCTGGTGATCTACGGCTTTGCGCTCCGCAGCCGCCGGAGGAAGCGCGGTTAGAGCTTGCTGCTCTCTGAGTTGCTTGCCAGCGCCATAACTCCCCGCTAACCGCCACAGCCCAATGGAATATGTTTCAACCCGAGGCAGCGCTCCGACGCTCGATTTCGAAGGTGTGACCCTGACCGGTCTGGCCAGCGATGGCGGTCTCTATTTGCCAAGCGAGTGGCCCAGCTTCAGCCAGGACGAAATCGCCGCCATGGCAGGCTTGTCCTATGCCGAGCTTGCGACTCGCGTCATGGCTCCGTTCGTGGCGGGAAGCCTGACCGAAGAGGAGTTGGGTGAGCTCTGTCAGCAGGCCTATGGCCGCTTCGCGCACAAGGCGGTGACACCTCTGGTCCAGCTCGATGAACGCCAATGGCTGCTCGAACTGTTCCACGGGCCGACCTTGGCTTTCAAGGATGTAGCCCTGCAATTGCTGGGGCTGCTGTTTGAGACATTCCTGGCGCGCCGGGGCTCGCAGCTGACGATTGTTGGCGCAACCAGCGGAGATACCGGCTCTGCTGCAATTGACGCGGTCGCTGGTCGTGACGGTGCCGAAATCTTCATGCTGCATCCCAAGGGGCGCGTCAGCGAAGTTCAGCGCCGCCAGATGACCACGGTCCGCGCGCCCAATGTCCATAACATCGCGATTGATGGGAGCTTTGACGACGCTCAGGCGATCGTGAAGCGCATGTTCAACGACCCGGAGTTGACGGGCAAACTCAACATCGGAGCGGTGAATTCGATCAATTGGGCCAGGCTTATGGCGCAGGTGGTCTATTACTTCGCATCCGGCCTGCAGCTGGGCGCGCCCCACCGCGCCGCGGCCTACAGCGTACCAACCGGCAATTTTGGTGACGTTTTTGCTGGCTATGTCGCGGCCAAGATGGGTCTGCCGATCGAGCAGCTGATTGTGGCGACCAACGTTAATGACATCCTGCATCGCGCACTGTCTGACGGCGATTATTCTGCCGGCACGGTGACACCGACAGCGACCCCATCCATGGATATTCAAGTCAGCTCCAATTTTGAGCGGCTGCTGTTCGATTGCGGCGGGCGTGACGGTATGGCGATGGCCGAGCAGATGGCCAGGTTTGAGAAGTCCCGCGCTATGCGTTTGAGCAATGCGCAGCGGGAAGGAGCTTCGGCGCTCTTCACTAGCGCGCGGGCAGACAATGGCGAAATGGCCCACGCGCTTCGTTGGGCATACGACTCCGCGAATCAGGTGATCGATCCGCATACGGCAATCGGACTGCACGCCGCGCTGGTCTCGCCGCTCGACGCTTCGGTTCCGATCGTTACGCTGGCGACAGCGCACCCCGCCAAGTTCCACGACGCTGTAGAGCGGTCGACTGGCATAAGGCCACAGCTGCCGCAACGGATCGGCGATCTGTTCGCGCGCGAGGAATCCTATGTGGAGCTCTCTGGCGAATATGACACCGTCCGCCGCTTTGTCTTAGAGAACTCTTCTACCTAATGGCTGAGTTGCGCCACGATCCGATTGTGATGGTGGGAGAGGGCTGGGACGGGTACCGCCTGCTCGACAGTGGGCACGGCCGCAAGTTCGAGAGTTTCGGCGAGTATCGGTTTGTACGACCTGAGCCTCAGGCGATGTGGTCGCCGCGCCTTGCTGAATGGGACGCCCATGGAGAGTTTGTGCCAGGCGCGGACGAGGATGGTGGTGGGCGCTGGTCGCTGAGCAAACCCGTATCAGAGCACGGTTGGCCGGTGTCCTGGGACGATGTGACCTTCACCGCGCAGCCGACGCCGTTTCGTCACTTGCAATACTTCCCCGACATGGCGCCGGTGTGGAGCTGGATGCGCCAACAATTGGACAATCGCACCGACGCCGAGACGATGAATCTGTTCGGCTATACTGGTGTGGGCAGCCTTGCGCTGAGCGGCCATGGCCGCGTGACTCACGTCGATGCCTCGAAGAAATCAGTCGCTCAAGCGCGTGAAAATGCCGCTCTGAGCGGAATGGAGGAGCGTCCGATCCGCTGGATGGTCGATGATGCCGCCAAATTCACGGCGCGCGAAGTCCGGCGAGAGCGGCGCTATGACGGTATCATTCTCGATCCGCCCAAGTTTGGCCGTGGTCCCAAGAATGAGACTTGGCGGATCGAAGAGGGCCTACCCGGCCTCGTCAACGATTGTGCGAAACTGCTCGATCACGACAGCCGTTTCCTGTTTCTCACCGTCTATGCGGTCCGGATGAGCAGTCTAGCGATCGCTGGCCTGCTGGAAGAAGCCCTCCGCGATTTGCCCGGCACGATCGAACACGGCGACCTGGCAGTGCGCGAGACTGGGGATCAAGCGCGGCTTCTGCCCACTGCAATCTTCGCGCGATGGAGCAATCCGGGCTAAGGCTCAGACAGCAATGACCGATTCTCTCATACTTGAAGTCAACGACCTCGAAGTCGACGTGCTGACCGGGATTTACTCGGAAGAGACTGGCAAGCCGCAGCCGCTGCGAATCTCGATCGCTGCGCGGCTGACCATGGCCGATCACTACTCGCCAGACACGCCGCTCGAAGCGAGCAAGAATTATATGGACTTGAAGTTCGCTGCGTCGGACGGTCTGCCAAAAGACGTCCACTTCAAACTGATCGAGGCGGTCGCCGAGCACATCTGTGAGACCCTGTTTGTGCAGGACCGACGGGTTGAGGGGGTCACGGTTAAGATCGTCAAGCTTGCCATTGCCGAAGCCAATGAGCAGATCGGCATAACCATGCATCGTGAACGCCCCGCGAGCTGATGCAGCAGGTCCAGCATATCGAAGCCCTGCCTGAAGCGCCCTTGGAGGCGAGCGAGGCATTCTTCGCCGACCATCTGTCACGCACCAAGGCGCTGATTGCCGACAAGGCCAGCAGCGCGCTCGCAATTATCGTCCCCGCGGCAGGACCTGACCACGATGATTGGCGCAGAGGTGTCGTGCGCGATCTGGCGCGGCAGTATGCGCCCAAGCGGGTCAATATGATCGGCGGAGACAGTGCAGCCGCGCATGAAGCCATGCTCGCATATTTGAGGAATGCGCCCGGCGTCACGGGACAGTATCTTGCTGCCCATGAATGAGATTGGGATCAGAAATCGCGACTTTCTGAAAGTCTCGGACAATAGGGCACCCTTGATCGACGCATTCCAGCGGCGGATCACCTATCTTCGACTTTCGGTTACAGATCGCTGCGACCTCCGCTGCACCTATTGCATGCCTGAGAAGATGAAATTCCTGCCGCGCAAAGAGGTTCTGTCGCTGGAGGAATTGTTCGAACTTTCAACCGGCTTCATCGATCGTGGGGTCACCAAGCTGCGGATCACCGGCGGGGAGCCGCTGGTTCGGCGCGACATCATCGATCTGTTTGCGGCGCTGGGTCGTCGGCTGGGGCATGGCCTGGAAGAGCTTACGCTGACCACCAATGCCACCCAATTGTCGCAGCATGCGGATGATCTCGCCAAGGCGGGAGTGCGCCGGGTCAATGTCTCGCTCGATACGCTTGATCGGGACAAGTTCGCTGAGCTGACGCGCCGCGATGCGCTGCCCAAAGTGCTCGAAGGGATCGCGGCGGCCAAAGAGGCTGGGCTCAAAGTCAAACTCAACGCCGTTGCGCTGAAGGATATCAATCAGGGCGAATTGCCCGACTTGATCGCCTGGGCGCATGGCCACGGCCATGATGTGACCCTGATCGAAGTCATGCCGCTCGGTGAAGTCGATGAAGACCGGGTGGATCACTATCTGCCGCTGCCGCAGGTTAAGGAACAGCTCGAACAGAATTGGACCTTGAGCGAGAGCAGCCACGCGACCGGCGGACCCGCGCGTTACTATGATGTGGCCGAGACTGGCGGCAGGCTGGGCCTGATCACGCCGCTGACCGGGAACTTCTGTTCAGGCTGTAATCGCCTGCGCGTGACTGCGACAGGGCAGCTCTACCCTTGTCTCGGTGGCGGCGAACGCGTCGATCTGCGTGCCGCGCTGAGGTCTGATGATCCCAAACGCAATCTTGCGCTGGCGCTCAACGAAGCCATGGCGATCAAGCCGGAACGGCACCACTTCGAGATCAACAAGCGTGGAGCCGATCCGCATCTCCCGCGTCACATGTCGACCACCGGCGGTTAGGGTGAGCGTCACCGTCCTCTTTCTAGGGCCCTTGCGGGACATGGCTGGGACTGACAGCATGGACTTGCCAGCGCCCTTGGACTGGGCGGCCCTGTTGGCGGCAGTCACGCCGGAAGTCAGCGAACAGCTTCAGGCAGAACGCGTCAACGTCGCTTGCGCGGGCAAGGTCCTTGGCGACAAGACCCAATTGTTGGCGCAGGATGGTGACGAGGTCGCGTTGTTGCCACCTGTCTCAGGGGGCTGAACCTCCGTGTTTGACGTTCGCCTGCTGATCGACCCGTTCGATCCCAATCCGGCAATCGACGCTCTGGCCAAACAGACACCAGAGGCGGGCGGCATTGCCAGCTTTGTTGGGCAGGTCCGTGCTGGCGGCGTCAAAGCGCTTGAGCTTTCACATTATGAACCGCTCACGCTTCCTTCAATGGAAGCGCTGGCGCGGGAGGCGATCCAGCGATTCGAACTGCTCGGGATCGTCATGATCCACCGTTCAGGCGAAATGCAGCCGGGTGAGCCGATCGTTTGTGTCGCTGCCGCTGCAGCGCATCGTCGCGGTGCCATCCAGGCGGTTGATTACTGCATGGATCATCTCAAGAGCGCCGCCTGGTTCTGGAAGCGCGAACTGCGTGAGGATGGCTGGCATTGGATCGAGCCGCGCTCCGATGACTATGCCGATCTCGCCCGGTGGGAAACAATTCCCGACAATTGATCTGAGTCAAAGCGCTGGACTGAGAACTCGCCTACTTCCGATTCATCGGAAGGAGAATTTCAATGAGCGAATTGGTCACAGATTTCGTCGAAACAGGAAAGGCGCGGATTGTCGATGCGCCTGACGCTAAGCCTGAGAAAGTGCTGCACCAGGTCGAGCACGATCGGAGCTTTGAGCTGCCCACTGGTCTGTTTGCCACCACCGTGGCTTGCTATCTCGGTTTCCTTGGATTGACCCTCGCGGCTTTCGCCACGCCCGAGCTCGGCATTCCAATGGCCATCTTTGCCTTCATCATCGTCGCCGGTTTCGCCGTCCCAACCGTCTGGACTCGCCTGAAGCCAGACGATGTCGCTCAGCCCAAGAGCTGGGGCGTGTTCATGAACGAAGGCATCATGACAAACACCGGTCGCTGCAGCGCACGCGATGCGACCATCCAAATGCTTATCCTGCCGGTCCTTATTGTGCTCTGGGGAGTTGCGGTGGTGACGATAGCCGCGCTGGTTTGACGCGGTTAGCCAAACTCCCCGGTCCTTCCGGAGAGGGCCTGCAGGTGCGCGGGGTCGAGCAACTCGATCCCGCGCTTGCCTTTGCGCTTGATCGCGCCGACGTCTTCGAGCTCGCCGAGTTTGCGGCTGACGGTCTCGATTGTCAGGCCGAGCATATTGGCGATTTCGCCGCGGGTTAGTGGCAATTCAAATTCCGCCGCAGCATGGCACGGCGAATGGCTGGCCGCCTTGGCAAAATCACACAGCATTGCTGCCAGACGCGCTTCGGCGCTCGCATGCGCGGTCAGCTCGAGCAGGCTGCGGGTCGAATAGAGATCTTCCTGACTGCGGCGGAGCAGAGCACGGGTAAGCGCGGGATAGGTCGTCAGCCCGGCTTCGAGATCAGCCTTGGCAAAGGTGCACAGCCTGCTCTCGGTCAAGGCCACAACGTCATAGTGTGCGAACGGAGCAAACATTTCTCCAACGAAGCCCGAAGGGTGGACGAGTGAGAGGATTTGCTCATTGCCATCAACGTCGATAGCGGAGACTTTGAGTGCGCCTGACACAAGAGTTGCACAGGCGGCATCTTCATCGCCAGCAGCGAACAGCATTTCGCCGCGTTTGAGGACACGGGTCCGGCCGGCTGCTGCCAAGGCATCGCGCTCTTCCTCGGTCAGAACCGAACAGGCCGCACTGTCTCTGACCGGGCAATCTGCGCAAGCGAGGTTCATGGGGCTGCCACTCCCGTCAATGTCATGAGGACTTTATCCAACTCTTCCACCCAAGCGCTGACTTGCAACTGGGCGGCTGCAATCTCTTCCTTTGGTGCGAATGTCGTCGCCGCCTCGGCCGCGAGTAAATCGATATCGCCAAGCGCTATGGCTGCATCGCTACGGTGCGATTGAAGATCGGCCAGTGCGATTTGTGCGCGGGACCATTCGTTGCTTTCCGGCCCGAGGCCCTGAGTTGCTTCAATCAGCCGAGTGGTGCCAGGGGCGGAATCGAGAAAACGCTTATGCGCAGCATTGGCCTGGGCAACCAGGCTCGCCAGAGTGCCCGCATCCGTTACCGGTGCAACCGGCTCTGGCCCGGGTCGTTCGGCTGGATTGAAGGTTCCTGTAATGCGTTCTGCATCGCGCACGGCCAAAGAGGGATAGCGGTCTGGATCGCCCGCGCAGGCCCCCAGAATACACGCAATTCCCACCGTCCAGACTAATTGACAGCGATGCAATCCCATAGTGAATATCATCTAGCACGTCTCGCCGAGGACGCCAGTGAAACCGAACAGCCATGGAATCGAAATCTTCGGGCAAGAATCGTTGACTTGCGCGCGCCTTTCCCTTAACGGCACGCATCTTTCCGACGCTGCTTGTTCGCGGCGCGGCAAATGCGCTTGGTTTTCGCGGGTTTTCGGTGGGGCCAAGCACAGCTTTAGAATGAGAGTATTTAGCCATGTTCGCAGTCGTGCGCACAGGCGGCAAGCAATATCGAGTTGCCGCTGGAGACAAAATTGCCGTTGAGAAGCTCGCAGGCGAAGCCGGCGATACGATCACGCTGGGTGATGTCCTTTTGGCGGGTGAGGGTGAAACCCTGGCCGACGCTTCGAAAGTGACCGTCTCAGCCGAGATCATCGCCCAAGCCAAGAGCGAAAAAGTCGTCGTTTTCAAGAAGCGTCGTCGCCATAACTATCGCCGCAAGGCTGGCCACCGTCAGCAGATGACGCTGCTGCGCATCACCGATGTGGGTGCTGGCGCCAAGAAGGCACCGGCGAAGAAGGCCGCTCCTGCCAAGGAAGCGGCGCCAGAAACCGAAAAGAAAGCAGCTCCCGCCAAGAAGGCTCCGGCCAAGAAAGCGGCAGCAAAGAAGGCAGCAGCGCCCAAGGCCGCTGCCAAGAAGGCTCCAGCCAAAAAGGCTCCTGCCAAGAAGGCAGCGCCCAAGGCTGCTGACAAGAAGTAAGGATAACGGACGATGGCACATAAAAAAGCAGGTGGTTCGTCACGTAACGGTCGCGACTCAGCAGGTCGTCGCCTTGGTGTGAAGAAGTTCGGCGGTCAGGACGTGATCGGCGGCAACATCATCGTGCGTCAGCGCGGCACCAAATTCTATCCGGGCAGCAATGTCGGCATCGGCAAGGATCACACCCTCTTCGCACTAGAAGCGGGCGTGGTGCGATTCCACAAAGGCAAGCTCGGCCGCAAATATGTGTCAGTCGACATGATTGCGGAAGCAGCCGAATAACCGGACGGTTCGTAAAAGGGATCGTCCAACGGGACGGTCCCAGCCGGAGATAGCCGGCAGACGAAGAGGGAGATGGGGCCGACCCGTCTCCCTCTTGTCGTTTCTCCCTCGCAAAAGCTGTGGAGCAATAAAGTTCCACAGCAACGTAACTGTCATGCGCCCTCATTAAGGGAAGGGTGCAAGGCGATGAGGAGGAAACTCATGTTCCATCGCAGCGAAAGATTGCTGTTGCGGCCAATATGGCGGGAAGACTGGCAAGGAATATACCGCGGTATCGCGGATGAGGGAGTGGTGCGCAATCTGGCGCGTGCGCCATGGCCTTATTACGAAGAACACGCTCGTGAGTTCACGGCGCGGCCAATTGATCCAACTCTGCCAAAGTTCCTGGTCGCAAGCGCTGACAATGCCGAGATTGTCGGCTGCATAGGGATCGATATCAACGGTGCTGACGTGGAGCTCGGCTATTGGATCGCCAGGAGCCATTGGGGCAAAGGCTATGCAACCGAAGCTGGACATTCGGCCCTGCGCGTCGCGCGCGCATTAGGTCACAAGTCTTTGATTGCTTCGCATTTCGTCGACAACCCGGCGTCCGGCAAGGTACTGCGCAAGATCGGCTTTGTCCCCACGGGCGTGGTTGCCAAGCGCCATTCACTGGCACGCGGTGAGGATGTAGACGCGGTCGAATACGCCTATGACGCTGACGCCGAAGACATGGTTAGACGCAAGCGCGCAGCCTGAGATCAGGTCTGGACCTTTGGCCGTACCCACAGCCAGGCCCTTGCAGCGGCTGGCAACCCGCTTTAGTCGGGAGGGGATGATAAGCAATACGTCCCTATCTTTAGGCCAAACTGTAGGGGGGAATTGGTAATGGCAACGCGCAAGCGCCTTTCCCCGGAAGAATCTCGAAATACCGCGCTTGAAGCAGCGCGGGGACTGTTGATCGAAGCCGGTCCTCAGGCGGTCACGCTCAAGGCTGTGGCGGCCCGGGTTGGCCGTACTCATGCCAATCTGCTGCACCATTTCGGATCGGCGGCCGGGCTGCAAAAGGAATTGGCGCGGTTCCTGTCTGAAACAGTCTGCGAGACGATCAAACACGCGGTTGAGGCCAGCCGGGCTGGACTGGGCTCATCGCGCGAAGTCGTCGATCTCGCGTTTGATGCTTTTGACAAGGAAGGCGCGGGCGCGCTCGCCAGTTGGATGATCCTGACGGGCAACGAGGATGCGCTGAGCCCGATCGTGGAGACCATCCACCAATTGATGGATGATATTGCTCCGGCAGATGCCGATGAGAATGGCTCCGTGACCCACGTTCATGAGGAAACTCTGGTTCTGGTGCTGATGGCCATGGGTGATGCGCTGATTGGTTCGGCTCTGGCGCGATCGCTCGGTCTGCCAGACACGGCTGCTCGCGACCGTGCGCAAGTGATGCTCGAGCAATCGCTGGAGCGGACTATTCAGCAGCAGGGCTGATCCCCGCGCGCTGCCATTCGGGCAGAGTGCTAGGGTCGAGGTCCGCCACTCTCAGGTGGTCGACCGCCAAATCCAGCTCAGGGTGACTGAACTTTCGGCGTTTCTCGTCAGACTGACCCAGCGGTACGACCACCAAGCGTCGATTGACCTTTTGCCGCCAGTTCATCCGAGCGGTGTTTTCCTGCCCGATGTAGCAGCCCTTTTCGAAGCTCACCCCATTGAGCTCGACCGCATTCGTTTCCAACCACAGGATATCGCTCAACTCACTCGCTCCTTCAGGAACGCCAAGCCCAAGCCGGTGCGCGCGCCATTCAGGATCCGCAGAGTCTTGCTCGCTTGCAGCGTCAGATCGACTCAGCCAACGATAACCCAGTTCGGCCAGGCGTGGGTCGGGCGATGCTCCTTCATGGGACTCTAGGCTCCAATGCACCGACCAATCATCATCTCGAGCTATCTCGATTTTCCGGCGTAGCCGGTAGAGCGAAAGCCGCTTAGCCAAGGCATCCGCCAGCTCGGCTTCGCAATCCAGTAGCAAAGAGCCTTCGTCTCCATCCCAAACTAAGAAGTCGAACATCGCTTTGCCCTGGGCGGACAGCAATGCCGCGTAAACCGGCAAGTCTCCACCGACGTCATTGGTGACGAGGCCCTGTAAAAAGCTTCGTACATCCTCTTCCGCGTCAAGCGGCGTGAGGCGCACAATTGCTCTCTGATTCAACACAGTAATGGTCATTGCGAAGACACTCTATCAGCGATCGCCTGGGCCAGTCTGGCGCCCAGATCGGGTCCTTGTTCGGGATAGAGATAGGGTTCGACCAGCTCTGCTTCCATAAGCAAAAGCTCACCGGGGCCCGCGGCCAGCATATCGATGCGGGCATAGAGCGGCGTCTCGAACGGAAGGGCCGCCAGGATCGCGCGGGCTTGCTGCGCTTCTTCCGGAGAGGGCTCGTAGACGCTTTCCTGTCCGCCGTAGAGCGACTGGATCCGATAATCGCCCGTGCCGGGGAGCTTGCGCAGAACATGGCTCAACTCGCCCTCAACAAAGATGAAACTCAGCTCCCCTTGATCCTGGATCGCCGGTAAGAAGGGCTGGATCATAGCGGGCGCGCCAAAGCTCCATTCAGGAGGGGGAAGGGCGCCGCGTGAGACGAGCTCCTGGCCGATTGCGCCCGCTCCAACCTGGCGTTTGACCACCACCTTGTCGCAGTCGAACACGTCAAAGGCTTCTTGCACCCCCTTGTAGGTGACAGTCTCGCGCCACAGCGTAGGGATGGTTTTGGCTCCGGCCTCTGCCAGTTCACGCAGATAGGTCTTGTGAATATTCCACCGCACCACGTCCGCGGAATTGCAAACCTTTAATCCGCTTTCCTGCAGTGCCTCGAGCTTGGTAAGAAACTCTTCCGGCTTGTCCTGATAGTTCCACGAAGTGCCAAGCAGCGCCAGATCCACCCCATCAAAGGCCTGGATTGGTGCTTCCCAATCCACCACAAGCAGCTCCAGATCGAGCGTTGTGAAAGCAGGTTTGATCGATTGGATCATCAGATCGTGCTCGAACGCATCCTCGCGGCGCTGTCCAGCTCCAGGTAAGGTCGTTTCGCAGGCGAGAAAAGCAATGGTGGGCATGAAATTTGCCCTAGTTGAGAGTGGTTTCGGTGGAAAGTCCCTGCAGTACGATTTAGGGTAAACTCCTAATGACCGACCGCATTACCATCCGACGCCCGGACGACTGGCACCTGCATTTTCGCGATGACGACATCATGCGAGATGTTGTTCCCTACACGGTGAGGCAATTTGCCCGCGCAATCGTTATGCCGAACCTGTCGCCTCCGGTGACAACCACGGCAATGGGAGCCGCATATCGCGATCGAATCCTTGAAGCGGTTCCTGAGGGAACCGACTTCACGCCCTTGATGACCTGTTATCTGACCGATGACACCGATCCCGACGATCTGGTCCAGGGTGCCAGGGATGGCGTCTTTACGGCCGCAAAGCTCTATCCCGCCAACGCGACAACCAATTCCGCGCATGGGGTCAGCGATGTGGCCAAGCTCTACCCTGTGTTTGAGCGGATGGAACGCGAGGACATCGTGCTGTGCATCCATGGTGAAGTGGTTGAAGATGAGATTGATATCTTCGACCGCGAGGCTGAATTCATTGAGCGTCATCTCAATGCAATTGTCCGTGATTTTCCGATGCTGCGTGTCGCGTTTGAGCACATTACGACTTTGGAGGCGGTGGAATTTGTGACCGAGGCAAGGGCGAGAGTCGCCGCAACGATCACTCCGCAGCATTTGCACATCAACCGCAACGCCATGCTGGTCGGCGGGATTCGTCCTCATGCCTACTGCCTGCCGGTGGCGAAACGCGAGATGCATCGCTTGGCTCTGCGTAAGGCGGCCACCTCGGGTTCCCCAAGGTTTTTCCTCGGAACAGACAGCGCACCTCACCTGCGCAGCGCTAAGGAAACGGCGTGTGGCTGTGCCGGCATTTTTAACGCGCCGCATGCCTTGGAAAGCTACCTGACCGTGTTCGACCAAGAGGATCGGTTGGAGCATTTCGAGGGCTTTGCCTCGCTTCATGGGCCAGGTTTTTACAATCTTCCGGTCAATGAAGAGACCGTGACCCTAGAGCGTGTGGATGTCGAGGTTCCTGCGGCTCTGCCGATCTTCGATGAAGAGATAGTGCCGTTCCACGCCGGCGAAAAAATCGGGTGGCGGCTGGTTTCCTAAGCGACTTCCACAGCCTTGCGCGCCTTTCGGCTTCGCATCCACATATCGCCGACGAACAGCGCCACGGCCGTCCAGATCAGAACGAAGCTGCCAAGCTGGATCGGCTTGAGCGGCTCGGCAAACACCGTCAGCCCCAAGACAAAAACAATCGTCGGCGCGAGATACTGGAAGAAGCCTAGGGTCGAATAATCCATCCGACGGGCCGCAACAGCGAACAACAAGAGTGGGACTGCCGTCACAACACCGCCCATAACGATCAGCGCGCTCAGGACTGGGTCCGTTCCAAAAGATGGACCCGCTGGGCTTAGAGCGTACCACCAAGCAATCCCGATGGCAGGTAGCAGCAGGATAGCGCTCTCGATGGTCAGGCCAGGTAATGATCCGACGCTGACTTGCTTGCGGACCATGCCATAAAGCCCAAAGCTAAGAGCGAGGGTCAGGCTGATCCAGAGCGTGGTGACGGCTCCCGCGAGGAGCAAGCCTACCGCGCTCGCCGCAATAGCGACAGCAAGCCATTGCAGCTTGGAAAGCTTCTCACCCAACAACATGGTTCCAAGCAGCACGTTGATTAGCGGATTGAGATAATAGCCCAAGCTGGCGGCATAGACGTGGTTTTCCATGATCGCCCAAATGTAGACGAACCAATTGATCGCGATCAGGCTCGCGCTGAGCAACAGGGTCAGCAAGACCTTGGGGCTCGCCAACGCAGTCATGATTTCAGCGATCTGTCGGCGGGCTGCGACGATCACGAGGCAAATCGGCAAGGTCCAGATGATCCGCCAGCCAACGAACTCAAACGGCGGTACATCCCGGATAAGCAGCAGGTAAAGCGGCAAGAAGCCCCAGATCAGATAGGCACCGAGCGCAGCGGGAATGCCGCTGGGTTGCTGTTCTGATTGGGCTGGAGTGCTGCCGGACATTGGCGGCGCCTAGTGTGTGGCAGTTGGGCTGGCAAGAAGCTTCGAGCCAGGCTGAACAAATGGCGCAGCCTCCGTTGCACTCCGTTCAGGTTCAATGCCCTAAAGATGAATAGTCAGAAGCAGGCGATTCGCCCTGCTCAGGTAAGCAAAAGTCCTTTGGGCCTATCCCACCAACGGCCCGGGCGCGGCCCTAGCGGGTCGCGGAAAGCGCCCTTGTGCCATTTGGCGTGAGGGCGTTTTCGCTGTCAGCCATGCGATTTGCGA
Organism: Erythrobacter sp.; assembly: GCA_965229665.1. Lineage (GTDB taxonomy): Bacteria > Pseudomonadota > Alphaproteobacteria > Sphingomonadales > Sphingomonadaceae > Erythrobacter. The sequence continues at coordinate 36,304 of OZ245896.1, read as the reverse complement.
GAGGAATTTTAACCAAAATCGACCATAGCGCTTTTCATGCGTGCGCATTTCCTTCCAGCAGCAGCCCTGGCTGCAAGCCTATTGGCCTCGTGCGGTGAAGAGGCTGACCCGGTCATCACACCGACGGCGGGTGATCCGATTGTCGCACGCGCGCTTCACGATCCCTTGATGGTTGATCCCGACCTTGCCTATCGCAATGAAGCGAATGCCGCGCTTACAATTGGGTTTGATCACGCGCTTCCGCCGATCGAATCAACCGAGCTTGCAGCCCGGATGGCGCGCGAGGAAGCTCGTTTGATTCTGCTCGAGAATGGACCGGTTCGTGATCTGCCTGACATGCTTGCAGGCGAAGCCGGACCAGATCTGACTGAACAACGCGGCGATGCCCGGGCGATCGCAGAAGCCTATGACGTACCCGGGCGCTGTGTCGAACGGCTCTCGGACGGATATGACTGGGCGGCTCGTATGCCCGACATGGCGCTCGTGATGCCCCACGGTCAGGTGCGCCAAGCCGCGGGGACTGCCTCAGACGGATGCGAAGTGCGCGTCATTAGCTATGTGAGTTCAGCTGCCGCCGAGCATCTGCTCGAATGGCATTACAATCTCGCCGAACGCGCCAACCTCAATATCGATCTCTTTGCTGAGCCTGAGGGCGTGATGCGAGCGGAAAAGCGTGGCACCAATGTGGTGCTGCACACCAGCGAAGGTCCAAACGGGCTGAGCTCGGCCGATCTGATCTTCTGGGTCGAGTAGCTCGCCGCCCGAACTGAGCAGACCGATTGCTCAGTCTTTCAGACCAACCCCGATATTGGCTCGTGGCTGCTCCATCTCGGTGCTGGCCACGGGATAGGCGCAATAGTCGGCCGCGTAATAGGCGGCCGGACGATGATTGCCCGACAGGCCGATGCCGCCAAACGGGGCCGACGAGGAGGCTCCGTTGGTTGGCCGGTTCCAATTGATGATGCCTGCGCGAATGTTGGCCCAGAACCGCCCATAGTCGTCCGGTGATCCGCCGATCAATGACGCGGAGAGCCCGAACCTGGTGTTGTTCGCCTCGGCAATGGCTGTGTCGAAATCTGGGACTTTTATGACCTGCAGTAAGGGGCCGAACAATTCGATATCGGGACGTTCTGCGATCTCGGTTGTATCGATTATCCCCGGCGTCAAAAAAGGCAGGTCAGCGCTAGGACGGCGCATATGGGCGAGTGGCCGTCCGCCGGCGGTCACCAATGCCAGAAAGCTCTCATTCAAGCGATCGGCTGTGTCATTGTCGATCACCGGACCCATGAACGGCTGGGGCTCTGCAAACGGTTCATCAATCACCAGGCGCCGGGTGAGCGCGACAACTTCCTGCATGATGTCGTCATAGGTGTCTTCAACGATGATCAAGCGGCGCGCAGCGGTGCATCGCTGTCCTGCGGTGGTGAAGGCGCTTTGGACGATCAGCGCGGCAGCATCGGCCACCTTGGGAGTGTCCTTGACGACGATCGGATTGTTGCCGCCCATTTCGAGGGCGACAATCTTGCCCGGGTTGGATGCGAGCCGACGATTGATCGCGATGCCAGCTTGGGCTGACCCCGTGAACAAGACCCCGTCCACACCAGGATGCGCGACAAGCTCTTTGCCTTCCTCGGGCCCACCTATCAGCAGCTGAACCGCATCTTGCGGAACCCCGGCGGCATGGAAGCATGCTACCAATTTCTGGCCCACAGCCGGGGTCTTTTCGCTCGGTTTGAAGACGATGCAATTGCCGGCAATCAGCGCTGGCACAATATGGCCGTTGGGCAAGTGCGCGGGGAAATTGTAAGGTCCTAAGACAGCCATCACACCGTGCGGCTTGTGCCGCAGAGCGGCTGTGCCTTGTAGCGCGCTGTCGAGCTTTTTCTTGCCGGTGCGTTCAGCATAGGCGCTTACCGAGATGTCGACCTTGCCGACCACGGCATCAACCTCTGTTCGGGCTTCCCAAAGCGGCTTGCCGGTCTCGCTTGCAATAAGCTCGGCCAGGCTTTCCGCTTCTTTGCGCACTTCATTGGCAAAGCGCCGGACCATTTCGATCCGCTGAGACTGAGGCAAAGCGGCCCAAGCCGGCCACGCCCTGCGGGCCAGGCTGACGGCTGCATCCACATCGCCTGAGGTTCCGCGCCAGATCTCCTCCCCAGTGGCTGGCGCAATTGAAGTGTATGTTGTTTCCGTCACAGTCTTCTTTTGGCTCTCTTCCCGAAGGCGATAGTCCTGGTTCTCCAGGTCAACCATTGCCGACAACGCACAGACGCCCCTGAGGGCGTGCGATAGTTGGGACTTGCTAGAAAAGGAAGGGGTTAGGGCAAACTAGTGCCGGAAGCTGTTGCGACCGCTATTCCGAGCTCGCGCTGTGTCCTTGAACAACAGGGGGTGAGCCATGCGCGACACCGACTTGCCTCAGAGCCTCCACTTTGGTCTCGAGAACACTCCAATCGTCGCGCTCATCAATCGCCGACCAGATTGCTTCGACTTCTTCGATCAGCATGCTTTGCGGTGTTGAACCCTGCCAATAGGGGTGGCTGTCGTCGACTGCAGTGTAGGATGACAAGGCCTCAACCAGATCACCGTTCGCATTCTGGCCCCCGCGATGATCAAAAAAGAACTGATCGGGCTGCTGCTTGCACTCACGCATGTCTTTCTCACATGCGGCAACCAATTGCGTGTCCTCTTCTAGGCCGCGCGAGTTGACACCGAGCCGCCAGCACCAGCGGCGAGCTATCGCTTGCATATAGAGATCGCCAAACCGGTTTAGTGCAGCAATCAAGGGTTCACTCTCTGCCAGCAGGCGAAGCGCGACCGCGAGCTGACCGCAATTCCAATGCAGAGCCTCCGGTTGGCGCCCGAAGGCATAGAGACCGCCGTGATCGAAATAGGCAGCGGTGAAGCTGGGATCCCACTCCGGCAACCACCGCCAAGGACCGTAGTCGAAGCTCTCGCCGGTTATGTTCATATTGTCGGTGTTGAGCACGCCATGCACAAAACCCGCCACCATGTAACTCGCGGCAAGATCCGCCATTCGCTCTACGACCTGATGCATCAGGATGATTGCCGGCTCGTCGCGTCCGGGCGCATCCTCTGGAGGGAGGGGCCCAGGAAACTCTGACAGGCAATAGCCGATCAAAGCTTCCATCTGCTCTTTCTCTTCGATCGCGAGCAAACGCTGGAAGGAACCGATCCGGATATGCGAGTGGCTCAGTCGGACCATCACTGCAGAGCGAGTGGGAGATGGCTCATCATTGCGCCACAATTCCTCCCCCGTTTCGACCACGGAGAAAGTCTTGCTGGTGTTGACCCCTAAGGCCTCGAGAAACTCGGTGGCGAGGATCTCGCGGACAGCGCCCTTGAGTGTAAGCCTGCCATCACCACTGCGGCTGTAGGGCGTCTGGCCAGAGCCTTTGGTGCCGAGGTCGAGCAGCCGTCCTCGATTGTCACGCATCTGTGCGAACAGAAACCCACGGCCATCGCCAATCTCAGGATTGTAGGTGCGGAACTGATGACCATGATATTTGAGCGCCAGTGGCTGCGGCAGATTGTCTGTCAGCGGCTTGAATCGCCCAAAATGCTCCGACCAGTCTTCATCCGACAGTCCGTCAAGACCAACCGAGGCGGCAGCCTTGTTGTTGCGGAAGCGGATTTGGGCGGTTGGGAAGTCGGCAGCATCAACAGGTGAACCAAGCCAGTCGGCCAGGCGCGTTATTGCTGGGTCAGGGGAATAGGCTGCTGTCTCGGTCGATGGGCTCATGAAATCATAGTGGGAGCTGAGGTAAATCGGCGCAAGCGTGGTTGCGCATTTCTTTCGAAGCAGGCATTCGCGCATTCTATGGAACGCTATGAGGACCGCTATTGGACCAGCTCTGATGGGTTGAAGCTCCATTTCCGCGACTATGCGGGACCGGAGGAGGGATCGGCGATACCGATCCTCTGCCTCCATGGCCTTACCCGGAATGCGCGGGATTTTGAGGATCTAGCGGAGCATTTATCGGAGTCCCATCGCGTCATCGTCCCGGAAATGCGTGGTCGTGGCCTGAGCGAATACGCCAAGGACACCAGCACATACGCGCCCCCAACTTATGTCGGGGATGTCGAGAAGCTTTTGAGTGAGTTGGAGATCGAACGCTTCATTGCGATCGGCACGTCGATGGGCGGGTTGATGACGATGCTCATGGCAGCAGCCAAGCCTGGCCGGATCGCGGCTGCGGTCATCAATGACATTGGCCCTGTGATCGAGACCGATGGCGTGGCCAGGATTGGGAGCTATGTCGGACAGGGGCGCAGCTATCCGACTTGGATTCACGCCGCGCGAAGCCTGCAATCGGTTCATTCATCGGCGTTTCCCGACTTCGATCTTGATCAATGGTTGGACATGGCCAAACGAACGCTTGTCGTTAGTCAGAACGGCCGGATCAGCTATGACTATGACATGGCGATTGCGGAGCCATTCTCGAAACCAGGCAATGCCGCGCCGCCCAATCTTTGGTTGGCCTATGAAGCGTTGCGTGATGTGCCGATGCTCTTGGTAAGAGGGGAACTCTCAGACCTTTTGTCGGAGGAAACCGTAAGCCAGATGGGTGTCCGCAACCCAGCAATGCGGACGGTGACAGTTCCTCGGGTCGGTCACGCCCCGACTTTGGATGAGCCGATTGTTCGAGATGCCATTGACTCCTTGTTCTCCGGTCTTGGCTGAATTGGCAGAAGATGACGCCGATGGCTGATCGCAAACCACACATTCTTCATTGCCATTCGACCTTCTCTCCTGGTGGAAAAGAGCTGCGCAGCGTCCAATTGATCAATGCTTTTGGACCTGCCCTGCGACACTCAATTGTTTCTGGCATGCCCGATCAAATGGGGGCCCAGGCGCATCTGGCTAAGGGCCTGTCGGTCAAATTTCCGACAGACTTCCCGGCGCTGTCAGGCTTTCCATCGCCCGGTCGGCTGGTGGCGATTGCGCAGGCGCTCAAGCCATACGATCTGATCTTGACCTACAATTGGGGCGCCATGGACGTGGTGATGGCGCACACCGTGTTCGGTCGCTCACTGGATCTGCCGCCGCTGATCCATCACGAGGATGGGTTCAATGAAGACGAAGTTGAGCAGCTCAAAGGTAGCCGCAATTGGTATCGGCGGATTGCGCTTAACAAGACTTCGCATCTGGTCGTGCCATCGCAGACTTTGGAGGCCATTGCTCGAAAGGCGTGGCATGTTCCGCCAGAGCGGCTGGTTCGTATTCCGAACGGGATCGACACCGCTGCCTTCGGCAAGCCTCCTAAACCCGCCTCATTCAGGGTTGTGAAGCGCGAAGGTGAGGCCTGGGTCGGCACGCTCGCTGGGCTCAGGCCCGTCAAGCAGCTGACAATGATGGTGCAGGCATTCGCCGAGCTGCCCGAACATTGGCAGTTGGTCATACTTGGCGATGGACCAGACAAGGACGCGATCCGCACCATCGCGACCGAGCTGGATATCTCACACAGAGTGCACCTTCCAGGCGCCGTAACCAATGCAGCTGAAGTCATTGGACTGTTCGATGTTTTTGCTCTGTCTTCGAAGAGCGAGCAGTTTCCGCTCTCCGTAGTTGAAGCGATGGCAGCCGGACTGCCAGTGGTAGCCCCGGACGTCGGCGACATTCGCAATATGATCGCTTCTGCCAATCGCCCCTATATATCGGTCCCGAACGATCCCGCCGCTTTGGGAGCAATGATGCGCGAACTGGCTGGGGCACCTGAGTTGAGACAAACGGTCGGAGCAGCCAACCGTGACAAGGCAATCGAGCACTTCGATCAGGAGGTTATGATCGAGCGGTATCGGCAAATCTACGCGTCGACCATGGGACGAGAATTCTAACATCTAACGCTTGCCGGGCTTCATCGGCGGTTCAAACAGAAACTCGCAGTTGATGCGCATCGATGTGCGCAGGGCGCCCAAGAGGATTGCGGTTGTGGCTTTGCCCTCCTACAAGCCCGCAAACATCTATTGAAGACACTGGAAAGGGCCTCCGTGGCGCTTAAACCTACCGGCGGAAACGCCAAGAACGACGAAACGACGGACAAGCCATCGGCTGAGGATGAAATCCTCATGCGCGAGATCGATGAGGCTGTCCGCAAAGATGATCTTGAGCAATTCGGCAAGCGCTATGGTGTTACCGTCATTGGCGGGATCGTCGGGATCCTGGCTATCTTGGGCGGGTACATGCTGTGGGATTCACAGGTTGAGGCGGGTCTCGAAGCGGAATCCGAGACTCTGGTCAGCGCAATCGATCAGTTGAATGCTGGCAATGTTAGCCAGGCCGCAGGCGTCGGCGAAGAATTGACCAGCTCTTCCACAGCTGGCGTCCGCGCCAGCGGGCTGTTCCTGGAAGCGGTCGCGGCGCTGCAAGACGGCAAGACAGAAGAGGCGGCTCAGGCCTTTGCTCAAGTGGCTGATGATCAAGATGTGCCTGCGGCCCTTCGAGATCTGGCGCTGATCCGGGAAGTGGCAGCCGATTTCGACAATCGGGAGCCCGCAGCAATTATCGAGCGGCTCCAACCATTGACGGTTCCTGGCAATCCGTTTTTTGGGACCGCGGGTGAGTTGACCGCACTAGCGCATCTGGAAGCCGGGGATAACGAGGCCGCTGGCACTCTGTTCTCCGAAATCGCGAATGCTGACGGCGTGCCGGACTCATTGCGATCTCGTGCGCGGCAGATGGCAGGATTGTTGGGTGTCGACGCCATTGATGACGTAAGGCAATTGCTTGAAGACCAGGGGATCGAGTCAGACGATGATGGCTCGCAAGGGGCAGGCAGCGCGGCAATCGCGCAATAGAAACCCTGAATGGACGGACCGACTATGACTTTTTCGAAGACAATTCGCATGGCGCTGCTGGGTGGAGCAGTGGCTACGGTGCTGACGGGCTGCAGCGGTGGCCTGTTCGGTGGCGGTGACGAGAAGACGACGCCGACGATTGGCGAGCGGATGCCAATTCTCTCGCGCATCGAAAGTGGCGCGAGTGTTGACCCTGCCTTATCGGGTGTGTCCGTTATCCTTCCGCCTGCGCGGACCAACACCGAATGGGCGCAAGTCGGTGGGTCGGCCAGCAAATCCTATGGCCACCTTTCGCTGGCTGAGGTTCCGACCAAGGCTTGGACCGCAAGGATAGCAGGCTCTTCCAACCGTGCGCGCTTGGCGGCCGCCCCTGTTGTCGGGAGTGGGATGCTGTTCGCTGTGGGGGCAGATGGAACAATCCATGCCTTTGCGAAGGAAAACGGTGCCGAGCGGTGGAGCAAAGCTCCGGCGATGGAAGATGACATGAAGCCATCCGCGTTTGGCGGCGGCGTCAGTTATTCCAACGGCCGGGTCTATGCCACCAATGGCGCCGGCGAAGTGATGGCTCTCAATGCCGAAGACGGCAGCGAGATTTGGTCGACCAAGCCAGCAGGGCCGCTTCGCGGATCGCCAACGATTGCCTTTGGTCAGATCTATGTGATGACGCAGGACAACCAGGTGATTTCACTTTCAGCTCAAACCGGTGAGCTGTTGTGGAATGAATCGGGTTCGACCACTCAGGCTGGGGTGTTTGGTGTTGCAGCCCCCGCAGCCGGGCAAGGCACTGTGATCGCTGGTTATTCGAGCGGTGAATTGTCGGCCTATCGCTATGAGAACGGTCGAACACTATGGGCCGATGCGTTGGCGCGGACCAATATCTCAACCCAAGTGGGGACGCTCACCGATATCGACGCCGATCCGATCATCGACTCCGGTCGCGTCTACGCGCTTGGGCAGGGCGGACGGATGGCGGCTTACGAGCTTGTCACGGGTCAGCGTATCTGGGAGCTGAACCTCGCGGGGATCTCCACGCCAGCCATTGCAGGCGAGTGGATCTTTACTCTGACCGACGATGCGCGTCTGCTGGCGATTGCCCGCTCAAGTGGTCGAGTGCGCTGGATCACTCAGTTGCAGCAATGGCGCGATGAGAAAGACCGCGAAGGCGCGATCTTCTGGACTGGACCGGTGCTGGCTGGCAATCAGCTGTGGGTGGCGAGTTCACGCGGCGTTGTTTATCGCCTCAGCACGTCGGAAGGATCGGCCCAAGGCTTTGCTGATCTCAAGCAGCCGGTTAGCCTTCCCCCAGTGGTTGCGGACAACATGCTGTATATCCTTGACGACAGCGGCACGATTCACGCCTGGCGCTAGGTATTTACAGATGAACGGGCGCCTGTTCCCAGGTGGGACGGGCAGCAGGTTCTAACCCTCGTGTTAACCCTTTCGCGCTAAGGCGCTGGGGATGGACGCGAACACGACAGCAAAACCGGCCGTCTTGCCGAAAAGCGATGTCTCTGCGGGCGTAGGCCTCGCAGGGCTGCTCGGCCTGTTTGTCTGGATCCTGATTTGTCGAACCTATCCGCTGACCGCGGAGTTCCTTGGCCTTCCTGGCCCAAGAGCGGTGCTGTCCGGTCCATATGCCGCATTGGCAGCCATGCTGTTCACCGCCGGCCCTATGGCGATCTGGTCGATCTTGGTCGACCGTGTGCACCTTCGCCCTTCCACGGGGCTAGACTGGTCGCAGAAGCGGTCACTAAGCGACATCATCGATATCTCAATCGTCAAGATTGGTGGTCTTTGGGCGACCTGGGCGATCCTTGGCGCGCTCTACTGCCTGTGCCGGTGGTATTGGGATGGCCAATATCTGTTCGCGATGGAAGTGATCGGCTTTGCCGCCATTCCGATGTTCATTCTGACTGTCCCTTATGTGCTGTGGATCGATCGCTACATGGTCAATCCGCGCGATGGCGCGTGGCACTTCGGAGCCATGCTGATCGGCAGCGAGCCCTTCGATGGAGAGCAGGTCAAGAAGCATTGGCGCGCGTGGATCATCAAAGCCTTCTTTGGCGCCTTCATGATCTCAATACTGCCCGCAGGTTGGGTTCAGATCGTAGAAGCTGATGTCCCGTCGATCCTGGCTAATCCGGTTGAGATCGGCTTGCTTTTGATCGCTCTGCTGTTTGTGATCGATGTCCAGATCGGCACCGTTGGATATCTCTTCACGATGCGCCCGCTCGACGCACACATCCGCTCGGGCAATCCCTTTCTCGGCGGCTGGCTGGCAGCCTTGATCTGCTACCCACCGTTTGTTTGGGGCGTGATCGGGCATGGCATGGTGCTCAGCTACGAGCACAATGTCGCCGGTTGGGGACATTGGTTTGATGGCAATCCAACCATGCTCTGGATCTGGGCCGCTTGGCTGGTGTTCCTCACCGCGATCTATGCCTGGGCCACCATCGCTTTCGGGATCCGCTTTTCGAACCTGACCTATCGCGGTGTGCTGACCAATGGGCCGTATCGGTTTACCCGCCACCCGGCCTATCTGTCGAAGAACCTATTCTGGTGGTGCTCGGTCATGCCGTTCCTGGTCACCAATGATTCAATGACCGACATGATCCGCAACACCTTCTTCCTGCTATGCGTCAACGGTATCTATTATTGGCGGGCGCGAACCGAAGAAGCGCATTTGCTGGCGGAAGATCCGAAGTACCGCGAGTACTATGACTGGATGGAAGAACACGGCGTCATCACCGCACCGCTCGCCAAGTTAAAGCGGCGGGTGATGAGCCGGGGGCAAGGCCAAACAATAGCTCCTGAACCCGCCGAATAGAGGTCAGCGGATAAAGGGATCGCTGAACTTGGGATCGCTCTCCAGCGTTTCGTCTGTCAGTGTTTCCATAAAATCAACCAGCGCCTGGCGATCATCCTGCGAGAGGTTGAGTCTCAACGGATTGTTGCCCTGTCGCAGGCGGTTGTCGAGCGCCGGACCGTTCTGAATACCGCTGTCATAATGTTCGACCACCTGCATCAGAGTGGTGAAGCGACCGTCGTGCATGAAGAATTGCGACTGCGCGACATTCTTGAGTGAAGGCGATTTGAAGATCGTTGTTTCGCCTGCATCAAGCCCGTTCGAATCGCTGTTGTCGTTGAGCGCAAATGTCGGCGGCAAGTGACACCGTGCGCAGCCAGCACCGCCATTGTTGGGGTTGCTCATAAACAATTGCCGACCGCGTTGTTCGCTTGCAGAAAAGCCTGGGAGCGCTTCATTCAGTGCCCGGTTCGGTGCGCCGGGACCAAAGACCTGAGCATAGGCGCGGTCCCACTGACTGTCCGATGAGATCATCGCACGCTGGAAATGCGCCAAGGCGCGCTCCATGCGGTTTTGCGTGATGGTTTCATCGCCGAACACGAATTCGAACAGTGCCGGGTAGTACTCCAGGTCCTCCATCTTGGTGATCAGGGCGGGGATTCCGCCATTGTTGGACCAGCCCATTTCGGTTGCGTCCAACACCGGCTGAAGCGCTTGATCTTCAGGGGAATCGGCTCGGCGGTCCCAGAACATCTCACCATCTTCGAAATACCGCATATTGCCAAGCCGCATGGCGTGCGCACCCGTTTGTCCGCCTTCGAAGCCGGTTGAGAAGCGCTCATTATCGTCGAAACCTATGCTCTGCTGGTGGCAGGTCGCGCAGGAGGTTGTGTCGTTCACGCTCAGCGCAACATCGTAGAACAGAACCCGGCCCAAGGTCGCGATCGCATCATCGACCGGATCGTTGTTCGGAGTGTTGTCGATGTTATCGACCGTGTTGTCGTAATAGGCTGGCAGATTGGGCGCGGCATAATTGTCGAGATTGCCCATGTCCAGTTGGAGGAATTGCTGGATCGCAGCATTGACCGTGTCCGCCGGAGTGGTTGCCGTTGGAGTAGGCGACGGCGTCGGCGTGGGATTGTTGGCCGTTTGCTGAGTGCCATTTGTACCGGCGGTCGTCGTCCCATCACCGCCGCAGCCAGCCAGCAGCGAAACCAATGCCGCAGCCATCAATCCAGAACCCAGTTTGCGAAAAGTCGTGTTAGCCAAGGCTAGTCCCCGTCCCATGTTTGCGTTTCATGGACAGGGACGGAGTGGCTTCACCAAACCCGCACCTGAAATGCGAATTTCTCGCGAACTAGACGGGTTGGCTTTCGGCTATGGTCAGCTTGACCAGATTGCGCTCAGTAATGCCGAGCTCGGCAAACTGACTGCGCCAGTGCTTGAGATGGGGCGTGTCAAAATGAGCGGCCAGCGCCGCGTCACTCTTCCAGGCTTCATTCACATGGATCAATCCGTCATCGAGCACATCGAGCGAATAGGAATAGGACAGACAGCCAGACTCGTTCCGTGAGGCTTCGATCATCGCCGTCATCGCTGGCAGTGCGTTTTGCAAGGACCCCTTGGGAATGCGGATCGTGCCAGTGATGACGATCATCGCTCGCTCACATCAACGGCATGCCGTCGTCTGCATTGAACTTCAACGCTTCGCTGATCGAAATGTCGAGCGGCGCGATAGCTGCATTGAATGCGACCATGTGCGGTGTCTGAAAATGCGCGACCAGCGCCGCGTCATCGACCCATTTTTCGACAATGTGCAGAATGGAAGGGTCGAGCACGTCCACGGTGAAGGAATAGGCGATGCAGCCTTCTTCAGCGTTTGAGGCCTCAACCATCGTAGCGATGGCATCCCGCCCCGCTTCCAAGGCACCTTCACCGAGCTTGGCTTTCGCCAGTACAATCAACATTGGGCTTCTCCCACTTTCAGAAGCTGTATTTGTATACGCGCTCCACGTCTTGCCCCCATTCATCGTGATAGGCGTCGAGCAAACGCTGTGCCGGCACCTTTCCGCTGGCCACGATTTCGTCGAGCGTTTCGAGGAAGCCGGTTTCATTGTCACCTGACGAATTGAGGCGGGCTCTGGCGTTGAGGCCGCTGCGCGCAATCGCCAAAACTTCCTTGCCCAGCTCCTGGAGCGTGCCGAACCCTGGCACTGGCGTTGCCAGTCCCAATTCGGGAGCGCCGTTACGAAGCGCTTCCCGCTCTTCCATCGACCAGTCCTTGACCAGATTCCACGCCGCATCCAGCGCGGTCTGATCATACATTAGCCCGACCCAAAAGGCGGGCAGGGCGCAGATTCTGCTCCACGGTCCACCATCGGCTCCGCGCATTTCGAGGAAGGACTTCAGGCGAACTTCCGGAAATGCAGTTGAAAGATGATCCCACCAATCGCTGGCCGTTGGCCTTTCGCCTGGCAGCGCAGGAAGCTTGCCCTCGAGGAAATCTCTGAAGCTTTGCCCGGCGGCATCAATGTATTTCCCATCGCGGAAGACAAAGTACATCGGAACGTCGAGCATGTACTCGGCCCAGCGCTCATAGCCGAAGTTCTCTTCGAACACGAAGGGCAGCATGCCGGTGCGATGCGGATCGGTGTCTGACCAGATATGGCTGCGGTAAGACAAATAGCCATTGGGCTTGCCTTCGGTGAAAGGCGAATTGGCAAATAGCGCAGTCGCCAGCGGCTGCAGCGCCAGGCCAACACGGAATTTCTGAGCCATGTCGGCTTCGCTTGAATAGTCGAGATTGACCTGGATCGTACAAGTGCGGAGCATCATGTCCAAGCCAAGGCTCCCGACCTTGGGCATGTGCCGCATCATGATTGCGTAGCGACCTTTGGGCATGACCGGTAGCTCTTCACGGGTTTTGTCTGGCCACATTCCGAGCCCGAGATAGCCAACGCCGCAGCGCTCACCGATAGCCTTCACCTGTTCGAGATGGCGGCCTGTCTCGCCGCAAGTCTGGTGAAGGTTCTCCAGCGGGGCGCCAGACAGTTCGAGCTGCCCGGCTGGTTCCAGGCTTACCGTGCCATCTCCGCCCCGCATAGCGATGACCTTGCCGTTTTCTTCCACTGGCTCCCATCCGAATTCGGTCAGGTTCATCAGCAGGTCGCGAATCCCGCAAGGCTCGTCATAAGAAGGAGCGCGGCGATCATCGCGCTTGTAGACCAGTTTCTCGTGCTCGGTTCCTATCCGCCATTCGGCTTTCGGCTTCTCGCCACCAATCATCGGCGCAATCAGCTGATCGCGGCTTTCGATGATGGGATCATCGGCTCCCGATGCTTCGCGTGTGCTCATAAGGGTGTGGCCCTTCCTCTCTTATCGGTTGCCTTAGGAAACCGATTCATCCGTGGGAAGCGCAATTTGGGTTTGTGCCCACGAAGTCATTCTTGCTCTGTCCCATGGCTTGCCCAATCGCCTATGCTCGCCATCCAAACCGAGATGGCGGCGATGGCAGCGGTTTCACCACGCAGGATCCTTGGCCCGAGCGAGATTGGGACGGCCTTGGGATGCGCGCGGATTGTCTCGCGTTCGGCGTCATCGAAGCCGCCCTCGGGGCCGATCAGAACCGCTGCTGGCCCAGAGTTAGCCGTGAACCCGGCGAGCGCTTCAGCGCCGCCGTCTTCATCGGCGAAGAACAGAGTGCGGTCCTCTTGCCAATTTCGCAGCAAGTCCTTGAGCGAAAGGGGAGCATGAAGGTCCGGTAAGGCAGTGCGCGCGCATTGCTCAGCGGCTTCAACTGTAATTGCCTTGGCCCGATCGAGGTTGAGTTTGTCAGCGACGCAGCGGCGCGTCACCACTGGCCGAAGTTCGGCAACGCCCAACTCCGTCGCCTTTTCGAGAACCCAATCAAATCGATCCTTCTTCAGCAGAGCGGGGCACAGCCACAGGTCTGGCGGTGTCTCACGGTCCCGCAGTTTCTCGGCCAGAACCGCATGAATGCGACGTTTCTCGACCGTGTCGACCGTTGCCAGCCATTCGCCCGAGATATTGTCGCACAGGATGATCGCATCGCCGGGCTGCACGCGCATGACCTTGCCGAGATAATGCGCCTGTTGCCCCTCAATCGATAGGGTCTGGTTGGCGACCAATTCGTCCTCAACGAACAGGCGCGGCGCGCTTTTCGGGGGCCAGGCGGGAGTTGCTGCCATGGGTTTGCACTAGGCGCGCTGGCAGCTAGGAAGCAAGCCATGACCGCACGAATGGCACAATTTGGCATCGCCGCTGTCTTCCTGGTTTTGGGAGGTTGGGCACTGCTCGGCCCGGGCAGCGTGATTGAGCTCGGCTTCACTGAAGAATATCGAGACAACACCTTCGTGAATCGCTTCATCATGGCTTGCTTTGGTGCGCAGGCGGTCCTGTTTGGGATTATGGCATTGGTAGTGCGGTGGCGTGCTCCGGCGTTCCTGGTGTTTGCCGTGCTGCTGCTGCCGTTCTTCGTGTTTAACTGGTATTTCCACTTTGAGATGCCGGTGTTGACTTCCTACGGCATGATCGACTTCGCCGGGAACAGCGTGATGCTTTTGCTGGCAATCCTCGGTTGGCGGGCTGCGCGACGCGAGGACGCCGCAGCATGACCGAGCAGATCGTCCCCGATAGCGAGCATCGCAGCCTGATCGAGCGGTTGCCGCAATTGCCGCGCGATCTCGCGCAATTGGCGCGGTTCGACCGGCCGATTGGCTGGTGGCTGCTGTTCTGGCCCTGCGTGTTTGGGGTCTGGCTCGCGGGGGCAGGGCCACAATTTGCACTGCTCGGGTGGTTGTTGCTCGGATCGATTGCGATGCGCGGCGCCGGGTGCGTTTACAACGATATCGTTGATGCCAAGCTCGACAGCCAAGTGGCTCGCACAGCGGCGCGCCCAATAGCCAGCGGGCGGGTGTCGAAACGAACCGCCTGGATCTGGCTGATCACGCTATGCCTAGTCGGCTTGGTGGTGCTTCTGCAACTGCGGCTAGAGGCACAGCTTGTTGCGCTTGGCAGCCTTGCTTTGGTGGCGGCTTATCCCTTCATGAAGCGGATCACCTGGTGGCCGCAGGCGTGGCTCGGAATGGTGTTCACCTGGGGCGTGCTTGTGGGCTGGACCGAGCTGCGGTTCGACAATTGGGATGTTCTGGCCAGCATCTATGCGGGCTGCATCCTGTGGGTCATCGGGTTTGATACGATCTATGCGCTGCAAGACCGCGAAGACGACGCAATGGTCGGAATCAAGTCGAGCGCCCTGCGCTTGGGGGAGGGCGTCAAGACAGGCGTGGGTCTGTTCTATCTTGGCGCTATCGCACTATGGGGCCTAGCTGTTTGGCTCTATCGGCCTGACGCGATCGCGCTTCTCGCGCTGTTGCCGGTAGCGCTGCACTTGCTGTGGCAGGTGGCGACCCTGGACGCCGATGATCCGAACAATCCGCTCGATCGGTTCCGCTCAAATCGCTGGGCAGGGGCATTGATGGCGGCAGCGTGCTTTGTGGTCGGAAACGCCTGATGTGCAATCTCTACCGCATGACTCAAACCAAGGATGAAGTCGCCAAGTGGTTCGCGGCGATCGAAGCTTTGGGCGGTGCCAATTTTGGCGAGGAAGTCTATCCCGGTTACCCCGGAGCTGTCGTGGCCGAGGGGCAAGTCCGCCAGATGACCTGGGGCTTTCCGCTGGTTATGAAGGGCAAGAGTGGGCAGTCGCTCAAGCCCAAGCCGGTCAACAATGCTCGGACTGACAAGCTCGACAGCTTCTTCTGGCGCTATTCCTTTGAGGAGCGGCGTTGCCTTATCCCTGTTAGTGCTTGGGCCGAGGCGCAGGGCCCGAAGGGCAGCAAAACCCGCACCTGGCTGTCGTTGCCTGACCGAAAGCTGTTCGCCTGTGCAGGTGTCTGGCGCCATTCTGACGAATGGGGCGACTGCTATTCGATGGTGATGACCGACAGCGCCGGTCCGGCTGCTGAGATCCACAGCCGGATGCCGGTCCTGCTCAAGCCACGGGATTATGCCGGCTGGGTCTCCGGATCGCCGGACGATGCTCGTGCTCTCTGCCAGGCCTGGGATGGCGATCTGGTGATTGATCGGACCGTGGAAGCCTGGTCGCGCGGTGGACAGTCGCGCTTACTCTGATCGTTGCCGAACATCGGTTCACGCAGGACAAACTCCATCATGCCGCATCTCCGGCATAGCTGACGACCTCAAACTCGATGCCGTCCCAATCGAAAAAGTAGAACCGTTCTCCGGGCTCGTAATTGTCATGGCCGAATGGCTTGAG
The DNA here is from genome assembly GCA_965229665.1 of Erythrobacter sp. Taxonomy (GTDB): domain Bacteria; phylum Pseudomonadota; class Alphaproteobacteria; order Sphingomonadales; family Sphingomonadaceae; genus Erythrobacter. The sequence goes on along the minus strand of OZ245896.1, from coordinate 20,381 downwards.
CCCTGCCGCGACAACCACTTTCTCGGCAGCGTTCAGGTCATCGACGAGCAGGCCGACATGGTTGAGTGGCTGGCCTTTGGAATAGCCACCCTCGGCCTTCTCATTGGTATAGAGCGCGAGATAGGTCGTCGCGTCGCCGACATGGATTGTTTCGCCCCCCATTTGGGACGCTCCGCGCCAGCGCTCTTGCCAGCCCAGCAATTGCTTGAACAGTTCTGCGCTGCGTTCTGGACGAGTCACGGTGAGATTGGCGTGTTCGATCTGGCCTTTGGGCATGTCCAATTCCTTTCACTTTCCTGGTGCGATGGTCGCATCCGAATCACTTGATTTGTGCATTCTGCAACCTCAAGTTAAGTTGAGGTCAAGCTTCAAAACCGGAGACCTCCAATCGCACGCAATCTGAGCAAGAACGACCTCATTCCCATCGGCGATATGGCGCGCCGCACCGGGCTCTCGGTCTCGGCCATTCGCTTTTATGAGGACAAGGGACTGATCGAGCCGATCCGCACAAGCGGCAACCAACGCCGCTTTCTGCGGTCAGACATTCGTCGGTTGAGCTTTATCCTGATCGCGCAGGAGCTAGGGTTGGCATTGTCCGAGATCGAAGCCGAGCTGCACAAGCTGCCCCAAGGCAGAACTCCTACTGCCCGTGATTGGCAGACCATCAGCCGATCGATCCGGGGCGCGCTGGATCGCAAGATATCCCAGCTTGAGAAGACCCGCGACCGGCTCGATGGATGCATTGGCTGCGGCTGCCTCAGCCTGAGTCATTGCGCGATCTACAATAAGGATGACCATCTTGGAGAGGCTGGTCCTGGGCCTCGCCAAGTGCTCGGCTAACCAAGCAAAGGGTTAGTGCTGCGGCCCCAAGTCCGCATCAAGATCGCGCGGTCGGGCAAAATGCACCAACCGACCGCAGCCCTTCTTGAGATCCGCCCAACTGTCGACATCGCATTCGATCACGGCATAGCTTGCCGTGGGAAACTTGATCGCCGCCTCTTTGAATAGATCATTCTCTCGAGCTGGCGAGACAAGATCAAAGATCGTCGCTTGCAAGCCTGGGTTATGGCCGACAATGATGACGCTATCGCTCGGCGTGTTGAGCTCCTGCAGAGCCTCTACGATCGTCTCGGAGCTGGCGAGATAAAGCCGCTCATCAAACAGCGGATCAAATTCTGGCAATGCCAGTTCGAGAGTCTGCTTCACGCGCGCCGCAGGGCTCGCAAGCATCTGGCCCCAGGCAATATTGTGCTCACGGACATGATCACCCATCATCACCGCGCCCTTGCGCCCACGATCATTCAATCCGCGATCGAAATCACGCTGAGCCATATCGTCCCATTCGGATTTGGCGTGACGCAGCAGTCCGAGGACTTTCATGACCCGCTCTCTCCTTTTGGGTGTGCAACAGACGGTGAAGGTTTCTCACAACACGATCTTCTTCGCTGTGTAAAGCAAATGCGGCAGTGTCATGACGCCGTTGGGGATCGAGCGTCGCAACACTGCCGCGTGGCCAGCGAGAAGAGCAGCTGACCAAAGGGTGTTTGGGGTTAGAGAATTCCGGCGTCGATCCCGGCGAAGGGGCCGATCAGTGTGGCTGTGGTCGCGAACATGGCCATGGTGATCACGGCGGTTCGTTCAGCCCAAGAGCCAGGCAGGGTGATTGGCTTGGCATTCTTGCGGAACTCTTCCTTGTAGCGAGGATGCTCAGTGCCCATCCACTTGTCCCACCAGGTGAAATAGAAGCCGTAATTGTGGCCTTCGCTGTGATGCAGATCGTGGTGGGTGGTGGTGCTGATCCAGCTGACCAGCGGATTGTCGACCCAGCCAGCGGGGAAGATCTCATGTCCGGCATGCGCCATTACGTTGCGAATGATCATGTGCCACAGGAACAGGAACATCGCGAAGCCGGCATAGGCAAATCCCATCAGACTGGTTGCCAGCAGGAACAGCGGCACGAACGCGGCTTCGAATGCTGCTTCCCAGGGTGAAAAGCTGTAAGCGGCCCATGGCGTCGGCGTGCGCGATTTGTGATGATGCAAATGTGTGAGGCGGAACAGCCGCTTGGAATGCATGGCGCGGTGGATCCAATAGAAATAGGCGTCATGAATCACGATGATCAGCGCGGTTTGCCAGGCAACGGTCAGCAGCGGGGCTGCGTCGAGTTTGAGCTTGATCACGCCGAACTCGGTCCCGATCAGTGTGGCCAGCGTCGTCACACCGAACACGATTACAGTTCGCAAGGATGACACAATCTCGCGTTGGTAATCCTTCCGGCTCGCGCTGCGGCGCTGGATCCGGCGCGCCTTGGCCCATCCGCGGAACAGCAACAGCAAGACAGTCATCAACCCGGCCGCGATCAGATAGCGGCCGAGATCAAAATAGAGGACGTCGAGAAAATGCTCACCGACTTTGGTGAGCGCATAGGATAGCGGGGTATCGGTCATTGTTCGCTCCTTCGTTTGCGTTGGAGCTGAAATGGAGGATCGGCTCAGCAATCTCTTCGCGGCACCGAAAAATGCCGATCAATTTCGGAATTGATCTGAGTTTTTCAGTTTTGTTCGGAGGAGCCAGTGATCGCCAAGCGTCTGAAATCGCTGGGTGTTGTTCCGGTTTCACCGCGAAAAGCGCGATTGAAAGTCGGCAGTGAATTATAGCCCAAATCCATCGCAATGGTCAGAACCGGAAGGTCAACTCTCTCCCGATCGGCCAGAATCGCCTTGGCTTCCTCCACGCGATAGAGATTGAGGAAAGCCGAGAAATTGCGATGTCCAAGCCGCTGATTGATCAGCGCGCGCAAGCGATGCTCTGGCGTATCAAGATGCGCGGCGAGGCTTGCGATCGTCAGTCCGGGCTCGCGGTAATATCCCACTTCCATGGCGCCGATGAGCTTGTCATGCAGAACCGTTTCGGCGGGAGAGAGATCGGGCGCGACCTGATCAGCTGCTAAGAGATCGGCATTGGACTCAACCAGCAATTGGGAGTCGGTCTGCAGCAGAGCCACTCCGACAAACAGCGCCAGCAACAAGATCAGTAGCGCATTGGCCAGCTGGATCCACGGCAGTGTCAGCATTGGCCCGACGAACATTTCGAACACCAGGATGCCGCCCGCCTGCGCGGCGACCAGCAGCGGCAGAAGCAAACGAATCGTCCGGCGTTTCTCGATCAGATCATCATCGCGTCCGCCCAAAGCTACCCGGACCAGATCAATAATCAGCGCGAGCGAGACGATGTGGATCGCATAGAACGCGAACACCTGTGGCGCTGTGAAGAAATTGCCCATGAACCAGAACACGACCAGCGCGATGACTGCTGCGATTGCAATCCTGCGTTGGGGTTCGCGCTCAAATAAGCGGCGGGCGAAGATCCAAATCCAAAACGGCGCGAACAGCGACAGCAGATCGACCCAGGGATCGACCAGCGTTTCGGGCGCCGTCAGTGGGGTGGAATTGAGCAAATAGGCGATCACGCAGATGACCAGGCCGATCAGTGAAATGCGAATGTCCCGGCGCGCCTCACCAGTGGCGAGCAGCGCCAGCAACATCAGGCAAGCGCCGATGCTGATAAACCGGACGTTGAGATCCCACTCCTCAATCATGTCGGCAAGTCTGCCTCACCCGGCGCCGCGATGCCAGAGCCTTCGACGGTCGCGGGAGGGCCTTGGCCGACTCGTTCAAGCGCTTCGTCGAGGGTCAGCCGTGTGATCGGCGTTCCATCGGGGAAGGCGCTCAGCAGTCGGCTGGGGAACGCGGGAGACAACACCAAGAAATGCCCGGCGTCGTCCTTGTTGCGGATCAGCCGTCCGAATGCCTGCGCCAATCGCGCGCGAATGATCCGGTCATCATAAGCGCTTCCGCCAGACGCTGCGCGCCGTGCCTTATGCAGGATATCGGGGCGTGGCCACGGAACCTGCTCCAGCACGACGCAACGCAGGCTTCGACCGGGGACGTCGACCCCGTCGCGCAAGGCGTCGGTACCAAGCAGGCTCGCGCGCGGATCATCGCGAAATATGTCTACCAGCGTCCCGGTGTCGATTGGGTCGACATGCTGGGCGTAGAGCGGCAGACCCGCCCGCGCGAGCCGATCCGCAATGCGACCGTGCACCGCGCGCATCCGCCTGATCGCAGTGAACAGCCCCAGTACACCGCCATCACTCGCTTCGATCAGCCGTGAATAGGCTCCTGCCAGCCCCGGAAGATCGCCTTTCTTCACATCAGTCACGATCAGCACTTCGGCACGACTGGCATAATCGAACGGGCTCTCCGCCGCCGATAGCAGCGGCTCGCTTTCGATATGATCGGATCCAGACCGAGCGATCGCGGCGGCCCAGGGATCATTGCCTTGCTCATTGCTGCGATCGGTCAAGGTCGCACTGGTCAGCATCACGCCATGCGCGGGTTCAAGCACGACCTTGGCGAAGGGCTTCATGGGATCGAGCCAGCGCCGCTGAATGCCGATGTCGAACTCTCGCGCGTCATTGCGCTCAACTGAGAGCCAGTCGACGAATTCCGGGTCGGCGGGACCGCCGAGCCGCGCCAACAGCGCCTCCCAAGCCGCCAGCAAATCGACCCGCCACGCCAGTGAGAATCGGGCGCCTTCAATCCGTGCCCGGCCTTGTCCATCAAGCCAATCCGGCGGATCGGCAAAGATCGCTTCCAGTCGCGAGCCGAGCTTGATCAGAGGGGCACGGATCGCCGCCAGCGCTTCGCCAGCGGCATTGGCGGCCTCGATTAACTCGCCAGGCAATCCTGAAGCTTCGGTCTCGATCCCATAGCCGGCATCGACCCCGCCGCTCTCATCGCGGGCATAAGTGGTGCTGCGCACCGTCGCCAACAGCGCCTCGAGCGGGCCAGAAGGTTCGCTCTCATTGAGCCTTTGCAGCCAGCCATCCCCCGGAAGCGCCTGCGCAGCTTCGATCGCATCTTCGATCGCGATGCCTCCCTCATCATCATAGCTGGCAATGTCGGCCAAGCGAGCGGCCAAGCCCCGACGTCTTCCGCGCGATTTGCGCTCTGGTCCCAGAATCCAGCGGCGCAGCTCAATCGCCTCCTGGCCCGATAGAGTCGCGGCGAAGGTCGAATCCGCCGCCTCAAAGACGTGATGCCCCTCGTCGAAGATGATCCGGGTCGGCCTCTGCGCATGGTCGCGTCCGCGCGCGGCATTGACCATCACCAGCGCGTGATTGGCGATCACCAGATCAGCCTGCGCGCTGCTGCGGGCGGCGCGCTCAATGAAGCACTTCTTGTAATGCGGGCAGCCAGCATAAACGCATTCGCCGCGCTGGTCGGTCAGCGCCGCGATCCCGCGCTTGCGGAACAGAGTGCCGAGCCAGCCCGGCAGGTCGCCACCAATCATGTCGCCATCCTGGCTGAACGCGGCCCAGCGCCCAATCAATTGGGCAAGGATCGCTGGACGACCAGCAAATCCGCCTTGCAGCGCATCCTCCAGATTGAGCAAGCAGAGATAATTCTCACGCCCCTTGCGCACCACCACCGGGCGCGAACCATCAGCGCGTTCGCTCGGCCATGCTCGACGGCTTTCGCTGCGGAGCTGGCGCTGGAGGTTCTTGGTGTAGGTCGACACCCACACTGTGCCACCCGATTGCTCGGCCCAGAGCGAAGAGGGCGCGAGATATCCGAGCGTCTTGCCGATTCCGGTCCCGGCCTGAGCCAGAGCGACATGCGGAAGATCGCGCCGATCGCGTGGCGCAAAGATCCGCGCGGCGTCCTGGGCATAGGTCTGTTGGCCTGCGCGCTTTTCCGCGCCTTCGCCGGTGAGAATGTCGAGCTGGGATTGGACCGCTTCGGGTGCCAATTCCACCTGGCGCGGGGCGCCGCGTTCGGCGCTTTCCTCCCATTCAGGAAGTTTGGAGAACAGCCATTTCTCGGCCCGCTTGGGTCGCTTGACATGCGGCATCAAGACTTGTGCCCACGGCCAGCGCAGCCGAACCATGCTTTGCAGCACGCTCCATGCGCCGTCACGCTCGGCCCACTCCTCGCTTTCGCAAGCAGCAATCAGCGTGCCCGCTGCCAATTGCAGGAATGCCGGAACAGCATCGTCGCCTGACGGCTCTTCCAGACCCAGCGCCTGCGCCAATCCACGGGGGGTCGGAACGCAGAATTGCGCCGGATGGACGAAGGCGAACAGTTCGAGCAGGTCGAGGCCTGATAGATCAGGATAACCCAGACGGTTTGCGACCAAGGGTGCATTGACGACCAGCACTGGCGTATCCGCCGCGGCCATAATCGCATCGCCCTTGGAGACTGCTCCGGTCTCCCCATTGGGAGAGCGCAGCCAGTTGCCGCCATGGCTGGCGTGGAGCGCGGGCAGAGGAAGAGGTTGGGCGGGGGCACTCACCCGACCAGAACTGCGCGAGCGAGAACGAAAAGTAAACATCGCGTTCTGAGCGCTTCACAACTCAGACGGCGAAAAAGAAGAACGGCGGCACGGCTATTGCCGCACCGCCGATCAACTGCGACTCTTTGGTCGCGACCCGTGTTGTGTGTGTTCAGAGGCTCTTTTGGACACCCACAGTCAGGGTCCAATCGGTCGGCATTTGCGGACCGTTGAGATCTTGCACCATAGGGATCCCGCCTTCGATTCCGAGACGCCAGCCTTTGAGCGGCCCGCCGGTCGCAGCGAAGTTCACTCCCGCGAAGGCGGTGACAGTCTCGCCGCCGTGGAAGTCAGGATTGGCGGTTTGGACCGGGCCTGCGATGTTGGGATCGATCCCATCGATCGCTCCGATTGTCTCGGCCTGAATCCGGCCTGACAGTGCGACGCCGGGGGTTAATGCAGCGGCCAGCCAAGCGGTCGCCATGGCCCGATCGCCATAGGCATAGCCTTCGCCATTGTCGCCAAGCCGGACAGTGCCGCGCACTTGCGCGCCCCAGCCAAGCGTGTGCGATTGATCGCGATAGGTGATCCCGGGCTCGAGATCCCAGGTGCCTGATCCCAATTGCATCGGATAGGGCAGGCGCACGGTTGGGGTCATGCCCATAGGCGTGAGGATGTCATCGGTCTCGGTCACCGAGCCGGTCGGGATCGAGATCCCGGCGTTGATATGGACGGTGTCAGACAGACCAATCAGCGCTCCGAACTTGGTGTCGCCAAAGCCCGCTGGAGCGGTGCGAAAGCCGCCCAACTGGGTGGTGCCCATCCCGCCTTGGTAGGTGCTGTGGTCCATCTCCTTGGTGACGTAATTGGCCATCGCCATCAGCGTGATCGTGTCGCTAAGGCCATACATCACGCCAGCCATATGCATATCCATCCGCATCTCGGTCGGGACGATCCGCAAGGTCGGCGGCTGTCCAGGATTGCCGAAGAAGCGGTTGGGGATGGAGGTGGCGATGGTGTCGGGATCGATATCGTCAGTCCCGATCTGTGCCCCAGCCATGTCCATATGCATGTAGCGATAGCTGATCATCCATTCACCCTCGCCATGGCGGTGGTCGCCCATCACGCCAATCGGCGCGTGGTCGAGCGCATTGATGCCCGAGCCTTTCTCATCGGCCATGGCTGGAGCGCTGCCGCATGCGGCAGCAAGAATGGCGAGCCCAAGGCCCGCCTTCGAAAGCGTAGTCATTGATGTCTCCTAAAATCTGAATTGGGGGGATTCAGGTCAGGAGCGGGGGCCCTCGCGCGTCATAGGCTGGGAAGGGCGGGCGGGTCTGCAGCGCCCGGATCGGGCTGGCGTTGATCGGCGCCTTTATTTGTGTGCGGTCGGCCAGCAGGATGGTGTCGGGTGGGAGTGTTGGACCGCATGCAGAGCAGCAGGGGTTGCTGGCGGAGGCATGCGCTTCATGGCTGTGGCCGTCATGGCTCTCTGGATCGGCGGCCTCACCATGATGCGCGTGATGATCATGCTGGGCATGGTGATCGTCGTTATCGTGGTGATGCGCATGGTGATCATGGTGTGCTTTTTGATCGTGGCTCGCCATTTCCATCGGAGCCTCTGCCGCGTGTGCAGCAGCCTCCCACGCCATGCAGCACGGCGCGCCAAACACTGTCCGCAGGCCGATCGACAGCAGCAGTAAAGTCAGCAGAAAGGGGCGGTCGCGACGATACATTATCTCACGCCTTAGCGGCTCCCAACCCCGGTGCAAGGGGTCTTAGGCAGACAGCCAACCTAAGCGGGGATTGCATCTCTCATAATATTAGTTAGAAAACTAAATAAAGGAGATTCGTATGAGCCTGTCACGTCGCAAAGTGCTGATTTTTGGAGGAGCCAGCGCGGTCGTTGCCGCGGGCGCGAGCTGGGGAATGCTGGCCAGCCCCTCAATGAAACGAGCTGCTGCGCCTTGGTTCGCAGCCGGACGAGGCTTTGCCGATCCGCGGCTCAATGCCCTGTCCTATGCCATTCTCGCGCCGAACCCGCACAATCGCCAGCCGTGGGAGTTTGCCTTGGTGGGCGAGGATCAGGTCGATGTTCGGATCGATCTCAACAAGCGCCTTCCTGAGACCGATCCGTTCGATCGCCAAATCACGATCGGCTTTGGCTGCATGCTCGAACTGTTCCGCCAAGCGGTCGCCGAGCTTGACTATACTGCGGTTATCAGCCCGTTTCCCGACGGCGAGGGAGGTGAGCGGCTTGGGGAAGGGCGGATCGCCAGCATCCGCCTAACCGCGAACTCTGCGACCAGAGATCCATTGTTCGCAGCGGTGCTTGAACGCCGCTCCACCAAGGAGCCCTACACCGAGCAGCTTGTGGAACAGGCCAGTCTGGACGCGATGGCTAGTGCCGCTGTTGAAGATGTGAGTTTTGGCGCATCCAACGCGCCTGAACTGACCGATCGACTGGCAGCCAATGCCTGGCAAGCGTGGAAGATCGAATATGAAACCGACGCCACTAGGCGCGAGAGCATCGATCTGATGCGGATCGGCAATGACGCGGCGGTGGCACAGCCTGACGGGATCGACCTCGCCGGCCCGGTGATGAGCGCGGCTCATGCGGTTGGCCTGATCACCAAGGAAACGCTCGACACGCCCGGTACCACGGCTTTCGACACCGGCTATGACCTTTATCGGCCGATGGTGGACTCGACCAAGGCCTGGGCATGGCTGGTGACCGAGACGAATACCCGGCTTGATCAACTCAACGCAGGTGCGAGCTGGGTCCGCCTCAATCTCGCGGCGCAGCGCGAAGGTCTCGCGGTCCACCCATGGAGTCAGGCGCTTCAGGAGTTTCCGGAAATGGCTCAGCCCTATGCCGAGCTGCGCGATCTGCTTGCGCCGGAAGGCGGAACGGTCCAGATGTTTGCGCGTGTTGGCTATGGGCCAGCAGTCGATGCCAGCCCGCGCTGGCCGCTGGAAGCGAAATTGGTGGATGCCTGACAGACCCTCTGATCCGACAGCTTTTCGTCTCTTCAACGAGATTGGCATTATCGATCAGCTGCTCGATGCGGCGCTGCGCAAAGTCCTGCCGCATCCGCTCAATCCAACCACGTTCGGTATCCTGAACCACTTTGTCCGACTGGGCGATGGCAAGACGCCAAGCGATCTGGCGAATGCGTTCCAGATCACTCGGCCAAGCATGACCACCGCGCTTGCGAAGCTGGAGCTGGCTGGGCTCGTCCGCATCGAGCCTGATCCCGAAGATGGCCGCACCAAGCGGGTCTTCATTACGGATGAAGGGCGAGTCGCTCGAGCGGATGCGGTGGCGCAGACCGGCACCATGTTTGCTAAGATCGCACCCGGACTGGCAGGGTTGGATCTGGAGCGAATTGCTGACGATCTGGGTCAAATCAGGGCGGTGCTGGATCGCGCTCGCGACTAAGTAAGCGCTCTGGCAACGCGCTTCCTGCTTGCATCCTGCCCCATCATCAGCATATCGGCGCGCATTATGTCTATGGATGATCTGATCGCCGCTGCACGCGTCAACAAGGCCTGGCCCTTCCAAGAGGCTCAGCGTCTGCTCAAACGCTATCCTGACGGCGCGAAGCCTGATGGCTCACCGATCATCTTTGAGACTGGCTATGGCCCGTCGGGCCTGCCGCATATTGGGACCTTCCAGGAAGTGCTGCGCACGACCTTTGTTCGCCGCGCGTTTGAGGCGCTGATCGGAGCTAGGCCGGAAGATGGCAAGACCCGCCTCATCGCATTCAGCGACGATATGGACGGCCTGCGCAAGGTGCCCGACAACATTCCCAATGCCGCCGTGCTGGAAGCCAATCTCCATAAGCCGCTCAGCCGGATCCCGGATCCGTTTGACTCGGGGCATGAGAGCTTCGCGGCGCATAACAATGCCAAGCTGCGCGAATTCCTCGATCGGTTCGGGTTTGACTATGAGTTCATTGCCTCCAACGCGATGTACAATTCAGGCCAGTTCGACGAGGCACTCCGCCAGGTTCTGCGCAAGAACCAGGACATTCTCGACATCATGCTCCCGACCCTGCGAGAGGAACGGCGCCAGACCTACTCACCGGTGTTGCCGATCTCTCCCGTCACAGGCAAGGTCCTTCAGGTGCCAGTCGAAGTCATCGACGCTGAGGCGGGCATGATCCGCTTCACCGATGAGGATGGCAGCGTGGTCGAACAGAGCGCTCTTGGCGGGCAGTCAAAGCTGCAATGGAAGGTCGACTGGGCGATGCGCTGGTACGCGCTTGGCGTCGATTACGAGATGTATGGCAAGGATTTGACCGATAGCGGTGTGCAATCGGGCAAGATCGTGCGCGTGTTGGGCGGCAAGAAGCCTGATGGATTGATTTACGAACTTTTCCTCGACGAAAAAGGCGAGAAGATTTCCAAGTCAAAGGGCAATGGCCTGACGATCGAGGAATGGTTGACCTACGGCTCGGAAGAGAGCCTCGGCTTTTACATCTTCCCCAACCCTAAGAGCGCCAAGCAATTGCATGTTGGAGTGATCCCGCGTGCGGTCGATGACTATTGGCAGTTCCGTGAGCGGATCACGGATCAGCCGCTCGACAAGCAACTTGGCAATCCGGCCTGGCATTTGCTGCGGGCTAATGGCGGTTGGCAGGCGGATGAAGCGCCCGGCGCTGGCGAGAATCTTCCGGTGACCTATGGGCTGTTGCTCAACCTCGCGAGTGTCCTGGGCACCGAAGCGACTCCGGAAGCGCTGCAGGATTATCTCCGCACCTATGTCGGTGACTTTGATGACCGGCCTGAGCTCAACCGCCTGATCGACAGCGCTGTCGCTTACACCCGCGACTATATCGTCCCGACGCTCAACAAGCGCGCGCCTTCAGCCAATGAAGCAGAGGCGCTGCGGGCGCTCGATGCGGCACTGGCGGGAGCCGCTGTCAATACTTCTGCGGAAGATCTTCAGACGATGGTCTACGAGATCGGCAAGCAGGAGCAGTTCGGTTTTGAGAACCTGCGCGACTGGTTCCGCGCGCTCTACGAGACTCTGCTTGGCAGCGAGCAAGGGCCGCGTATGGGGAGCTTCATCGCGCTCTATGGGGTCGAGAACAGCCGCAAGCTGATCGCCGAGGCGTTAGGGCGAGCTTCATAGGGAATTCCGTGTCCACCCACTCCCTCCGCCCTTCCACCCGGAGCCTGCCGCAACAATATCCGGGTGGAAGGGCGGAGGGAGTGGGTGGCTAGGGACAAGGACCGTGCCAAGCACGATCCCAGCGAGATCCAGCTACTCTACTTCCACTGGCGCGTACGATACCATTTGGTGATGACGTATTTGGAGCCTTTCACCACCGGCGTGCCGGCATGCATGGTGTCCTCATTGGGCGTGCCGTCGGGCAAAGCATTGTTCCAAACCAAAAGGACGCCGGGCTTGGGCTCAATCTTGATCCCGACCTCGGTGAAATAGGTTTCGCCACCTTCCTCGACATTGTTGAGGAAAGCCATAGCGGTCCAGCTGCGCTGGCCGCCGCGCTTGCGCTCAAGCTCCCAATACTTCTCCGTCGTGTAGAACCAGTCATTATGCGGTTTGAACTGCTGTCCCGGAAGATAGCGCTGGCCCTGGATCGCTTCACCGATGATCGGATTGACGCCGAGCAGATCATCGATCCGGCGTGAGATTCCCATGACGAAGCTGTCGTCGCGATCAAGATCCCCTGAATAGGATGTCCGAAAGCCGGCGGCATAGTCGACTTCGTGCAGCGAGGACGGGCGGGCAACCTGATCGATCATCAAGCACAAGCGCTCGCACTCTGCGGCGGTCAGAAAATCGCCTACTGCAAACAGCTCCGCCTTGTCTGTGTCGATCTTGTAGACGCCCTCATCCGCAGCGAGGCGTTTACGAACACTCTTGCCGAGCCGTTTGAGGCCATCCTTATCGGGAATCACTTTGGTCTTGGACATGGCGATGCCGATACCGAAAAAATCCGACCCAGGTCAAAAAAAGCGAGACCCCCGCTGCGCGAATGCGAAGCGGGGGTCTGCCAGGGACGTCCTGATTTCTGGGATCACCAGAAGAAGTCGTGGATCACATCAACCACTTCGCCCGAGTATGTGTTCACCAGCAGAACATCGTCATAATAGCGGATCCAGCGATAGGGTCCGTAGACATCCGGCAGGCGATAGCGCCACGGATCATTGATGTAATACCGGCTTGAGAAGAACAGGCTGTCCAGGAAGAAGCCAATGTTGATCCGGCTGTACCTATGGTGGCGGTAGGGTGAATAGTACCGGCCGATGTTGAACAGGCTGCGGTTGGCCCGGCGGTAATTGTACCAATTGTACCGATTTGCCTTGCGCCATCCGCGGTCCCACCGGCGATAATTGTTGCGATGGTTGTAGCCGAAACGATTGCCGTTTCTGTAGCGGTTGTTGCGATATCCATCGCGATAGCCGCTGCGGTAGTTTCTGCGGTTATCGTAGCGATCGTTCCGCCGACCATCACGATAGCCGTTGCGATAGGCGTTGCGCCGTTCGACACGATCATTGCGACGCTCGGACCGCACACCGTCTCGGCGACCGTCACGATAGGCATTGCGGCGAATCTGACGGTTCTCGATCCGGTTCTCACGCCGGTCCAGCCGACGATCGCCCCGCCGTTCGATCCGGTTGGCGCGCTGATCGCCGCGCCGTTCGATCCGGTTGGCGCGCTGATCGCCACGCCGTTCAATCCGGTTCGCGCGGCGTTCGCTGCGACGATCTACCCGGTTGGCCGCGTTGTCACGACCGCGCCGTTCGAACCGATCGGCTCTCCGGTCTCCGCGGTTTTCGACGCGATTGGCGCGACGCTCACTGCGGCGATCGACTTGATTGGCACGACGTTCACTGCGGCGGTCGACCTGGTTGGCACGACGTTGATTGCGTAGGTCAATCTGCCCGCGATTGTTGCGGTTCTGCGCCCGAAACTCTCGATTGCCCTGCCGATTGGCGCGACGCTCGCTGCGATTGCCTTGTCGATTTACCTGTCGATTGGCCTGACGATTGGCACGCCGTTCTGAGCGGTTGCCCTGCCGATTGGCCTGCCGATTGGCGCGGCGCTCAGGGCGGGCCTGGCGTCGCTCCTGTCGGTTGGCTCGATTGGCCTGTCGGGCAGCGAATTGCTCGCCTCGGTTTTCAAAGCCGCGGCTTTGCGCCTCGGCGGGGGTGGGCTGCACGCTAATTGCCATCGCGAATGCGAGAGCGGAGAGTGCGACACCCTTCAAGGCATAAGCCTTGAGCCATTGGGTAATGTCCATGATTGCCTCCAGTTGCGCCGCCCCACCACAAACCGGCTGTGTTGATACGTCCTGATACAGACGAGTCGCTGTCGCGAGCCTTAACGTCTTGGTAAGGCCCATGTTAATATTCAAATTCAGTTTCATGAACAAACAGGCTATTGACCTGCCGCGAATATCCGCCACAGCAGCGCCATGTTCGAAACCCTCGATGATATCGAAGCCGACATTGCGCGGCGGGTGACCCGCGCTGCCAAGGACCGCAAATCGCCTATGCACACGCCGGTGGTGGTGACCAGCGATGTCGATGCCCGAGTGATGGTGCTGCGGTCCTATGATGCTCAAACACGCACCCTGCGGTTCCACACCGATACGCGCGCGCCCAAAGTCGCCGCGATCGCAGCTGATCCGGCGATGGCGGTGCTGCTCTATGACAAGGGGGCCAAGATTCAGATCCGCGCCCGGGGCGTTGGTAGGGTTGAAAGCGACAGCGTCACCGCGCAACGAGCCTGGGACAATGGCACCAATTTCGCGCGCCGATGCTATCTTGGCGATGGGCCGGGAACGGCATCCGAAAGCGCCACCTCTGGCTTGCCGGGAGAATTCGAAGGCGTGGAGCCGAGCGATGAGCAACTGATTACGGCACGCGAGAATTTCGCTGTACTCATGGTCGAGCTCAAACAGTTCGATTGGCTCTATCTCGCGCACACTGGTCATGTCCGGGCGCAGTTCGAGTTGGACGAGAGCGGCGAGTGGTCGCAGCGCTGGGTATCGCCCTGATTTACAATATTTAATTGCGATCACCCTTTGTTGGCCCCTTTTGTCCACCCCCGTCGCTGTGGTAAGCAGAGGCATGACCACGCAGGAACTTGTCGATCTGGGTGAGAAGCACCGACTGACTGTCGAGGAATACCTGCTGCTCGATCGCGAGGGCGCCTTTGGAGACCGTCGAACCGAATTGCTCGACGGCGAGGTCTTTTACGTGGCTCCCAAACACAGGCCGCACGCGCGGCTGCAGGTGCAAGTTGTTGTATCGCTCAATGACGCCTTAAAGTCCGCAGGTCTCCCACTGGGCCTGCTTCTCGAAGTGTCGGCTCGACTGTCCGATCACGATCTGCCCATGCCAGACTTGGTGATCACCGACGATGCTGATGGTGATGGGCCACTCCCGTTGGAAGGGGTCAAAGTGGCGATTGAGGTGTCGGATGCGACCATCCGGGCGGATCTCGGGGCGAAGGCCAGGCTCTATGCGCGCGCTGGCGTGCCCGAATATTGGGTGGTCGATGCCAACGAGCGGCGCGTGCTGATGCACGCCAATCCCCGCAGCGAGGCTGATGGCGGCGATTATGATGGTCAGCTCGATGTGCCATTCGGCGAAGTGCTGTTCGCCGCGACCGTGCCTGATCTGTGCGTCGATACAAAGGACTGGGGCTGATGCGCGGTGGGTGGAACGCCCACATGAGTTCCAAAAACTGTGACCTTCCGCTGAAGCCTAGCCTATCTGAGGGTTTGAGGCGGGCGGCATCACGCAAAGTGTGACCTTCCGCATCGGCGGTGTTCCCTGGATCGACGGTGAGAAAGAGCGGCGCTGAGGATAGCCGCCCAGCCGAGAGTAGGAAATCGGCTCTCAGCTCTTCGCGAGCAGCGTCAGCAATTGGGTTTGCTCCTCCGCACTGAGCGGTTCCAGAATACCGCTGAGCACCGTGTCGAGCGTCGCCTTGATCTGCTCGACGAAACCGGCGCCTTTGTCGGTCAGCGACAGCAGGCTGCTGCGCGCGTCATCCTTGTTGGCGCTTTTGGAGATCAAATCGCGTCGCTCGAGCATAGCGAGAATGCGGCTTATCTGGGCCTTGTCGCGCGCCATCACCTCGACGATCCGCTGCATTGGAACCGGCTGGATGTCGGCCAGCGTGAGCAACACCATCCCGCCGATCGGGCCGATCCTTTCGGTGTCGAATATCGGCGCACGCGCCTCGAGCCCGGCATTCATCCGCCGCATCAAGCGGTCGATCTGATAGGCCAATTCGTAAGGGTCGCTGTCCGCCATGATATTTAGTTGACTCTATCAACTACCTTTCTAGTCTTCCTCTATCCGCGTTGGAATCGGCGCTGGCAAGTTTTGCATATCCAAGGGGATCAGGACATGACGAATACGCAGGCTTTGGTGTTGAAGATCGCAGCCGTTTTGTGGGTGATCTGGGGGCTCGTGCATGTGCTGGCTGGCGTGATCATCATCAGCGCGCCCGATGCGGCTGGGGCGGTTCAGGCCGTGGCCGATGCGGTCCCCAAAGAGGATTTGATGTTCACCGCGCACCCCGCGGCTTCGGCGCTCTACAATCAACATGGCTGGAATCTCGGCTGGATCGGCGTGACCACAGTGGTCTGCGCAGTGTTCCTGTGGCGGGCGCCAGCCCTGGTCGCGAAGGGCAGTGCAAGCTGGCGAACAGCCGCTTGGGTCGCAGCACTGACCGGCGGCATGGCCGATGTCGGCTATTTCGTGTTCATGGATCTGGGCGGGTATGTGAACTTCATCCCCGGCGGGCTGATGACCTATGTCTCTGCCAGCGCGATCCTGCTGAGCGGCTGGGCGTGGTTTGGGATGCGGGGTGAGAGTGAAGCGGAATGAGTGGCCATCAAATAACCACTCGCAGGTTCTCTCTCTTCACCCCCTGGCCACTCTTCGTAACCTCCTATCGCATCCATTCGCGCACGGCGTTCATGATCTGGCGCAGCATGTGGCCGCGGGTCATGGGCTCGGCGCCATAGCTCTCACCATCATTGCCAAAGTCTTCTGTCAGGCAGGTGTTTATGGCTTCGTGTGTCAGCACCCGTTTGGATGCTTCAGAGAGGGTCTGCCCTGCGAGGGTGCATTCGGGTGCCACCTCGAACTGGATTTTCTGCAGTTTCAGCGACAGCATGTACATTATCGTCACAAAGTCGCCTTCCAGCGCCGGCGCATCCGCGTCGAAGACATAGCGATCCGATTGCGTCGACGGATAGATCCCGTAGCGATCGGTCAGATCACGGAGGCCCGTAAAAGCATAGGACATTGCCGAAACGTCGGCATAGGCATTGTCCGAGGTATCGTTGCCGCGCGGCCATTCCACCCGTTGGTCACGATAGATCAGCAGCGCGGATTGAGCCTGCTCAGCGCCGAAAAAGGCCGCGCTCTGGTCGACTTCTATTCCGAGCGCGTCTGCAAACAGCTTCTCCGCCCGAGGCGACAGATTGCCCTCGACGCTGCGAAACTCGGTCTGCCCAGCTCGGACTGTGGTGACCGTGAAGGGACCATCTGCCAGCAACAGCAGCAGAAGTGCCTTCTCCTTATCGTCGATTTTCTTGTCGAGATTGATCGATCCCAAAACTCGTTTGGCATCAATCCCGGCCCAGTCCCGATCACCGCGCAGGGAATCGATGTGAGACATGCGCATGAACAACGAGACGGAAACCTCTTGCGAGGGCTGCTCCGCCACGGCGGCGGGCGCAAGCAGTGAAGCGCCGGCAAGCGCAAGCGCCCCTTTGGCGAGCAGGCTCGCGCGCCGGATCACCGCGTCAGCTTCTTATACGCCAATCGGGTAGGACGATCCGCCGCGTCGCCCAGACGGCGGCGCTTGTCTTCCTCATAGGCTTCGAAGTTCCCTTCGAACCATTCGACATGGCTATTGCCTTCGAAGGCGAGGATGTGCGTCGCCAGACGGTCAAGGAAGAAGCGATCGTGCGAGATTACCACGGCGCAGCCGGCGAAGTTCTCGATCGCCTCTTCGAGCGCGCCGAGAGTCTCAACATCGAGATCGTTGGTCGGTTCGTCCAGCAGCAACACATTGCCGCCCTGCTTGAGCATCTTCGCCATATGCACGCGGTTGCGCTCACCACCCGACAACTTGCCGACATTCTTCTGCTGGTCGCTGCCCTTGAAATTGAACGCGCCGACATAGGCCCGGGTCGAGGTATCGTGGCCATTGACCTGCATGTAATCGAGCCCGTCGGAAATCTCTTCCCAGACATTGTTGCTCGGCGTCAGATCGTCGCGCGATTGGTCAACATAGCCGAGGTGGACGGTGTCCCCAATTTCGATCGTGCCGCTATCAGGGGTTTCCTGGCCGGTGATCATCTTGAACAGGGTTGATTTACCCGCGCCATTGGGGCCGATCACGCCGACAATGCCACCCGGGGGCAGCATGAAGGACAGGTCTTCGAACAGCAGCTTGTCGCCATAGGCCTTTGAGATGTTCTTGGCTTCGATCACTTTGCCGCCCAGGCGCTCGGGCACCTGGATGACGATCTGCGCCTTGCCCGGCTTGCGATCGCCTTGCGCATCCTGAAGCTGTTCGAACTTGCGGATACGCGCCTTGGATTTGGTCTGGCGCGCCGAGGGCGTCTGCCGGATCCATTCGAGTTCGCGCGAGAGCGCTTTCTGACGACCGCTTTCCTCGCGGCTTTCCTGCTCCAACCGCTTGGCCTTCTTCTCGAGATAGGTCGAATAATTGCCCTCGTAAGGGAAGTAGGACCCGCGATCGAGCTCAAGGATCCATTCCACCACATTGTCGAGGAAGTAGCGATCGTGGGTGATCATCAGCACGGCGCCAGCGTATTCCTTGAGGTGGTTTTCCAGCCATTCGACGCTTTCGGCGTCCAAGTGGTTGGTCGGCTCGTCGAGCAGCAGGATTGATGGCTTCTGGATCAGCAGCCGGGTCAGCGCGACACGGCGCTTTTCACCGCCAGAGAGATTATCGACCGCCGCGTCTGACGGCGGGCAGCGCAGAGCTTCCATCGCGATTTCGAGCTGGTTGTCGAGCGTCCAGCCATCGACAGCGTCGATCTCTTCCTGGAGCGTGCCCATTTCTTCCATCAGCGCGTCGAAATCGGTGTCGTCTTGCGGATCACCCATTTCGGCCGAGATGGCGTTGAAGCGATCGACCTTGTCGGCGATCTCGCGCGCGCCGTCCTTGACGTTTTCGAGCACGTTCTTGGAGGTGTCGAGCTCTGGTTCCTGCGGAAGGTAGCCAACGGTGATGTTCTCACCCGGCCATGCTTCGCCGGTGATGTCGCTGTCGATCCCGGCCATGATCTTCATCAGGGTCGACTTGCCGGCGCCATTGGGGCCAACGATGCCGATCTTCGCGCCCTGGTAGAATTGCAGATTGATATTGCTCAGCACCGGTTTCTGGGCACCGGGGAAAGTCTTGGTCATGTTCTTCATGACATAGGCGTATTGCGCGGCCATCGGGCGTATCCTTCGGAGTGGAATCTGTTTGGAATTTGATCGCCAGATAGGCGGAGAGCGCGTTCGGGGCAAGGTGAGTTCGCTGCTTCTCCCAGTGCGGCGGGCTGTCGGAAATTTTTGCAATTCGGCGCAAGATCGCAAGATCGCCTTAACCTTATCGACTTACCCCTGTGGCAACGGGGGCGCGACGGGTGATGCAAACGCAGATTCTGGGATTTATTACGCCATTGATGGCGCTGTTTTTCGCGGCGACCTTCGTGGTGTTTTGGCGAGTGGGGCGGATGGAACGCCATGTGCTCGGCTTTGGGATCGCTTATGCATTGTCAGCTGTCGGG
Organism: Erythrobacter sp.; assembly: GCA_965229665.1. GTDB lineage: Bacteria > Pseudomonadota > Alphaproteobacteria > Sphingomonadales > Sphingomonadaceae > Erythrobacter. Next base: position 1,233 of record OZ245896.1, on the reverse strand, counting down.
TTTCTGATCACGCACATCTTTCCCGCCGACGCGTTCTACACTTTTCACGCGACGCAATTGTTCTACAGCCTCGGCTCGACTGTGATGGTCGCTTCGGTGTGTGAACGCGCCGGGCTGAAGATCCATCTCGGTAGTTTCGCTTTTGTCTATGTGGTCAGCGCTCTCGCCTTGGCCGTGGCGATCGGATTTTCCAATGAGGCTGGTCCGCGATTGTTGATCGTGAACATAGGCTATGGCGTGATGTTCGCCATGGGTGCCGCTCTGTTGCTGACCATTCAGCGCCGGCATGTTGTCGACCTCGCGATCCTTGCCGTAATGGCGTTTCAAGCGGTCGACTTCCTCATCCGGCCGACCATGACGCTGTTGTTCGAACAATCCATACCGGCAGCGGTCTACCGGGATTCAATCTATTACTCGATGATCGGGCTGGCGCTGGGCGTCAAAGGCGTAACCACCGCCGTGGTGCTGATTGGCGCGACGATTGCCGAATGGACTACAAGCCTGCGCGAAAGCAGCGAGCGAGATGCCCTAACCGGCCTTCTTAATCGAGGGACATTTGAGCAGAGAATGCGCGCGAAAATTCCCCGCGCTCACGCCGAAGGGCGCCCGTTGAGCTTGGTTGTGGCGGATATCGATCACTTCAAGCAGGTCAACGACATCTGGGGGCATCAGGCTGGCGATCAGGCGATTTCGAACTTTGGGCAGCTGATCGAGACGACCGTTCGCAGCGATGACACGCCTGGACGCATTGGCGGCGAGGAATTCTGCATCGCTGTGTGGAATTGCGAGAACCTTCCGGCCGTTCGCCTGGCAGAGCGGATCAGGAAAGCCTTTGTTCAGATGCAGCATGATGGCCTGAACGACGATATCCGGCTTACGGCCAGCTTTGGTGTGGCTACTGCGCACCCAGGCGAGAGCTATGAGCGGCTCTTCGCGCGAGCTGACGCTGCGCTTTATGAAGCGAAAACCCATGGGCGAGACCGGGTCGAAAGCGCAGAGGACCGGCGTCAGAAAGACGCTGCACCGGCGCGCGATCATCCGGAATTGTTTGAGCCGCAGAATATCGCGGCCCGAGGTTAGGTGTTGGTGCGGAGCCCAGCAGGAAGTCTGCTTCGAACCACACTTAAAGACGGCATTAACCATATTGCGCTAAGCCCTTGGAAACGGGGGCGCAAATGACCATGCATCTTCAGCATTGGGGAACGCTGACACCTTTGGTGTCGCTGTGGCAGG